>NZ_CP117411.1:662500-1325000 GCF_028607085.1 Sphingomonas naphthae | reverse complement strand
CCCGCCATGCGCCGCGTGAACTCACCCTTGTCGAGCGACTTTTCGAGCCGCGCGTCCCACGCCTTGCGATCCTCGGCCGAACGCTGCCCGGCGTGCGCCCAGGCTTCGGTGACGGCTTCGGGCAGATCGAACGCCGGGTTCATCCACTGGAGAACCTGGCGGGTGGCGGCCACTTCCTCGGCGCCCAGCGGCGAGCCGTGGACCGAATGGGTGCCCTGCTTGTTGGGCGCCCCGAAGCCGATGACGGTGCGACACGCGATCAGCGACGGGCGCGGATCGGCCAGCGCCTCCTCGATCGCGCGGGCCACGTCGGTCGCATCATGGCCGTCGCATGACACGGTATGCCAGCCGCTCGCGTCGTAGCGGCCCTTCACATCCTCGCTGGTGGAAAGCGAGGTGGGGCCGTCGATCGTGATGCGATTGTCGTCCCACAGCACGATCAGCCGGCCGAGCTTCAGATGGCCGGCCAGGCCGACCGCCTCATGGTTGATGCCTTCCATCAGGCAGCCGTCGCCGGCGATCACCCAGGTGCGGTGATCGACCAGATCGTCGCCATAGGTGGCGTTCAGATGGCGCTCGGCGATGGCCATGCCGACGGCGGTGGCGAAGCCCGAACCCAGCGGGCCGGTGGTCGCCTCGACGCCCGGGATCTCGAAATTCTCGGGGTGGCCGGCGCAGGGGCTTCCCAACTGGCGGAAACGGCGGATGTCATCCAGCGTGGGGCTGGCATAACCGGTCAGGTGGAGCAGCGAATAGATCAGCATCGATCCGTGCCCCGCCGACAGCACGAAGCGGTCGCGGTCCGCCCATTTCGGGTCGGTCGGGTCGTGGCGGAGGTAGTGGGTGAACAGGGTGGTCGCGACATCGGCCATGCCCATCGGCATGCCGGGATGCCCCGAATTGGCGGCTTGGACGGCATCCATCGACAGAGCCCGAACGGCATTGGCGAGCTGAGCAGGAGCGACGGTCATGAAAGTCCTTGAACAGACGAAGTGACGCGGCCGCCGCCCCACGAGTCGAAAGACATTGTGCGCCGCCGCGCGGTCCCTTTGCGTTGCGTCGTCGGAGGCGTCAACCAGCGCGCAGATATGACACCGGTGACATGAGCGTCGTGAGACGCTTCGCCCATGTTGTGCGGTGCGATGCGTTGCCAATGTCCGCCGCCATGCTATTCCCCGGCGATGGCCGACGACAAAGCCCTTGACGCCATGCGGCGAATCGACGCCGCCCTCGCCCGGATCGAGGCGGAGATCGACCAGCCGCCGCCCGCCGGCGGGCTCGGCGCGGCCTATGCGATCCTGGAGGACCAGCATGAGCGGATGCGCGACGGCATCCGCCAGATCATCATCGGCCTCGATGCGATGATCGGCGAGGACGCGGATGCGTCGGGCGCCGAAGGGGTCGCCGGCTGATGGCGCAGGTGGACCTCAAGATCGCCGGCCGCACCTACGAGATCGCCTGCCGCGACGGGGAGGAAACGCATCTGACCGCGCTCGCCGCGATCGTCGACCAGAAGGCCAGTCAGGCTGGACGCGCTGTAGGCGGCGTCAACGAGGCGCGGCAATTGCTCCTCGCCTCGCTGCTGCTGGCCGATGAGCTTAACGACCTGCGCAAAGGCGTTCCCGCGCCGACCCCGACCACCGAACCGGGCGAACAAAACTGGCCCGGTCTCGCACCGTTGCTCGACGAACTGGCCGAGCGGCTGGAAAAGATCGCGGCGGGGCTGGCAACGCGCCGCCCGGTCTGAACCCTTCCGTGCTCCTGCGAAGGCAGGAGCCTAGGGTTACAGAGGGAATCGCTTGAGACCCTGGGCTCCTGCCTTCGCAGGAGCACGGCTCAGCCCGAAAGCCCCACCCGCGTCGCCTCGATCACCGGCCTCAGCCGCGCCGCCCATTGCGCGACGCCCTCGGATTCGCCGATCAGATCCTGCCGCACCTCGAAGCCGAGATAGGGAATGCCGTTCCCCTCGGCATGGCGGTTCATCGTCGCGTTGAGGATCTTGCCCGAATAGGGTTCGTTGTCGCCGGTAACGATCCCGGCGGCGCGGAGCAGGGGGATGGCGATGCGGGGCGCGCGTTCGTCCTGATTGTAGAGCACGCCCACCTGCCATGGCCGCTTCTCCCCGGGCCGCGAGCGCAGGCCGGGGGTGAAGCTGTGGAGCGAGACGATCAGCGCCGGGCGCATGGCGGCGATGCGGGCGGCGAGATGGTCGTGATAGGGCCGCCACCAGCGGGTGATGCGATCGGCGACGTCCGCATCGATGTTGCCGGGGATCGTGTGGCCATCGCTTTCGGTGGGCACGAGGCCGGGCGAATCCGCCTCGCGGTTGAGATCGATGACGAGGCGGGAGACGCCGCCGAGGATCGCGGGATAGCCGAGCGCGCGGGCGACATCGGCCACACCGATATCGATCGCGACATGTTCGTGCATCAGTTCGGGCGGAACGCCGAGATCGACGCCCTCGGGAACAATGGCGGAGGCGTGGTCGGCGATCAGGAGGATGCCGGTGGTGTCGTTACCGGGCAGCTCTGTCCAGGGGATCACGCCACCCTCCCCCGTTCGCCCTGAGCGCAGTCGAAGGGCGTGGCCCAAGCGCGTGGCTCTCCCCGTGCTTCGACTTCATGCCCTGCATGACGTTTATCCTGAGCGCCTGCCTTGCAGGCAGTCGAAGGGCTCAGCACGAACGGTGGTTGGGGGGTGAGCGATGTCACCGCAACCGGCTCGCCATCAGCCACCAGCCCGGCTCGGCCACACCGATCGCCTCCGCCGCCGCGTTGCGCGCCTCGGTGCCGTCGAACAGCGCGAAGCAGGTCGCGCCCGAACCCGACATGCGGGCGAGGGTCACGCCCTCCTGCCCGCCTAGCAAGGCCAGCACGCGGGCGATCTCGGGCTCGATCGCCAGCGCGGGCGGCTCCAGATCGTTGCGCCCGGCCAGCGCCACCGCCAGCGGATCGCCCTCGCCCAGCGCGCCGCGATCCACCTGATCCCAGCCCTTGAACACCGCCCCCGTCGAAACGGGCTTGAGCGGGTTCACCAGCAGCAATGCCAGCCCGCCGAGCGTATCGCCCGCGATCGACATCAGTTCGTCGCCCCGGCCCGTGCCGCGCTGCGCCACAGAGGCGATGCAGGCGGGCACGTCCGCGCCCAGCCCGGCGGCGATGTCCATCACCTCGGCGACCGCCACCCCGCCCCGCCGGCACAACAAGCGTAGCGCCGCCGCCGCGTCCGCCGATCCACCGCCGATGCCCGACGCCACCGGCAGAGTCTTCTCCAGGGTGAAGGCCGCCCCTCCCCCACCGAACCGGGCAAGGAAGCGATCGGCCGCGCGGGTGACGAGATTGTCGCTTTCCCCCGCCAGCCCGGCGGCGAACGGCCCCTCGATCGCCAGCGACACGCCCTCGCCATCGTTCAGGATCAGCCGGTCACCATCCTCGGCGAAGGCGAAGATCGTCTCGATCGCATGATAGCCGTCCGCCGCGCGATGGCGGACGTGGAGCGCGAGGTTGATCTTGGCGTAGCCCGTCTCGATCAGCGGGCCGGTCTCGGCATCGGTCACGGCGGGCGCGCTCAAGGCGCCGCCGTCTGGGTGGTGAGGCCGGTGTCGATCTTCTCGCGCAGCCGCTTGGCGGATGCCTCCTCGGCCACGATCAGCGCGGCATGCCACGAATAGCGCGCCTCATAGCGCCGGCCCGCGCGCCAGTATGCGTCGCCGAGATGCTCGTTGATCGTCGATTGCGCCGGATCGCCCTTCGCCGCTTTCTCCAGCGCGTCGATCGCCCTGGGCAGATCGCCGGTGAGGTAATAGCTCCAGCCGAGCGAATCCGTGATCGAGGGATCGTCCGGGCGCAAGGCGCTCGCCCGCTCGACCATCTTGCGCGCCTCGGTGACATTCTCGCGCTTTTCGAGCTGGGCATAGCCGAGATAGTTCAGCACCACCGCTTGCTCGGGCGCGAGGGCGAGCGCGCGCGACAGCGCCGCCTTGCCACCGGCCCAGTCGCCCGCCCGATCGAGCGCGCCGCCCTGCAACAGCAGGATCGGCCACAGATCGTCGCCCTGCCGCCCCTGCCCTTCGGCAAGACCGAGCGCCTTGGTGTAAGCGTCGGCCGCCTCGCGATGGCGCTCCAGTTCGGAATAAAGATCGCCCAGGCTCAGCCAGTCGTCGGTCGTCGCCTGCCGCTGGACGACGCGCGCCTGCGCCGTCGCCAACGCGCCCGCCTTGTCGTCGGTCGCGACCATCAGCCGCAGGCGGAGCGCGGCCACCGTATCGGCGAACACGTCGTCCGGCCGCACGTTGCCGAGCGCGGCCAGCGCCGCCTGCGGCCGGCCGGCCTGGTTGAGCACTTCGCTCGCCGTGAGCCAGGTGATGGCGTTGGCCGGCGCGGCGAAGGTGGCGATGCGGGCGAGCGCGATCGACACCGGCGTCACCCGCTGGCGGTTCACGTCGGCGGCCATGCGCGCGAGCAGATCGGCGATGCCGTCGGCGGCGGTATAGGTGGGCGGCAGCAGCGCCTGCCCCGCCGCGATGCGGGCGCGCGCGGCGGCCATCGCCGGCTCGTCGCCCGCCACCAGCGCAAGCGCCTCGTCACGGCGGCCCTTGCGCGCCAGCGCCGAGGCGGCGAGCAGGCGGATGCGCACCGGCAGGCCGGCCGCCTGCAACTCGCGCACCAGCGCCACGCCCTCGTCCAGCTTGCCCATCGCCAGCAACATCGCCGCGCGATGTTCGGGGGCGTAGGGCGTCGGCGTCTGCTGCGCGGGCACGACATTGGTGGGCGCCGCCTTGGGATTTTCCGACAGCGAGGAGGGATCGGGCACCGCCGGCAGCGGCCCCAGCAAGGCGAGCGGATCGCCCTGCTTCGATCCATAAACGATCCATGCGCGGACCACCGGCAGGACGAGCGAGAAAACCTCCTTCTCCAGCAGATTCGCCGCGACGTTGGCCGTCACCCAGTCGCGATTGGTCACGGCATCCGCCAGGATCAACACACGACCGTCGGCGGGCATCTTGCCGGCGGCGTCGAGCGTCTTGAGCGCGCGCAGCGCCAGCGCCTTGTCGCCGGCGGCGATGGCGGCGCGATAGGCACGCAGCGCGATATCCTCCTCGCCCGGCGCCATCGCGAGCGCGGCGGCATAGCCCGCCGCCGATGCCTGCAACTCGCCCCGCACGTCGGCGGCGCGCGCCCGCACATAGGCGGACGCCGCGACCGACGAGGCATCGACGGTGGCGTTGGCCGCCTGCGCCGGCGCCATCAGCCCCGGCACGACGAGGGCCATCGCGATCGTCAGGCTCTTGACCGGCATTCTCGCTCCTTCACACGCCCCGGACCGGACGGGCCCAAGGCGGCGCGACCCTCACATATTGGGATAGTTCGGTCCACCCCCGCCCTCGGGCACGACCCAGCGGATGTTCTGGGTGGGATCCTTGATGTCGCAGGTCTTGCAGTGGACGCAATTCTGCGCGTTGATCTGGAGGCGCGGCTCGTCCACCTCCTGCCCGACGATCTCGTACACGCCCGCCGGGCAGTAACGCTGCTCGGGCGCGTCGTAGAGCGCGAGGTTCACGTCGACCGGCACCGACGCGTCCTTCAGGGTCAGATGGACCGGCTGATCCTCCTCATGATTGGTGTTCGACAGGAACACCGATGAGAGGCGGTCGAAGCTGATCTTCCCGTCGGGCTTGGGATAGTCGATCGGCTTGACCATGTCCTTGCGCCACATCCCCTCATTGTCGCGGTGATGCTTGAAGGTCCACGGCAGCGTGATGCCGATATGGTGCGCCCACATGTCGAACCCGGCATAGAGCGTGCCGGCCAGTGCGCCGAATTTCGCGAGCGCCGGCTCGGCATTGCGCACCGTCTTGAGTTCCTTGACGATCCAGCTCGCATGGAGCGCCTCGCCATAGGCGACCAGCTCGTCCGCCTCGCGGCCCGCCGCGATCGCCTCCGCCGCCGCTTCGGCCGCCAGCATCCCCGATTTCATCGCGGTATGCGTGCCCTTGATGCGCGGCACGTTGACGAAGCCCGCCGAACAGCCGATCAGCGCGCCGCCCGCGAAGGTGAGCTTGGGGATCGCCTGATACCCCCCCTCGTTGATCGCCCGCGCGCCATAGGAGACGCGGCGCCCGCCCTCGATGATCGCGCGGATCTCCGGGTGCTGCTTCCAGCGCTGGAATTCCTCGAACGGCGAGATGTAGGGGTTCTTGTAGCCGAGCCCGGTGACGAAGCCGAGCGCCACCTGATTATTGGCCTGATGGTAGAGGAAGCCGCCGCCGACCGCATCGTCGAGCGGCCAGCCCTGCGTGTGGATCACCCGGCCGGGGACATGCTTTTCGGGATCGATGTCCCACAATTCCTTGATGCCCAGGCCATAGACCTGCGGCTGGCTGTCCGCCGCCAGGCCATGCAGCGCGATCAGCTCCTTCGACAGATGGCCGCGCACACCCTCGGCGAAGAAGGTATATTTCGCATGGAGTTCCATGCCGGGCATGTGATCGGGCTTGAACTCGCCGTCGCGCGCCACGCCCATGTCGCCGGTGGCGACGCCCTTCACCGAACCGTCGTCGTTCCAGAGGATTTCGGCGGCCGCGAAGCCGGGGAAGATTTCGACGCCGAGATTCTCCGCCTGCCCCGCCAGCCAGCGGCACAGATTGCCCAGGCTGACCGTGTAGGTGCCCTTGTTGTTCATGAAGGGCGGCATCGCGAAATGCGGCAGCGGGTATTTCTTGGTCGGCGTCAGCACCCAATGCTGGTTGTCCGTCACCGGCACGGTCAGCGGGCTGTCCAGATCGCGCCAGTCGGGCAGCAGTTCGTCGAGCGCCTTGGGGTCGATCACCGCGCCCGACAGGATGTGCGCGCCGACTTCGGAGCCCTTTTCCAGCACGCACACGCCGAGATCGGGGTTGATCTGCTTCAGCCGGATCGCCGCCGAAAGACCCGCCGGCCCCGCGCCGACGATCACCACGTCATAGGTCATGCTTTCGCGATCGGACATTCTGCTCTCTCTTTCCCTCGATCCTCCGGTCGTCGCGTGGATCGAACGGCCTGCCTTTGGGGCCGAGCCATTCGATTGACGAAACGCCGCGCTTTGACCCCTCTATAGGCAGGGGTTCGCGCGCGGGGCAATCACGTCGTGTATTCGAAATCGGTGCTGCACAGCGCCTTGCATTGGTGGGAGCTGGCCGGCGTCGATACGCTGGTGGAGGAGGACGTGCGCGATTGGTTCGCGCCGGTTCGCCCGCGCGAGCCCGTGCCCGCCGCCGAAGCCGCCCCCGCGGCACCGGCGCCGGCCGCCCTACCGACGGACCTTGCCGCCTTCCATGAATGGTGGACGAGCGACACCAGCCTGCCCGGTGCCCCGGCCCAGCGGGTCGCGCCATCGGGTGATGCAGCATCCGGCCTGATGCTGCTGATCGACATGCCCGACAGCGCCGATGCCGCCGCCGGCGCGCTCTTCTCGGGCGAGGCCGGGCTGCTGTTCGATCGGATGCTCGCCGCGATCGGCCGTGATCGCCAGTCGGCCTACCTCGCCTCGATCTGGCCGGCCCGCCCCGCCGGCGGCATCGCCGACAAGGCGCACGCCGCACGCCTCGCCGAGATCGCCCTTCACCATATCGCGCTCGCCGCGCCGCGCCGTCTGTTGCTGCTGGGCAAGGGCCCGGTCGAGGCGCTGACCGGGCTCGACGTGGTGCAGGCGCGCGGCCGGCTCCACGATATCGGCGGCGTGCCCGCCGTCGCCACCCATCTGCCCACGCCCGCCTGGCGCGCCGCCGCCAAGGCCGCCGCCTGGGCCGACCTCCTGCTGTTGACGGAAGATTTCGCATGATCCGCCTGAGCCCTGTCTTCTCATCTTGGGCCCTTACGCTGGGCCTCGCGGCCGCCCCCGCGCTCGCCGCGCCCGATGCGGCGGGCGTGCCGACCACGCTCTCCGCCGCGCCGACCGCGCTGGCCACCGTCACGCCGGCGACGATCCTGACCGCCGAGGAAAAGACCGCCTACCGCGCCATCTTCGCCGCGATCCGCGCGAAGGATTGGACCAGCGCCGCCGCCGGTCTGGAGGCCCGCCCCGATGGCCCTCTGAGCGCCGTCGCCCGCGCCGAGCTGATCCTCGCCAAAGGCTCGCCCAAGGCCGAAGTATCCGCGATCACCGCCACCCTCACCCGCGCGCCCGAACTGCCGCAGGCCCCCGCGCTCCTCAAGCTGGCCGCGTCGCGCGGCGCGACCGGCCTGCCGGCACTGCCCGCCCAGCATGATTTCGTGCGCTACGCCGGCGCCTCCAAGCGGGTCGGTGCCAGCCCCACCCGCAGCGATGCCGCCGCCGCGCGGCTCTCGGCCACCGTCACGCCGCTGCTCAAGCAGGACCAGCCCGCCGCCGCCGAGGCGCTCGTCGAGGGCGCCGCCGGATCGCTCACCGCCGAGGCGCTGACCGAATGGCGCCAGCGCGTCGCCTGGGCCTGGTATCAGGTCGGCGACGATGCCGCCGCGCGCCGGGTCGCGACGCTCGCACGGGGCGGCACCGGCGAATGGCTGGCGCAGGCCGATTGGGTCGCCGGCCTCGCCGCGTGGCGCAGCCGCGACTGCGCCGCCGCCGGGGACGCTTTCTCCGCCGTCGCCAGCCATGCGCGCGATGCCGAGACGATGGCCGCCGGCCTCTATTGGGCCGCCCGCGCCGACACCGCCTGCCAGCGGCCCGAGAAGGTGCAGGCCCGCCTGCGCAGCGCCGCGCGCCTGACCGAGACCTTCTACGGCATGCTCGCCGCCGAATCGCTCGGCCTCGCCCGCCCCGCCGCCGACACCGCGACCGCGCTCCGCCTCGCCGACACCCAGCGCATCGCCTCGCTGCCGAACGTCCGCACCGCCGAGGCGCTGGGCGAGATCGGCGAGACCGCGCTCGCCGACCAGCTCGTCCGCCAGCAGGCGCGGATCGGCGCGGCGGCCGATCACGGCCAGCTCCTCGCGCTCGCCGCCAAGCTGCAACTGCCCGCGACGCAGGTGTGGCTGGCGCAGAACGGCCCCTCGGGCGCGACGCTCACCGCCGCCGCGCGCTACCCGGCGCCGGCCTGGGCGCCGGTGTCGGGCTGGCGGGTCGACAAGGCGCTCCTGTTCGCCCACGCGCTTCAGGAATCGCAGTTCCGCGCCGATGCCGTCAGCCCGGCCGGCGCGCGCGGGCTGATGCAGCTGATGCCCGGCACCGCCCGCCTGATCGCCAAAAAGCGCGGCGAGGCGGCGAGCGACCCCAGCCGCCTCAACGACCCGGCCTTCGCCTTTGAATATGGCCAATATTACCTTCAGGACATCGCCGATCGCGGCGGCACGGGCGGGCTGCTGCCCAAGGTGATCGCCGCCTACAACGCCGGCCCCGGCCGCATCCCGGTGTGGAACGCCAACAGCCGCGCCCAGAACGATCCTTTGCTCTATATCGAGAGCATCCCCTATGCCGAGACGCGCGGCTATGTGACCACGGTGATGCGCAATTACTGGATGTACCAGCAGCAGGCGGGCGTCGCGGCGGCGAGCGCGACCGCGCTGACGCAGGGGCTGTGGCCGCGTTTCCCCGGCCTGCCGGGCAAGACCGCGCTGCGCATCGAGGCGGACGGGACCGCGACGGGCACCGACTGATGCCGCTCGACGAGACGCGGGCCTTCCTCCCCGTCCGCATCGCGATCCTCACGGTCTCCGACACCCGCACGCTCGCTGACGACCGATCGGGCGACACGCTGGCGGCGCGGATCACGGACGCCGGTCACATCCTGGCCGACCGCGCCATCGTGCGCGACGACGTGCCGACGATCGCGGCCACGCTGACCGGCTGGATCGACGATCCGGCGGTGGACTGCATCATCACCACCGGCGGCACCGGAGTCACCGGCCGCGACGTGACGCCCGAGGCGTTCGCGCGGGTGTGGGACAAGGAGATCCCCGGCTTCGGCGAACTCTTCCGCTGGCTCAGCTATGCCAAGATCGGCACCTCGACCATCCAGTCCCGCGCCACCGCCGGGGTGGCGCGCGGCACCTATCTCTTCGCGCTACCTGGCTCGACAGGCGCGGTGAAGGACGGGTGGGACGACATCCTCCTGTCCCAGCTCGACAATCGCCACCGCCCCTGCAATTTCGTCGAGCTGATGCCGCGCCTGATGGAGCGGTAAAGGCTCGGCGCAAAAGTTGGCATGGATCAAGTCGGCGGATGACGGCCCGGATCGGCTCGGTTAGGGAAACCTCCTCGATCACTCGCGTTCAGGGCCACGATGCCGCGTTCCCTTGATCCCCGCCCCGCTTCGAAACCCCGCAGGAGCGGTCGCGGATGAGCGACCCGGCCGACCCGCTCTACCCGTTCCTCACCGGGAAGGGCGAACTTGCCGGGCTGATCGCGCGCCATGACTGGGCCGCGACATCGATCGGGCCGATCGAGGGCTGGCCGCCGGCCCTGCGCGCCAACATCGCTTATATCCTGCGCGCGCCGATGCCGTTCGTCACCCTGTGGGGGCCGGACGGGATCATGATCTACAACGATGCCTATGCCGCGTTCGCCGGCACGCGCCATCCACAACTGCTGGGATCGAAGGTGCTGGAGGGCTGGGACGAAGTCGCCGACTTCAACGCCCATGTGATGAAGTCGGTCTATCACGAGGGCGGCACGCTCAGTTACGAGGATCAGGAACTCAGCCTCGATCGCGCCGGCCAGGGGCCGTCGGTCGGCTGGATGACGCTCGATTACTCCCCCGCCATCGACGACGAGGGCCGGGTCATCGGCGTGATCTGCATCGTCGTCGAGACGACCGCCAAGGTCCGCGCCGAACAGCGCATCGCCGGCGAGGGCGAGCGCATCCGCCGCATGTTCGATCAGGCGCCCGGCTTCGCCGCGATCCTCTCCGGCCCCGATCATGTCATCGACAGCGCGAACGCCGCTTACATGCAGCTCGTCGGCCACCGCCCGATCGTCGGCCAGCCGCTGTTGCAGGCGCTGCCCGAGGTGCGCGGACAGGGCTTCGTCGCCATTCTCGATCAGGTCTACGCCACCGGCGAGGCGCATTCGGGGCGGCAGGTGCCGCTGCTGATCCAGCGCGATCCCGGTGCCGAGCCGGAGCTGGCCTATCTCGATTACGCCTATCAGCCGATCCGCGACGAGGATGGGGCCGTCTCCGGTATCTTCGTGAACGGCTATGAGGTGACCGAACTCGTCCAGGCGCAGGAACGGCTGCGGATCGCGCAGGAGGCGGGCCACGTCGGCTCGTTCGAATTCGATCCCGTCACGCGCCGCATGGCCATCACCGACGAATTCTGCCGCCTGTGGGGCATCCCGCTGACGGCCGAGATCACGATGGAGCAGGCGGCCGACGCCGTGCTGGAGGAGGATCGCACCCAGCTCCGCTCGATGCAGGCCGAACTGGACGAGGATTCGCTCGGCTACACCGAATATCGCATCCGCCGGGCCGACACCGGCGAGGAGCGGTGGATCGCCCGCAACGGCCAGGCGGTGAGCGATCCGCATCGCGACCGCCGCCGCTTCGCGGGCGTCGTGTACGACATCACCGAACGCCGCCGGATCGAGGAGCAGTTGCGCATCCTCAACGAGACGCTGGAGCAGAGGGTCGCCCAGCGCACCGCGGAGCGCGACCGCATCTGGCGCCTCTCGACCGACATCATGCTCGTCGCCGATTTCGCCGGCATCATTCACGCGGTCAATCCGGCCTGGACCGAGATGCTCGGCTGGACCGAACAGGAACTGGTCGGCAGCCAGCTGCTCGATCTGGTCCACGACGACGACATCGCCGCCACCTCGGCCGAGATGGACCAGTTGGAGGCCGGCCACCGCACCCTGCGCTTCGCCAACCGATACCGCCACAAGGACGGCGACTATCGCTGGCTGTCGTGGACGGCGGTGCCGCACGCCGATTTGCTCCACGGCGTCGGCCGCGACATCACCCCCGAGCGCGACGCCCAGCGCGCTCTGGAGCAGATGCAGGAGGCGCTGCGCCAATCGCAGAAGATGGAGGCGGTGGGCCAGCTCACCGGCGGTATCGCGCATGATTTCAACAATCTGCTGACCGTGGTGACCGGCAATATCGACATGGCCGGCCGCGCGCTCGACAATGCCGGCGTCACCGAGGCGCGCTCGCGCCGGGCGCTGGCCAATGCGATGAAGGGCGCCGAGCGGGCGGCTTCGCTCACCCAGCGCCTGCTCGCCTTCTCGCGCCGCCAGCCGCTCGCGCCGCGCGCGCTGGATGTCGACCGGCTGGTGCAGGGCATGTCCGAACTGGTCGCCCGCTCGCTCGGCGAAACGGTGCGGCTGGAAATCATCACGGCGCCCGGCCTGTGGCGGATCGAGGCCGATCCCAACCAGCTGGAAAACGCGATCCTCAACCTCGCGGTCAACGCGCGCGACGCCATGCCGGGCGGCGGCCAGCTGGTGATCGAGACCGCCAACGCCCGGCTCGACGAAGCCTATACCGCCTCGCAGGTGGAGGTGGCCCCCGGGCAATATGTCGTGATCGCCGTGACCGACACGGGCGAGGGCATGAGCCGCGAGACGATGGCCCATGTGTTCGAGCCCTTCTTCACCACCAAGGAGGTGGGGCGCGGCACGGGGCTCGGCCTGTCGATGGTCTATGGCTTCGTCAAACAGTCCGGCGGCCATGTGAAGGTCTATTCGGAACTGGGCGTCGGCACGACCGTCAAGATCTACCTCCCCCGCCTGATGGCCGACGCCGATATCGAGATCGAGGCGGCGCCCCCGCCCGATATCGAGGTGAGCCAGCGCTACGAGACGATCCTCGCCGTCGAGGATGACGACGATGTGCGCGCCTATACCGTCGAGAGCCTGCGCGACCTGGGCTATCGCGTGCTGGAGGCGCATGACGGCCCCTCGGCGCTGCGCCTGCTGGAACGGCAGGAAGAGCCGATCGACCTGCTGTTCACCGATGTCGTGATGCCCGGCATGTCGGGCAGCGAACTGGCCGAGGCCGCACGCAAGCTGCAACCGCGCCTGCGCGTGCTCTATACGTCTGGCTACACCCGCGACGCGATCAGCCATGGCGGGCGGCTCGATGCGGGCGTGGAGATGATCGCCAAGCCCTTCACCTATGCGGCGCTCGGCCGCAAGATCCGCGACCAACTCGATGCCGGCCGCACCGGGCGGGTGCTGGTCGTCGCGGCGCGGCCGGTCGAGCGGTTGCAGGCGGTGGAATTTCTGCAAGGCGCGGGCTTTGCGACGGAGCAGGCCGCCACCGTCGCCGAGGCACTCGGTAAGGTCCGCTCGGCGCAGGGGCGCTACGACATGGTCTTCATCGACCAGCAGCTCTCCGACCGGCGCGGCGAGACCCTGCTGGTCGAGGTCCGCGCCCTCCACGCCGATCTGCCGCTCCTCCTCGCCTGCGAGGAGGATGAGAGCGACATTCGGGCGAAGCTGTCGGGCGACGTGTGCGTGGCGGTGTTGCCCAAGCCCTACACGCCCGAACAACTCGCCGCCGCGCTGCGCGACCTGCACGCCCACTGCCTCGGCGCGCGCGGCTGGACCTGAGCCCTACCGGACCGTATCGGCCGCCGCGATCGCGGTGAGGTTGACGATGCCGCGCGCGGTCGTCGTCGGCACCAGCACATGCAGCGGCTGTTCCAGGCCGAGCAGGATCGGCCCGATCGCAAGGCCGCCCGCCGCCGCGCGGAGCGCCGTCAGCGTGATGTTGGCGGCATCGAGATTGGGCATCACCAGCAGATTGGCGGAGCCCGTCAGCGGCGAATCCGGCACCAGCCGCTTGCGCAGCGCATCGGACAGCGCGGCGTCGGCGTGCATCTCGCCATCAACCGGGAAATCCGCCCCGCCGCGCTGGAGCAGCTTCAGCGCCGCCCGCATCTTGCGCGCGCTCGGCGTGTCGGACGCGCCGAAATTGGAATGCGACAGCAACGCCGCCTGCGGCTCGACGCCGAAGCGGCGCATCTCGCTGGCCGCCAGCAGGGTCAGTTCCGCGACCTGCTCGGCATTGGGATCGGGCACCATATGCGTGTCGGCGAAGAAGAGCGCGCCGGCATCGAGGATCAGCGCCGACATGGCATAGACCCGCTTCACGCCCTCGGCCCGCTTGATGATCGGCAGGATGAGGCGCATCTGCCCCCACCATTCGGATTTGCCGCCGACCAGCGCGCCATCGACATGGCCGGTCTTGAGCAGCATCGCCGCCGTGATCGACGGGCGGCGATAGATCTGCCGTTCGGCCTCCTCCACCGTCACGCCGCGCCGGGCGGCGAGGCGCTGATAGGGCTCGACCAGCCCGGCCAGCACCGGGCCGCCGGCGGCCGGATCGACGATCTCGACATCCTGATCCAGCTTCCAGCGCAGGCCGAGTTCGGCGATGCGCTGCTCGACGATCGCCCGCCGCGCGACGATGACCGGCTGGGCCAGCCCCTCGTCCAGCACCGTCTGGATCGCGCGCAGCACGCGCTCGTCCTCGCCCTCGCCATAGGCAATGCGCGGGCGGGCGGCAGACGCCGCCGAGAAGATCGGCATCATCAGCTGGCTCGACCGCCAGGAGCGTTGCTCCAGCGTCTTGCGATAGGCCGCGATGTCGGCGATCGGCCGGCGGGCCACGCCGCTGTCGGCCGCCGCCTTGGCCACCGCCGGCGCGACCTCCAGGATCAGGCGCGGATCGAACGGCGCCGGGATGATATAGTCCGCGCCGAAGCTGGGCGGGCGGCCGCCATAGGCCGACGCCACCGCCTCGTCGGCGGGCAGGCGGGCGAGCGCCGCGATCGCCTCGGCGGCGGCGGCCTTCATCGCCTCGTTGATCTCGGTCGCGCCGGCATCCAGCGCACCCCGGAAGATGAAGGGGAAGCACAGGACGTTGTTGACCTGATTGGGGAAATCGGAGCGTCCCGTCGCGACGATCGCATCCGGCCGCCCCGCCTTCACCACGTCTGGCAGGATTTCGGGATCGGGGTTGGCCAGCGCGAAGATCACGGGCTTTTCCGCCAGCAGCGGCAGCCATTCCGCCTTCAGCACGCCGGGCGCCGAGAGGCCGAGGAAGATGTCGGCACCGGGCAGCACTTCGGGCAGGCTGCGCGCGTCGGTCGGCCGGGCATAACGCGCCATGTTCGGCGGCATCGAGGGATCGCGGCCGGCATGGACCACGCCGTCCTTGTCGGTCAGCGTCACGCTCTCGACCGGCAGGCCCATGGTGACGAGCAGATCGACGCAGGCCAGCGCCGCCGCCCCCGCGCCGGACGTGACCAACTTAGCCTCCGCCAGCGTCTTGCCCTGCAACACCAGAGCGTTGCGCACCGCCGCCGCCACGACGATCGCGGTGCCATGCTGGTCGTCGTGAAAGACCGGGATGTTCATTCGCTCGCGCAGGCGGCGCTCGATCTCGAAACATTCGGGGGCCTTGATATCCTCAAGGTTGATCCCGCCGAAGGTCGGCTCCAGCAGCGCGACCGCCTCGATGAACTTCTCCGGGTCGGTCGTGTCCACCTCGATATCGAACACATCGATATCGGCGAACTTCTTGAAGAGAACGGCCTTGCCCTCCATCACCGGCTTGGAGGCGAGCGCGCCGATCGCGCCGAGGCCCAGCACCGCCGTGCCGTTGGAGATCACCGCGACGAGGTTGCCGCGCGCGGTATAGTCCAGCGCCTTGTCGGGATCGGCGGCGATCTCGATGCAGGGGGCGGCGACGCCGGGCGAATAGGCCAGCGCCAGATCGCGCTGGGTCGCCATGCGCTTGGTCGCCTCGATCGCGAGCTTACCCGGGCGGGGCAGCCGGTGATAATCGAGCGCGGCCTTGCGAATATCCTCGTCCACGGCGGACGGTCCTCCTTGGCGTTTCAATGGGGTGAACGGGGCGGCAATGGTCCGCTCGTTCCGCATCCGCAAGGGCGGATGGGCCGATTTACCGTGTTTTAATGTATCTCTTGCCGCATCGTGGTGCGGTCAGCCGTCGATCCGCTTCAACCCGGCCGCATAGACCCGGCCCCGCGCCGCATAGCCCGCCGCCGACAGCTTCAGCGTCTCGATCGCCTCCGGCGACAGATCGCGCTTCGCCTGCGCCGGCACGCCGACGATCAGGCTGCCGGGCGGGAAGGTCTTGCCCTCCGTCACCAGAGCGCCCGCGCCGACGAGGCTGTCGCGGCCGATCACCGCGCCGTTCAGGATCGTGGCGCCCATGCCGACCAGCACGTTATCGCCCACGGTGCAGCCGTGGAGGATGGCGTGGTGGCCGATGGTGACGCCCTGCCCCACCGTCAGCGGCACCCCCGGATCGGAATGGAGCATCGCCCCTTCCTGCACATTGCTGCGCGCGCCGATCACGATCGGGGTATTGTCGGCGCGGATCACCGCGCCGAACCAGATCGTCACGCCTTCGCCCAGCACCGCATCCCCGATCACATCGGCCGAGGGCGCGACCCACGCCGATCCGTCGGCCGGCAGCGTGGGGCGTTTTCCGTCGATCTCGTAGAGCGGCATGGCGGTTCCGATCGGTTACAATCCTGCCCTACCCGTTCGCCCCGAGCGAAGTCGAGGGGCGTGCCCCACGCGCATCGCCCGCCTCCCATCCCTCGACTTCGCTCGGGACGAACGGAAATTTACGCGATCAGCCCTGCTTCACCTTCGCGCGATAGGCGTGGAGGAGCGGCTCGGTATAGCCGTTCGGCTGGGTGACGCCATCGAACACCAGGGCGCGTGCAGCCTGAAAAGCCAGGCTCTCCGCCTCGCGCCCGGCCATCGGCTGGTAGAGCGGGTCGCCGGCATTCTGCGCGTCCACCTTGGCCGCCATCCGCGTCAGCGCGGCATCGGCCTCGGCCGGGGTGCAGACGCCGTGCAGCAGCCAATTGGCCATATGCTGGGAGGAAATTCGCAGGGTCGCGCGATCCTCCATCAGGCCGACATCGTGGATGTCGGGCACCTTGGAACAGCCGACGCCCTGATCGACCCAGCGGACGACATAGCCCAGGATGCCCTGCGCGTTGTTGTCCAGTTCCTGCGCGATATCCTCGGGCGACCAATTCTGGCCGTGCGCCAGCGGCACCGTCAGGAGCTTCTCCAGCGCCGCGATCGGCTCGGCCTTGCGCTCCGCCTGACGCGCGAAGACGTCGACCTCGTGATAATGGGTCGCGTGCAGGGTCGCGGCGGTCGGGCTCGGCACCCAGGCGGTGTTGGCCCCGGTCTTGGGGTGGCCGATCTTCTGCACCAGCATGTCGGCCATGCGATCGGGCGCCGCCCACATCCCTTTGCCGATCTGCGCCTTGCCGGAAAGACCGCAGGCCAGACCGATCTGGACGTTGCGATCCTCATAGGCGGCGATCCAGTCGCTCGCCTTCATGTCGCCCTTGCGGAGCATCGCGCCGGCCTGCATCGACGTGTGCATCTCGTCGCCGGTGCGATCGAGGAAGCCCGTGTTGATGAAGACGATACGGTCCTTCACCGCCGCGATGCACGCCGCCAGATTGGCCGAGGTGCGCCGCTCCTCGTCCATCACACCGACCTTGACGGTAAAGCGGGGAACGCCGAGCAGGTCCTCGATCGCATCGAACAGGCGGTTGGTGAAGGCCGCCTCGTCCGGCCCGTGCATCTTGGGCTTCACGATATAGACCGAGCCCTCTACGCTGTTGCGATAGCGGCCGAGCCCCTTCAGGTCGTGCAGCGCGATCAGGCTGGTGACGATCCCGTCGAGAATACCCTCGGGCGCCTCCGAACCGTCCGCCAGCAGCACGGCCGGCGTCGTCATCAGATGGCCGACGTTGCGGACGAACAGCAGGCTGCGGCCCTTGAGCGTCAGGGTCGAACCGTCGGGCGCCGCATAGCTGCGATCGCCTTCCAGCGCGCGGGTCATGGTCACGCCGCCCTTCTGGAAGCTCGCCTCCAGATCGCCCTTCATCAGCCCTAGCCAATTGGCGTAGGCCGCGACCTTGTCGTCCGCATCCACCGCCGCGATCGAGTCCTCCAGATCCACAATCGTCGAGAGCGCGGATTCCAGGATGACGTCGGCGATGCCGGCCGGATCGTCCTTGCCGATCAGATGGCCGTGATCGATCACCACCTCGATATGCAGGCCGTTGTGGCGGAACAGATAATTGGCGCCCGCGCGGCCGACGAGCTGCGCCGGATCGGCCAGCACCGGCTCGCCGGCCAGATCGGCCCAGCTGCCCGACGCCAGCGGCACCGCCTTGTCGAGGAACGCCTTGGCCCAGGCGATCACCTGCGCGCCCCTTGCCGGATCATAGCCCTTGCCGCTGGCCGTGCCCGGCAGCGCATCGGTACCGTAGAGCGCATCATACAGGCTGCCCCAGCGCGCATTGGCGGCGTTGAGCAGGAAGCGGGCGTTGAGCACGGGCACGACGAGCTGCGGCCCGGCCATCGCCGCCACTTCCGGATCGACGCCGCCGGGCGCGACCGCGAAGGGCGCGGGCTCGGCGACGAGATAGCCGATCTCGCGCAGGAAGGCGGTGTAATCGGCCATGTCGATCGGCTTGCCGGCGCGATCCTTGTGCCACGCGTCAATCTTCGCCTGAAGATCGTCGCGGACGGCCAGCAGCGCGGCATTGTCGGGCGCGAAACGGGCGAAGATGTCGGCGGTGCCGGCCCAGAAGGCGTCGGCGGTGAGGCCGGTGCCGGGCAGCGCCTGCTCCTCGATGAAGCGCACGAGAACCGGCGCGACCTTCAATCCGTGCTTGTCGATCCTGTCGGTCATGCGGGCTCTCCTGTCCTATACTGCGGCCTCATCTAGCGATGCGGCATTTCTTGCGTTAGATCGCAAATGTTCAAGGCTTTTTATCTGTGAGAGAAACAATCGCGATGGATGCGGAATATGCCCTGTTCGTCGCCATCGTGGACAGCGGCAGCCTCACCGCCGCCGGGCGCAGCTTCGGCCTGTCGCCGGCGATGGTGTCCAAGCGGCTCGCCCGGCTGGAGGCGCGGCTGGGCGCGCAGCTCATCACCCGCACCACCCGCCGGCTGGCGACGACCGACGTGGGCCAGACCTTCTACGACGACGCGGTGACCATCCTCGCCGCGACCCGCGCGGCCGAGGCGCGTGTCGCCGGCCGCGCCGAGACGCCGGCGGGACGCTTGCGGGTGGCGGCGCCCACCTCCTTCGGCCGCCTGCATATCGCGCCGCACATCGCGGGCTTCCTCGCGCATCATCCGGCGGTGCGGCTGGAACTGGAGGTGTCGGACGATTTCGTCGATCTGGTCGGCGACCGCATCGATCTGGCGATCCGCATCGGCCCCGAGCCCGAGGCCAGCCTCGCCTCCACCCTGCTGTGCCCCAGCCCCCGCGTCCTCTGCGCCGCCCCGGCCTATCTGGCGGCGCACGGCGAACCGCAGACATTGCTCGATCTCGATCGCCACGCGCTCCTCGTGGCCTCGCACCAGACGCCGTGGCGGCTGACCGGCAGGCAACGCTTCGAGCTGCTCCCGGTCGACAGCCGCGTCCGCACCAATTCCAGCGAAGTCGTCCGCGAACTGGCCCTCAGCGGTATGGGCATCGCGCTGCGTTCCCTGTGGGACGTGAGCGACGACCTGCGCGCCGGCCGCCTCGTCCGCGTCCTCCCCGAATGGCAGGGCGACATCGCCACCTCCATCTACGCCGTCCACCCCCGCTCCACGCTGACCTCGGCCAATGTGCGGGCGTTCGTGGCCTATCTCGGGGAATTGTACGCGACCCCGCCGTGGATAGCGCCGCCCACGCCTACGCCCCCGCGATGATCGAGCGCCGCGAATTGACAGGAGCGGGCCGGCCGACCGACCTTATGGCCCGATCGAGAGGCGGCGGAGCGACCCGTAGCATGAACAAGCCCCCGACCCGCGTCTATGCCACCCCGCCCGGCCTGCCGCTCGGGCCGGTCGATCAGATCGCCGACGGTGCCGCCAGATCCTTCGCCGTGCCGGTCGGCGACGGGCGCTTCCATGGCTTCATCGTCCGCATGGGCGAGGCGATCCACGCTTATGTCGATCGCTGCCCGCATGTCGGCATGCCGCTGGCGATGGAGCCCGACGATTATCTTACGCCCTCCGGCCGGCTGATCGGGTGCAGCTGGCATGGCGCGGTGTTCGCGATCGATACGGGCCGGTGCCTCGACGGGCCGTGCGCCGGCCTGTATCTGACGCCATGGCCGGTTTCCATCGTGGACGGCGACATGGTCACGGCCGGCCCCGAAACGTGACACACCGAAAGGCGCCCGCCAGCTTGACGCGCGCCCTGCGATTCACACTTCGTTGGAATGGAGGGTTGGTGGAGCCGTGGGGGATCGAACCCCAGACCTTCGCAATGCCATCGCGACGCTCTCCCAGCTGAGCTACGGCCCCAAACCCTTGGTCGATCCACCTGGGAAGGTGCCTTGATTCGAGGCACCGTGTGGACCGGAGCGCGGCCTCTATGTCAGGCCGCGCTCCCTTGCAAGCCTCAATTTTCGTCTTCGTCGCCGGCCGTATCGACACCGATATCGTCGTCGCCGCCCAGGTCGACATCATCGTCCGGGGAGGGCTCTTCCTCCTCGTCGATGTCCAGATCCTCGGCCAGATCGCTGTCGTTCTTCTCGACCACTTCCTTCTTGGGCGCGTCGAACGGCATCGGCTGCTTGGACTTCAGGACGGGCTCCGGCTCCCAGATGGCGCCGCATTCGACGCAGGTCACCGGGTCTTCCTTGCCCAGATCGTAGAAGCGGGTGCCGCACTTGGGGCACTGCCGCTTGGTGCCCCATTCAGGTTTCACCACGGTTGATAGCTCCAGATAAAAGGGAGGATGCGCGACGGGACAATGCCCCGCCACGAAGCGGTGCGCGCCTTGCCATAGCGGGGGGCCGCTGTCAAAAGCCGCCGCTTCATGGCCCATGCAACCCCCTCCCCCGCCGCCTTCCGGGCGACCGCCGGCCTTTCCGGCCGCATCACCGTGCCCGGCGACAAATCGATCTCCCACCGATCGCTGATGCTGTCCGCCCTCGCCGTCGGCACCAGCCGGGTCGAGGGGCTGCTGGAGGGCGAGGACGTGCTGGCCACCGCCGCCGCGATGCGGGCGATGGGCGCCACGATCACGCGCGACGACGATGCCGTCTGGACGATCGACGGCGTCGGCGTCGGCGGCCTGCGCCAGCCCGCCACCGCGCTGGAAATGGGCAATTCGGGCACCTCGACCCGCCTGCTGCTCGGCCTGGTCGCGAGCCATGCCATCACCGCCACCTTCACCGGGGACGCTTCCCTCTCCAAGCGGCCGATGGCGCGGGTGACCGATCCGCTCTCGCTGATGGGTGCCGAATTCACCACCAGCCCCGGCGGGCGGCTGCCGCTGATGGTGCGCGGCCTGTGCCCTGCCATCCCGATCGACTACCGCCTGCCGGTCGCCTCGGCGCAGGTTAAGTCGGCGATCCTGCTGGCGGGGCTCAACACGCCCGGCATCACCCGCGTGATCGAGGCCGTGCCCACCCGCGACCATAGCGAGCGGATGCTGACCGGCTTCGGCGCGGCGTTGACGGTGGAAGAGGATATCGACGGCACCCGCACCATCGCCATCACCGGCGAGGCCGAGTTGCGCCCGCAACAGATCGTGGTGCCGGGCGATCCGTCGTCCGCCGCTTTCCCGGTGGTCGCCGGGCTGCTCGTGCCGGGATCGGAGATCGTCGTCGCCAACGTCGGGCTCAATCCCACCCGCGCCGGGCTCTATACCGTGCTGCGGGCGATGGGCGCGTCGATCGTGCCGGAAGACGAGCGCGAGGTGGGCGGGGAGCCTGTCGCCGACCTTCGCGTTAGCCATTCGGTGCTGCGTGGCATCGATGTTCCGCCGGAGATCGTCCCCAGCATGGTCGATGAATTCCCCATCCTGTTCGTCGCCGCCGCGCTGGCCGAGGGCCGCACCGTGATGCGCGGGCTGGAGGAATTGCGCGTGAAGGAATCGGATCGGATCGCGGTGATGGCCGAGGGGCTCCGCGCGATCGGCGCCCGCGTCGAGGAGTTGCCCGACGGGCTCATCATCGACGGCACCGGCGGGGAGCCGCTGGCGGGCGGCGCGACCGTCGCGGCACACCTCGACCACCGGATCGCGATGAGCTTCGCGGTGGCCGGGCTGGTATCGTCGGGCACGGTGACGATCGACGACATGGCGCCTGTCGCGACCAGCTTTCCGGGTTTCGCGACGATGATGGCCGATCTGGGCGCCGAGGTGGTGGCGTGACGATCCCTATCCCGCTTGCACCCGTTCGCCCTGAGCGCAGTCGAAGGGCGTGCCCCAAGCGCTGCGCCCAGCCTCCCGTGCTTCGACTTCGCTCAGCACGAACGGGGATTGGGATGGGAACCGTGATATGACCATCGTGATCGCCGTCGACGGCCCCGCCGCGTCGGGCAAGGGCACCATCGCCCGCGCGCTGGCGACGCATTACGGCCTGCCACATCTCGACACGGGCCTGCTCTATCGCGCCGTCGGCATCGGCGTGCTGCGCGCCGACGCGGACCCGGCCGACGAGGCCGCCGCGCTCGCCGAATGTGGCTTCTCCGACGCCCTGTTTCACGATCCGGCGCTCAAGTCGGAGGCGGCCGGCCGCGCCGCATCGATGGTGTCGGCCCATCCGCAGGTGCGCGCGGCACTCCTCGCCCGCCAGCGCGATTTCGCGGCGCAGGCGGGCGGCGCCGTGCTCGATGGGCGCGATATCGGCACCGTCATCGCGCCCGACGCCTCGGCCAAGCTGTTCGTCACCGCGAGCGCGCCGATCCGCGCCGATCGCCGCCACCGCGAACTGGTGAAGCTGGGCCTCGACGTGCAGTTCGAGCATGTCCTCCACGACATCCAGGCACGCGACGAACGCGACTCCAGCCGCTCGGCCGCGCCCCTCGTGATGGCCGACGACGCGGCCTTGCTGGACACGACCGATATGGGTATAGACGACGCCGTCCAGCGGGCGGTCGCGCTCGTGGAGGCACGGATCAGGACAGCGGCAAACGACTGACCTGGTGGCGCGCGGCATTTGCCGACGCGCCTTTTTCGTTATCCGATCGAGGATAATGTTCCGACGCCCCTGCGAACGTGCCTGCACGCGGGATGCCGCCCCGGCATTCGGCCGCGACGGCACTTCGGCCAAAGACCACCGGAGACAACCGGTCGGCCGGAAACAGACGCAAGGAACCCTCTTTTTATGGCCACTGCGCCCAACCCCACCCGCGATGATTTCGCGGCCCTCCTGAACGAGACGCTCGGCGGCGAGAACGAAGGCTTCGAAGGCCGCGTCGTCAAGGGCACCGTCACCGCCATTGAGAACGACATGGCCGTGATCGACGTCGGCCTGAAGTCGGAAGGCCGCGTTGCCCTCCGCGAATTCGCCGCCCCCGGCCAGAAGGCCGATCTGAAGGTGGGCGACGAGGTCGAAGTGTATGTCGACCGTGTCGAGAACATCCACGGCGAAGCGATGCTCTCGCGTGACCGCGCCCGCCGCGAAGCCGCGTGGGACAAGCTGGAAGGCGAATTCTCGCAGACCGCCCGCGTCGAAGGCGTGATCTTCGGCCGCGTGAAGGGTGGCTTCACCGTCGACCTGAACGGCGCCGTGGCCTTCCTGCCCGGTTCGCAGGTCGATATCCGCCCGGTCCGCGACGTGACCCCGCTGATGGACATTCCGCAGCCCTTCCAGATCCTGAAGATGGATCGTCGCCGCGGCAACATCGTCGTGTCGCGCCGCGCCGTCCTGGAAGAGACCCGCGCCGAGCAGCGTTCGGGCCTGATCCAGTCGCTGCATGAGGGCCAGGTGATCGACGGTGTCGTCAAGAACATCACCGATTACGGCGCCTTCGTCGATCTGGGCGGCATCGATGGCCTGCTCCACGTCACCGATCTCAGCTACAAGCGCGTCAACCACCCGTCCGAGATGATCAACATCGGCGACACGGTGCGCGTGCAGATCGTCCGCATCAACAAGGACACGCAGCGCATCTCGCTCGGCATGAAGCAGCTCGAGAGCGATCCGTGGGAAGGCGCCTCGGTCAAGTATCCGGTCGGCGGCAAGTTCCATGGCCGCGTGACCAACATCACCGAATATGGCGCCTTCGTCGAGCTGGAAGCCGGCATCGAGGGTCTGGTCCACGTCTCCGAGATGAGCTGGACCAAGAAGAACGTCCATCCGGGCAAGATCGTCTCCACCTCGCAGGAAGTGGACGTGGTCATCCTCGAGGTCGACGCCGAGAAGCGCCGCATCTCGCTGGGCCTGAAGCAGGCGCAGCAGAACCCGTGGGAGGCCTTCGCCGAAACCCACCCGATCGGCTCGGAAGTCGAGGGCGAGGTCAAGAACGCCACCGAATTCGGCCTGTTCATCGGCCTGGACGGCGACGTCGACGGCATGGTCCACATGTCGGACATCGCCTGGGGCGTCACCGGCGAGGAAGCTCTCGCGCTGCACCACAAGGGCGAGACCGTCCGTGCGCAGGTGCTGGACATCGATGCCGAGAAGGAGCGCATCTCGCTCGGCATGAAGCAGCTTGAGCGCGGTGGCGTTTCGACCGGCGGTGCCGCCGGCGGCGCGTCCTCGGGCAGCGGCGTCAACAAGAACCAGATCGTCACCGTCACCGTCCTGTCGGTCGGCGATGCGGGTCTGGACGTGCAGGTCGGCGACGACGGCGCGACCGGCTTCATCCGCCGTGGCGATCTCGGCCGTGACCGCGACGAGCAGCGTTCGGAGCGTTTCCAGGTCGGCCAGAAGTTCGACGCGATGGTCACCGGTTTCGATCGGTCCAAGAAGCCGACCTTCTCGATCAAGGCGATGCAGCTGGCCGAAGAGAAGCAGGCCGTGCAGCAGTACGGCTCGTCCGACTCGGGCGCGTCGCTGGGCGATATCCTCGGTGCGGCCCTCAAGGCCCGCAACGAAGAGCAGTAAGAATCACTGACGTTGCCGATCGTGCATTTGCACATCGGTAGCAAAGTGAGGCACTTGGGACGCGCGGAGCCTGCCGGCTTCGCGCGTCTTAACTTTTGTTACGCTCACGTGAGCGCGTGGCTCTTGATATCGCGCTGCAAAAACGTAAGCGTTGCGTAACGATGTCGCACCCGCCGGGTGCGGCCTGGCGTCGCTTCCCCGGTGGACGGGGTGGTTTTTGGGGGATGTATGATCCGGTCCGAACTCGTAGCCCGGCTGGCGAGCGAGCATCCTGACCTTTCCGGGCGGGAGATCGAGCAGATCGTCTCGACGATCTTCGCCACCATCACCGATCGGCTGGCCGCCGGCGGGCGCGTGGAATTGCGCGGCTTCGGCACCTTCTCGACCCGCGACCGCACCGCCCGCACCGGCCGCAACCCGCGCACCGGCGAAGCCGTCGCGGTGGACGCCAAGCGCGTGCCCTATTTCAAGCCCGGCAAGGAAATGCGCGCCCGCCTCAACGTCGAGGGCTGATCGGCATCCTTTGGGGTTGACCGCTCCCGGCCATTCGGGCCTTTGGCCGATCATGGAGCGGACGTGGCGAAACCGGTAGCCGCAGCGGACTTAAAATCCGCTTCCCCATGGGAGTGCGGGTTCGAGTCCCGCCGTCCGCACCATCGCGCTGCCGCGATGATGCTGCTCCTCGTTCTTACCGCCTGTGGCCATCAAACGGGCGAGGGCCGCGATCCGGCGGTGCTGGTCCGTCTGGCCGACGACGAGGCCAAAAGCCTCGATCCGCAGAAGGCGTCCGATCTCGCCTCGATCCGGCTGGCGATCGACCAGTTCGAAGGGCTGACCCGCGTGTCCGCCGCCGGTCTGCCCGAACCGGGCCTTGCCAGCAGCTGGAGCCCCTCGGCCGACGGGTTGAGCTGGCGCTTCCGCCTGCGCCCCGGCCAGACCTTCTCCGACGGCACACCGATCACCGCCGCCAGCTTCGCGGGCAGCTTCCGGCGCCTCAACGATCCCGCGACCGCCTCGCCCAACGCGGCGCTGTTCAAGTCGGTCGCGGCCGTCGAGGCGGCCGGGGACAGCGTGGTCGTGCGCCTCAAGGCGCCCTTCCCGGCCCTGCCCGCGCTGCTCGCCCAGCCCGCCATCGCCGCTTTGCCGCTTCACCGCATCGCGGCGGCGGGCGACGGCTGGACGAACGAGCGGCCGCTCGTCACCTCGGGCGCCTATCGGCTCGACAGCTGGACGCTCAACGATGCGATCCGCCTGAGCCGCAACCCGCGCTGGCAGGGGCCGGGCCGGAGCTTCGCGACGATCCTGTGGCGTCCCGTCGCCGATCGGCTGACGGCGCTGCGCATCTTCACCGCCGGGGAGGCCGACACCACCGCCGATTTCCCCTCGACCCGCTATGCTGACCTCCAGCGCGAGCGCCCCGCCGCGCTGCATGTCGCGCCCTACAACGGCAGCTATTATTTCGCTTTCAACACGCGCCTCCCGCCGTTCGACGACGGGCGGGTGCGCCGCGCCCTCTCGATGGTGGTGGATCGTCCGAAGATCGCCGGGCGGCTCGTCGGCATGGGCACGCAGCCGGCATGGGGCCTCGTGCCGCCCGCCGTCGCCGGCCTGCCCGCCTATCGCCCGGTCTGGGCCGACTGGAGCGAAGTCCGCCGCCTCGCCGCCGCCCGCGCGCTGCTGGCGCAGGCGGGCTACGGCCCGCGCCACCCGCTCGCGTTCGACATCCGCTACAACAGCGATGCCGAACATCGCCGCATCTCGGTGGCGCTGGCCAGCCTGTGGAAGCCGCTGGGGGTCGAGGCGCGGCTGCTCAACAGCGAGGCGTCGCTCCACTTCGCGAGCATGCGGCGCGGGGATTTCGATATCGCCCGCTCGGGCTGGATCGGCGATATCGACGCGCCGGAGAATTACCTCGCCGTCCACCGATCGGATGCCGGCGCGGTCAGTTACTCAGGCTACGATAGCCCCGCCTATGACACCGCGCTCGATGCCGCGCTGGCCGAGCCAGACCCCGCCCGGCGCCGCCTGAAGATGCGCGCGGCCGAGGCGATCCTGATCGAAGATGCGCCGATCCTGCCGATCGACCATTATGTCAGCCGCGCGCTGGTCAACCCGCGGGTCGGTGGCTGGATCGACAATCCCGCCAACCTCCACCCCAGCCGAACCCTGTGGCCGCGCGGATGAGGCGGCTGCTTCCCCTCGCGCTGCTGACGCTGGCGGGCTGTGGCGAGCGCGCGCCGGAGGGGCCGATCGACGTGAGCGTGATCGGCAATGTCGGCGAATTGCCCAGCCCGGTTCGCGCGCCGATCGACGCCGCGACGGGTTTGATCCTCGGCTCGATCGCGCAGGGGCTGGTGCGGCTGGACGCGACCGGGCAGATCGAGGCGGGGCTGGCGGCGCGGTGGGATGTGTCGGACGACGGCCTCTATTACACCTTCCGCATCGCCGACGGCGCCCCGATCGACGCCGAGGAAGCCGCCCGCCTGCTCCGCCGCGCGATCGACCGGCGCAGCGACAATCTGCTGAAGCCCGTGCTGGGCGCGATCGAGGAGATCGTAGCGGTCACGCCCGAGGTGATCGAGATCCGCCTCTCCGCCCCCCGCGCCGACATGCTCCAGTTGCTCGCCGCGCCCGAAATGGCGCTGGCGCGGCGCGGCGAGGGCGGCGGCCCCTTCCGGCTGGAGAAACGCGACGGGCCGCGCTTCCGCCTGCTCCTGCCGCAAACCCCCGCGACGCCCGACGCCGATGCCGAGCCGCCCCCGCCCAAGGTGGTCACGGTCCATGCGGAATGGGCGTCGAAGGCGGTGGCACGCTATGTCGCGGGGCTCGGCAGCTTGGTCACCGGCGGCACCTTCGCCGATCTGCCGCTGGTGGCGGCCGCCGAGGTGGATGCGCGGCAGCTGCGCTACGACCCCGTCCACGGCCTGTTCGGCCTGCGGGTGATGCGCGGATCGGGCTGGCTGGGCGACCCCGCCAACCGCCTGCGCCTGTCGCGCGCGATCGATCGCGCCCGCATCGCCCGGCTGATCGGCGTGCCGAACCTGGCGCCGGTGGCGATCGCCGGCGGGCCGCCGACGGCCGGGGCCGCGCCCGCACCCGAGGAGCCGCTCAGGATCGCTCTGCCTCCCGGTGCCGGCGCCCGCCTGCTGTTCCGCCAGCTACAGGCCGACTGGCGGCGCATCGGCGTGGCAGCCGAGATGACCACGCTCGACGATTCCACCGCCGACATCCGCCTGATCGACGAGGTGGCGCCGACCGAGGCCGAGGACTGGCCGATCGCCCGCTTCGCCTGCGCCTCGTCGGGCGCCGCCCCGTGCAGCGCCGACGCGGATAGCGCGCTCGACACCGCCCGTACTGCGCCGTCACCCGAGGCGCGGGCGCAGGCTATCGCCGATGCCCGCGCCGCGCTCGATGCCTCCGGCCTGTTCATGGGCCTGACCCAGCCGGTTCGCTGGTCGCTGGTGAACCCGGCGCTGACCGGGTGGCAGGAGAATGCGCGGGGCGCCCATCCGCTGGATCAGGTGGGGCGCTAAACACTCCAACGCCCGTTCGTCCTGGACGTAGTCGAACGGCGAACGGCATGAAAAAGGGCCGGACGGGAACCTTCGCCCCCGCCCCGCGCTCCGGCAGGAAGGAGACCCATCATGGCCGTTTCGCCCCAGCCGTTCGATCGCTTCACCGACAGCCTGCCCGGCCTCGGCCGCGATGCCCCCTCCGTCCGCAAGCGGGTCGAGGCGATGGAGAGGCTGATGGAGCGTGGGTTCACCGTGCCGGGCACCAAACAGCAGTTCGGGCTCGACGTGATCCTCGATCTCATCCCCATTGTCGGCCCGATCGTGGCCGCTGGCATGGGCGCCTATATGGTGTGGGAAGCGCGCAACCTCGGCATGTCGAAATGGCAGATGGCGCGGATGGGCGGCAATGTCGGCGTGGATGCGCTGCTCGGCGCGCTGCCGTGGATCGGCGCCATCCCCGATTTCTTCTTCCGATCGAACACCCGCAATCTGCGCATCATCCGCCGCCATCTCGACAAATATCATCCCGGCACGGTGACGATCGACGCGGGGACGGCGCTGCGGCGCTGAGGTTTACCCACTGCTTCGTCGGCCGACTATCCCACCCAGGCCGCGAACTTGTCGACGAAACCGGCCAGGAATTTGGCGGTCTTCTCATTGCCGATGCCGCCGTCGGGCGCGAACGTATCGTCCTTCACGCTCAGATACAGCTCCGGCTGGCCCATCAGCGCCATGCCGAGCGTTACGATCGTGGTGCGCAGCGCCGCCTGCGCCACCGCCGTGCCGACCGCGCCCGGCGAGGCGCCGGCCATCGCCGCCTTCTTGCCAGGCCACACGCTCTGGCCCATCGGCCGGCTGCCCCAGTCGAGCGCGTTCTTGATCGCGGCGGGCATCGAACGATTATATTCGGGCGTGACGATCAGCACCGCGTCGGCCTTGGCGATCGCGGCCTTGAACGCCGTCACCGCCTCGGGCGGATCGGCCCACAGATCCTCGTTGTAGAGCGGCAGTCCGCCGATCTCGACGATCTCCATCGCCAGCTTGCCCTCGCCGAGAAACATCAGCGCCTCGGCAAGCTTGCGGTTGAGCGACTCCCGCCGCAGCGATCCGACGAGGACGGCGACCTGCTTCATGCCCGCCGCCTCACTTCTTCACATGCACGTCGAGGAAATTCTCGATCGTCTTCCACACATGGGTCTGCGCGCCCTCCCCGCTGACGCCGTGGGTCTTGCCGGGATAGACCATCATCTCGAACGGCACCTTGGCCTCCTGCAACGCCGCGTAGAAGGCGGTCGAATTCTCGAACACGACATTGTCGTCGGCCATGCCATGGATCATCAGCAGCGGGTCGCGGATCTTGGTGGCGTCGGCCAGCGCGTTCGACACCTGATAGCTCCTGAGGTCGGTGCGCGGATCGCCCAGAAAGCGTTCGGTGTAATGCGTGTCGTACAGCGTCCAGTCGGTCACCGGCGCACCGGCGATGGCGGCGGCGAACACGCCCGGCGCCTTTTGCAGCATCTTCAGCGACATATAGCCGCCGTACGACCAACCATAGGTCGCGATCTTCGCGCCATCGACGAAGGGCTGCGTCTTGAGCCATTTGGCCGCCGCCACCTGATCGTCCACCTCGACCGTGCCCATCGCGTGCCAGATCTGCTGGCCGAAGGCGACGCCGCGATTGGCCGAGCCGCGATTGTCGATCTGGAAGAAGATCCACCCCTTCGACACGAGATATTGCGCGATCGGCGACATCCAGCCGCGCGACACGGTCTGCGAACCGGGTCCGCCATAATGCTGGAAGAACACGGGATATTTCTTCCCCGGCTCCAGCGCGGGCGTGATCATCTGCCAGTGGAGGACCGAGCCGTCCGCCGCCTTCATCGTGCCGAACTGGCTGGGGCGATGCTGGGCGAGATAGGGGTAATATGGGTGGCCGGCGACGACCTTGTTCTCGTTGATCCAGGCGATCATCTTGCCGCGATTGTCGGCCAGATAGGTCTGGGTCGGCTGGTCCGGGCTGGATCGGCTCATCAGCATCCGCGTCGCCGACCGGTCCATCGAGGCCGAGGGCGAACGCGCCGTGCCGTAGGACCAGTCCTTCTCACTCAGCCGCGTGATGCTGCCCGGCCGCTCATAATCGAGCGTGTAGACCTGCCCCTCGAGCGGGGTCTCGCGATTGCCGGTGAACCAGAGCTTCTTCTCGTCCTGATCCAGGCCGATGATGCCCTGCACCTCCCAGGCGCCCTTGGTCAGCTGGGTCCATTTGCCCGCCGCATAGCGATAGAGATGGCCATGGCCGTCGCGCTCGGACCACCAGATCAAACTGTCGTCGCGCAGGATGCGCAGATCGTCCGACAGGGTGATCCAGCTTTTCGGCTTGGCGGTCTCGGTGAACAGCAATGTGGACGCGCCCGTCGCGGGATCGACCTTGAGCATGTCCAGCCTGGTCTGCGCGCGATTCTCGCGCTGCACATAGAGCGCCTTGCCGCCCGGCCCCCAATTCACCCGCGCCAGATAAATATCGGTGTTGGTGCCGAGATCGACCTTCACCCGGCCGGTGCCGTCGGGGTTCATCAGCCACAGCTCGACCACCGCATTGGGCGTGCCCGCCGCCGGATAGCGCTGGTCGAACACCCGCGTGCCCTTGGCGCCGATCGACGCGCGCGAGACGACCTTGACCGGCGCCTCGTCGGTGCGCTGCACGGCGATGCGGCCGTCGGTGGGCGACCACCAATGGCCGGTGTAGCGATCCATCTCCTCCTGCGCGACGAACTCGGCGGTGCCCCAGGTGATGGTGCCCTGCCCGTCCTTCGACAGCTGGCGCTCGGCGCCGGTCGCCAGATCGATCACGTAGAAATTCTGGTCGCGCACGAACGACACGAACTTGCCGTCCTGCGAGACCTTGGCGTCGATCTCGGTGGCGGGCGTGTTGGTCAGGCGGCGGACATTGCCGTCGAGCGTGGCGAGATAGAGGTCGCCGTCCAATGGCACGAGGATCGACTTGCCGTCGGGCGCCCAATCATAGGCGGTGATGCCGCGCGTGCCGCCGATGCGCAGCCGCTCGCGCCGCATCTTCTCTGCCTCCGACACGTCCGCGCCGGAGCCGACCTTGGCGCTGTCCACCAGCATCCGCCGGTTGGCGGTGTTGGCGGTGTCGATCGCCCACAGATCGTAGCGATCCTTGTCGCTGTCGCGCGGCAGCAGCAGGGTCACCATCTTGCCGTCCGGCGACAGGCGCAGCCCGCGCGGCGTCGGCCCGGAGAGTGACGGGCTGGCGAACACCCGGTCGAGCGTGAGCGGCTCGGCGGCGGCGGGGGTGGCGGAGAGGCTGGCGGTCATGGCGATGGCAGCGGCGGCGAAGCCAAGGATACGGTTCATGGGCGCATGTCGTACCCGCGACGGCGCGCGATGCCAAGCCGGGCGCGGGCGCCGTCAGTCCCCCGTCACCTTCACGCCCAGATCGCCCATCCCCACCGTGCCGCTCGCCATCGCCAGCATCCGTTCGAGCGGCTTGCGCGCGCGATCGATCGTGTCGGCGTCGAGTTCGATGCGGGGGGTCATGTCGCGCAGCGCGATGTAGAGCTTCTCGATCGAATTGAGCGCCATGTACGGGCACATGTTGCAGTTGCAGTTTCCGTCCGCGCCCGGCGCGCCGATGAAGGTCTTGTGGGGGGCGGCCTTTTCCATCTGATGGATGATGTGCGGCTCGGTCGCGACGATGATCGTCTGCGCCGGTGACGACAGAGCGAAATCGAGGATCGCGCGGGTCGAGCCGATCTGGTCGGCATGATCCAGGATATAGGCCGGGCATTCCGGATGCGCCGCGACCGGCGCGTCCGGATGCAGCGCCTTCAGCTTGAGCAGCTCGGTCTCCGAAAACGCCTCGTGGACGATGCAGGCTCCCGGCCACAGCAGCATGTCGCGCCCGGTCTTGCGGTTGAAATAGGCGCCGAGGTTCTTGTCGGGCGCGAAGATGATCTTCTGGTCCATCGGGATCTGCGAGAGGATCTTCTCGGCCGAGGACGAGGTGACGATGATGTCGGAATGCGTCTTCACCGCCGCCGAGCAATTGATGTAGGTCAGCGCTATATGATCCGGGTGGGCGGCGCGGAAGGCGGCGAACTGCTCGGGCGGGCAGCTGTCCTCCAGGCTGCACCCGGCATCCATGTCGGGCAGGATCACGGTCTTTTCCGGGCTCAGGATCTTGGCCACCTCGGCCATGAAGCGCACCCCGCAGAAGGCGATCACATCGGCATCGGTGGCCGCCGCCTTGCGGCTGAGATCGAGGCTGTCGCCGACGAAATCGGCCAGATCCTGGATCGCCGGCTCCTGATAATAATGCGCGAGGATCACGGCGTTGCGCTCCTTGCGGAGGCGATCGATCTCGGCGAGCAGGTCGAGGCCGGCGAGGCCCCCGGTGGCGATCGTCACTGTCTCAGGTCTCCGCGAGGGTGCGGCGGGGGCCGCAATGCTGCATGGCGGGCGATATGGCGTGTCGGGGGCGGATGATAAAGGGCAAACCCCATTCGTCATTGCGAGCGCAGCGAAGCAATCCAGCCCAGCCGCACAAGGAAACGTCAAAACTGGATCGCCACGCTACGCTCGCGATGACGATCGGCCTTCACGCCCCGTTGCGATAGACCTCGCCGGGCTCGGCCGAGCGATCCATCGGCTCGAAATCCGCCTCGCTGGCGAAGCGCACCCGCACCGTAGCGTCCAGCCCCGCCGCGCGCAGCGGCATCGCGAAATTCTGGACGACGGCGCGGCGGGCGGCTTCGCGGGCGAGGCGCATCGGCACGGGGGCGCGGGCCTGGTTGAGCAATTCGGCCTGCCCCGCCTTGCGCGCGGCATCGGTCAGCACGGTCGAGGCATCGGTGAAGCGGGTCAGCAGGCCGCCGCCGCCATATTCCTTCATGCCGCCCAAATCGACCGCCGGGCCGGACAGCTGGATATCGGGGAGCGACACCGAAAGCGTCCGGCTGCCCGCGTCCCACGCCACGTCCCGCGGGCGGATCGCGGCGAGATCGAGTTCGTAGCGCACAGTGCCGGGCAGGATCAGCGTCTTTTCCGCCGACAGGCCGAAGCGCCGCTGGGTGGCCGTCACCACCGCGACATAGCGCGCCTGGAAGGGCACCAGCCGGTTCTGCTCGCGCATCGATTCGAGGCTGGCGGTGGCGATCACGGTGGGGTCGGGCGCGGCCGCCTTGCGCACCACGCCGATCGCGATCCAGGCGGCGAGCGCGATCAGCAGCAGCGCGGCGAGCACCCCCGCCGCCCATCGGGCGGCCGGGCGGATCATGCCGCCAGCGCCCAGCCGTCGCCCTGTTCGATCACCATGCCGCGATCGGCCAGATCGATCAGATGGGCGTGGACCGACCGCCCCGCCGCCCCGTGCAGGCGCGGATCGATGCCCTTGTACATCGCCGCCACCATGTCGGGTATCGCCTTCGGCCCGTCGCCCAGCTGGCGCAATATCTGCCCCTCGCGCTGGCGGCGATGGCCGGCGAGGCCGCGCACGAAGCGTTGCGGGTTCTCGACCGGGTCGCCGTGCGCCGGATAGTAAATCCGATCCTCGCGCGCCATCAGCCGGTCGAGGCTTTCCATGAAGTGCGTCATGTTGCCGTCGGGCGGCGAGACGACGGTGGTGGACCAGCCCATCACATGATCGCCGGTGAACAAGGCCCCTGCCTCCGGCAGCGCGTAGCAGAGGTGATTGGAGGTATGGCCCGGCGTCGCCACCGCCTCCAGCGTCCAGCCGGGGCCGGTCAGCGTCTCGCCGTCCATCAGCGTGCGATCGGGGCGGTAGTCGGCGTCGAAGGCGGCGTCGGCGCGCGGGCCGTCGTCATCCAGGGTCAGCGGCGCGCAGCCGACGATCGGCGCGCCGGTCGCGGCCTGCAAGGGGCGGCTGGCGGGGCTGTGATCGCGGTGGGTGTGGGTGCAGACGATCGCCACGACGCGCTCGCCGGCGGTGGCTTGCAGGATCGCCGCAAGATGCTCGGGCAGGTCCGGCCCCGGATCGATCACCGCCACCTCGCCCCGCCCGACGATATAGGTTTCGGTGCCGGTGTAAGTGAAGGCCGACGGATTGGGCGCCAGCACGCGGCGGACGAGCGGGTGAAGCTGCGTAACGGGGCTGGCGATCGTTTCGGTCATGCCGACCATGTGGCACCGCGCGCCCGGCTTTTGAAGGGGCTGCCGATACGCGAAACGGGGGGCGGACGGGGAGAACGGCTCCCCCTCCACCCCCCGCCCCACACCGGGGAAGGGACTCGCCGGAGCGACCCCCGGAATGGCTGTGATACTATTCCCGTCACCCCGGCCTTGTGCCGGGGTCCACCGGCCCCCGAAGCGCAGCGATCGAAAGGCAGCGCGGCGTCCGGCCTTGGGGGTGGATCCCGGAACAAGTCCGGGATGACGATTGAATTACCTGTTCCGCGCGATTTCCTGATCGAGCGAGGCCAGCACGCTCTTGCGGATGTGGCTCGGGATATCGCGGTCGCGGGCGACCTCGTCGCGGGCTTCGGCCAGCGACTTGGCGACCTCGCGGCGGATTTCGGCCTGATCGACGCCGCACATCGCCAGCCTCGACCAATCCTGCGTATCCGGCACCGGCTTGCCGCGACGGGCGCATTCGGAGGCCAGTTCGGCGCGGGCGGTGGCGAGCGAGGCGGTGACCTGCGCCGAGATCATCCGGCCGAACGCCTCCTCGTCGGCGGTGGCGACCGGAGGGATCGGCGGCACCGGCGGGACCGGCGCGCGCGGGGCACCCGGCGCGATCGGCGGCAGCGGGGCGAGCGGCGGCAGGGGTGCGGCGGCGGCGAGGTGTGCCTGATGCGCCGCATGGGCGGCATGATCGGCGGCGACGCCGGCGTGATCGGCCGCCTCTCGCGCCCGATCGGCGGCGGCGCGGGCGCGGGCGGCGATGGCGGCCCCTTCCTGCACCGAATGCTCCACCACCTGCATCGGCAGAGCGGGATCGGCGAAGGGGGCTGCGGCGGCGGCCGGCAGCATCGCGGCGACGGGCTTCACCGCCTCCCGCGCCACCTCGGCGGCGGCGCCGCCCGATGCGGTGAGCAGCAGGCCGCCGGTGATGGCGGTGGCCGCGATGAGCGCGCCGGCATAGCGGCGCGGGGCGGCGATGCGTCCACGCTTGATCATCTTCAGTCTCCTCTTGATCTCGGTCGCGCGGTCCAGCGCGCAGGCGGTGCCGGTGAAGCGGCCCCCGCCCGATTTCACGAGCGCGCTGCCATAGGCATAGCGCTCCTCAGGCCCCATCCGCTCGAGCACCGTCGCGTCGCAAGCCAGTTCCTGGTCCGAACGAAAGGCGCGATAGGCGCGGTGGGCGATCGGGTTCCACCAATGCACCGCCAGCACCGCCAGCGCGGCGAGGTTGGCGACGATGTCGAACCGGTCGTGGTGCGCGCCTTCGTGCAGCAGCGCTTGGCGTCGCTCGGTCGGCGAGTAACGGGCGACGAAATCGCGCGGCAGGAAGATGCGGCGGCTGACGATGCCGGCGGCGACCGGCCCGGTGACGTGATCGCTCTGCATCACGGCGATGCCGCATTCGCGCGAGATCGTCGTCGCCCCGCGCAGCGCCCGGCGCATGAACAGGCCATAGCGGCCCATCTGCCACGCGAACCACAGCAGCGCGCCGCCCGCCCACACGCACAGCAGCAGGAACGGCCAGTCGATCCCGGCGGCGGGCGCGCTGGCGGTGATCGCCGGCGGCAGCGCGAAGGCGCGGGTGACGCTTTCGGGCGGCACGAGGCCGATCTTCACCTCATCCGGCGCGGCCAGCATCACCGGCACGAACAGCTGGCGGTGGAACGGCAAGGCCGGCAGGATCATGCGGAGCGCCGGCAAGGCCCACAGTGCATAAGCGATGCGCGCCCCGAACATCGACGCCACCGGCCGGCGGATCGCCAGCACCAGCAGCATCAGCAGGGTCGTGGAGACGAGGGTCTGGATGGTCCAGGCGATCATGGCCGCAGATCCTTCAGCAGCGCCTCGATATCGGCGATATCCTGTTCGGTCAGCTGATCCTGCTCGGCGAGATGCGCGACCAGCGGCGCGGCGCGGCCGCCGAACAGGCGATCGACCAGCCGGCGCGATTCCCCGGCGACATAGGCCTCGCGCTCGACGGTGGGGCGATAGAGGTAGCGGCGGCCATCCTCCTCATGCGCCAGCACGCCCTTGGTGAGCAGCCGGCCGAGCATGGTCTTGACCGTGCGGTCGGACCAGTCACGGGCGGGATCGATGCGCTGGAACACTTCGGCGGCGGTGAGCGGGGCATCCGCCCACAGCACCTCCATCACGACATGTTCGGCATCGCTGATGCGTTCGGCCACGAAAACGACTCCGTACTGACTACGGGTGTAGTCTTATTCGATTACGGATGTAGTCGTCAACGGCGATCGACGATGGTTCGTCGATCGGAACCCGCCCTTCGTCGACGGGGGTGCCCGGTCAGGCGCGCGGATCGGGCCGCAGGAAGGCGCGCGACAGGCCGTGATAGAGCCGTTCGCGGCAGACCAGCGCGCTTGCCCCGTCGGCAACGAGCGCCGTCGCGAACAGCGGCAGGATCAGGCCCCGGCTCGCCGTCGTCTCGATCACGATGATGACGGCGGTCAGCGGCGCGCGCACCACGCCGACGAAATAGCCGATCATCCCCAGCAGCACGATCGCCCCGGACGGCTGGTTCGGAAAAACGGCGGCGACAAGATGACCGATCCCCGCCCCCACCGCCAGCGACGGGGCGAAGATGCCGCCCGGCGTGCCGCTGAGCGCGGTGGCGAGGGTCGCGGCGAGCTTGGCGGGGGCGAACCACAGGGCCCCGCCCTGCCCCTCGACAAGCTGCCGCGTGGTGCCGTAGCCCGTGCCCCACGTCGCCCCGGCGGTCACGACGCCCAATACCGCCACCACGAGTCCGCAGCCGGCGGCGAGCAGTATCGGCCGCCGCTTCAGCGCCGCGATCCATCCCAGCCGGCCGGCCGAGAAGGCCAGCAGCGCGCGGGAGAACAGCCCGCCCGCCAGACCGCCGACCACGCCCGCCACCGGCGCCAGCATCACCACCGATCCCAGATCGAGCGTGGCGCGCATCGCCCCGAAATAGATATAGTCGCCCGCGATGCCGAGGCTCACGAGGCCCGAGACCATCACCGCCGCCATCACCAGCACGGCGACCCGCTGTTCATAGGCGGCGGCCAGTTCCTCGATGGCGAAGGCAACCCCGGCGAGCGGCGTGTTGAACGCCGCCGCCACGCCCGCCGCGCCACCGGCGATCAGCACGCCAGCGGTGATCGGCACGCGCAGCAGGCGGTGGACGGCCACCATGATCGCCGCGCTGATCTGCACCGTAGGCCCCTCTCGCCCCGCCGCGCCCCCCGCGCACAGTATCGCGAGGGTCATCACGAACTTCGCGACGGCCGTGCGGATCGAAACGAGCGGGCCATGCGCCGCATCGGCCGGATCGTGCGACGCCGCCATCACCTGCGGGATGCCGGAGCCCCGCGCCTCCGGCACGAAACGCCGCGTCGCCCAGGTGACGGCGGCGAAGACAAAGGGGGTCAGCAGCAGCGCGGCCAACGGCCAGCGCGCGTCGAATTGCAGAAAGAGATGCTGCGCCAGATCGCCCGCCTTGGCGAAGCCGATCGCCACCAGGGCGAGCAGCACCGCCCCCGCCCCGGTCGCTATCCGTCGCCGCGCGATCGTCAGCGCATCGCGCGCGCCCGGCACCTCGCGCGCACCGCGCTGGCGCAGGGCAGCGATCCGTTGCCCGATGAGTTGGAGAAAGCTCATGTCGTGTCCATCGCGGCACCGTTCGACATGACGCGACGGCAATGAGAATTTACGCGATCACGCCGCCACGCGGGCGGTGGATCAGCCCTCGGCCTTCTTCACGCCCTTTTCGGCCATCAGCTCGGCCAGTTCGCCTTCCTCGTACATCTCCATCATGATATCCGATCCGCCGACGAATTCGCCCTTCACATACAGCTGGGGGATGGTCGGCCAGTCCGAATATTGCTTGATGCCCTGGCGGATCGCCTGATCCTGCAACACGTCGATCGAGGCATATTCGACGCCGAGATGATCGAGGATCGCGATGGCGCGGCTCGAAAAGCCGCATTGCGGGAAGAGCGGCGTGCCCTTCATGAACAGCAGCACGTCGGCGGCCTTCACCGCCTGGTCGATGCGCGCCTGGGTGTCGTCGGTCATGGTGTCAGGCTCCGGTGGAGGGCGGGACGGCGGTGGTGAGCTGGAGCGCGTGGAGCACCCCGCCCATGCGCCCGCCGAGGGCATCGTAGACGCGGCGCTGCTGGATCACGCGCGACTGGCCGCGAAAGCTCTCCGCCACGACGCGGGCGGCATAATGATCGCCGTCGCCGGCCAGATCGGTGATCTCGACCGTCGCGTCGGGGATCGCGCCCCGGATCATCTCGGCGATATCGTCGGCGGCCATCGGCATGATGTTATTTCGATTCCATCAGCTGGCGGCGGGCCTCGATCGTCGCGTCGGACAGGGCCGAACGGACCTTGGCCTCGTCCACGTCGACCTGCGCCGACACCAGATCGCCAAGCAGCTTGCGGATCACGTCCTCGTCGCCGGCTTCCTCGAAATCGGCCTGCACCACCGCCTTGGCATAGGCGTCGGTCTCTTCCGAGGTGAGGCCCATCAGGCCGGCGGCCCAGGTGCCGACCAGGCGGTTGCGGCGCGCGGTGACGCGGAAGGCCATTTCCTGCTCGTGGGCGAAACCGGCCTCGAAGGCGCGCTCGCGGTCGTCGAAGGTCGTCATCATATCCCCCGGGTCTTGTCTGTTACGGTGCGAGATAGGGTGCCACGCGCGGCGGCGCAACCGGGCCGCGTGATGGCCGCCGTCACAGCCAGGGCCGCGCCTCGGCCATGCCCTTCTCGAAGCCGCCGATCGCATCACCCATCGCCAGCGTCAGCCCGATCTCGTCCTGCCCCTTCATCAGGCATTCGCGGCGGAAGGGATCGATCTCGAAGGTGAAGCGATCCTGGAACGGCGTGGTGACGGTCCGCGTCTCCAAATCGACGGTGATGGGATGATCCTTCGCCACCTCCATCAGCCGATCGACCGCCGCCTGCGGCAGCACCACCGCGACGATGCCGTTCTTGAAGGCGTTGGAGGAGAAGATGTCGGAGAAACTCGGCGCGATCACCGCCTTCACGCCCATGTCGTTGAGCGCCCAGGCGGCATGTTCGCGGCTGGAGCCGCAGCCGAAATTGTCGCCCGCGATCAGGATCGGCGCGCCCGCATAGGCCGGATCGTCGAACACATTGCCCGCCTCGGCCCGCACCGTCTCGAACGCCCCCCGGCCGAGACCCGCGCGGGTGATCGTCTTCAGGTAATGCGCCGGGATGATGACGTCGGTATCGACATTCTTCCGCCCGAACGGATAGGCGATGCCATCGACGGTGGTGATCGGCTCGGTCATTTCACTGCTGCTCCAGAACTTCGACGCCGATGGCGCGGGCCGCATCGCCCAGATCCCGATCGAGCGTGGCGAGCGCAAGCCCGCGCCGCTCCGCCAGTTCGAGATAGACGGCATCGTAGACAGTCAATCGATGGGCGCGGGCAAGCGGCAGGATGCGCGCAAAGATGTCGCCCCCGCCCTCTTCATCGGTTTCGACATCGATCATCGCCAGCCGCGCCTCAAACCGGGCGGTCTGCGCGGGCAGCGAACGCCCTCGCCGCTCGCCCATCAATGCGCCGTTGGCGACCTCCAGCCACCAATGGCGCGGCACGACGATCGGCTCGGCCAGGGTGCGCTCCAGCACGCCATCGGCGAAGCCATGCGCCTCGTCCGCGAAATGCCAGGCGAGCGCCATCGATGCATCGACGACGAAGGCCATCAATATTTCCGCCCTTCGGCGATCAGATCGGTCACGCTCTCGCCCGGCGCCAGACGCGGCCCCTCGCTCGCCCGCCACCGCAGCCACTCTTCATGGGCGGCACGGCGCTCCTGCATTGTCGGCGCCGCGGCCGCCATCGCCGGCACCAGCTTCGCCACGATGCGGCCATGCCGGCGGATCACGATTTCCTCACCCGCCTCGGCACGCGCCAGAAGCTCGGAAAAACGGGCCTTGGCGTCGGCGACGGCGAATTCTGTCGTGCGAGCGTCCATGATATGACCTCAATTCATCCAGTTCAGGTCATAACGCAAAGCAACGCGGCCGTCCAACGCGCTTACTCCGCCGCCTTCGGGAAAGCGGGCAGCTTGGCGATGTCGCGCGGGTCGTGCTGGATGATGGCGACGGCCTTCAGGTTGGTCGCCAGCTTGCGGAAGCGGTCCATCGCGCCGATGCTTTCGGCACGGTTGACGTTGAAGGGCGGGACGCCGTCGCTGTCGAGATTCTCGTGGAAGTGGGCGACATCGCCCGACAGCAGCACCGCGCCGGTCTTGGGCAGGCGCACAAGCAGGCCGTGGTGGCCGGGCGTATGGCCGTCGAACGCCAGCATCACCACGCTGCCGTCGCCGAAGATGTCCTTGTCACCGGTCACGCCCTCGACCTTGGCGCCCGCCGCCAGCCACGGGGCGAGCGGCTTGCCGAGGCCTTCGGGATCCTTGCGCGCCGCCTCCAGATCGCCCGCGCCGATCATCAGCTTGGCCTTGGGGAAGTCCGCCGCCTGACCGGTATGGTCGAAATGATAATGGCTGATGCCGATCAGGCCGATCTGCTCGGGCTTCACGCCGATTTCGGCCAGCTGCTCGACCAGAGTTTTGGTCAGCGTCGGGCTCATCGGCTTGGTCGGATCGTTGGGCGCGTTCCTGGTGCCGGCGGGCAGGCCGGTGTCCCACAGCATGTAGCCGGGGCCGTCCTTGATGAGATAGCAGCTCGCCGTCAGGTCGCGGCTCTTGCCCGGATAGGCCAGCGTATCCGAGAAAGCGTTGAGCTGGTTGACGTGGACGGTGCCGCAATCGAGCCGCCAGAGCTTTTCGACCACGCCGCGCGTGGCGGGCACGGGCGCCGGGGCGGCGGTGGCGGCCATCGCGGCCGAGGCGGCGAGCGTGGCGATCAGGGTGCGGATCATGCTTCGGCCTCCATCAATTCACGAACATCGGTCAGCCGGCCGGTGACGGCGGCGGCGGCGGCCATCGCCGGCGACAGCAGGTGGGTGCGCGCGCCCGGCCCCTGCCGCCCGACGAAATTGCGGTTGGAGGTGGAAGCGCAGCGTTCGCCGGCCGGCACCTTGTCCGGGTTCATCGCGAGACACATCGAGCAGCCCGGCTCGCGCCATTCGAAGCCCGCGTCAAGGAAGATGCGGTCGAGCCCCTCGGCCTCGGCCTGGCGCTTGACCAGACCCGAGCCCGGCACGACGAGCGCCTGCCGCACGTTGGCGGCGACATGGCGGCCCTTGGCGATGGCGGCGGCCTGGCGCAGATCCTCGATCCGGCTGTTGGTGCAGCTGCCGATGAAGATATTCTCGACCGCCACGTCCTGCATCCGCGTGCCGGGCGTAAGGCCCATATAGGCCAGGCTCTTGGCGGCGGCGGCCTGTTTGGAGGGATCGGCGAAGCTGTCGGGCGCGGGGACGATGCCGGTGATCGGCACGACATCCTCGGGGCTGGTGCCCCACGTCAGGCTGGGCGCGATCTCGCTCGCGTCGAGGATGACGGTGCGATCGTAGGTGGCGCCCGCGTCGGTCGGCAGCGTCTTCCACCAGGCGACGGCTTGATCCCATTCGGCCCCCTGCGGCGCCATCGGCCGGCCCTTGAGGTAAGCGAAGGTCTTGTCGTCGGGCGCGACGATGCCGGCGCGGGCGCCGCCCTCGATCGACATGTTGCACACGGTGATGCGCCCCTCGATCGACATCTCCCGAAACACCGAGCCGGTATATTCGATGACATAGCCGGTGCCGCCGGCCGCGCCGATCTTGCCGATGATCGCCAGGATCACGTCTTTCGGCCCGACGCCGAAGCCGAGCGTGCCCTCGACCCGCACCTCCATCGTCTTGGACTGCGACAGCAGCAGCGTCTGGGTGGCCAGCACATGCTCCACCTCCGACGTCCCGATGCCGAACGCCAGCGCGCCCACGCCGCCATGCGCGGCGGTGTGGCTGTCGCCGCAGACGATGGTGGTGCCGGGCAGCGAGAAGCCCTGCTCGGGCCCGACGACATGGACGATCCCCTGCTCGGGCGCGGTCGCGTCGATATAGCGGATGCCGGCGGCCGGCGCATTGGCCTGCAACGCGGCCAGTTGCTGCGCGGATTCCACGTCGGCGATGGGGATGGGATTGCCCGCCGCATCGACCCGCGCGGTGGTCGGCAGGTTGTGATCGGGCACGGCGAGCGTCAGGTCCGGCCGCCGCACCGTGCGCCCCGCCACGCGAAGCCCCTCGAACGCCTGCGGGCTCGTCACCTCATGGACGAGGTGGCGATCGATATAGATGAGGCAGGTGCCATCGGAACGCCGGTCGACGACGTGGGCGTCCCAGATCTTCTCGTAGAGGGTGCGCGGCTTGGTCATGATGCGTGGCCGATACGCCGTGCGACGAACGGTGTAAACGAAGCGGTTCTTGGTGGGTGGATAATCGAGGGATCGTGTCGAACCGCCGCCCTTGCCCCTCGCGCCCGCCCTTGCGACACTCCGCCGCATGACGATCCGCCTCACCCTCGCCGCTATCGCCCTCACCCTTGCCGCCCCGGCCGCCGCCGCGCCCGACCGGCTGGCGGAAACGCTCGCCCTCCCCGTCGCCAGCGGGTTGACCGGCGCGCAGGATGTGGCGCGGTTCGCGTGGATCGAGAATGCGGCGGGCGCGCGCAATGTGTGGGTGGCGGACAAGGGCCGGCCGGCGCGGCAGGTGACGGCATTTGCCGAGGATGACGGACAGCAGATCTACGACCTGAACCTGAGCCCGGATGGCGCGACCCTGGTGTTCGTGCGCGGCGGGGATGGCGAGTTTCCCGACGATGGCCTGCCCAACACCGGCCTCGCCACCGCGACGCCGAAGCAGCAGCTGTTCGCGATGCCCGCCACTGGCGGCGCGGCGGTGGCGATCGGCGAGGGGCATCAGCCGGTATTCTCGCCCGACGGCGGCCGCATCGCCTTCGTCCGCAAGGGGCAGCTCTGGCTGTGGCAGCAGGGTGGCGAGGCCAGGAAGCTGGCGAGCGTCGAGGGCGGGATCGAGCGGCTGGGCTGGTCGCCGGACGGCACGCGCCTGCTCTTCGTCGAGGCGCGCAGCGGGCACAGCTTCGTCGCGCTGTTCGACGTGACGGGACAGCGGCTCACCTATCTCGATCCGTCGCTCGGCCATTCGGTCGAGCCGGCCTTCTCGCCCGATGGCCGGCAGGTGGCGTTCATTCGCTACGTCGATCCGCCCTCCGGCGCCAAGGACGACAGCGGCCCCTATTGGTCGATCCGCATCACCGATGTCGCGAGCGGCGAGACGCGCGAACTATGGGCCGCCCCGCAGGGCATGGGCGCGCGCTTCGCCGGCACGCGCAGTCGCAATCTCTTCTGGAGCAAGGACGACACGCTCGTCTTTCCATGGGAGCGAAGCGGCTGGCTCCATGCCTACGCGATCGATGCCAACAAAGGCGGCGCCCCGCGCGAGTTGACCCCCGGCGCCTTCGAGGTCGAGACGATGCTGCTCGACCGCGACGGCCGCGCCCTGCTCTATTCGTCCAACGCCGGTGATCTCGACCGTCGCCATATCCGGCGCACGACCCTCGCAAGCGGCGCCACCACCCGGCTGAGCGGCGGCACGGGCATCGAATCCTACCCCGCACCGGCCGGCGACACGATCGGCGTGATCGCCAGCGACGCGACCCACCCGGCGCACCCCGCTCTGCTCGACGCGAAACTCACCCCGATCGGCAAGGCACCCGCCGCGCAGGATTTCGTCGCGCCCAATCCGGTGATCTTCCGCGCCGCCGACGGGGTCGAAGTCCATGCCCAGCTGTTCCGCGCGAAGGGGCCGGGGCGCCACCCCGCGCTGATCTTCGTCCATGGCGGGCCGCGCCGGCAGATGCTGCTCGGCTTCCACCCCTCGGGCTATTATTCCAACGCCTACATCCTCAACCAGCATCTGGCGGCCGAGGGCTATGACGTGCTGGCGGTGAATTATCGCAGCGGCACCGGCTATGGCCTCGCCTTCCGCGACGCGCCCGAGATCGCGCGCGCCGGCGCCTCGGAATATCGCGACGTGCTGGCCGCCGGCAAATGGCTGGCGGCGCAAGCCCATGTCGATCCCGCCCGCATCGGCATCTGGGGCGGAAGCTGGGGTGGATACCTCACCGCGCTGGCGCTCGCGCGGGACAGCGCCCTGTTCGCGGCCGGTGTCGATTTCCACGGTGTTCACACGATGCTGCGCCCGGTCGAGAACAACCTCTCGCCCGACCAGCAGACCGCCGCGCGCCAGCTGCAATGGACCTCCTCGCCGATGGGCGCGATCGACACATGGCGTTCGCCCGTGCTGCTGATCCACGGCGACGACGACCAGAATGTCGATTTCTCGCAATCCCTGATCCTGGCGCGCGAACTGGCCGCGCGGCGCATCCCCTATCGCGAGATCGCCTTCCCGAACGAGCGCCACGGCTTCTTCCGCTACGCCGACTGGCTGAAGAGCTATCGCGCGACGGAAGCGTTTTTCCGCACGACGCTGATCGAGAGAAAGCCGCTGAAATGAAACGCTGTCGTGCTCCTGCGCAGGCAGGAGCCCAGGGGCGGCAAGCGATGCGCTCTGTAACCCTGGGCTCCGGCCTTCGCCGGAGCACGGAGGCGCGCGCGCACTAGCGAACGCCACCGCCGCCACCATATGCGCCCGGCAACCATGAAAGGACGCCCCATGCCCGTCGATGTGATCTACAAGACCAAGGCCACTTCCACCGGGGGCCGCGACGGCCATGCCCGCTCCGAGGACGGCAGCGTCGACGTCAATCTGGTGGTGCCCAAGGAGATGGGCGGCCCCGGCGGCGAGGGCGCCAACCCCGAGAAACTGTTCGCGGCGGGCTATTCGGCCTGCTTCCTCGGCGCGATGAAGGCTGTGTCGGGCAAGGTGGGCGTGAAGGTGCCCGCCGACGCCAGCGTCACCGCCGAGATCGGCTTCGGCCCGCGCTCGGAAGGCGGCTACGGCATCACCGCCGACCTCACGATCGACCTGCCCGGCGTGGACAAGGCCGAGGCCGAGAAGCTTGCCAAGGCGGCGCACGAAGTGTGCCCTTATTCCAACGCCACCCGCAACAATGTGGACGTGGGCCTCATCATCGCCTGACGCCCCCGCCCCGTCGCGGATCGGCCGCGACGGGGCGTTCGGCGCTTTTACGACCGTACCGCTAGACAAATCCGTCGCGCCTTACTCCGGCTGCCGCAATCCGGCCACATTCGGGCGGACCCGGGCTTGCGGCGGCGACCGATCTCCATACCTTTCCGAATCATGAACGGCCCAACCCCCGGAGGATGGCCATGATCGTTTCGGAGCTAGATCTGCGCCAGACGGACCCTCTGGTGCTGACCGTCCCCGGCCTCGGCAATTCGGGCGAGGGCCATTGGCAGACCATCTGGGAGCGGACGCGCGGCGATTGCCAGCGCGCCGACCTCGGCATGTGGGATGCCCCCAAGCGCAACCTGTGGGTGACGAAGCTCGCCCAGACCATTTCCGCCGCGCAGCCGCCGGTGATCCTGGTCGCGCACAGCCTCGGCTGCCTTGCGGTCGCGTGGTGGGCGGCGTTCGATCCGCAGCCGTTCGGCTGGCCGGTGGCGGGGGCCCTGCTGGTCGCCCCGCCCGATACGGACAAGCTGGCCCACATGCCGGAAGTGGCCGAGTTCGCGCCAGCCCCGCGCCAGCCCTTGCCCTTCCCGTCAATCGTGGTGGCCAGCACCGACGACCCCTATGCCGATATCGAGCGATCGCACGACATGGCGAAATTCTGGGGCAGCCATTTCCTCGACATCGGTAATTGCGGTCATATCAACGCCGCCTCGGGCCTCGGCGGCTGGACGCAGGGCGAGGCGCTGCTCGACGGGCTGATCGATCATGTCCGTGGCCCTGGCGATCGGCAGGCGACGCTCTCGCCGCGCGAATGGGCCACCTTGCGCGAAGAGGCCGGCACCGCCCGCGTCTGATCCCGCCCGGCCCATAAGCCGATCCCTCCTGTCGCCGCCGCAAACGGGCGCGGACCGTTCCGCCGCCGTTTGCCGCTGGCCCCCGCCCCTGCTACCGGCGCGGCGACCAGGAGAATCGACCTTATGATCCCGCGCTATTCCCGTGCCCCGATGACCGCGATCTGGACGCCGGAGAACCGCTTCCGCATCTGGTTCGAGATCGAGGCGCACGCCACCGAGGCGCTGGCCGAGTTGGGCGTCGTCCCCGCCTCCGCCGCCAAGGCGCTGTGGGACTGGTGGGCGACGAAGCCCGCGATCGACGTTGCCGCGATCGACGCGATCGAGGCCGTCACCAAGCATGACGTGATCGCCTTCCTCACCTGGGTCGCCGAACAGGTCGGGGACGAGGCGCGCTTCATGCATCAGGGCATGACCTCGTCCGACGTGCTCGACACCTGCCTCGCGGTACAGCTCGCGCAGGCGACCGATATCCTGCTCGCCGATCTCGATGCGCTGCTGGCCGCGATCCGCACCCGCGCCGAGGAGCATAAGCTGACCCCCACGATCGGCCGCAGCCACGGCATCCATGCCGAGCCCGTCACCTTCGGCCTGAAGCTGGCGCAGGCCTATGCCGAATTCGATCGCTGCAAGGCGCGGCTGACGGCGGCCCGCGCGGAGATCGCCACCTGCGCCATCTCGGGCGCGGTCGGCACCTTCGCCAACATCGATCCCCGCGTGGAAGCGCATGTCGCGGCGAAGATGGGCCTCGCCGTCGAGCCCGTCTCGACGCAGGTGATCCCGCGCGACCGCCATGCGATGTATTTCGCGGTGCTGGGCGTGATCGCGTCCTCGATCGAGCGGCTCGCCACCGAAGTCCGCCATCTCCAGCGGACCGAGGTGCTGGAGGCCGAGGAATATTTTTCGCCCGGCCAGAAGGGCTCGTCGGCGATGCCGCACAAGCGCAACCCGGTGCTGACCGAAAACCTCACCGGCCTCGCCCGCATGGTGCGCGGCTACGTCACCCCGGCGCTGGAGAATGTTGCCCTCTGGCACGAGCGGGACATCAGCCATTCCTCGGTAGAGCGCTACATCGGTCCCGACGCGACCATCACCCTCGATTTCGCGCTGGCCCGCCTGACCGGCGTGATCGACAAATTGCTCGTCTATCCGGCGCGGATGGAGAAGAATCTCAACAAGATGGGCGGCCTCGTCCATTCGCAGCGCGTGCTGCTGGCGCTGACCCAAGCGGGCGTGAGCCGCGAGGATTCGTACAAACTCGTCCAGCGCAACGCTATGAAGGTGTGGGAATCGGATGGCCAGCTCTCGCTGCTGGAACTGCTCAAGGCCGATCCCGAGGTGCCGCTGTCCGATGCCGAGCTGGAGGAGAAATTCGACCTCGGCTATCACCTGAAGCACGTCGACACGATCTTCGCGCGGGTGTTCGGCGCCTAGGCTGATAGGGGCCGCCGCCACTGGCGCCCCCTGCCCTGCCCCGCTATGGCGCGCCCATTCAACCCGAAAGGACAGACATGCGCCCCTCAGGCCGCGCCCCCGATCAGATGCGGGCGATCACGATCGAGCCCGGTTTCACCCGTCATGCCGAGGGCAGCTGCCTGATCGGCTTCGGCGAGACCAAGGTGCTCGTCACCGCCTCCATCGAGGAGCGGGTGCCCCCCTTCCTGCGCGGCAAGGGCCAGGGCTGGGTGACGGCCGAATATGGCATGCTCCCCCGCGCCACGCACACGCGCGGCAGCCGTGAGGCGGCCAAGGGCAAGCAATCCGGCCGCACGCAGGAAATCCAGCGCCTCATCGGCCGGTCGCTGCGTTCGGTGGTGGACATGACGAAGCTCGGCGAGCGGCAGATCACGCTCGACTGCGACGTGATCCAGGCCGACGGCGGCACGCGCACCGCCTCGATCTCGGGCGCGTGGGTCGCGCTAAGCCTCGCGGTGCAGGGGCTGATGGCCAAGGGGCTGCTCACCGAGAACCCGATCACCGCACAGGTTGCCGCCGTGTCGTGCGGCATCTGGGAGGGCAATCCGGTCCTCGACCTCGATTATATCGAGGACAGTTCGGCCCATGCCGACGCGAATTTCGTGCTGCTCGACAATGGCAATATCGCCGAGGCGCAGGCCACCGCCGAGGGAGCCACCTACGACGAGGAAGCGTTGCTGCGTCTGCTGCGCCTCGCCCGGATCGGCTGTGGCGAGATTTTCGCGGCGCAGAGGAAGGCGATCGCCTGATGAGCATCCTGATCGTGGACGACGAACCCGAGCCCGTGCCGCACCGCAAGCTCGCCCCCGGCAAGCTGGTGATCGCGAGCCACAACGAGGGCAAGGTCCGCGAGATCAACGAGCTGCTGGCCGGGCGCGGGATCGAGGCGGTGTCGGCCGGCTCGCTCGGCCTGCCCGAGCCCGAGGAGACCGGCACGACCTTCGCCGCCAACGCCGAACTGAAGGCGCGCGCGGCGGCCGACCTGTCGGGCCTGCCCGCGCTGGCGGACGACAGCGGGCTGTGCGTGGATGCGCTGCACGGCGATCCGGGCATCTTCTCGGCGCGCTGGGCGGGGGAAAGCAAGGACTTCGGCGCCGCGATGCAACTGGTCCACGATCGCATGGCCGAAACCGCCGACGACGAAGGCCGCGACGCGCATTTCGTGTGCGCGCTCTCGCTGTGCTGGCCGGACGGGCATATCGAGACGTTCGAGGGGCGGGTCGAGGGTATCCTCGTTTGGCCGCCGCGTGGGCTGAAGGGCTTCGGCTACGATCCGATGTTCCTGCCCAACGGCGGCAGCGAGACCTTCGGCGAAATGGACCAGGCCGCCAAACACGCCATCAGCCACCGCGCGGACGCCTTCGCAAAGCTGGTCGCGGCGGTTCTCTAAACGAGCGACGTTCCGCTCTCTCGGCGGATCATTTCAGGTCGCCACGCTCACGAAACTGTCCAGCACCCGCTTGCGCCCGGCCTGCTCGAAATCGATCTCCAGCTTGTTGCCCTCGATCTCGGCCACCGCGCCATAGCCGAACTTCGAGTGGAACACGCGTTGCCCGACCGATATGTCGCCGCGCGGCTTGGCGGCGAAGCTGGCGGCGGAGACGCGGGATTCGCCGACGCGGGCGGTCGTGCGGTCGAGGTTGCCGGCCACCGCCGCGCGCTGCCAGCCAGGGCCCCGCCCGGTGCCGCGCCCGACATCGGCGAAGGGATCGGCCTGTTCGGACCATTGCGCGCGCCAGAGCGATGCGCCCCCGGTCATCGTCGTCTCGCTCTCGATATGCTCGCCCGGCAGCTCGCCGACGAAGCGCGAGGGGATCGACGAGGTCCACTGGCCGTAGATGCGGCGGTTGGCGGCGTGGAAGATGAAGCACAGCCGCCGCGCCCGCGTGATCGCCACATAGGCCAGCCGCCGCTCTTCCTCGAGACTGGCTGTGCCGCCCTCGTCGAGCGAGCGTTGCGAGGGGAATACGCCTTCCTCCCACCCGGCCAGAAACACCGTGTCGAATTCCAGCCCCTTGGCGGCATGGATCGTCATGATGGTGATCTGCTCGCGCTGGGCGTCGGCGTCATTGTCCATGACGAGGCTGACATGTTCCAGGAAGGCGGGGAGGGTTTCATATTCCTCCATCGCGCGTGCCAGTTCGGTGAGATTCTCCAGCCGCCCGGCGCTCTCGGCCGAGCGATCGGCCTGGAGCATCGCGGTATAGCCGCTCTCGTCGAGCATCTGGCGTGCCAGCTCGGCATGGGGCAGCGCCGAGAGCCGGTCGCGCCACGCGGCGATATCCGCCACCAGCCGGCCGAGCGACTTGCGCGCCGCCCCGGTCAGCTCGTCGCTGTCGAGGATGCGGGCGGCGGCCAGCATCAGCGAGATGCCCTCGGCGCGGGCGAGCTGGTGGATCTTCTGCACCGCCTTGTCGCCCAGCCCCCGCTTGGGGACGTTCACGATCCGCTCGAACGCCAGATCATCGGCCGGCTGGGAGATGACGCGCAGATAGGCCAGGGCGTCGCGGATCTCGGCGCGCTCGTAGAAGCGGAAGCCGCCGACGATGCGATAGGGCATGCCGATCGCGATGAAGCGATCCTCGAACTCGCGCGTCTGGAACTGGGCGCGGACGAGGATCGCCACGTCGTCCAGCTTCGTGCCGCGCCGCTGCGCCGCCTCGATCTCGTCGCCGACGCGGCGGGCTTCCTCCGGCCCGTCCCACACGCCGATCACGCGAACCTTCTCGCCGCTGTCGGCCTCGGTCCACAGTGTCTTGCCGAGCCGCCCGCCATTTTGCGCGATCACGCCAGACGCGGCGGCGAGAATATGGCCGGTCGATCGGTAATTCTGCTCCAGCCGGATCACGGCGGCGCCCGGAAAGTCCCGCTCGAAGCGCAGGATGTTGGCCACCTCGGCGCCGCGCCACGAATAGATCGACTGGTCATCGTCACCCACGCAGCAGATGTTCTTGCGCGTCTGGGCGAGCAGGCGGAGCCAGAGATACTGGCTCGAATTCGTGTCCTGATATTCGTCGACGAGGATGTAGCGGAAGCGTTGCTGATAGCTTTCCAGCACGTCGCGATGCGTCTTGAGGATGACGAGCATGTGGAGCAGCAGGTCGCCGAAGTCGCAGGCGTTCACCGCCTTCAGCCGGTCCTGATAGCGCTGGTAGAGTTCGCCGCCGCGCCCGTTGGCATAGGCCTCGCTCTCGGCCGCATCGATATCGGCCGGCACCCAGCCGCGATTCTTCCAGCGATCGATCAGCCCCGCCAGCTGGCGCGCGGGCCAGCGTTTCTCGTCGATGTCGGCCGCCACGATCAGCTGTTTCAGCAGGCGCAGCTGATCGTCGGTATCGAGGATGGTGAAATTGGATTGCAGCCCGACCAGCTCGGCATGGCGGCGCAGCATCTTGGCGGCGATCGAGTGGAAGGTGCCGAGCCACGGCATCCCCTCCACCGCATCGCCCAGCATCCGGCCGATGCGGTGGCGCATCTCGCGCGCGGCCTTGTTGGTGAAGGTGACCGCCAGGATCTCGCTCGGCCACGCTCGCCGCGTCGCCACCAGATGGGCGAGGCGGGCGGTGAGCGCGGCGGTCTTGCCGGTGCCGGCGCCGGCCAGCACCAGAACCGGGCCTTCGGTGGTCAGCACCGCCTCGCGCTGGGGTGCGTTCAGCCCGCGGAGGTAGGGCGCTTCGGGGGAAATGTCGGTCACCGGCGAACAGTTAGGGAACGTCGGCCCCGCCCGCAAGCGCCGTCGCGAGCGGGCCACACCGTCTCCGAACCGTCATCCGGGTGCAGCGACAGACTCGACAAGCCAGGGTTGCTATGGCTTAACTTTTCGCCGGGGAGCAGCCATTTGGGCGGCGGAAGGATATCATCATGGCAGGGGACGGGCGCGGTATGTGGTTGCTGAGCAAGGGGCAGCGGGCGGAGCCTGAGCAGCAGGCGCCGGAGATCGCGCCGCTGGCCGAGCCCGAACTGACCCCGCAGCTGGCCGCCTCGGCGCAGGCCATCGGCGGCCGCTACGAGATGATGAATTCGGCGCTCGACAGCATCGGCCGCCTGATGGAGCAGCTGCGCGGCATCGAGCCGCTGATGGCCGAGATCAAGGGCCCGCTGGCGCAGGAATATGAGACGCGCCGGGCGGAGCATTCCGAGCTGACCGCGCTGCGCCACATGCACGAGACGATGGAGGCCGCGCTCTATTCGGCGCAGGCGCAGGAGCGCGACGCCGTGGGCAAGCTCTCCGCCGCCGAAATGGCGCTGGGCGAGGCCGAGGCGGTCCGCGCCGCGCAGGGCACCACCCTGGAAGAGCGCGCGATCGAGATCGATCGTATGCGCAACGACCTTCTCCAGCTCGAACTGAAGGCCCAGCATCTCGATTCCGCGCTGCGCGACGCGCTCGCCCGCAACGACGAGATGGATCACGATGTCGGCAATCTGCGCGGTCACCTCGAGGAGGTCGATCGCCGGCGCGCGGAGGCCGAATCCGGCCTCGCCCGCGCCACGCAGGACAATGCGCTGATCGCCGAGGAAACCGCCGTCCTCAAGAAGCGCTACGAGCAATCCTCGTCCGAAGTGGCGCGGCTCACCCGGATCGAGAACGATCTGGAAACCCAGCTCGCCGCCGAACGCGCGCGGGTGACGGCGAGCGAGGCCGGCGCGCTGGCGCTCCAGGCCGAATCGACCCGCGTGGTCCGCCAGCTGGAAACCCAGCTCGAACTGATCCGCTCCGAACTGTCCGCCACGCAGACCCGGCTGGAAACGTCGGTGGTGCGCGCGACCAAGCTGGAGGAACTCAACAACCAGCTGGGCTCGCGCCTCAACGAGGCCGGCAGCCGCCAGCAGCTGGCCGAACGCGCCATCGGCGAGCGCCAGACCGTCCTCGACCGTCAGGCCGAGCGGGTGCGCCTGCTGGAAGAGGAATCGGAATCGCTCCGCCAGCGCCATGCGGCGGTCGAGACCGCGCGCGCGGCGGCGGTGGAGCGGGCCGACCAGCTCGCCAAGTCGCTGGCCGGCCACGAGCGGGCGGTGGAGCGAGCCGAGGGGCGTGCCGGACAGGTCCGCACCAAGCTCGAAAAGCTCATGGCCGCGCACGAGGCCGCGCTGCGCGAGCAGGAGCAGCGGATCGAAGCGCTCCAGAAGGACATCGAACGCAGCCGCGCCGAAGCCGCGCTGGCCGAAGGCGCGCTGGAAACGGTGCGGCGCGATCGGGACCGGTTGCAGGTGGCGCTGTTCGGGAACGCCAGCGCGGCTGCGTGAGGGCTGGGGCTCGTGTGGCTCTCGACTCTGACTGGAGGCCGTTCGTCCCGAGCGTAGTCGAGGGACGTGAGGCTGGACGCACCGCTTGGGGCACGCCCCTCGACTTCGCTCGGGACGAACGGGCGAATTGGATGGCATTAGCCAATCCAACCTCCGTGCTCCTGCGAAAGCGAGATCTTTGCATAAGGTGTGGATTGGTGATTCATTCTCCTTGAGGGATCGAGGAGGCATGGGATGCGTCGGGAAGCGGGGCAGGGATCGTTTGCGGACGTGTTGGTGGTGGGCGGCGGCAACCGGCGGCTCGAGCGGATCGCGGAATTGCTGGATTGGGGTCGGCTGGAGGGGTTGCTCGGTGGGGTTTATGCGTCGGGGACAGGGCGGCCGTCCTATGCGCCGCTGACGCTGCTTCGGATATTGCTGCTGCAGGGCTGGTACGGGTTGAGCGATCCCGCGATGGAGGAGGCGCTGGGCGACCGGCTGTCGTTCCGGCGGTTCGCGGGTCTTGGGCTGGACGAGCGCGCGCCGGATCATTCGACGATCAGCCGGTTCCGGACGCTTCTGGCCGACCGGGGACTGGCGGACGGCATCTTCGCCGAGGTCGGCCGGCAGTTGGACGCACAGGGCGTGACGATCCGTTCGGGCACGCTGATCGACGCGACGGTGATCGAGGCGGCGGCGGCCGAACCGCACCGCCAGAAGGGCGGCGGTCGGTCGCAGGCCGATCCCGACGCGCGCTGGGTCAAAAGCGCGAACGGCCAGGCGCGGTTCGGCTACAAGTTGCACGCCGCGGTCGATCTGGGGACGGGCATCGTGCGCCGGGCTATCGTGACCGGCGCCAACGTCGCCGACGTCGATCAGGGCCATCATCTCGTCTGTGGCGACGAAACGGCCGTCTATGCGGACAAAGGCTACGTCGGTCCCCGCCTGCGCGAGCGGCTGGCCCGCGACGGCATCCGCAACCGCGTCCAGAAGAAGGCCGGCACCGGCCGGCCCCTCACACCCCGCGAGACATGGCGCAACCGGCTCATCGGCTACCGGCGCGGCAGGATCGAAGCGGTGTTCGGAACCCTCAAACGATCCTACGGACTGGCGCGAATGCGGCTCATGGGCCTGGCTCGCAACACCTGCGCCACCCTCCTGACCCTCACCGCATGGAACCTTGCCCGCGCCGCAGCCCGGTGAACCCTCATCTTCACCCCCAAGGGCTCACGCCAACCCAGCGCTAAGCGCAACCGACCGATCGCGCCGCCGGCTCATTCGCAAATCTGTCCAGACACCACTTACGCAAAGGTCTCGCGAAAGCAGGAGTCCAGGGGCCACACGCGCTCCGCTCGAATAACCCTGGGCTCCGGCCTGCGCCGGAGCACCGGATCGTAAGGGGCAGCCAGCCGCCCCCTAGAACAGCCCCTCGATCAACCCCTCCGCATTCAACCGCACGCTCTCCGCCGCCGGCACCCTCGGCAGGCCCGGCATCGTCATGATGTCTCCGCAGATCGCCACCACGAAGCCGGCGCCCGCCGCCAGCCGCACCTCGCGCACATGCACGATATGGCCGGTCGGCGCGCCCAGCAGGCTCGGGTCGGTGGAGAAGCTGTATTGCGTCTTGGCCATGCACACCGGCAGGCGGCCGTGGCCAGTTTTCTCCCAGCGCGCCAGCTTGGCCAGCACCGCCGGTTCGGCCACCGCCCCCTCGGCGCGGTAGATGCGGGTGGCGACGGTGTTGATCTTGTCGAACAGCGGCAGATCGTCGTCGTAGAGGAAGCCGAACTGGCCGGGCGTCTCGGTCAGCGCGACCACCGCATGGGCCAGCGCCTCCGCGCCCGCGCCGCCCTCGGCCCAGTGGCGGCACAGGATCGCCTCGACGCCGTGCGCGCGGGCGATTTCGGCGACGGCGGCCAGTTCCTCCGCGCTGTCGCCCGCGAAATGGTTGATCGCGACGACGGCGGGCACGCCGAACATGCGGATATTCTCGATATGGCGCGCCAGATTCACCCCGCCGCGCCGCACCGCTTCCACATCCTCGGCCGCCAGATCGGCCTTGGCGACGCCGCCATTCATCTTGAGCGCGCGCACCGTCGCCACGATCACCGCCGCCGCCGGGTCGAGGCCCGCCTGCCGGCATTTGATGTCGAAGAACTTCTCCGCCCCCAGATCGGCGCCGAAGCCCGCCTCGGTCACGACATAATCCGCCAGCCCCAGCGCGGTGCGGGTGGCGATCACCGAATTGCAGCCGTGGGCGATGTTGGCGAAGGGGCCGCCGTGGAGAAAGGCCGGGTTGTTCTCCAAGGTCTGGACGAGGTTGGGGCGGATCGCATCCTTCAGCAGCACCGCCATCGCCCCGTCCGCCTTCAGGTCGCGCGCGGTGACGGGGGAATGATCGGCGCGGGTGCCGACGATGATGTCGCCCAGCCGCCGCTCCAGATCCGCCAGATCGCGGGCGAGGCACAGGATCGCCATCACTTCGGAAGCGACGGTGATGTCGAAGCCGGATTCGCGGGGGAAACCGTTGGCGACCCCGCCGAGCGACTGGGCGATGTCGCGCAGCGCCCGATCGTTCATGTCGAGCACCCGCCGCCAGACGATGCGCCGCACGTCCAGCCCGAGTTTGTTGCCCCAGTGGATATGATTGTCGATCATCGCCGCGAGCAGATTGTGCGCGCTGGTGATGGCGTGGAAATCGCCGGTGAAGTGGAGGTTGATGTCCTCCATCGGCGCGACCTGGGCATGGCCGCCGCCTGCCGCCCCGCCCTTCATGCCGAAGCAGGGGCCGAGCGAAGGCTCGCGCAGCGCCAGCGCCGTTCGCTTGCCGATGCGGTTGAGCGCGTCTGCCAGCCCGACCGAGGTGGTGGTCTTGCCCTCGCCGGCGGGGGTGGGGTTGATCGCGGTGACGAGGATGAGCTTGCCCTCGCTCGTGGCGGTGGGCAGGCGCTCGGGCGCGATCTTGGCCTTCACCCGGCCATAAGGCTCGATCGCCTCTTCGGGTATGTCGAGCCGGGCGGCGACCTGGGCGATGGGAAGGAGGGTGGCGGCGCGGCAGATCGCGATGTCGGTCGTCATGCCGCCTCCTCCCATGACCGCGAGGGGCTTGCAATGTTGGATTTTGGCGGGCACAAGTTCGTGATCTGTTCTTGTGGTGGGGTGCGGCGTTGGACGCAGGCGTGATCGGACTGGCCGTGGTGGCGCTGCTGGTGGGGCTCGGCCTCGGCTGGCTGCTGCGCGGCTCGGCGGCGGGCGCGCTGGCGGCGAAGCTCGCGACCGCCGAGGAGCGGGCGGCGGCGGTGCCCTTGCTGCGATCGACCCTCGATGCGGTGACGGCGGAGCGCGACGAGGCGCTGCGTGGGCTTGCGGCCGAACGCGCGACCGGTGCGGCGCGCGAGGCGGCGGCCGAGGCGCGGCTGACCGAATTGCGCGAGGCCAAGGAGGCATTGTCGGCGCAATTCGCCGAAGTGGGCGGCAAATTGCTCGGCGAGGCGCAGCGCCAGTTCCTCGAGCGCGCCGATCAACGCTTCCAGCAGGCCGACGAGAAGAGCGGCGAGCGGCTGAAGGCGCTGCTCGCCCCGGTCGATGCGCGGCTGAAGCAATATGAGGAGGGCGTCGGCCGGATCGAGAAGGCGCGGCAGGAGGCCTATGGCAACCTCACCGGGCTGATGGAATCGATGCGGGCGGGCCAGGAATCGGTGCGGGCGGAAGCGGCCAAGCTGGTCAATTCGCTGCGCTCGGCCCCCAAGGCGCGCGGCCGCTGGGGCGAACAGCAGCTGAAGAACGTGCTGGAGACCTGCGGCCTCTCCGAACATTGCGATTTCCAGACCGAAGTGTCGGTCGCGCACGAGGATGGCCGGCTGCGCCCCGACGCGATCGTCAAGGTGCCCGGCGGCCGCGCGCTGGTGATCGACGCCAAGGTCTCGCTCAACGCCTATCAGGACGCCTTCGCGGCGGTGGACGAGGCCGAGCGCGCACGCGGGCTGGCGGCCCATGCGGCGGCGATGCGCGCCCACGTCAACGGCCTCGGCAACAAGGCCTATTGGGCGCAGTTCGATGACGCGCCCGATTATGTCATCATGTTCGTTCCCGGCGAACATTTCCTGTCCGCCGCGCTGGAGAACGACCCGACCCTGTGGGACTTCGCCTTCGACAAGAGGGTGCTGCTGGCGACCCCGACCAATTTGATCGCGATCGCGCGGACGGTCGCGGCGGTGTGGCGGCAGGAGAAACTGGCGGCCGAAGCCAAGGCGATCGGCGCGCTCGGCAAAGAAATGCACGACCGCATCGCGGTGGCCAGCGAGCACCTCCGCAAGGTGGGCGCCGGGCTGGGCAGCGCGGTCAACAATTACAACAGCTTCGTCAGTTCGTTCGAGCGCAACGTGGCCAGCACGGGCCGCAAGTTCCGCGAGCTGAACATCGAAACGGGCGCGAAGGACATCGCCGAGCTACCGCCGATCGAGGCGCTGCCCCGGTATGGCGAGACGGGGCTGTTGCCGGGCGCGGCGGAGGCGGCGGAGTAGCCGTTTCGGATTGCGGCAGGTGCGCAGCCGCCCGGCACGGGATGATGCAGCCTGTGCCGCTCGCCAGGGCGCTGGCTCATGCACGGCCGGTGGCGAGCCTCTGCCACCACAGGGCGCATGGCGCCGTTTCCGATCGGTCGCGCCCCTGTCGCGGGGCTGAATGGCCGGGTGGCTTTTGGCTCGAAAGTCCCTGGACCGGAGGAGCTTGGACTTGACCGACTCCGCCCGACAGGCGCCAAGACACTTCCGTGAACGATTTCCCCGCCTCCGCCACGCTCGTCCGCCCCGTTACTCCGCAGCCGCCGGCCGATCCCGACGGGCTCCCCCTGCCCCGCCGCTACCGCGCGATCGGGGCCTTGTGTTTCGGCAGCGCGCTGATCGTGATCGACGGCGGCATCGCCACCGTCGCGCTGCCGACCCTGGCGCGCGATCTGCATGTCGCGGAATCGGCGGCGGTACTGGTCGTGACCGTCTATCAGCTGACCCTCGTGATGGGGCTGCTGCCCTTTTCGGCGCTGGGCGACCGGATCGGGCATCGCACGCTGTATCAGCGGGGGCAGGCTCTGTTCCTGATCGCCTCGCTGCTCTGCTTTTTCGCCAAGTCCTTGCCCTTCCTCCTCGTCTGTCGCGTGGCGCAGGCGATCGGGGCGGCAATGGCGCTGTCGGTGGCGTCGGCGATGATACGCTCCACCTATCCGGCCAGAAATCTGGGTAGCGGCCTCAGCGTCAACGCCGTCATCGTCGCCAGCATGGGGGCGCTCGCGCCGACCTTGGGCGGCTATATCCTGTCGGTCGCGCCTTGGCCGTGGGTGTTCGCGGCGGGCGTACCGCTGGGCATCGTCTCCCTGCTGCTTGGCCGTGCCCTGCCCGATCCCGAACCGCGCGACGTGCCGTACGACACGCTCGCCGCAGTCCTGTGCGCCTTGACCTTCGGACTTTCGATCGGCGGGCTGGAAGGCGTGGTGCATGGCGATTCACCCGCGGTGGCCGCCGCCATCGTCGCGGCCGGCGCCGGCATCGGCTGGATCTTCGTCCGTCGCGAGTTGAACGCGGCACAGCCCGTCATGCCGATCGACCTGCTCAGCCGCCCGGCCATCGCGATGTCGGCCGGGGGATCGCTCTGCGCCTTCGTCGCCGCCACCTGCTGCCTGCTGTCGCTGCCCTTCCGCCTCCAGCATATCGGCGATTTCACGCCTGCCACGATCGGCACGATGCTCGGCTTCTGGCCGCTGACGATGCTGTTCACCTCACCGCTGGTGGGATTCCTCTCGGATCGGGTTCCCGCCGGCATCCTCGGCGCGATCGGCATGACGATCGCCACGATCGGGCTGTTCCTGGTGGCCTGGCTGCCGGCCGAGCCCGATTTCGTCTCGATCTCGTGGCGGATGGTGATGTGCGGCACGGGCTTCGGCCTGTTCACCTCGCCCAACGCGCGGTTGATCCTGGGTTCGGCCCCGCGCGAGCGGGCGGCGGCGGCGGGCGGGCTGGTCGCCACCACCCGCATGACCGGCCAGACGCTCGGCGCGACCCTGCTGGCGCTGCTGCTGGCGCTGGGCGTCGGCTCCACCGCCACGCCCGCGTTCGTCGCGGCCGGGCTCACCATAACCGCGTTCTTCTTCAGCATCTTCCGGTTGCGCCCCGCCCTGCACAACCCGCCGCGCCGCGACGTGCCCGATTTGTGATGGGCGGGATGGCACTCCGCCGGGGGCTGCGGCGTTCAGCGCCAAACCCCCGAAGGAGCAGCTCATGCCCTATGTTAAGACCAAGGACGGCGTCGATCTCTATGTGAAGGATTGGGGTGCCGGCCGACCGGTCATCCTGCTCCACGGCTGGCCGCTCACCGCCGACAGCTGGGACGATCAGGCGCTCGCCTTCGCCAACGCCGGCTATCGCGTCATTTCCTACGATCGGCGCGGTTTCGGCCGGTCGAGCCAGCCCTGGTCGGGCTATGATTATGACACGCTGTCGGACGATCTGGCGGCGGTGATCGAGGCGACCGGGGTGAGCGATGCTGCGCTCGTCGGCTTCTCGATGGGCGGCGGCGAGGTCGCGCGCTACATGAGCCGCCACGGTGGCAAGGGTATCGACAAGGCGGGGCTCGTCTCGTCGGTCGTCGCCTATCTGCTGAAGGACGACAGCAATCCCGACGGCGTCGACGATTACGTCTTCGAGGATCAGATGAAGACGCCGATCAAGCAGGATCGCGCCGCCTTCTTCGCCAGCTTCGCGCAGATGTTCTACGGCGTCGGCTACATCACCAGCCCGGTCAGCCAGGAGGTGCTCGATCATTTCTGGGCGCAGGCGATGAAGGCCGGCCTGCCCGGCACCCTCGCCTGCATCGACGCCTTCGGCCGCACCGATTTCCGCCCGGACTGCGCGGCGTTCAGCGTGCCGACCCTCATCGTCCACGGCACCGGCGACAAGACCGTGCCGATCGACCCCTCGGCAAGAGCCGCCGCCGCCCTGATCGCGGGTTCGCAGCTGATCGAATATGATGGCGCGCCGCACGGCCTGAACGTGACCGAGAAGGATCGGCTGACGGGCGATCTGCTGTCGTTCCTGGCGGCTTGAACATGTCGGCACGGGTTGATCGCGGATCGACCCGTGCCGATCTTTCCGCCTCCGACAGTCAATGGCCGTTCAGCGCCCCGCCCTGCTCAGGCGGCGGATAGCCTGTTCGCCAAGTCCGATCGATCGGATGTCGGCCGGATGGACTATGACCGCTGCCATGCCCGTTCGGCATCATCGATCGCCTCGAACATGTCGCCGTCCGCGCCGCGCTGCGACAGATAATGGCGGACAGCATCCGGGTTGCCGCGCCGTGGAAACGAGGGATCGGCCCTGGCCGACTTGGCCAGACCGCCGATCCAGTCGCTCCGGCTCTGGACCTGGCCAACCAGCCACGTCCCAAACGGCGGACTGTCGGCGGCCGGCGGCTCAACCGCTGCCGGCTCATCGACGATCACAGGCTGCGGCGGCACGATCCTGACCGGCAAGGGCGGCGGCGGCGCGATCGGCAAGAACGCGGTGAGATCCAGGCCCAGTTGCGCCGGATCGACCTTGGCGGATCGGACGCTCACAGCAGCCTCGGCTGGTCGACGGCGGCCAATTCCGCGCGGCATAGCAGCACCGCCTCCACCGCCTGCCGATAATGGACGGTGCCGCGCTGCTCGGCTTCCTCGAAGCCGATCGGCGACCAGTCGTCACTGGGGTAGCAGGCGTCGAAGACGGCCCGCGCGGCGGCCCTCAGCCGCACGTCGTGCTGCATGTCATGCTCCTGTCGATCTGCGGGCGCCGCCCGACTCGATGGACAAGCATTAGAACATTAAGCGAACAACGATCAAGCCGTGCTGGCGACGCCTCTGTTCGTCAATGGATCGCCCGCGATGGCATCGGACGGGGTTTTGCCGCCTGCCGCCTCCAGCCGCTGCGCCGCCGCTGTGAGGTCGGCAACCGCGCGGCCCACCATCTTCATCGTGTGATCGTGCAGGCTGTTGAGCGATCGGATCATCATCGCGACGCGCACCAGCAGGAGAACCTCGACGATATTGATCAGTACCAGAAACCAGCTCTCTGCGTTCACACCCGTGCCCCACATTCTGTGAGAGCCGCACCACGATCAGGGGCAATGACCGTCATTGCGGCTCTCATCACCATGACGCCGCCATAACGGACAAGCCACAGGCGCCATGCGTACCGATCATTTGTGAACGGGCCAATACAGTGGAGCGGCACCAAAATCGTCGCGAGCCGTTGGGCCGCGCACGATGACGAGCGAGACTGCAACGCCCCCTCCCCGCCCGGCCCGCGCGCTTCGCCTGATCGGCATCGCGGTCGTGGCCGGTCTGCTCCTGCTCATCGCCCTCGCGGCCGTGCCGTGGCAGCTCTTGAAAGGGCAGATCGCCACGCGCCTCGCCGACCGCTTCGGCGCGCCGGTCTCGATCGGGTCGATGACACGGCAGACCGGGCTATCCTTCCACCCGACGATCGAGATACGCGATCTGGTGGTCGCGCAGCCAAGGCAGGCGGAGATCATCCGCGCGCGGCGACTGGCGGTGCGTTTTGCCGTACTTCCGGTGCTGGTCGGCCGGCTCCGCATCGAATCCGCGACGCTCGACGGCGTGACGGTACGGCTGGCACGGGATGCCGCCGGGCGGTGGAGCTTCGAGAGCGATGGCAAGGCCGGCGGCGGCAGCGGCGGGCAGGCGCTGGAGCAACTCACCGTGCGGAACAGCCGGCTGATCCTCAGCGACGCCAAGCGGCACATGACGATCGATGCCGGCTGGTCGGCCGACGCGCGCGGGCTCCGCCTCCACGGCCGGGGCACGCATCGTGGGCGCCCCATGACGCTCCGCCTCGATAGCGGGCCCGTGGTGCGCGATCGGCCCTGGGGGTTCCGCATCGCGCTGGCCTCGCCCCTGCTACGCTTTCAGGGGCAAGGGCGCACCGATCGACCGCTGGCGATCGGCCAGATGAAGGCGACGATCGCGGCCTGGGCCGGCGACGCCCGCTATCTCGACGATGTGATCGAGGCCGGATTGCCCGGCACGCAACCCGTCAGCCTGACTGCCACGGTGCGACACGATCGCCCCGACTGGACGATCTCGGGGCTGACGGGGCGGATCGGTCGCTCACCGCTGGCGGGCGACCTCACGGTGCGCAAGCGTGAAGAGCGCACCATCCTAGACGGGAGCGTCCGCTTCGCCGCGCTCGACTTCGCCGACCTTGCCTCCAGCGCGGGCCGCGCCCGTGCCGCCGCCCGACAGCGCGCCATCGGCCCGCGCGTCATCCCCGACACTGAAATCCATTTCGAGAAACTCGCCCGTACCGACGGGACGCTGCGCATCCATGTCGCGCGGCTCATCGGCGAAGGCCCCATGTATTTCCGCGGTGTCCGGACGGTGATGACGATGGATCATCGCCTGCTGACGCTCACGCCACTGACGATCAGCCTGCCGCACGGGCGAATGAACGGACGCATGGCGGTGGATCACCGCACGGGCGATCCGAAGCTGTCGGTGAATCTCACCATGACGGGCGCCCGGCTGGAGGATCTGGTCGGCAGCAACCGGATCGCCGGGCCGATCGCGGGCCGGCTCCGCGTGACCGGTACAGGGCGGACGATCCGCGCCGCGCTGGCGAATGCCGGCGGATCCATCGGTCTCGCGGGGCAAGGCGCCAGCGTCGATCGCACGCTGGCGATCGCCGCCAGCGGTGACGTGCTGAAGGCGGCCGGCCGCGCGATCGGCGGCAGCGACGGCAGCCGCACGTCCGTCCGCTGCGTCGTCGCCCAACTGCGCCTGACGCCGGGCCGGGTCGATGCGCGCCGGATGCTGGTCGATACGGAGATCAGCCGGGCGAATGGCGAGGGGGTGATCCGCCTGCCATCGGAAACGGTGGACCTTGCCTTCACGGGTCGCGCCAAGGATCCTGGCGCGATCCAGCTCGAGGCGCCGATCCGGCTGAAAGGCTCGCTGAGCAAGCCGGACGTTCAACTGGTTCCGGAATCGGTGCGGGGCAAAGGCGCTTTTGCCAAGGCGGCCGCGATCCTGAAAGGTCTCAGCACCGGCAACCACCGCCCCGTCGTCACGCCGATCGATTGCAAGGCACTCAGCGCCGATGCATTAAAGTAAGGTCGAGAGCCTCGCCACGAAGGAGCCGAGGGAGGAGAACGAGATCAGCTTATTCGCGGTTTCTATGGTCGAACGGCTGTACGGCCCAGAAACTACCGCCCTCGGGAACGAGCGACGTCGCCCAGCGTGACGCCATGGGCATGCCGACAGGCCCGCCGCCTTCATGGTCGCGGCGGCGTGCCCTGACCAGAGCATAGAGGTCATCCGCGAGACGCAACAATTCCTCCTCCGGCAGATTGCGGCCTGCCCGAAGAATCGTACCCCGGAGCGACTCTGCCTCCGTTGCCATATCCGCCCGCTGCGTGCGTGCCATGATCGCCTCGATCCAAAAGCTGATGGTTAATAGTCTGCATTTTCAGACGCATCGAAGGCAAGCGCTGTTCCCGCCTGCCCAAGGGCCATAACGATCCGTTTCGGAAGCGAACGGACAGAAAGCGCGGAACGGCAAGGCTTTCTGGACCGGCGGTTGCATCCAAAGGCGATGCGTCTCGTTGGCAGCTTATTGCGAAGGAGACGATTCATGGCCAGCCAGCCACCAGTTCCCGAAGTGCCCGAGCAGACCCCCGTCGACGATCCGGTGCCGACTCCGGTCGACCCCATCCCGCCCGCGCCAAGCGACCCCGTTATCGATCCGCAGCCATCCCCGTTGCAGGGCAGCTTCTGAGCGTCAGGCATCCCGCGCGGGCGCCCGGCTCGATCGCGACCGGGCACCGCGTGGGAAGCATTTGCGTCGTTTAACAGCCCGAATGCCCGGCCCGCAAAGCCATTACCTATTTGGCTTTCTCTGCTTGTGCCGCCTCTTCCCAGCCGCCGCCCAACGCCGCGAACAGGCCGACCTGTGCTTCGGTGAGCGCCGCGCGCGCTTCCGCCAGTGCGGCGCGCGACGAGGCGCGGGCGCGTTCGGCGTCGAGCAACTGGAGGAAGCTGTCGCGGCCGGCATCGAAGCGGACGCGGGACAGGCGGGCGGCGTTTTCCGCCGAGGCCGCCGCGCTGGTGAGCGCCGCGTCGCTGTCGAGCGCGCCCGAATAGCGGGCCAGCGCCGATTCAGCCTCGGTCAGCGCGGTCAGCACGGTGCCGTCGAAGCGGGCGAGCGCCGCCTCGGTCTCGGCCCGTTCCTGCCTGATCCGCGACCTCGCGACCGAGATGTTGGGGAAGCTCCACGAGATCAGCGGGCCGAGCGAGAAGCCGAAGCTGCTCGCCTTGCCGAGATCGCCGGGCCGCTGCGCGCCGAGCGTGGCGTTGCCGCCCAGCGTGATCTTCGGGAACAGCGCCGCCGTCGCCACGCCGATCCGGGCGGTCTGCGCCGCCAGCCGTCGCTCGGCCGCGCGCACGTCGGGCCGGCGGGCGAGCAGCGCGGCACCGTCGCCGATCGGGATGGCCGTGGTGACCCGCGGGGTGACGGTGCATTGCGCCGCCTGTTGGTCGAACTCGCGCGGCGGCCGGCCGGTGAGCGCGGCCAGCGCATAGAGCGCCGCGCGGCGATCCGCCTCGAACGTGGGCACCTGCGCCAGCGCCTGCTGCGCCAGCACATTGGCCTGATCGATATCGCGCTGGGTGCCGCGCCCGCCATCGTAGAGGCGGCGGGTGAGGTCGAGCGTGCGGCCCTGCAATTCGGCCGTCTCGCGCGCGACGTGGGCCTGTTCGGCCGAGGCGCAGGCGGTGGCGTAGGTGCGCGCCGTCTCGGCGGCGACGGCGATGCGCGCCGCGTCGAGATCGGCCTCGGTCGCGACCCATTCGCCACGCGCCGCCTCGACCGAGCGCGACACACGGCCGAACAGGTCGACCTCGTAGGAGGCGTCGATCCCGGTCTGGTAGAAATCATAGTCGATATGGCTCGGGCCGCCGGGCGCGGGCGTCGTGCCGCCGATCGCCCCCTGCGCCACCGCCGCGCCGAGGCCGATGCGGTTGCGGGTATAGCCGCCGCTCAGGTTGGTCGTCGGCAGGCGATCGGTCTTCGCTTCCGACAGCAGGGCACGCGCCTTGCGGACGTTGGCGGCCGCCTCGCGCACGTCGGCATTGTGGGCCAGCGCGTCGGCGATCAGGCGATCGAGCACCGGATCGTCGAACAGCCGCCACCATGTGCCCGCCGGCACCGGCGCGGGCGTGACCGCATCGGCCCGCGCGGCGGCGGGATCGACGAAGGTGCCGTCGCGCGCGGGCGTCGAGGCGGGCTTCACGTAATTCGGCCCTACCGCGCAGGCCGACAGCGACAACGACAGCGCGAGGGCGGCGACGACGGGGATCAGCGGCCGCTTCATGCCCCGGCCTCCTGCTCGCCGGCGGGATGGCGCTTATGGCGCATCCGATCGGACATCGCCTTCAGCTTCACGCCCAGCGTGCGGCTGATGACGTAGAAGGCCGGCGTGAAGATCAGGCCGAACAGGGTCACGCCGATCATCCCGCAGAACACCGCCACGCCCAGCGCCTTGCGCATCTCCGATCCCGGCCCCGATCCGATCACCAGCGGCAGCACGCCGAGGATGAAGGCGATCGAGGTCATGATGATCGGCCGCATGCGCTGATGCGCGGCACGCTGCGCCGCGTCGCGGATCGACAGGCCCTCGTCCTCGCCCTGCTTGGCGAATTCCACGATCAGGATGGCGTTCTTCGCGGCCAGGCCAATCAGCACGACCAGCCCGATCTGCGTCAGGATATTATTGTCCATCCCGAACAGGCCGACGCCGACGATGGCGGCCAGCAGGCACATGGGCACGATCAGGATCACCGCCAGCGGCAGCACGAGGCTTTCGTAGAGCGCCGCGAGCAGCAGGAAGACGAACACCACCGCCAGGCCGAAGGCGATGATGCCGGTATTGCCCGCCTGCTTCTGCTGATAGGCCAGCTCCGTCCAGTCGAACGAGAAGCCCTTGGGCAGCGTCTTGGCGGCCAGTTCCTCCATCTGTTTCAGCGACTGGCCGGTCGAGAAGCCGGGCTTGGTATCGCCCTGCAACTCGGCCGCCGGATACAGATTGTAGCGCACCACGCGATACGGGCCGGCATCGTTCTTCACGTCCAGCACGGCCGCCAGCGGCACCATCTGGCCGGTGGCCGAGCGCGTCTTGAGCTGGGGGATGTCCGACGGCTGGTTGCGATAGGGCGCATCGGCCTGCGCGGTCACGCGGAAGGTGCGGCCGAGGAAGTTGAAGTCGTTGATATAGGCCGAGCCGAGATAGGCCGAGAGCGTCGAGAAGACGTTCTGCACCGGCACGCCCATCCGCTCCGCCCGCTCGCGATCGATATCGGCCGTCAGGCGCGGCGTGCCGACGTTGAAGGTGGAGAAGGCACCCGCCACCCCCGGCTGGGCGTTGGCGCCGGCCATCATCTGCATCGTCGCGGCGGCGAGCGCGGCATAGCCCGCGCCGGACCGATCCTCGATCATCATCTTGAAGCCGCCGCCGGTGCCGATGCCGTTCACGGGCGGCGGCTGGATGACGAGGATGTCGCCGCCGGTGATGCCGCCGAACGCGCCGTAGAGCTGGCCCATCACCTGCTCGGCGGTCGCGTCGCGGTCGCCATGGTCCTTGAGCGTGAAGAAGATGGCGCCGGCGTTGGGCGCGTTGCTGAAGGTCGCGCCGTCGAAGCCCGCGAAGCCGATCGCGGTCTTCATCGCGGGATTCTTCATGGCGATGCCGATCGCCTCGCGCAGCACCGCATCGGTGCGGTCGAGCGACGAGCCCGGCGGCAATTGCACCACGCCGATCAGATAGCCCTGATCCTGTGTCGGGATGAAGCCCGTCGGCGTCGCGTAGAAGCGCCAGCCCGCGATGCCGATCAGCAGCACATAGACGATGCCGATCACCGCCAGCATGCGCACGAGCCGCGCGGTGAGCTTGCCGTAGCGATCCGACAGCCGCTCGAACCCGTGATTGAAGCCGTTGGCCGCCTTGGCCGGCCAGCCGCGCCAGCCGGGGCGCACCGTGGCGTCATGCTGCGGGCGCAGAATGATCGCCGCCAGCGCGGGCGACAGCGTCAGCGAGACGAAGGCCGAGATCAAGGTCGCCGACGAGATGGTCAGCGCGAACTGCTTGTAGAATTGGCCTGAAATGCCGGGGATGAACATCGTCGGCACGAACACGCCGACCAGCACCAGCGCGATGCCGATGAGCGCGCCGGACACTTCGTCCATCGTCTTGTGCGCGGCCTCGCGGGGGCCGAGCCCCTCCTCCTTCATCAGCCGCTCGACATTCTCGATCACGACGATCGCGTCGTCGACGACGATGCCGATGGCGAGGACGAGCCCAAACAGCGACAGGCTGTTCAGCGAGTAACCGAACGCCGCCAGCACCGCGAGCGAACCCACCAGCGAGATGGGGATGGCGATGATCGGGATGATCGCCGCGCGCCAGCTCTGGAGGAAGATCAGCACCACCAGCGCGACGAGGATCACCGCCTCGACCAGCGTATGGACGACCTCGTTGATCGATTCCTGGATGTAGACGGTGGAATCGTAGGGAACGCTATAGGCCATGCCCGGCGGGAAGCCCTTGGCGATCTCCGCCAGTTCCTTGCGCACCGCCTCCGACGTGGTGAGCGCGTTGGAGCCCGGCAACTGGTTGACGCCCAGCGCCACCGCCGTCTTTTCACCCATGTAGGAATTAGTGCCGTAATCCTGCGCGCCCAGCTCGATGCGGGCGATGTCGCGCAGGCGGGTCAGCCGGCCGCGATCGTCGCGCTTGACGATGACCTGGCCGAATTCCTCGGGGCTGGTGAGGCGGCCCTTGGTCTGGATGCCCAGCTCAAAGGCCGCGCTGCCCTTCCCGAACGGCGGCTGGCCGACCGAGCCGGCGGCAACCTGCACGTTCTGCGCGCGGATCGCGGCGACCACCTCGTCCACGGTCATGTCGCGCGCGGCGGCCAGACCGGGATCGATCCAGATCCGCATATTGTAATCGCGCCCGCCGACCGCGAGCGTGCTGCCCACGCCCTGCACGCGCGAGATGCGGTCCAGCACCTGCAAGGTGACGTAATTGGCGATATATTGCTGATCGAGCGACTTGTCCGGCGAGTAGAAGAAGGACACCAGCAGCAGATCGGGCGAACTCTTGTTCACCGTCACGCCGATGCGGCGCACGTCTTCCGGCAGGCGCGGCTCGGCCGTGGAGACGCGGTTCTGCACCAGCACCTGCGCCTGATCGACGTTCACCCCCTGCGCGAAGCTGACGGTGATCTGCACGGTGCCGTTGCCGGTCGAGGAGGAGGACATGTAGATCATGTCCTGCACGCCGTTGATCGCCTGCTCGATCGGCGCCGACACGGTCTCGGCTAGGGTTTCGGCGCTCGCGCCCGGATAGGTGGCGGTCACCACCACCGTCGGCGGCGCGATCTCGGGATATTGCGCGGTCGGCAGGGTCGGATAGGCGATCGCGCCGACGATCACGATCAGGATCGACAGCACCGCCGCGAAGATCGGGCGATCGATGAAGAAATGGGGGAATTTCATCGCCGGGCCGGCCTCAATCGCCGGTCGAGGCGGTCGCCTCGGCGGAGGGCGGGGTCGTCAGCGCCTGTGTCTTGGGCGCGTTCTGGAAGCTGGCGCGCGGCTTGATGACGGTCTTCTTCTGCGTCACCGCCATGCCCGGCTGCATCCGGCCGAGGCCGGTCAGCACCAGCATGTCGGTCGGCGCGAGCCCCGCCTTCACCACACGCAGCCCGTCGACCAGCGGGCCGGTCTCGACCTGGCGCTGCGCCGTCTTGCCGTCGCGGCCGACCACATAGGTCACCTTGCGGGTCTGGTCGGTCACGATCGCCTCTTCGGGAATCAGCATCGCCCGATAGGTGCCGGAGCCGAGCAGGCGGGCGCGGCCATACATGCCGGGGGTGAGGAAGCGCGTCGGGTTGGCGATCAGCGCCTTGGCGCGGATCGTGCCGGATTGCTCGTCCACCGCATTGTCGAGGAAGATCATCCGCCCCTTCCAGCGATAGCCGCTCTCGTCGGCCAGCTGCACCTCGACCGGGTTGGCGGTATAGCGCGAGGAGCCGCGCTCGCCGCGCTGATCCTGGCGGAGATTCTTCAGATAGAAGCTCTCGGCCCCCTCGAACGCGAACCAGATCGGATCGAGCGAGACGACGCGGGTGAGAACGGTCGTGCCGTCCGCCACGGCATCGCCCAGGCTCACCCGGCGATCGGAGACGCGGCCGGCGAAGGGCGCGCGGGCGACAGTGAAGTCGAGCGACACGCGCGCCGCCTCCACCTCGGCCCGACCGGCGGCGAGATCGGCCTCGGCCGTGCGCAGCGCCGCCTGATCGCGCTCATATTCCTCGCGGCTGACGGCCTGCGATTCGAGCAGCTTCTTCGATCGCGCCTCTACAGTGCGGGCGTTGGCCAGCGCCGCCTGCGCGCGCAGCAGCTGGGCGCGGGCCTGCTGGAAACGGGCGCGATAGGTGCGCGGGTCGATCTCGAACAGGGGCTGGCCCCGGCGCACGTCCTGGCCGTCGCGGAAGAAGATGCGGGTGATGTTGCCGGTGGCGCGCGCGCGCACCTCCACATCCTGCGGCGCCTCGAACCGGCCGGTATAATCGTCCCAGTCCACCACATCGCGGACGAGCGGATTGGCGACGGAGACCGTGGGCGGCGGCGGGGGCGGGGCATCGGTCTTGCCGCATGCGACCAGAACCAGCGTAAGGAGCGGGACTATCTTTTTCATTGGAACCCCTTTGGCCGGACTTATGTTGCGGTGCGATGTCAGCGGCAAGAGGCCTCGGTGGATTTTATTCCCGGCCCGAAACAGGATTGATTGAAAAACAGATACTTACGCCACCAGCTTGTCCCAAAGTTTTGTACCGCTCGGCATGAAAGTATGGAACATTTGACGAACATAGTTTGTGTCGTCTAGGAAATCCACAGCGAATCCGATGGCCGAGATCGTATCTTCCACCGGGCCGGAGCCCGTTCAGCGCAAGGTGATCCATGTCGACATGGATGCCTTCTACGCGTCGGTCGAACAGCGCGACGATCCGTCGCTGCGCGGGCGGCCGGTGGCCGTGGGCGGCAGCAAGGCGCGCGGCGTGGTGGCGGCCGCCAGCTACGAGGCGCGCGTCTATGGCGTACGATCGGCCATGCCCTCGGTCACCGCGATCCGCCGCTGCCCGGAGCTGGTGTTCGTGAAGCCCCGCTTCGAGGTCTATTCCGAAATCTCCCGCCAGATCCGCGCGATCTTCGCCGATTACACCGATCTGATCGAGCCGCTGTCGCTCGACGAAGCCTATCTCGACGTGACCGAGGATCGGCAGGGCCTGGGATCGGCCCGCGCCATCGCCGAGGAAATCCGCGCCCGGATCAAGGCGGAGACCGGCCTCACCGCCTCGGCGGGCGTCTCCTACAACAAGTTCATCGCCAAGCTCGCGTCGGATCAGAACAAGCCCGATGGCCTGTGCGTGATCCCGCCAGCGAAAGGCCCGGCCTTCGTCGCCGCGCTGCCGGTGAAGCGCTTCCACGGCGTCGGCCCGGTGACGGCGGCACGGATGGAGAAATTGGGGATCCTGACGGGCGCCGACCTGCGCACCCATTCACTCGAGTATCTGCGGACCCACTTCGGCTCCTTCGCCGCCTATCTCTATGGCGCGGCGCGGGGGCAGGACGAGCGGCAGGTGCGCGCCCATCGCCTCGCCAAGTCGATCGGCGCCGAGCGGACCTTCTTCGAGGATCTGAAGGAAGAAGCCGAATTGCTCGACGCGCTGGGCCGGGTGGCGGATGCCGCGTGGGAGCGGGTCGATCGCAAGGAGGCCCACGGCCGCACCGTCACCCTCAAGGTGCGCTACAACGATTTCCGCACCATCACCCGCGCCCGCTCCATCCCCGCCCCCCTCGACAGCCGCGACGCTTTCCTCGCCGCCGGCGAAGTCCTGCTCCGCGCCCTCCTCCCTTTGCCCCGCCCGGTGCGGTTGCTGGGGCTGACCCTGTCGGGCATCGCGCATGACGAAGTGGAGGAAATGGCCCAGCCGGCGCTACTCTAGGCCGGTTTCCATTTGCGGCCGAGGTGGATGAGTTTCACCAGATAGGGGGCCATCAGGATCACCGCGAAGAAGCGGATCGCCTGGACGGCCATCACCACCGACATCGTCGCGTTGCTGCCGAGGGCGAGGATGGCGATCGAGTCGATCGCGCCGGGGCTGGTGGCCAGGTAGCCGGTGACGAGATCGAGGTTGAGCATCCAGGCGAAGGCGATGCCGACCAGGCTGGAGAGCAGGATCAGAACGACGATCGCGATCGCCATGGCGGGCAGGCTGCGCACCGCGACCAGCATGATCGCGCGGTTGAACTGGAGGCCGACGTAGAGGCCGATCAGGCCGTAGGAGACGGCCAGCATCCAGTGCGGCAGGACCGGATCGAGGATGCCGTTGAGGTGCAGCACCGCCCCCAGCAACGCGGTGACGAGCAGCGGCCCGGCGGGGATGCGCGAGAGCTTGCCCGCGATCACGCCGACGATGGCGAGCAGGATCGTCCAGCCGATCTGCGCGTCGCTCGGCGCGGCGGCCTTCAGAGCGCCCACCGCCGGGTCGATCGGGCCGTGCGGCATCATGCTGGTGAGCAGCGAGGCGACGAGCGAGGCGCTGCCGACGACCAGGATCAGGCGGAGATATTGCATCAGCGCCACCAGCCGCGTGTCGCCGCCATATTCGGCGGCGAAGGCGACCATGATGTTGGCGGCGCCCGGCATAGATCCCCAGGCGGCGGTCTCGTCGTCGAGCGGGCTGAAGCGGAACAGGCCCCACGCCACGAGGCAGCTGGCCGCCGCCGTGGCGACGATGACGAAGGCGACGGGGAAGGGATGGCTCGCCACGAAGGCCAGCACGTCGGCCTCCAGCGAGCGGGCGACGATCACGCCGATCACGCCTTGCGAGGCGATGGTCGCCTGACGCGGCATCTTCAGATCGGAGCCGGAGAAAGCGAAGATGAGGCCGGCGACCATCGGCGCCAGGAACATCGCGGCGTTGATTCCGGCGAGGCCGAACAGCCAGGACATGACGACGGCCGCCACGATGAGCGGCGGCCATTGCCAGCGGCCGAGGGCGGCGAGGCGGGTGGGTGTTGCGTCGGTCATGTCATTCCAACCACTCTCGCCGTTCGTCCTGAGCGAAGTCGGAGGACGTGCGACTGGACGATACCGCGCGGGACACGTGCTTCGACTTCGCTCAGCACGAACGGTTCCATCTATCCCGTCATCCCCGCGCAGACGGGGATCCATGTCTTTCTCCACAACCGCCACCGTGCGAGGAGGGAGAGATGGGCCCCCGCCTGCGCGGGGGCGACGGGAGACATCAATCGACCAGCGTGTCCTCCGAGACCAGATCGATCGTCGTCGCGTCATAGCCGTAGACCCAGCTGGGGTCGGTCGGGTGCTTCATCCAGACATTCTCGTGGCTCTCGCGCTGGACCCTGCTGGTGCGTTCGATGCGGTTGGCGCGGTAGCGGCGGAAGGCGGCGGTGAAATTGCCGCTCGCCGCGTCGATGCAGCGGGCGAGAATGGCGGCATCCTCGATCGCCATGCCGGCGCCCTGCCCCATGTGCGGCTTCATCGGGTGGCAGGCATCGCCCAGCACGACGATATTGTCGCGGCTCCACAGCGGCAAAGGATTACGTTCGAGCAGCGGCCATTTGGAGGCGGCGGGGGCGGCGTCGATCACCCTCTGCACCTCGTCATGGAAGCCTTCGTAGCATTCCTTGATCTCCTTCTTGGTGGCGGGGATCGAGGACACGCCGCCGGGCCAGTCAGGCGCGGGCGAGCCGGTGACGAAATAGATCTCGTCGCGCTGCTTGGTGAGGTAATAGATGATGAAGTGGCGGTCCTCCTGCGCGGGATGGCGATCGTCCGACCACCATTTCGCCGCGTCCGAACTGACCTTGAAATCGCCGAGCAGGCTGGACGGATAGATCGAGCGATAGGCGACGAAGCCGGTGTAGATCGGCGGCTCGTAGCCGAGCAGGATCTCGCGCACCTTGGAGTTCACGCCGTCCGCGCCGATGACGATGTCGGCCTCATATTCGGTCTGGTCGGTGAAGAGCAGCTGGGTCTCGCCCATGCGCGTGCCGATATCGAGCAGCTGCTTGTTGAACACGATCGTGCCGGGCTTGAGCGCGCGCGACAGCACCGTCAGCATGTCGCCGCGGTGCATGGTGAGCGGCGGCAGGCCGTATTTCTCCGCCCAGTCGTTGTCGCGGCGGTTCCACAGGATTTCGCCCGTATCCCAGACGCGGCTGTAGCTGCTCTGGTGGACGATGCCGATGTCCATCATCTGGTCCATCACGCCCGCTTCGCGCATCACCTTCAACACGTTCGGCCCCAGGCCGATGCCGGCGCCGATGCGCGCCAGGCGCGGGGCCTGTTCGTAGATCACGACGTCATGGCCCATCTTCTGGAGCAGGATGGCGCAGGTCACGCCGCCCAGCCCTGCCCCGATCACCGCGATCCTCGGCTTGATGCTCATATGTTTTGTCCCCGATGTGATCGGGCGGATGCCCCCCGCCCGTCCTGGTGAATGGGTGGGATCAGAGGCCCGCGCGGGCGGCCTCGACCTCGGAATAGCGATCGCCGACGATGGCTTCGGGCGCGAAGATGGTCGCCAGTTCGTCCAGCTCGTCGGGGGTGAGCTTCACCTCCAGCGCGCCGAGATTCTGGTCGAGATATTCGGTGCGCTTGGTGCCGGGGATCGGCACGACCGACGTGGTGGCGTCATTCTGGCCGAGCAGCCAGGCGAGCGCGACCTGCGCGGTGGTGAAGCCCTTGCCCTGCGCGAACAGGGCGAGCTGATCGACGAGAAGCTGGTTCTTTGCGAGCGCGTCGGCCTGGAAGCGCGGCAGGGTCGAGCGCAGATCGCTGCCGGTCGACGAGCCGGACAGCTTGCCGGTCAGGAAGGAGCGGCCGAGCGGGCTGAACGGCACCATCGTGACGCCCAGTTCGCGGCAGGCGGGCAGCACCTCATCCTCCACGCCGCGCCACCAGAGCGAATATTCGCTCTCGACGGCGGCGATCGGGTGGACGGCGTAAGCGGCGCGCAGCGTGGCGGCAGAGACTTCGGAGAGGCCCAGCGCGCGGACCTTGCCCTGCTCGATCAGCCGCGCCATCGCGCCGACCGACTCCTCGACCGGCACGTCGGGATCGCGGCGGTGCATGTAATAGACGTCGATCACGTCCACGCCGAGCCGCTTGAGCGAGGCTTCGCAGGCGGCCTGGATATGCTCGGGCTTGTTGTTGACGCCGGGCAGGCCGTTCTCGCCCTTGGGCATCGAGCCATATTTGGTGCCGATGATGACGCTGCCGGCGGGCATGGTCTTCAGGAAGCGGCCGATCTGGCTCTCGTTCAGGCCGATGCCGTAGAGATCGGCGGTGTCGAAGAAGTTGATGCCCTTCTCGACGGCATGGGCCATCACCTTGAAGGCGCTGGCGTCGTCGTCGGCGGGCAGGCCGGCCGCGCCGAAGCCGAAGGCGGGCACGGTGAAGTCCGTGCGGCCGAAAGGTACGCGTTCGATCATGTCGGTCTCACTCGATAGGCGCCGGAAAGCCACGCGGCGCGGTCTGGCCCGGCGGGGAGACGATCCCCCGCCGCCGGGCGGTTACTCAGAATTTGAAGGCGACGGACACGCGCACCGTGCGCGGCGGGGCGTCGGCGATCATCAGCGCCGAACCGACCGGATCCCAGTAGGAGATGTAGTAACGGTCGAACACATTCTTCACGACCGCCGAAATCTTGATCTTGTCACCCGGCAAGGTGAAGCTGGTCGTCAGATCGAGCACCGCATAGCCATCGACCGGAAACTGGGTCGCCGCTTCGGTGAAGAAGTCCGACGTGACGTAGAGGCTGGGCGAGACGGCGAAGGTGCCGGCGCTGGTCGGCACTTGGTAATAGGTCGACAGCGTACCCGTCCACGTCGGCGCGCGCATCATCTGGCTGCCCGAATTGTCGCGCGTCACCGTGGCATAGGCCGTGTTGGTGGCGTTCGGCACATACGCGATGGCCCCGGGGAATTCCTTGTAGCGCGCGTGGGTGTAGGCGCCGTTGAAGGACACGCGGAAGTTGGGAGAGGGCCGGATCTGCGCCTCGACTTCGCCGCCGTAGATCTCCGCCCGGCCGACATTCTGCAACATCGTGATCGGCGGGTTGGCGAGGAAGTTGTACGAGCTGAGCTGCATGTCGCTATATTTGTAGAAATAGGCCGCCGTGTTCAGCGAGAACATGTCGCCCGCCGTCTTGAAGCCCGATTCCCAAGCCGTGATCTTCTCGGGATTGACCGGCGTGGCGCTGGCCGAGCTGGCGTTGAAGGTGCCGCTCTTGAAGCCCTTCGAGAAGGAGGCATAGACGTTGGTGCGCGGCGCCAGTTCGTAGCGGATCACCGCGCGCGGCGTCGCCTGCGTCCATTTCTTGTCGGTGTCGGTGGTGCGGGTGGTGAGGCCGAACACATAATCCTTGCGCTCGCTGGAATAACGCACGCCGCCGGTCAGGAAGAGATGGTCGATCGGCTCCCAGGTCGCGTCGGCGAAGGCGGCGAAGGCGTTGGTGGTGACGCGCGACGAGCGGGTGTTGGCGAAGGTGCCGTTGGTGAGCGTGCCGATCGTGTAGAAGGGAGCGTCGTCCCACTGGTAGAAATAGTTGGCGCCCAGGGTCCAGTCGAGCCGGCCGCCGCCCTTCGATCCGAGGATGAATTCCTGGCTGAACGTCTTGGTGTTGGTGCGCGAGATGATGTCGCTGATGCGGGCCGAGGTGCCGTCCAGATCGGTTTGCTGGCTGGTCTTTTCCTGCATGCCGCCGGTGTAGGAGGTCAGCGTCGCCCAATCGAAATCGAAGGACGAGGTGAGCGTGACCTGGCCGACCTTGGTTTCGCTCTTGGGCTGGAGGCCTTGCGAGTTCCGGTACTTCTGCGTCGTGACGATCGTGCCGGGGATCGAGAAGCCGGTCGTGGCGCGGCCGACGACGCGGTAGATGCGGCCTTCGGGATCGTTCGACTTGCTGTAGCGGGCCTGGAGCACGAACTTGGCCATGCTGCTCGGCTCGAACATGATCTTACCGCGACCCAGGAAGGAATGGTAATAGCCCTGCCGCTCGTTGTTGATGACGTTGCGGGTGAAGCCGTCGAAGTGGCGGTAGACGACGCTGGCGCTGGCGGCGAGCGTGTCGGTCAGCCCGCCCGTCAGGAAGGCGTTGCCGCGATAGTCGTTGTAGCTGCCATAGCCCGCCTCGAGCTTGCCGTGGAAATCGTAGCTCGGGTCGCGGGTGGTGATGAGGATGGCGCCCGCCGTGGCGTTGCGGCCGAAGAGCGTGCCCTGCGGCCCCTTGACGACTTCGATCTGCGAGATGTCGGCGAGGTCGAGGCCGTTCGACAGGTTGCTCGGCTGATAATAGCCATCCATGTAGATGGCGGTGTTCATCGAATTGCCGGTGCCCGACGTGGCGGTGGTGATGCCGCGGATGGTCGGCTGGAGGTTGGTGCCGAGAAGGTCCATGCGCAGGCCCGGCGTGACCTTCGAGATGTCGTAGAGGTGGCTGACGCTCTGCTCTTCCAGCTTCAGCGCGGAGAAGGCCTGCACCGAGACCGGCGTCGAGACGAGGGTGGAGGAACGGCGCTGCGCGGTGACGACGATGTCGCCGCCCTGCTCTTCCGGCGCCGGCTCCTCGGCGGCGGCGGCCGCGACGGGCGCCTCCTCGGCATAAGCGGCGGTGGCGGCCAGCGCGACCGGCAAGGTCATCAGGGCGACCAGCGCCTTTCGGAGCATCGGATGGCGCGATCCGGCAAGAGTTGGTCCGCTATTTGACCGATCCTGAACACTATTCGACATGACGATCCCCCAGTATATGGTTCCCCCTCTCGATCCCCATGCCTATAGTGACAAGCCGCCCACGCCATTCATCGATGGCTTCATATGGGTCTATACTGATCTGGCACGTTGTCTTTTGATAATCTTGTTCGTTCCCCGCCGCAGATTGCTTGGGCTTGGACGCAAGAGTAAGTCGCGATCGTCACGGCGGGCAAGGGCCATGGCGGCCACCCGATCCGAAATCATATGTGTGAACTGGGAGCCCGTGTCGCGCCATGGTTGGCAATCGCGATGGGTACGGGTTGAGCCTCACCATGCGCCGCACGCATCGCTTCATGCCACCTTTGGCTTGGCTGGCGACGGTACTTTTCCTTACGCTCCGGCCAAATCCCCAAAACAGGGGCGGCAACAGGGAGAGACGGGATGCGCGCGAGCCGGCGGGAAATGTTGCTGGGGTCCGCGGCGCTGGGCCTGACATCGGCGATGGCGGCCTGGCCGGCGCGGGCGGTGACCGCCCCTGCCCCGTTCGATATCTCGACCCCGATGGCGCCGCCCGAATGGGCGCTGCTGGAACGCGCCCTGCTCGATGCGCATACGGCGGCGTGCGAGGCCTTCTTCGCGCGCTATTTCGATCCGCGCACCGGCTATCTGCGCGCGATCGAGCGGTGGGGCGGCAACGACGGCCCCGACGACGCGATCGAGAACGTCAACGATTGGCCGCACATCTACCAGCTCGGCGGATCGGAGCGCATTCGCCAGCTCTATGAACTGGCCTATGAGGGCCATGTCCGCCAGTTCGCGGCGGCCAGAACCACTGAGGTGCCGATCGCCCGCCAGGGCATGTATTTCCGCGACTTCCCGGTGATGATGGACTGGCAGCATAATGGCGAGGGGATGTCGGTCTTCAACGTGATGGGGCTCGGCAACCCCTATGACAAAGCCTATCGCGACCGGGTGCGGCGCTTCGCCGATTTCTATACCGGCGCGGACCCCACCGCGCCCAATTACGACCCCAAGCACAAGATCATCCGCAGCCTCATCAACGGCAGCCGCGGCCCGCTGATGCGCAAGGCGACCCCGCTCGACTGGGCGGGCGACCCGATCGACCTGAGCGGGATCGACCAGTCCGCCGTCTTCCACGGCGAGCGGAATTTCGACGAGATGCTGGCCCACTTCAAGGGCTATGAGGATGTGATCGGCGATCATCCGCTGAACCTTCAGGCGACCGGCCTCGCCACCAACGCTTACATGCTGTCCAACGAGCCGCGCTATCGCGACTGGGTGATCGAATATGTCGACGCCTGGATCGCGCGCGCCAAGGCCAACAACGATCTGCTGCCCACCAACATCGGGCTGGACGGCACGATCGGCGGCACGGCGGGCGGCAAATGGTATGGCGGCGTCTATGGCTGGGGGTTCAGCCCGATCGTGCCGATGACCGGCAAGCCGGCCGACCGCAACCGCATCCCTTATACCTTCACCGGCTTCCTCAACCCCTATCTGCTGACCGGCGACGACAAATATCTCGACGCGTGGCGGCGCATGACCGACCGGATCAATGCCAATGGCAAGATGATCGACGGCAGGATGCACTACCCCACCATGTATGGGGACAGCGGCTGGTACGGCTTCAAGCCGCAGAAATGGGCGGTCGGCGCGCAGGACATCTATCTGCTGACGATGAAGCCGTCCGATCGCGCGCGGGCGCCCGACCATCCCTTCTTCCAATATCTCGACGGCAAGAACCCCGGCCTGCCGGTGCGTGCGCTACGCGAGGCGCTGGCGCATATCCGCGAGACCGGCGAGATGCTGCGCGCCGACACCTCGACCCCCGACACCCGCTTCGCCGATACGGTGATGGACCAGAATCCGGCCAGCATCACGCCGCTGATCGTGCTGATGCAGGGCGGATCGCATATCGCCCGGCCGGGCTGGTCGAACAATTCGCCCACCATGGGCGGCGCGCTGCAATTCTCGCGGCTGCGCTACTTCGATCCGGAGGCGAAGCGGCCCGGCGTGCCGCCCGACGTGGCGGCGCTGGTCGATACGCTGACCGCCGACGAGACCGGCGTCACGCTGGTCAACCTCAGCCAGAGCCAAGCCCGCACGATGACGATCCAGGGCGGCGCCTATGGCGAACACCAGATCCTGTCGGTATCGGACGGCGGCCCGGCCCGGCCGGTGGATGCCCGCGCCTTCACCGTGCGGCTGGAGCCAGGTGCCGGCGCGCGGCTGATGCTGCGGATGCGCCGCTTCGCCAACCAGCCGACTCTCGATTTCCCCTGGGGCGGCCCGCTGGTGGACGACAATCTGCGCCGCCCGCAGCAGGAGCGCGAGCCGCGGATGGCCCCGATATATTGAGCGCGGCTCATTCAATAGTTGAATAGATCAACCAAACATCCATGCATTTGCGACATCGATCGATTTGATATCAGCGATGGACGACGGCACCCCGGTCGGCCCATTTTACGATGGCTGTATGACACCGGTAGCAGACGGGCGTTGCGGCGGTTCCGATGAGCATATCGGCAACAAGTCTGAAGATTTTAAGGGGAGAGAGCGCCGTGGAAGAGTTTAGCCGCGCCAAGAATCACACTCGTTTGCTGCTGAGCACCGCCGCGTTCGTGGTTGCCGCATCGCTGACCAGCGCCGCCGTGGCGCAGACCCAGCCGACGCCGACCGCGCCCGTGCCCGCCGGCACCCCCGCAGCCGAACCCGCCGCCGTCGTCGCGCAGGCCGCCGCCGATGCCGGCGAGACCCCGACCGCCGGCGAGATCGTCGTCACCGGTTCGCGCATCGCCCGCAACGGCTTCTCCGCGCCGACGCCGACCACCGTGGTCGGCATCGCCGACATCCAGAAGGCGGCGCCCGCCAACATCGCCGATTTCGTCAACCAGCTGCCGCAGCTGAGCGGCTCGGCGACGACGCGCACCAACAACGCCAACACCTCGACCGGCGCCAACGGCCTGAACGCGCTTAACCTGCGCTCGCTGGGCACCAACCGCACGCTGGTGTTGCTCGATGGCCGCCGCGTCGTCTCCTCGGCCACCAACTCGGCCGTCGATGTGAACAACCTGCCCAGCGCGCTGGTCGAGCGGGTCGACGTGGTGACCGGCGGCGCCTCGGCGGCCTATGGTTCGGACGCCGTCGCCGGCGTGGTCAATTTCGTCCTCCAGAAGAAGTTCACCGGCATCAAGGGCTCGATCTCGGGCGGCATCACCGATCGCAGCGACGGCGAGAACACCAACGGCTATCTCGCCGCCGGCGCCCCCTTCGCCGACAATCGCGGCCATATCCTGGTCAGCGTCGAGGGCCTGTACCAGAAGGGCATCGGCTCGCTCGATCCGTCGAAGCGCAAGTGGTTCGACCAGACCAACCTGCTGCTCAATCCCGCCTGGACCGCGACCAACGGCCAGCCGCGCCGCATCATCCGCAACAACGTCAACAACCTGACCGTCGCGCGCGGCGGCGTCATCACGACGACGGCGCTGGCCAACACGCAGTTCGGCGACGGCGGCGTGCCGCAGCCGTTCGTGCGCGGCTCGATCATCTCCGATCCGCTGATGGTGGGCGGCAACTCCTACTACGAAACCAACACCGTCGCCCTCGATTCCAAGCTCAAGCGCTGGGCCGGCTACGGCCGTGGCAGCTATGAGCTGACCGACGACATCGAGTTCATCGCCGAAGGCTCCTACGCTTATGCGAAGACCGGCGGTGTCGCCGCCTATCAGCGGTATCCCGGCAACCTGACCATGTCGGCATCGAACGCCTTCCTGCCGGACAGCGTGCGGGCGCAGGCGGCCGCCGCCGGCGTGACGAGCTTCCGCTACGGCTATTCGACCGTCGATCTCGGCCAGCCCTACAACGAGGCCACGCGCGAAACCTATCGCGGTGTCGCGGCGCTCGAAGGCACCGTGTTCGACGACTGGAAATGGGACGCTTACTACCAGTACGGCCAGACCGACGCCGCGTTCGTGCTGCGCAACACCACCAACGTCGCCCGCTTCGCCGAGGCGATCGACGCGGTTCGCAACCCGGCCGGCCAGATCGTCTGCCGCTCGAGCCTGGCCGCGCCGACCAACGGCTGCGTGCCGCTCAACATCTTCGGCTACAACGTCGCCTCGCCGGCCGCGATCGGCTATGTGAAGGGCAATGCGACGCAGGATCTGACGATCAAGCAGAATGTCGCGGCGGCGGGCCTGTCGGGCGAGCCCTTCTCGCTGTGGGCCGGCCCCGTCAGCCTCGCGCTGGGCGCCGAATATCGCAAGGAGCAGGTTTCGGGCACCGGTGACGCCATCTCGGCGGTCAACGGCTGGTACACCGGCAATTTCAAGGGCACCAACGGCAGCTACACCGTCAAGGAAGCCTATGGCGAAATCGTCGTGCCGCTGGCCAACGACATGCCGCTGCTGCGCCAGCTGGAGCTGAACGCCGCCGGCCGCTACACGCATTACAGCACCACTGGTGGCGTCGAGACGTGGAAGGTGGGCCTCACCTGGAAGCCGATCGCCGACGTGCGGCTGCGCGGCGTGCGATCGCGCGACATTCGGGCGGCCAACCTCAACGAGCTGTTCGCGGCGGGCAATACCCAGTCGAGCGAGATCACCGATCCGGTCCGCAACGCCTCCTACCGGGCGACGCGCCTCATCATCGGCAACGTCAACCTGTCGCCGGAGAAGGCGGATACGACCAGCCTCGGCATCGTCTACAGCCCGTCGTTCCTGCGCCAGTTCACCGCCTCCTTCGATTATTATTCGATCAAGCTGAAGGATGCGATCACCTCGCTCGGCAGCCAGGAACTGGTCGATCGCTGCTCGCGCGGCGAAACGCAGCTCTGCCAGTATCTCACGCGGGACTCGGCCGGCTTCATCACCCAGATCGTCGCCTCGCCGATCAACGTGGCGCAGCTGAAGACCCGTGGCTTCGACGTGGAGGCCAGCTTCCGCCAGCCGCTCGCGGACGTGTTCAGCGGGATGGGCGGCACCGTTACCCTGCGCGCGCTGGGCAGCCACATCGCGCGCCGCACCACGATCAACGGCGGCGTCAGCACCGAAGCCGCCGGCCAGAACACCGGCGACGCGCCGAAGTGGCGCTGGTTCGTCACCGCCGGCTATGACGACGACAGCATCTCGGGCCTCGTCACGCTGCGCACCATCAGCAAGGGCGTCTACGACAATCTGTGGACCTCGGGCGTCGATATCGACAACAACCGGATCAAGGGCGTGGCCTATGTCGATCTGGCCGGCACCTATCGTTTCAACCTCGGCAACGTGAAGATGGAGCTGTTCGCCAAGGTCGAGAATTTCCTCGACAAGGATCCGCCGGTCGTGGCCGGCACCAGCGTCAGCGCGCTCCAGACCAACGTGGTGCTGTACGATGTGATCGGCCGCACCTACCGCGCCGGCCTGCGCTTCCGCCTCTGACAAAAAGGAAGGGGCGACGGTCATCCCGTCGCCCCTTCCTTTTTCGCCGATCAAACTGTCGCCGCCCGGATCACATCCGGGCGGCGCGGTCGTTTCAGCCCGCCTTCACCGCTGCGGCGGCGCGGGCGGCGGCGGTGATCTTCGCCGTGTCGGGCGCGCCGGCCGGGATCAGCCAGCTACCGCCGACGCACAGCACTTGCGGGATGGCGAGCCAATTGGGGGCGCTATCGACCGTGACGCCGCCGGTCGGGCAGAAGCGGCATTGGGCGAAGGGGGCGGCGATCGCCTTCAGCGCCTTGATCCCGCCGGACGCCTCGGCGGGGAAGAATTTGAAATGGTCGAGGCCGAGATCGAGGCCGCGCATGATGTCGCTGGCGTTGGCGGTGCCGGGCAGGAAGGGCGTGCCGCTGGCGATCACCGGCCTGGCCACACCATCGGTGAGACCGGGGCTGACGATGAATTTCGCGCCCGCGTCGATCGCGGCGGTCAGCTGCTTCTCGTTCAGCACGGTGCCGGCGCCGACGACCGCGCCCTCGACCTTGGCCATCTCACGGATCACGTCAAGCGCGGCGGGGGTGCGCAGCGTGACCTCCAGCGCGCGGATGCCGCCGGCGACCAGCGCCTCGGCGATCGGCCGGGCATAGGCCGCATCCTCGATGATGAGCACCGGGATCACCGGCGCGAGGGTCATGATGTCGGCGATATGGGCCATGGGAAACTCCGATTAGAGCGATTTCGAGGCGGATGGGATCATCCGCCGCCTCGGAAATCGCGGACGACAAAAAGCGGCTGAAATCAGCCAATACCCTGGGTTCGCGCCCAGGCAAGGAAGAGATCGGGCCACGCCTCGGCGGGCTTGCCCATCGCGCGGCGCAGGCCAAAGCCGTGGCCGCCGTGGGTGAAAAGGTGCGTTTCCACCGGCACCCCCGCCTTCTTCAGCGCCGCGCGATAGAGCAGGCTGTTCTCGACCGGCACGGTGGGATCGTCCTCGGCATGCACGAGGAAGGTCGGCGGGGTCTGCGCGGTGACATTGTGATCGGGCGAGTGGGCATCCTCCAGCGCGGCCGAGGCGCCCTTGCCGATCAGCAGTTCGCGCGATCCGGGGTGGGCGGTGGGCAGGCGCATGGACTGGACCGGATAGATGGGCGCCGACACATCGGGCCGGGCGCTGAGCGTGTCGGCCGCGTCCACCGGGGCATAGGTTTTCGCCGCCCAGCGGGTCGAGAGATCGGCGCAGAGGTGGCCGCCGGCGGAAAAGCCCATCGCCGCGATCCGCTCGGGCAGGAGCGCATAATCCTGGGCGCGGGCGCGGATAATCCGCATGGCGCGCTGCGCGTCGGACAAAGCCACGTCCGGCCCCGCCTGCCAGCCGTCGCCGGGCAGGCGATAGAAGAGGACGAACACAGTGAAGCCGCGCGCCGCCAGCCAGCGCCCGATCTCATAGCCCTCCTTGTCGATCACCACCCATTTATAGCCGCCGCCGGGCGTGACCAGCACCGCCGAACCATTGGGCAGGCGCGGGCGGAACACGACGAGGCGCGGGCGGGTGATGCCATAGACCGCGCGATCGGTGAGCGAGTCTTCCCTGCTGCGTTCGTCGACCGTCTCGACGAGCGGCTTGGCCGGCATCCCCGGCGCGCCGTTCGGCCACAGGTCGATCGTCTCGGCGGGCTCAGGCAGGCCCGCGACGCGGCGCTTCGCCGGCACATCGGGCGGCGCCGTTTGCGCGAAAGCCGCCGAGCCAAGGCTGGCGGCGGCGGCGAGCAGCAGGTTTCGACGGTCGATCACGGGGGCTCCATCGAAGAAATGGGACGCATCCCGGTGAGGATGCGTCCCAGTCGGGGGTTACATCTTGAAGCGCGCACCCGCCAGGAAGGTGCGGCCGAAGTGATTGTATTCGTAGTTCCGGTTGGCGGTCAGATCGGTGTAGCGATCGCGATATTCGTCGGTGAGGTTGGTGCCTTCCAGCGAAACCTCCAGCCATTCGGTCAGCTTGTAGCGGACCGAGGCATCGACGTTGATCGTCGAATTATAGCCCTCGAACACGTTGCCGGTGCCGGAATTGGCATCGACGTAGGGCCCGCGATAGGCGATCGACGCGCGCGCCGAGAACTTCTTGTCCTCATAATAGAGCGTCGCGTTGTAGCTGCGCTTCGACAGGCCGAACAGCGTGGTCGAGCGGGTGACCGCCACGTTCGGGCCGAAGGTGCAGGCCGCCGCCGCCGTGGCACCCGCGACGCAGGCGTTCGCCGTCGGCCCCGTGGTCGAATAGGTCGCCGAGCTGGAGATGAAGGTGGTGTTCGCCAGCACGCCGAAATTCTTGAGGAAGCCCGGCAGGAAGCGGAACGACGCCTGCAACGCGATCTCGACGCCCTTCAGCGAGGCGCCCGCGCCGTTGGTGATCGAGTTGATCGTCCACAGCTGGCCCTCCGGGTTGGAGGCGGCCGGCGACGACGGCGGGATGACGCCCAGCGGCAGGCCGGTCGAGGCGTAGGTGCCCGAGGTGGTGACGGCCACCGGGAAGCTTGACACGTCCTTCTTGAAGAAGGCGACCGAGAAGATCGACTGCGGCGCGAAATAATATTCGGCCGACAGATCGTAGGAGACCGCGCGGAACGGCTCCAGGTTCGGATTGCCGAAGCTGATGCGATAGTTGAAACCGTCGACCGAACCGCCCGGCGTGAGGTTGCCGAGCGACGGGCGGGTCATCACGTCGGCGATCGAGCCACGGATGATGAGCTTGTCCATCGGGAACAGGGCGATGTTCGCCGCCGGCAGCCAATCCTCGTAGGTGCGGTTCACCGTGACCGACAGGCCGTTGTTCAGGCCGGTCGATTTCTGGCGGGTCTGCGCATAGCGGATACCCGCGTTGAGCGCGTAGCGCAGGCCGAGCAGATCACCCTTGGCGTCGAACTGGAGGTAGCCGCCACGCACCTCCTCCACCACGTTGCGGATGTTGCCCGGATCGACCGCCAGCGGACGATTGTAGAGGCCGGTGAAATTGGCCGACGATTCGATGTTCGGGATGTAGAATTCGGTCGTCGTGCCGCCGGGCTGGCCCGCTTTGCCCAGCGTGAAGGTCTCGCCGAGACCGGTCGCGGCATAGCCGTAGACCGCGCTCGCGCCGAACACCGAAGAGGGCGAGCAGGTGATCGAGCCGAGCACCGCGTCCGGCCGCGCCGTCGTCGCCGTGGGGCAGACCACCGCGTCGCGGGTATAGGCCTCGCTGTCGAATTCGAAGCGGCGATAGACGCCACCCGCCTTCACGGTGAAGGCATCGGGCACGACATCCCATTCGGTGCGCAGCTGGCCGGTGCGGAACTTGTTGATCGTGGAGGACGGCCGGTCGCGGATTTCGGCGAGCTGGAAATTGGCCGGGTTCGTCACGCTGGTGCCGAAGGTGATCTTCGGCTGGCGCATGTCTGTATAATCGTAGCTGAAGCCGGTCGCGTCGCGATCGTCGAACACGAAGGTCGTTTCGACCGGGATCGACGCGTCCGACTTGGAGGTGCCGCCCAGCACGGTGAAGCGGAAGCGATCGGTGACGTCCTGATCCCAGCTGCCGCCGACCTGCCAGAATTTCGTCTGCGACTTGCGGAAATAATGTTCGGTGCGGACCCAGGCGTCGTTGAGCGTCGCCGAGATCATGTTGTTGTTGCTGTCGTAGGTGGGGTTCAGCACGTCGATCGAACGTTCGTTCGAGCGCAGCAGCACCTCGCCATATTTCTCCTCGCGCGTCTCCTTGAAGCGCGAGAACAGGCCATCGAGCGAGACCTTGGTGGCGTCGGTGGGCGACCATTGCACGCTGCCGGTGATGCCGAGGCGCTCGCGACCGTGGAAGATCGAGCCGTAGCGCGGGATGCGCGGGTGGAAGGCCAGCGCCGCCGTGTCGCAGGCGGTGCTGGGGCGGTAGAAGCCGCCGACGTTCGGCACGGCGGTGGTGCCGGTGTTGCTGTTGTAGAAGCAGGGCGTGCCGTTCACGCTGTCGAAGCGCGCCTGCGCCCAGCGGACGGTGTTGTTGCCCAGCTCGTAATTGTCGGTCTTGGAATAGGCCGCCGAGAGCGAGGTGCCGAAGGTGCCCGAGGGGTCCTTCCACGAAAGCAGGCCAGCAAGGCGGGGACGGGTGTTCTTCGACAGATCGTTGTAGCTGGCCTGCGCCGAGCCGACGAGCGTGAAGCCGCTCTTGCCGCCCAGCGGGTTGCCGGTGTTGAGATCAACCACGGCGCCGAGCGAGCCCTCGTCGAGCGAGGCCTCGGCGGTCTTGTGGACCACGATCGAGTTGAACAGCTCGGATGCGAACACGTTGAAATCGAAGGCGCGGTCGCGGTTGGCGCTGGCGCCGTCGGTGGAGGTGGCGACCGTCTCGAGGCCGTTCACCCGGACGCGGGTGAATTGCGCGCCGAGGCCGCGCACGGTGATCGCCCGGCCTTCGCCCGCGTCACGCTGGATCGAGATGCCGGGGATGCGCTGGAGCGATTCGGCGAGGTTCTGGTCGGGGAATTTGGCGATATCCTCGGCGACGATCGCATCGACCGCCGCGATCGATTCGCGCTTCACGTTGAGCGCGGCATCGAGCGAGCGGCGGAAGCCGGTGACGACGATTTCTTCGGCCGACGTGTCGGCGGTGGTGGCGGCGGGCGTGGTGACGGCGGCGGGATCGGCCGGCGACGCGGGGACCACGGCCGACTGCGCGGGCGACGGATCCTGCTGCGCGGGCGTGCCCGGCGCGGGCGAAACCGGGGTCTTGGCCGCCTGCCCCGCGGCAAAAGCCGGGCTCGTAGAGGCGGCCGCCACCAGCATCGCGCCCATCGAGACGCCGGCGAGGCGCGCGACGGCGGCGCCCTTCACGCGAGAAATCGTTGAAATCATGACCACTCCCTTTCGATCGCGTGACCCGCGATGCTTACGACACCGGTGCCAGGGCACCTGCCGAAGAGAAGGCTGAGGGGAGGCCGGTGGACGCCGTTGCGGTGGCGTCGTCCTTTGGGGGCGTTCCTCTCCGGGTGCTGCATGCTGCATGTCTACCCGCCGGCCTTGTCTTCTCTGGTAACCGGTGTCATCAGTTATTCCAGCGGATCGGCCGATGTCAACAGATGTCGGAATGTGGAGGAGGATTGCGGGATGCTGAACGCTCTGATGCCGATTGTTATTGGCCTGTCCGGTCTTGCCGCCGCCGCCGAGCCGGCCCCTGCCCCATCCGGCGGTCGCCCCCTGCTCGTGATCGACGAGCAGACGGTGAAGAAGGACGAGCCGACCCCGCATGGCAAGATCGGCATGAGCACCGCCTTCCGCATCAGCGACGGCGTGCCCGGCCGCACGATGGAGTTCCGCAAGCGCATCCTCCACGTCGGCTCGGCGATCGGCGCGCATCCGATCGACCATGACGAGGTCTATTATGTCGTCTCTGGCACCGGCGAGGTGATGTCGGGCGCGGAGACAAAGCCGATCACACCGGGCATGGCGGCCTATCTGTATCGCGGCGAGACGGTGGGGATCAAACAGGTCGGCAAGGCGCCGCTGGAGCTGATTATCGCCTATCCCGTGGTGGTGAAGTGATCTGAAGTTCCTCCCCAAGCTTGCTTGGGGAGGGGGACCATCTGCGGAGCAGATGGTGGAGGGGTCATGCGCAACGGTGAGGCAAACCCCTCCACCACCGGCTGCGCCGGCGGTCCCCCTCCCCAAGCAAGCTTGGGGAGGATCTTTTTCTACGTCCCCGGCTGGATATACGGCACCCGCGCGAACAGCTCCCGCTCCCACCTGCGCGGGTCGTTCTCCACCCGACTGGCCGCATCGAAGATCATCGTGGCGCGCGTGGTGAGATCGTAGCGCGGCCACACCGCCAGCCCCGCGTGATTCGGATCGCCCGCCTTGGCGAACGCCACGAAGCTCTCCTGCATCGCCCGGCTCGCCGCGCGCGCATCCTCACCCGTGCCCGTCTGCGATCCGGCGGCGTCGAGCGTGCCGAACACCAGCGGGATATCCATCGTGTGGAAGGCGCCGCGCCGGGGATCGGTGCGCGAGGCGAAATCGACCTGGTATACGTAACCCGGCGCCCCTGCCCTCGCCCGCTCCTCGGCCTCGATCACTTGGCCCCGCCAGCTGCGCCCGGCGGTGGTGGCGCCGTAGAATATGTCGAGCGGCGACCAATCGGGATAGTGCCGGCGATATTCCGCCACGACCCATTCGGGCAGGATGTCGATCCGCAATTCGGGCGCCATGCGCGCCGCCACATTGCTCCAGTCGAGCCCGCGCACCTTGGGCGAATCGAGGCCGATGAAGGCGCGCGTCTCGTCATGCGTGTTGCCGAGCATCATCGGGATCGACAGGCCCTGCGGGTTGGCGTCGGGCCAGAAGGGATGGCGGACCAGCCAGCGCATATCGAGCACCGGCCCGAAATAGACCCCGCCGCCGAGGATCGGATCGGTCGCGTCGAGCGCGTCCACCAGCGCACCGACCGGCTTGTCGAGCAGCGCGCCGAGATCGCCTTCCTTCACCCCCAGCCTGCCGAGATAGGCCCGCGCCCGCGCCGTGGCGTTGAGTGGGCCGGAGGCGGTGACCTGCTGCCCGCTCATCGTCGCCGCGCGCGAGAACAGCCCTTGGGCGGCGGGCATCCCCATCATGGTCGCGATCTTGGCGCCGCCGCCCGACTGGCCGAACACCATCACCCGCGCCGGATCGCCCCCGAAAGCCGCGATATTGTCGCGCACCCATTGCAGCGCGAGGATCAGGTCGAGCTGCCCGGCATTGCCGCTATCAGCGAAACGCGGGTCGAGCCGGGCAAGGTAGAGATAGCCGAGTGCATTGAGCCGGTGATTGACCGTCACCACCACCACGTCGCCGCGCGCGGCCAGGCGGTGGCCGTCGTTGAGCGGATCGGTGACGCTGCCGTTCGAATAGGCCCCGCCGTGGATGTAGAGCATCACCGGCTTGGCCGGGCCCCGGCGTGGCTCGGCGCTCCAGATGTTGAGGAACAGGCAATCCTCGGACTGGGGCTGGTAGCGATCGTCGGACTGGGGGCAGACCGGGCCGAAGCCGCGCGCTTCGATGCGCTTGCGTGGGGTGGCCACCGATACGGGCGCGCGGAAGCGCTCGGCGCGGCCGTAGCGGATGCCCTTGAAGGCGGTGACCTCGTCCTGCCGCTCGCCGATGAAATCGCCGGCAGCGGTGCGGACGATCGTGTCGGAGGTGGCGGCGGGTGCGGCGGTGGCGAGAAGGAGCGCGCCGCCCGCGCCTATCACCGACCGGCGGGTCCAGTTGTTATTGGCAAACGCGGACTCTTTACGGTCCATTATCTCTCTCCCGTTCGTCCCGAGCGAAGTCGAGGGACGTGCCCCGCGCGCCAGGTGTCTCGACTTCGCTCGACACGAACGGTCGGGAATTGTTTACCCCTACCGCCGCACGTCCAGCCCGCCCGCCAAGAACGCGTCGATATCGGCCTGCCGGAACAGCGCCGCATCGCCCGGCAGGGAGTGTTTGAGGCTCGTCAGCGCAAGCCCGACCTGCGCCGCCCGCGCGATATCCCCGCCCTGGCGCAGCGCGTGGAGCACACCCGAGGCAAAGGCGTCGCCGCCGCCGATGCGGTCGACGATGCCGGCCAGCACGACCTCCTCGGTCTGGGCATGGCCTTCGCGGTCGTCGAGGCGGGCCGAGAGGCGGTGGGTATCGACATTGTCGACATGCCGCGCGGTCGAGGCGATGATCTGGAGCTTGGGGAAAGCCGCGAAGGCCGCGTCCGCCGCCTCGCGCCGCCGATCCTCGCCGTCGCTCGAGAAATCCCTGCCCAGCAGCAGCGCGATATCGCGGTGGTTGCCGAAGAGGATGTCGGCGGTGGCGACCAGCTTCGTCAGGATCGAGCGCGGATCGCTGTCCCACCGCTCCCACAGCTTCGCGCGATAATTGCCGTCGAAGGAGATGGGGATCCCGCGTGCCGTCGCCGCCTCGGCCGCCGCCACGGCGGCTTCGGCCGGCACCGGGCCGAGCGCGGGGGTGATGCCCGACAGATGCAGCCGATCGACCCCGGCCAGCAGGCTATCCCAATCCCACGCATCGGCCGGCGCCTCGGCAAAGGCGGAGCCGGCGCGATCGTAGATCACCTCGGTCGCGCGCATCCCCGCGCCGGAGGTGACCAGATACAGCCCCATCCGCTCGCCGCCGAGCTGGATGGTCCGCGTATCGATGCCATGGCCGCGCAAGGTGGAGATCGCCGAGCGGCCGAGATCGTTGTCGGGCACGCGGCTGACGAAGCCGACATCGTGGCCGAGCCGCGCCAGCGCCGTCGCGACATTGGCTTCGGCCCCCGCCACCCACACGTCCAGCTTGGGCGTCTGGAGCAGCAGCTCGCGCCCCGGCGGCGAGAGCCGGAGCATGATCTCGCCGAAGGCGAGGAAGCGACCGGTGGCGGGCTGGCTCACCGGCCCATCCAGCCGCCATCGACCACCAAGGTATGGCCCTGGACATAATCGGAGGCCGGCGCGGCGAGGAACACCGCCGCCCCGCCGAGATCGCTCGCCTCGCCCCAGCGGCCGGCCGGGATGCGCTCGAGGATCTGGCGGTTGCGGGTTTCGTCGCCCTGCAAGGCGGCGGTGTTGTTGGTCGCGATATAGCCGGGGGCGATGGCATTCACCGTCACCCCCTTGGTCGCCCATTCGTTCGCCAGCAGCTTGGTGAGCCCGCCGACGCCCGACTTGGACGCGGTGTAGCTCGGCACGCGGATGCCACCCTGGAAGGTCAGCAGCGAGGCGATGTTGATGATCTTGCCATAGCCCTGGCCGATCATGTGACGCCCGGCCGCCTGGCACAGGAAGAACAGCGACTTGAGGTTGGTATCGACCACGGCATCCCAATCCGCCTCGGTGAAGTCGACCGAATCCGCGCGGCGGATGATGCCGGCATTGTTGACGAGGATGTGGAGCCCGCCGAGCTTCTCCAGCGTCTCGTCCACCACCCGCTGCACCGGCTCGATGCTCGACAGATCGGCGGAGACGATCTCGGCGCGGCGGCCGAGCGCGCGGACCTTCTCGACCGTATCCTCGGCCGGCGTGCGGCCGACGGCGGCGATGTCGGCGCCGGCTTCCGCCAGCGCCACCGCGATCGCCTGGCCGATGCCGGTGTTGGCCCCGGTGACGATCGCCACCTTGCCGCTCAGATCGAACATCTTGCTCATGGATGCTGCCCTTACTGAAGCTGGCAGATGTCGAGGACGTTCATGTCCGTATAGTCGAGATTCTCGCCGCCCATCGCCCAGATGAAGCCATAGGATTTGGTGCCCGAACCCATGTGGATCGACCACGGCGGGGAGATGACGGCCTCCTCATTGGCGATGGCGATGTGGCGCATCGCGTCCGGCTCGCCCATGTAATGGAACACACGGTCCTTCTCGGCGAGGTCGAAGTAGAGATAGATCTCGCTGCGGCGATCGTGGAGGTGCGGCGGCATCGTGTTCCACACGCTGCCCGGCTCCAGCACCGTCAGGCCGAGCAGGAGCTGCGCGCTCTCGCACACGCCCGGAATGACCAGCTGATAGATGGTGCGCTGGTTGGATTCCTCCAGGCTGCCGCGCGCCAGCGGATTGGCGATGTCCAGCGTGATCTTCTTGATCGGGCACACCTTATGGGCGGGCAGCGACGCCAGGTAGAAGCGCGACTCGGCGCCCTCGAACACCACGTCGGTCGAGCCCATCGGAATGTAGAGACATTCCTTGTTGCCCAGCTCGAACCGCTCGCCGTCCACCGTGATCGCGCCCGCGCCGCCGATGTTGACGGCCGCCAGTTCGCGCCGCTCGAGGAAGGGCTTGCCCGCCGCCGACTTGGGCTCGGTCTGCGCCGGCAGGGTGATGCTGCCGCCGGCCGGCACCACGCCGCCGATCACGAACCGCTCGTTGTGCGAATAGTTGAGGACGATCTTGCCGGCCTCGAACATGCCGCCGACGAGATAGCGGTCGCGCAGCGATTCGTTGTCCACGCACTCCATCATGTCGGGGTGCGTCGCGTGATAGGTTTTCTCGAACATGATAGTCTCCGGGTGAGAGATCAGGCCGCCTTGGCGGCAGTGAAGGGCTCGTCGATGCGATAGGCGCGACGAACGAGGCCCGAGGTGAGTTCCTGCGCCAGTTCGGCCGCTTCCCAATCCTCGATCCGATGCTCGGCGACGAGGCGGGCGAGGAAGGCGCAATCGACGCGGCGCGCGACATCGTGCCGCGCCGGGATCGAAAGGAAGGCGCGGGTGTCGTCGTTGAAGCCGACGGTGTTGTAGAAGCCGGCCGTCTCGGTGGTCATCTCGCGGAAGCGGCGCATCCCCTCGGGGCTGTCGTGGAACCACCAGGAGGGGCCGAGCTTGAGGCAGGGATAATGGCCCGCCAGCGGCGCCAGCTCGCGCGCGTAGACGCTCTCGTCCAGCGTGAAGAGGATGACCGACAGATCGGTGCTGGTGCCGAAGCGATCGAGCAAAGGCTTGAGCGCATGGACATAATCGGTGCGTGTCGGGATGTCGGCGCCCTTGTCGCGGCCGTGGGTGGCGAACAGCCCGGCATTGTGGTTGCGAAAGGCGCCGGGGTGAATCTGCATCACCATCCCGTCCTCGGCCGACATGGCCGCCATCTCGGTCAGCATCTGCGCGCGGAACAGTTCGGCGTCGGCCGGCGTCCAGTCACCGCCGGTCACCTTCAGGAACAACGCCTCGGCCTCGGCGGGCGAGAGATTGGCGGTCAGCGCGGTCGGGTGGCCATGATCGGTCGCGGTGGCGCCGGCGGCGCGGAAATCGGCACGGCGTTTGGCGTGGGCTGCGAGATAGCCCTTCCAGCTATAGACATCCTCGCCGGTCCAGCCCGCAAACCGCTCCATGGCGTTCGCGAAGCCCTCATTCTCCACATCGATCACCGCATCCGGGCGATAGGTCGTGACGACCCGCCCGCCCCAGCCCGAAGCGTGGATCGCGTGATGCGGCGCCAGATCGTGCTGCGGCCCCTCGGTGGTGGCGAGGAAATCGATCTTGAAGCGATCGAACAGCGCGCGCGGGCGGAAGGCTTCGCTCGCCAATTTCTCGTTTATCGTGTCGAAATAGAGGTCGGCGGTCGCCGCCTCCAGCGCCACGTCGATGCCGAACACCTCACCGAACACATGATCGAGCCACAGGCGCGAGGGCGTGCCCCGGAAGAGCGTGTAGTGGCTGGCGAACAATTTCCACGCCGCGCGCGGATCGGTCGCGGGCACGCCGCTTTTGCGCGGGATCGCCAGCGCGTCGAGATCGACGCCCTGCGAATAGAGCATCCGGTAGATATAATGGTCGGGCGCGAGCAGCAGGCTGGTCGCGTCGGTCCAATTCTCATTCTCGGCGAACCAGATCGGATCGGTGTGGCCATGCGGGCTGACGATCGGCAGATCGGCCACCTCGGCATAGAGCGCGCGCGCGACGCTCCGCGCCGACGGGTCGCTGGGGAAAAGGCGGTCCGGATGGAGTTCCAGTCGCCGTGCCATGCCATCCTCCTTCGCCGTTCTGAACCGGGCGGTGGGCTCAGGTAACCGGTGTCAGGCGATCGTGCAAGCCGGTAGACATTGTGATCCGCCCTTCCGATAAACCTTCCCGTTCGCCCCGAGCGAAGTCGAGGGGCGTGAGGCCGGAGCCGCCGCTTGGGGCACGCCCCTCGACTACGCTCGGGACGAACGGATCATCCTAGGATCCACCGACGCCCCTTATGACCTACCGACTCGGCGGCCCCACAGACGCGCGGCGCACCAATGTGGACAACAGCATCGACGGTTCGGGCACCACCTCTCCGCCATCGACGCCCGCGATCAGCTTCAGCGCGCCCGATCGCCCCATCGACACGCTCGGCCAGCGCACCGTCGTGAGCGGGGGCCAGACCTGCGAGGCGATCGGCGTGTCGTCGAAGCCGATGATCGAAAGGTCACGCGGAATGTCGAGGCCGCGCTGGCGGGCGGCGAACATCACGCCGGCGGCCATCGTGTCGCTGGACGAGAAGATCGCCGTGGGGCGTGGGGTCTGCTCCAGCAGGCGCTCGGCCGCGACGAGGCCCGATTCGAAGGTGTAATTGCCGTCCGCGATCAGGCTGCGGGGCAAGGGGATGCCGGCGGCGGCGAGCGCCTCCTCGAACCCCTGCCGCCGTTCCTTGGCGGAGCGGAAGCCGTGCGGGCCGGCGACCAGGCCGATGCGCTGGTGGCCCTGCGCGATCAGATATTCGGTCGCCTCGCGCACCACCTCGCGGTCGTTCGACGCCACCATATGCTCGTCGTCGTCGAGCACCGCCGAACACATGCGGACATAGCGACAGCCGAGTTCGACACAGAGCTTCACGATCGCGTCATTCTCGCTGATCGGCGGCATCAGGAAAACGCCGAACAGCCTCTGCCGCTCCAGAAAGGTGCGCAGATCATCCAGCATCGTCGGCGAGCCGCGACTGAGCGGGCGGACGACCATTTCGAATTCGCTGTCGTGCAGCGCTTCCAGCATGCCGCGCTGGACGTTCATGATCGTCTGCGCGTTCGGATTGTCGTGGACCAGGCCGATCAGGTAATTGCGGCGCAGCGCCAGCGCGCGCGCCTGCGGATTGGGCACATAACCCAGTTCCGCGATCACTTCCTCCACCTTGCTCCGCGTCTCGCCGTTCAGTTGCGACGACCGGTTGATGACCCGGCTGACGGTCTTCTTGGAAACGCCGGCGATGCGCGCGACGTCGTTGATGGTGGGCTGGCCGGTCTTCTTCACGGGCTCAGGCATAGCTGCCGGCCTCCCCTCCGGCTAGTCTCCCGGCTTGCGCCGGCTATATTGTAGGGGCTATGTATGACACCGGTTACCAGAAGAATAGAGGGTGTTGTGGCTGAGGCGCTTCTCATCAATGCGGACGATGACGTCGCCACTCTGTTGGGTGACGCGGCGGTGGGCGAATCGATCCGGGTCGGCGATGTCGAACTCGTCGCTGGCGAGGCTGTGACCAAGGGGCACAAGGTGGCGATCCATGCCATCGCCAAGGGCGCCCCGGTGCGCAAATATGGCGCGCCGATCGGTGTCGCCACCGCTGCCATCGCGGCGGGCGAGCATGTCCATTCCTCCAATCTTCACAGTGGCCTGTCGGGCACGCTGGATTATGCGTTTCAGGAAAAGGCCGATGCCGGGGCGGCCGCGACGGTCGATGGCGGCAGCTTCCTGGGATACCGCCGGCCGGACGGGCGCGTCGGCACGCGCAACGAAATCTGGATTCTCCCCACGGTCGGCTGCGTCGCCCGCACCGCCGAGCGGATCGCCGCCAGGGCGGGGGCGGCGGCCGGCGACCGGATCGACGGGGTCCATGCCTTCACCCATCCGCACGGCTGCTCGCAGCTCGGCGCCGACCTCGCCGGCACACGCAGCATCCTCGCGGCGCTCGCCTGCCACCCCAATGCCGGCGGCGTGCTGATCGTGGGGCTCGGCTGCGAGGAAAATCAGGTCGACGAACTGCTCGGCGAAATCCCCGAATGGCGCCGCGCGTCGATCCGTACCGTGACCGCGCAATTCGCCGAGGACGAACTAGCCGACGGCTGCGCCAAGGTCGCCGAACTGGTCGATCTGATCGAGGCGAAGCGCGAGCCGGTGGGGCTCGATGCGCTGGTGCTGGGGGTGAAGTGCGGCGGATCGGACGGGCTTTCGGGCCTCACCGCCAACCCGCTGGTCGGCCGGATGAGCGACCGGGTGACGCAGGCCGGCGGCGCCGCGATCCTGACGGAAATCCCCGAAATCTTCGGTGCCGAACATCTCCTGATGCAGCGCGCGGCCAATGCCGACGTGTTCGAGCGCGTCGGCGGGCTGGTCAATCGCTTCAAGCAATATTTCATCGATGCGGGCGAGCCGATCTCGGAAAACCCCTCCCCCGGCAATGTCGCGGGCGGCATCACGACGCTGGAGGAAAAGTCGCTCGGCGCCGTGCAGAAGGGCGGCCATGCCACGGTGGTCGACGTGATCGACTATGGCGGGCAGGTGACGATGAAGGGGCTCACCCTGCTCGAAGCGCCCGGCAACGATGCCGTTTCCTCCACCGCGCTGGCGGCGGCGGGGGCGACGGTGATCCTGTTCACCACCGGCCGGGGCACGCCGCTCGGCTTTCCGGTGCCGACGATGAAGATCGCGTCGAACAGCGGCCTCGCCCAGCGCAAGCCCGGCTGGATCGATTTCGACGCGGGCAGCGTGCTGGAACAGGGCTTCGCCAGCGCCGAAGAGGCGCTGCTCGACCGCATCCGCGCCATCGCCTCGGGCGAGGAGACCAAGGCGGAGAAGAATGGCGAGCGCGAGATCGCGATCTGGAAGCGTGGGGTGACGTTGTGAGTGACTTTCTGTCCGTCGATCGTCTCGCGAGCCTGCCGCCGGTCGTGCGCCGCCCCGGCCATAAGATGCCGACGACGACCGGCATCGTCCATTTCGGCCCCGGCGCCTTCCACCGCGCGCATCAGGCGAGCTACATCGACACCGTCCTGGATCACGACCAGCGCTGGGGGATCGCCGCCGTCTCGCTGCGGACGCGCGGAACGATCGAGGCGCTGGAGCGCCAGGGCGGCCATTATACGATCGGCGTGCGCGACGCCGAGCCCGAATGGCGGGTGATCGCGGCGCACAACCGCTTCCTCGGCCCGGACGAGGCCGGCGAGACGTTGGCGCTGCTGGGCTCGCCCGACGTGCGGCTGGTGACGACCACCGTGACCGAGAAGGGCTATTGCCTGGCGCCCGACGGGACGCTCGATTTCGACCATCCCGATATCGTCCACGATCTGGCGGGCGCCGCCGCCCCGCGCAGCGTGGTCGGCTGGATCGTCGCGGGGCTCGCCGCGCGGCGGGGTGCGGGCATCGCGCCCTTCACGCCCGTCCCCTGCGACAATCTGGCGCGCAACGGCGCCAAGCTGCATGCCGCGCTCGTCGGCTATGCGGGGCGGCTGGATAGCGAACTGGCCGACTGGATCGCGGGCGAGGTGCGGGTGCCCGCCACGATGGTCGATTCGATCACCCCGGCCTCGGACGCGCGCTTCCTCGACCTGACCGCCACCACCTTGGGCGTGCGCGACGATGCCGCCGTGCAGCGCGAGACGTTCGTGCAATGGGTGATCGAGGATCAGGGCCGCCCGCTCGGCCCGGATCTCGCCGCCGCCGGGGCAACGCTCACCACCGATGTCGCGGGTTACGAGCGCGCCAAGCTGCGCCTGCTCAACGGGCCGCACTCCACCCTCGCTTATGCCGGGCTGCTGCTCGGCCACACAAGCGTCGCCGAGGCGATGGGCGATGCGCGGCTGGCGGCCTTCGTGGCGGCGATGATGCGCGAGGAGATCGCGCCGATGCTGAAGGCCGTCCCCGGCCTCGATCTGGGCGATTATATCGATGCGGTGCTGCGGCGTTTCCGTAATCCGGTGATCGTGCATCTGCTGGAGCAGATCGCCCACGACGGCACGCAGAAGCTGCCCTATCGCCTGGTCGATACGCTGATCGAGAACCGCCGCGCGGGCCGCCTGCCACCGCGCATCCTGACGGCGATCGGCGCGTGGATCGGCTTCGTGATGCAGCGGGCGCGGGCGGGGACGAAGATCATCGATCCCGAAGGCGCCTTCCTCGCCACCGCCGGGGCGGAAGGATCGGCGGCGGATGTATTGGCGCGCATCACCGGCGCCGGGCTGCTGCTGCCCCCCGAAATGGCGGGCGATCGGGCCGTGACCGATGCGATCGCTAGGGCCGGCGATGCCGCTTTCGCAGGAACGCTCGCCCAAATCCTGGCTTAAGAAACAGCCGGAGGCAGGACGACCACTTGCCTGTGACACCGGTTTCCCATAACTCATCATCCCAATAAGCAAGAGAGGGGCGCGGCCTTGGCTACGCAGCAGATCGACGGAAATATCGAGGGGATCGCCAAGGCGTTCGTCACCGGCCGGCAGACCGCCGCCGCCGTGATCGACTACCCCGGCACCAAGCCCGCCAGCCTCGACGAAGCCTATGCCGTGCAGGATAGCGCGATCGGCCTGTTCGGCGGCGAGATCGTCGGCTGGAAGGTCGGCCGCATCAATCCGCCGCTGGACGGCGTCGATCGCCTCTCCGGCCCGATCTTTGCCCATCAGGTGTTCGATTACGACGGCAGCAACGCGGTGCCGATGGCGATCTTCGCCGATGGCTTCGGCGCGGCCGAGAGCGAATTTCTGATCCAGGTCGGCACCGCGCCCGATCCCGCGAAGCTCAGCTACACGATGGACGAGGCGATCGCGCTGATCGGCGCGGTGCATGTCGGCATCGAGATCGCCAGCTCGCCCTTCCCGGGCATCAACGGCAACGGCCCGCTCGTCACCATTTCGGATTTCGGCAACAACAACGGCCTCGTCGTCGGCCCCGCGATCGAGGGCTGGCAGGCCGTGGACCTGAACGCCGTGCCGGTGGAACTGCACATCAACGGCGAGCGGATCGGCGCCGCCACCGCCGCCGCCATGCTCGACGGCCCGATCGGCGCGGCGCGCTTCCTGTTCGAGCATCTCGCCGCGCGCGGCATCGCGGTGCCCGCCGGCACCTGGATTTCCAGCGGTGCCGTGACGGGCGTACATGTCGTCGGGGTCGGCGACGAGGTCGAGGCGCGGTTCGACGATCGCTTCTCGATCCGCTGCACGATTACCGCCGCATAAAAGATAATTTGGAGACGGACCGATGGCTTTGAGGGATGTGCCGGAGGTCGCGGGCGCGGCCGATCGCGTGGGGCGCTATCGCTGGGTGATCTGCGGGCTGCTGTTCGCCGCCACCGCGATCAACTATGTCGATCGCCAGATGATTGGGCTGCTGAAGCCGACCATCTCGGCCGAACTCGGCTGGTCGGAAACGACCTATGCCGACGTGGTCTTCTGGTTCCAGGCCGCCTACGCCATCGGCTATCTCAGCTTCGGCAAGGTCGTCGACACGGTCGGCGCGCGCATCGGTTATTCGATCGCCTTCGTCATCTGGACGCTCGGCCATACGCTGTGCGGCTTCGTCAACAATGCCGCGCAATTCGCCATGGCGCGATCGGTGCTGGGCTTGGGTGAATCGGGTAACTTCCCCGCCGGCATCAAGGCCGTGTCGGAATGGTTCCCCGCCAAGGAGCGCGCGCTGGCGACCGGCATCTTCAACGCCGGTGCCAACGTCGGCGCGATCGTCGCCCCGCTGATCGTGCCGATCCTCACCGTCGCCTACGGCTGGCGCATGGCGTTCGTCATCACCGGCGTCATCAGCCTCGTCTGGCTGGTGGCCTGGATTGCGATGTACCGCCGCCCGCGCGAGAGCAAGAAGGTCTCGGCCGACGAGCTGGCCTATATCGAAAGCGATCCGGCCGATCCCGTCCAGAAGATCAGCTGGGGCCGCCTGCTCGGCTATCGCGAAACCTGGGCCTATGCGCTGGGCAAGTTCCTGATCGACCCGATCTGGTGGCTGTTCCTCTTCTGGACGCCGGATTTCCTCGCCAAGACCTACAATCTCGATCTCAAGAGCTTCGGCCCGCCGCTGGTGGTGATCTATCTCATCTCCGATCTGGGCAGCGTCGCGGGCGGCTGGTCCTCCTCGCGGCTGATGCGGCGCGGCTTCACCGCCAATGCCGCGCGCAAGCTGACGATGCTGGTGTGCGCGGTACTGGTGACGCCGATCTTCTTCGCCCAGTGGATCGACAATCTGTGGCTCGCGGTCGGCATCCTCGGCCTCGCCACGGCGGCGCATCAGGCCTTTTCGGCCAACCTCTACACCATCCCGTCGGACATGTTCCCGCGCGCGGCGGTGGGGTCGGTCGTCGGGATCGGCGGCACGGTCGGCGCGATCGGCGGCATGATGATGGCCAAGTTCACCGGCTACATCCTGGAGACCACCGGCAGCTACACCGCGATCTTCGCGGTGGCGGGCAGCGTCTATCTGATCGCGATCCTCGTGATCCACCTGCTCTCGCCCCGCCTCGCGAGGGTCGACAGCATCTGAAACCATCATTGCGGCGGGCGAGACGGCGAACAGCCGCGAGAAGCCCGCTAACAGGAGAGTGAGTTTGCGACACCGCCTTGCCGATATGCTGCGCTATGGCGTCGCCCTGCCCGCTTTGCTGGCGGCGGGCGCCGCCGCGGCTGCGGACCCCACCGGGCTCCTCTTCCGCGCGCCGCTCGACAAGGATTTCACCGCCGACGTGGCGACCGGGCCGGCGGTGCCGAATTTCGTGTCCGGCGTGAAGATCGTGCCCGGCGGCGCGATCGGATCGGCGGCGCAATGGGCCGACGAAGGCTATCTCGCCTGGAACGCGCCCGGCAACATGCAGGCGGCGCGCGGCACGCTTTCCTTCTTCTGGCGCGCGCGGACGCCGGTGGGCGAGACGCCCTTCGTGATCTTCCGCGCAGGGTTCGCCGATCATTCCAGCTGGGACATGGCGTTCCTGCGGATCGACTGGAACGGCCACGGCTTCGACGCCTTCGTCACCGACGCCAATCTCTCCCGCCTGCGCGTATCGTGGACGATGGACCCGCTGCCCACGCCCGACGCCTGGCACCATATCGCCTTTGGCTGGGACGAGACCAAGGGGGTGACGCTGTCGGTGGATGGCAAGCGGGTCGCCGCCAAGGTGCAGAAGGCCGATCTCGACAGCGGGCTCGACCAGTTCGGGCTGGCCGGCCGTGTCATGTCGCCGCACCAGGTGCAGAGCCGCTACAATTTCATGCGCGGATCGGACGTGGACGAGGTGCGCGTCTATGACCGGATGCTGCCCGCCGAGGATGTCGCGGCGCTGGCGGACAAGCGCGAGCCCGCCGCCCCGCCCGCCCCCGACAAGGCCGCGCAGACCGCGGCTTGGCTCCACCGCTACGGCTGGGACAAGGGCTCGCCGCCCCTCCTCGACGCGCCCGTCACTCGCGCCCGCAAGGTCGAGTTCGCCGATGCGAAGGATCTGAAGGAATGGATGTGGAAGGGCGTCGACGGCATCGCCGAGACGACCTGGCCCGGCGTCTACAACCGCTCCCGCCTGCCCGGCCGCGACGATTATTTCCAGCTCCCCGACTGGAACGTCTATGTCGAGGGCGGCAAGAATTACGATTTGACCGTGCCGGCGGGCGAACGCTTCAACCGGATCGAGATACGCGGCGCGGCCTATGGCGACCTGTCATGGTCGGCGGACGGCACCAATTATGCCAGCCTCGCCAAGAGGCCGATGGGCGTGGTCCGCAGCGTCTCCAGCCTGCCGGAGAAACAGGGCGGGCGCCTGCGCTTCACCAATGTGATGCAGGAACAGCCGATCCAGGAAATCTGGGCCTATGACGTGGCCGCCGGCGAGGAGCCCAGGGGCAGCTTCAAGCTGACCTACAAGGTGGATGCCGCCGCTTCCTCCACCCTCGCCCCGTTCGACGACCTCAACGCCTTCATCGCCGGCCGATATGCGCCCGACGAGCGCAGCACGGTCGTCGCCATGCCGCTGGGCGGCGTCCGCGCGGCAGTGGGCGCGGGCGATGCCTCGGCCAGCGGTGCCGTGGTGCGGCCCAAGGGGCTGGCGCCGATCGTCCATATCCTGATCCCGTCCAGCTTCGGCGAGGCGCATCCTGGCCGCCCGGTGGCGCGCGCCTGGGATTATGGCTGGCAGAATATCCATGACGGGCTCGACGGCATCGCCATCGACCTGCCCGCGCTGGCGCTGAAGCCCGGCCGGGACGGGCTGATCCCGCTCAACATCCGCGTGAAAGACCCGATCTGGCCGGGGCGCGACATGATCGACCTGTCGGTCTCGGTGCGGCCGGGCGAGGCGCGCACGCTCTGGCTCGATCTGCGCGATCGCATCCTGAGCAACGACAGCCTGTACCTCACCATCGCCTCGGCCGTGCCCGATTTCGACGCTGCGGCGCTGGATGGTGCGGCGATCCGGCTGGTGTTCAAGGATCGCGCGGCGGCCAGGGCCGAGCATGTCGCTGACCGGCTCAATCAGGTGAAGGACAATTGGGGCTTCCTCGTCGAGGAGCATACCGCCTCTAAGCGCGCCGGCCTCTATCGCCGGGTGTTCGCCGACATTTCCGATCTGCTGCGGGTCGATCCCGACAATCTGGAGGCCCGCACCTATTGGGCCGACATCAATTACCGGCCCGAAAACCTGCCGCCGATCACCTTGCCGCCGATTCCGGCGGGCACCCCCGCCTGGGCGGCGCGCCAGTTGCAGGATCTGGCCGCGACGCGCCGCGTGGTCGAATGGTGGATCGACGAGCGGCAGGTGCCCTATGGTGATTTCGGCGGCGGCATTTCCGACGATACCGATCTCACCCAGCAATGGCCCGGCCTCGCGCTGATGGGAATCAAGCCCGACAAGCTCAACGCCTCGCTCCGCGCATTGTCCGAAGCGGCCTATCGCAACGGGATGCACACCAACGGCCTCTCGACGATCGAGACCGACGAACTGCACGCCTACGAAGAAGGCATGAATTCCGACGCCGAGCGTTTCTACCTGAACTGGGGCGAGCCGGTCGCGCTGGAACGGCTGATGCGCACCACCAAGGCGCTGAAAGGCGTGATCCTGACCAATTCGGCGGGCCACATGCATTTCGCCAGCAACTGGTATGGCGGCCGCAAGATGTATCGCGACGAGCCGCTGTCGTGGCAGAAGCCTTATGCCTTCGTCGTGATGCACGGGCCGATCCTGACCGGCCTCTACGCCAACAACCCCGGCGCGCGCGGGCTGGTTACCGGCATCATGGATGGCTGGCTCGCGCACGGGAAGCAGGAGGCCGGCGGCGGTTGGGCCTTCCCCAACGAGATCAACTGGATCACCGAGCAGGAGCGCGTCGGCGACGGTGGCGGCGTGACCATTCCGCTTCAGACCGCGTGGGCGGCGTGGCGCTTCACCGGCGACGCGAAATATCTGCGGCCGGTCTATGCGCGGATCGGCAAGTCGGGGCCGGCCTCACTCGCCGAGTTCAACGAGAATGTGTTCGATCTGCTGCCCGAGGGCAAAGGCTGGCGCGACGCGCTGGTCGCCAAGGGCGGGGCGGACGGCTTCGTGCGCTATGCCCAATGGGCCGCGACCGGCGACACGAAGGCGATCGAGACGCTGCATGTAGAGGCGCTGCGCGAGAAACTGCCGCGCGAGGGCATGTACACCGTCGGCCATTGGTGGTCCGACCGGGTCGACGTGCCGAGCGAGATCCTCCAGCGCGAGCGGCTGGGCGGCATCGCCCTCAAGCGCAATTACCTCTATCCCGGCAATGCGGTGAGCTGGCGCTTTGCGAAGGACGAGGATGCCGAGAAGGTCGCCATCCTGATGCCCGGCGCGACGCGCACGCATTTCCGGGTGATGGCCTACAACACCACCGCCGCGCCGATCGACGCGGTGATGACGGGCTGGAACGTGGACGCCGGTCGCTGGACGGTGAAGGCCGCCACCAGCGCCGACGAAGGCAGGACGCTGGTGCCGATCACGGCCGACCGGACCGTGACGCTGGAGCGCAGCGCCTCGACCCCTGTGCAGTTCGCGGCGGGCACGATGACGGTGCTGGACTTCGCCCTCACCGAGCCGACCACGCCGGTCGAGCAGCGCGCCGATCTCGGCATCGGGCGCGACGATGTGGCGGTGAGCGGGCGGCGGGTGAAGGTGACGGTCCACAGCCTCGGCGCGAAGGACGTGGCGGGCGGCACGGTCAGCCTCGTCGCGCCCGATGGCCGCGCGGTCGCGAGCGCCGCCGTGCCGCCGCTGGCCGCCCCGCTCGATCTCGATCCGCGCACCGCGACGGTGACGCTGACGGCGCCCGCCGGGGTGACGATCGAGACGCTGGCGGTGACGGTCGCGCTGCCGGGCGACGCGCCCGAGGTGACGATGCTCAACAATCGCGTGCCGCTGGGCGGCGCGGCGAAATGACGGCACTGTCGCGGCGCGGGCTGCTCGTTGCGGGCGGGGCCATGGCCCTGCTGCCCGCGCGCCTGCGTGCGGCAACCGGCGATGCCGGTGCCGCGCTGGATGCGGCGGCGGTGGAAGCCGATCCGGTCAGGGCGCTGGCGCTGCTGAAGGGCGTCACGGGTGGCACGCCCGCGCTGGCGCTCGATCTGGAGGCGGCGCGCGCCGGGCTGGCGATCGATGCGGCGCTGGCGACGGCGGCACCCGCCGACCGCTTCGCGCTGCTGCTGCGCCGCGCGGCGGGGGACGGCCTCGATCCGGTCTCGACCGAGGCAAGGCTGACGGCCGAACTGGCCGCGCTTCACCGCCGGGCCGACGCCCTGTTCACGCAGATCGGCGACACGCAGGGCGACATCGGCGCGCGCTATCGCCGGCTGTGGGGCGACACCCGCTACCTCTACACCGACGACGAGGCCGGCCGCGCCCGCGCCATCGCCGACATGACCCGCATGCTGGACGCTGCCCGCGCCCGCCTGCCCCGTGCCTTCGCCGGCCTGCCGCGCTGGTGCGGCGACGTCGATGTGCGCGTCCTTTCGGCGGAGGAGATCGCGGCGGGCAAGGGTGGCTACCGCACCCTCCCCACCGCCACCAGCCGGGGCGCCTATGTCGTCGATCTGAAGGACATCCGCCGCCGGCCGAGTTGGACCCTGCCGAGCGTCGTCACCCACGAGCTGGTGCCCGGCCATATGGTGCAGCTGCCCGTCGAGGCGATCGAGCCGCCACATCCCCTGAGGCTGCGCTACACGCCCGTCTTCGCCGAGGGCTGGGCCACCTATGCCGAGCAGTTGTCCGCCGCGCAGGGTGCCTTTGCCGGCGATCCCCGCATCGAACTCGGCCATATCCACTGGCTGCTGTTCCGCGCGACGCGGGGCCTCGTCGATATCGGCATCCACCGCCACGGCTGGACGATCGATCAGGCCAGGGCGCGGCTGATCGCATGGATGGGCGAGCCCGCCTATTTCGCGCCGTTCGATACCGATCTTGCCCGCATCGCCAGGGAACCCGCTTTCCGCGCCGCCGAGGCGATGGCGTGGCTGGCCATCGCCGACGCCGCCAGGGGGCTCACCGGCACCGCCCTCGTCCGCTTTCACGCGGCTATGCTGGCGCATGGGCGCAAGCGCATCGAAGCCTTTCCCCGGGAGCCCCGCCGATGAAGCTCAACCGCCGCGAAACCTTCGGCCTGACCGGCAGCGCCGCCGCGCTGCTGCTCCCCTCCGCCGCGCCCGCCGCGCCGCCGCCCGCCGCAGCCCCGCAATGGCGCCGGGGCTTCGACAATCAGCGCATCGCCGATCTGGGCGACGGCCGTTTCCTCAACCCGATCATGGCGGGCGACCGGCCCGATCCCGCGATCCTGAAGGATGGGAAGGACTATTACCTCACCTTCTCCAGCTTCGATTCCTACCCCGGCCTCGTCATCTGGCATTCGCGCGATCTGGTGAACTGGCGGCCGATCGGCCCGGCGCTGACGAGGAATATCGGCTCGGTCTGGGCGGTCAGCCTCGAAAAGCATGACGGCCGCTATTTCCTCTACATCCCGGTCAAGGCGAACCCGAACACCACCTATGTGATCCACGCCGACCGGATCGAAGGGCCGTGGAGCGACCCGATCGACCTGCATCTGCCGAACCATATCGATCCTTGCCACGCCGTCGCCGAAGATGGCTCGCGCTGGCTGTTCCTCTCGGGCGGGGACCGCATCCGGCTGAGCGCGGATGGCCTGTCGACCGTCGGCAAGGTCGAGCATGTCTATGATCCGTGGCATTACCCGGAGGAGTGGGACGTCGAGAGCTTCTCGCCCGAGGGGCCGAAGATCGTCCGCCACGGCGGCTATTATTACCAGATCACCGCCGTCGGTGGCACCGCCGGGCCGCCCACCGGCCATATGGTGATCGCCGCCCGATCGCGATCGCTGCATGGGCCGTGGGAGAATTGCCCCGCCAATCCGATCGTGCGGACCAAGGACCAGAGCGAGCGATGGTGGTCGCGCGGCCATGCCTCGCTGGTCGAGGGGCCGGCGGGAGACTGGTGGGCGGTCTATCACGGCTTCGAGAACGGCTATTGGACGCTCGGCCGCCAGACATTGCTCGACCCGATCGAATGGACGGCGGACGGCTGGTTCCGCATGACCGGCGGCGATCTCTCGCAACCGCTCGCCAAGCCCAGGGGCGGCGAGGCGGTGCCGCACGGCATGGCGCTCAGCGACCCGTTCGAGACGCTGGCGCTCGGCACCCACTGGAGCTTCTTCCGTCCCGCGCCCGACGAAGCCTCACGGGCCAGCGCCAAGGGCGGCACGCTCACGCTGAAGGCGCGCGGCACCGCGCCGGTGGACAGCTCGCCATTGATGCTGATCGCGGGCGATACCGCCTATCGGATGGAATGCGAGATCGACATCGATCCCGGCACGACGGCGGGGCTCGTCCTCTTCTACGACGACAAGCTCTATTGCGGGCTCGGCTTCGATGGCGCGCGGTTCGTCACCCACCAATATGGGATGGACCGCGGCCGCCCCGCCAATCCTTATGGCCGCCGTCTCACGATGCGGATCACCAACGATCGCCACATCGTCTCCTTCCATTTAAGCGGAGATGGGGGGCGGACATGGAAACGGTTCGATCGGGGCATGGAGGTGTCCGGCTATCACCACAATGTGCGCGGCGGCTTCCTGATGCTGCGGCCGGGCCTCTACGCCGCCGGCCAGGGCGCCGCGCGTTTCCGCAATTTCCGTTTCACCGCGCTCTGAAGGCCCAACGCACGATGATCGACCGGATCGGCCATATCAACATCAAGACCCCGCTCTTCGAGGAGACCTGCGCCTTCTACACGGGCCTGTTCGATCTGGTGCGCGGCCCCGCGCTGACGATGGCGGATCAGGAGACCAACGCCTGGCTTTCCACCGCCGCCGGCCAGCCGATCATCCACGTCAACACCGGCGCGGAGACGATCGCGGCGGGCGCGCCCTCCCGGCTCGACCATATCGCCTTCGAATGCAGCGACGTGGCCGAGATGCGCGCGCGGCTGGAGCAGCTGGGCGTCACCTATGTGCACAGCCAGACGCGGCTCGACTGGATGCAGCAGATCTTCTTTCGCGATCCCAACGGCGTGCGCATCGAACTGACCTTTGATACGAGGCATGCCGGTGAGTGAGATCGTCTGGGCGGCGCGCGCCGACACCCATGCCATGGCCTCGCACATCGCCGGCGTGATCTGCGCGCGCGGCCGCCGGTCAATCGCCTTGCCCGGCGGGCGCACGCCGGGGCCGCTGTTCGAGGAATTGCGCCGCCGATCACTCCCATGGGGCAAGACGCGCATCTCGCTCACCGACGACCGGATCGTGCCCGAGCATCACCCGGCCAGCAATTTCGGCCTGCTCTCGCGCTTCTTCGACGCCACCGCCGCGCAGGTGGCGCCGCTCAGCGAGGACGAGGCGCCGCCGCGTTTCGATCTGGTATGCGTCGGCGTCGGGCTGGACGGCAGCGTCGCCTCGCTCTTCCCCAACATGCCGTTCGATCGCGAGACCGCGCCCGCCACGATCCGCGTCGCGCCCGATCCCCTGCCCGCCGACGCGCCGTTCGAGCGGCTGAGCCTCAACATCCCGGCCCTCGCCCAGACCGATCATCTGATGATCATCGCGCGGGGCCGGGCCAAGCGCGACATCATCGATCGCGCGCTGAGCGGCGACGAGCGGCTGCCGCTGTGCCACCTCGTCCGCCAGGCGCAGGGGCGCACCACCATCTTCTGGAGCCTGCGCGAAGCCCCATCGGCGCGTATGGCGGGATGATCCAGCCAAGGATTGGCTTGGAATGTAAGCCCTAGCCTCCCTACCTTATCGGGACAGGTTTACGTGAGAGGCTAGCGAAATGGACGGGACCATGATTATCGGCGGCGAGCGACTGCTCGGCGCGCAGGGCAGCGTGCAATCCGTTGCCGCAGCGACGGGCGAGCCGCTGGAGCCCGCCTTCGGCACCGCCTCCACCGACGACGTCGCCCGCGCCTGCGCGCTGGCCGAGGAAGCCTTCGACAGCTTCCGCGAGACCACGCCGACCGAGCGTGCCGCCTTCCTCGACACGATCGCCGACGAAGTCCTCGCCATCGGCGACCCGCTGATCGAGCGCGTGATGCTGGAAAGCGGCCTGCCGCGCGGCCGGCTGGAAGGCGAGCGCGGTCGCACCATGGGCCAGCTGCGCATGTTCGCCAACGTGCTGCGCGAGGGTAGCTGGCGCGGCGTGCGGATCGATCCGGCCCAGCCCGATCGCGCCCCTGCCCCCCGCCCCGATCTGCGCCTGCGCCAGATCCCGGTCGGCCCGGTCGCGGTGTTCGGCGCCTCCAACTTCCCGCTCGCTTTCTCGGTCGCGGGTGGCGACACCGCCTCGGCACTGGCCGCCGGTTGCCCGGTGGTGGTGAAGGCCCACCGCGCCCACCTCGGCACCTCGGCGCTCGTCGCGGAGGCGATCGAACGGGCGCGGGTGAAGTGCGGTCTGCATCCCGGCGTCTTTTCGCTGATCATCGGCGAGGGCAACAGCGTCGGCACCGCCCTGGTCGCCGATCCGAACATCAAGGCGGTCGGCTTCACCGGCTCGCGCGGCGGCGGCACGGCGCTGATGCGCACGGCGGCGGCGCGGCCCGAGCCGATCCCGGTCTATGCCGAAATGTCAAGCATCAACCCGGTGCTGCTGTTCCCCGCGGCGCTCGCGGAGCGCGGCGAGGCGATCGCCAAGGGCTTTGCCGCGTCGCTCACCCTCGGCAGCGGCCAGTTCTGCACCAACCCCGGCCTCGTCATGGCGATCGACAGCCCCGCGCTGGACGCCTTCCTCGACGCCGCCGAAAAGGCGCTGTCGGTGATCCCGGCGACCACGATGCTGACGCCGGGCATCCATTCGGCCTATAGCGAGGGCGTCGCCAAGCATGGCGCGGCCGGCGCACGCCTCGTCGGCCAGGGCCTCGCGCCGACCGGTACCTACGAGGGCCATGCCCATATCTTCGAGACGGCGGCGGCGACCTTCCTGTCGACCCCGGCGCTGCACGAGGAAATCTTCGGTCCGGCGGCGCTCGTCGTGCGCTGCGCCGACGTGGCCGAGATGAAGGCGGTGCTGGCGCATATCGAGGGCCAGTTGACGATCGCGCTGCACATCGCCGATGGCGATCATGCCGCCGCGCGCGAACTGCTGCCGCTGCTGGAGCGCAAGGCCGGTCGCCTGCTCGCCAACGGCTTCGGCACGGGCGTCGAGGTGGGCCATGCGATGGTCCATGGCGGCCCCTTCCCCGCCACCTCCGATCCGCGCACCACCTCGGTCGGCAGCCTCGCGATCGAACGCTTCCTGCGCCCGGTGAGCTATCAGGATATCCCCGACGATATCCTTCCGCCGGACCTTCAGGAAGCCAATCCGCTTGGCCTGCCGCGCCGCATCGACGGCTATATGGCCTGAGGCGATCACTGTCCGTTCGTGCCGGGCAGGGCTCGGCACGAACGGACGCGTGTGCCCAAAATACCCGATCAAGTCCGAAGGCGCATCGATCGAGCGCGCCTTTGGTTTGGACCGGCAAGCCCCCGATCCCCTAGTTACGACGGGACGGCGCAAAGGCCGAAGCGACAAAGGTAGGGGATCGACATGACCGGAATCAGCCCGCAGCAAATGGCCGCCCAGATCGGCGACGGCCTCCTGTCCTTTCCGGTCACCCATTTCGATCCGACCGACCACAGCTTCCTCGAAGGCCCCTATCGCGAGCATTGCGCGTGGATGCTGGAATATGAGCTGGCCGGCCTGTTCGCGGCGGGCGGCACCGGCGAATTCTTCTCGCTCACCCCGGCCGAAGTGAAGCAGGTCGTGTCGGCCGCCGTCGTCGAGACCGCCGGCAAGACGCCCGTCATCGCCGGCTGCGGCTATGGCACCGCCATCGCCACCGGCATCGCCCGCGACGCCGAGGAAGTCGGCGCCGATGGCCTCCTCCTCCTGCCGCCCTATCTGATGACCGGCAGCCAGGACGGCCTCGCCGCCCATATCGAAGCGGTTTGCAAGTCCACCGGCCTGGGCGTGATCGTCTACAATCGCGGCAATGCGGTGGTGAACGAGGACACGCTGGCCCGCCTGTGCGAGCGCAATCCCAACCTCGTCGGCTTCAAGGACGGCGTCGGCGATATCGAACTGATGACCCGCATCTACGGCCGCATGGGCGATCGCCTGGTCTATGTCGGCGGCCTGCCCACCGCCGAGCTGTTCGCCACCCCCTATCTCACCATGGGCGTCACGACCTATTCGTCGGCGATCTTCAACTTCCTGCCGGAATGGGCGCTCGCCTTCTACAAGTCGGTCCGCGCCGGCGATCAGGTCGAGGTGATGAACCAGCTCCAGAAGTTCGTGATGCCCTATGTCGCGCTGCGTAACCGCAACAAGGGCTATGCCGTCTCGATCGTGAAGGCCGGCATGCGCTCGATCGGCCGTGACGCCGGCCCGGTCCGCTCGCCGCTGACCGACCTGACCGCCGCCGAGCAGGCCGAACTCGATGCGCTGATCGCAACGGTGGCGCCGAGCGAGGTAGCCGCCGCCGCCTGACCGGCGTAAACGCCGGCTCATGTTTGAACTCAGCCAACTCCGCTGCTTCGTCGCCGCGGCCGAAGAACTCCACTTCGGCCGCGCGGCGCAGCGCCTCAACATGACGCAATCGCCGCTCAGCCGGCAGATCCAGCTGCTCGAACGCATCCTGGACGTGACGCTGCTGGAGCGCACCAGCCGGCAGGTAAGCCTCACCCCGGCCGGCCGCGTGTTCCTGATCGAAGCGCGCCGCATCATCCGCCTCGCCGAAAGCGCCGCGCTGTCGACCCGGCGGGTGGCCAAGGGTGACGCCGGGCGACTCGCGATCGGCTTCACCGCCGTCTCGGGCTATCATCTCGTCCCCCAGATCGTGGCGCAGGCGCGCGCGGCGCTGCCCAATATCGAGCTGGAATTGCGCGAGATGGTGACCGGCGAGCAGGTCGATGCGCTCCTCACCGGGCTGATCGACATCGGCTTCGTCCGCCCGCCGATCGAGCGGCAGGAATTCACCACCATTCGCGTGCAGCAGCAGTCGTTCGTGGCGGCGCTCCCCGCCGGCGATCCGCGCCAGGCCAAGGCGGTGCTGGAGCTGTCCGATTTCGATGGCAAGCCGCTCATCATGTATGCGCGGCAGGGGGCCGGCTATTTCCACCAGATGCTGGCGCGGCTGTTCGGCGACGCGGGGGTGAACCCGCTGTTCGTGCAGCACGTTACGCAAATCCATTCGATGCTGGGGCTTGTCCATGCGGGGCTCGCGGCGGCGATCGTGCCCGAAAGCGCGCAGGGGCTCGGCATGTCCGACGTGCAGTTCCGGCGCCTCAACACCAACCCCGAAAAGCCGGTGGAGCTGCACATGGCGTGGATGACCAACAACAGCAATCCGGCGCTGCCGGCGATGCGCAACCTGTGCGCGGAAGCGGCCGCCGCCGCATGATCGACCGGCGGACGATGCTGGCGGGCCTCGCCGCCGTCCCCGCGATGGCGCAGGCGAAGATCGGGCGCGGCCCCTCCGATCCGGTCGCCACGACCTGCCACGGCCGGGTGCGCGGCACCAACGACGGCGGTGTGCTGGTGTTCAAGGGCGTGCGCTACGGCGCCGACACAGCGCCCCTCCGCTTCGCCCGCGCGGTGACGCCCGCGCCGTGGCGGGATATCGCCCCCGCCACCCGCTATGGCGCCGCCTCACCGCAGACCAGGGCCGAGGAGCCGGTCAGCGAGGATTGCCTGTTCCTCAACGTCTGGACGCCGGGGCTCGACGCGGGCCGGCGGCCGGTGATGGTCTATTTCCACGGTGGCGCGCACGCCCACGGATCGGGATCGGACCCGCTGTACGACGGCGCCAGCCTCGTGCGGCGCGGCGACGTGGTGGTGGTGACGCTCAACCACCGGCTGGCGGCGTTCGGCTATGCCTATCTGGCGCAGCTGGGTGGCCCGCGCGATTCCGGCAACGTCGGCAATCTCGATATCGTGCTGGCGCTGCAATGGGTGCGCGACAATATCGCGGCCTTCGGCGGCGATCCGAACCGGGTGATGATCTTCGGCCAGTCGGGCGGCGGCGCCAAGGCGGTCACCCTGATGGCGATGCCCGAGGCGCGCCCGCTGTTCCACACCGTCGCCACGATGAGCGGCCAGCACGTCACCGCGGCCGGCCCCAACCACGCCACGATCCGCGCCAAGGCGCTGATGAAGCGTGCCGGCGTCGCGACCGTGCAGGAGCTGGCGACGATCCCCTACCAGCGGATCGTCGACGCCATGGCCGAGACCGATCCGCTCGAGCTGAAGGGCGAGATCAGCTTCTTCTCGACGATGGATCATGGCGTGCTGCCGCGCCACCCCTTCTGGCCCGACGCCCCGCGCGAGGCGGCGCACATCCCGCTCATCATCGGCAACACCCATGACGAGACGGCGCTGTTCATCGAAAAGACGCTGCTCGCGCGCGACACGACGTGGGACAATCTGGCCGAGCGGCTCGGCCGCGAGATGACGCGCGATCTGGCGCCCGATCATGTCGTCGCGCGCTATCGCCAGATGTACCCGGAGCGCGATGCCGGCCAGATCCTCCTCGCCGCCGCGACCGCCGGGCGATCGTGGCCGGGCCATCTGATCCAGGCCGAGGCGCGCGCCGCGCTGGGCGGGCCGACGTGGATGTATCAGCTCGATTTCCCCAGCCCCGAGGCGGGCGGCATCCTCGGCGCCTTCCACACGCTCGATATCCCGCTCGTGTTCGACAACACCGCCGTGCCGACCGCGCGCACCGGCAACAGCCCGGCGGCGCGCAAGCTGGCGGGCGACATGGCGGATTGCTTCATCCGCTTCGCGCGCACGGGTGATCCGAACGGCGGCGGGCTGCCGGCCTGGCCCCGCTTCGATCTGGAAAAGCGCCCGACGATGATCTTCGATCGGACCTTGCGGATCGAGAACGACCCGCGCCGCGAGGAGCGGCTGCTGTTCGAGGTGGCGCCCTACATCAAGCCGGGCGGCTGACCATCGCCCTCAGGCGGCCGCCGCAACCTCCGCCAGCGCGGCCCGCACCGCATCCACCGCAGCTTCGGCCTTGTCGCCCTCCGGCCCACCGCCCTGCGCCATGTCCGGCCGGCCACCGCCGCCCTGCCCGCCCAAGGCCGCCACCGCCGCCTTGACCAGATCGACCGCGCTCGCCCGGCCCTTGAGATCGTCGGTCACGCCGACCGCGACGCTGGCGCGGCCCTCGTTGACCGCGACCATCACCGCCACGCCCGAGCCCAGCTTGGCCTTGGCCTCGTCGACCACGCCACGCAGCCCCTTGGGGTCGAGGCCGTGCAGCACCTGGCCCATGAAGGCCACGCCCGCGATCTGCTCCGGCCCGGCGGTGTCCTGCGCCGATCCGCCACCACCACCCAGCGCCAGCTGCTTCTTCGCCTCGGCCAGTTCGCGCTCCAGACGGCGACGCTCCTCGACCAGCGTCGCGACACGCGCCGGCACGTCCTCGGGCGAGGCCTTCAACTGCGCCGCCACTTCGCGCAGCCGTTCGTCGCGGCCGATCAGCCACAGGCGCGCGGCCTCGCCGGTCAGCGCCTCGATACGGCGCACGCCGGAGGACACCGCGCTCTCGCTGACGATCTTGAACACGCCGATATCGCCGAGCGCGTTGACATGGGTGCCGCCGCACAGCTCGACCGACCAGGGTGCGTCCTCGCCCAAGCCCATCGACAACACGCGCACCTCGTCGCCATATTTCTCGCCGAACAGCGCCATCGCGCCCGCCTCGATCGCCGCGTCGGGCGTCATCAGGCGGGTCGTGACCGCGTCATTCTCGCGGATGTGGCGGTTCACCTCGGCCTCGATCACCGAGATATCCTCCACGCTCAGCGCCTTGGGATGCGAATAATCGAAGCGCAGGCGATCGGCCGAAACCATGCTGCCCTTCTGCGTGACATGGCCACCGAGCCGGTGGCGCAGCGCCGCGTGCAGCAGGTGGGTCGCCGAATGGTTGGCGCGCAGCTTGCCCCGATTGGCGCGATCGACGATCAGCTTGACCGCCTCGCCCACCTTGAGCGCGCCGGCCGTCACCGTCGCCTTGTGCGCGTGCAGCCGGCCGAGCGGCTTGGCGGTGTCGGCGACGTCGGCCGCGAAGCCCGCGTCGCTCGCGATCCGGCCGACGTCGCCCATCTGGCCGCCGCTCTCGCCATAGAAAGGCGTCTGGTTGGTGAGGATCACCACCTCATCACCCACGCCGGCGCTATCGACCCGCGCGCCGTCCTTCACGATCGCCAGCACCTGGCCCTCGCCCTCATGCCCCGCATAGCCGGTGAATTCGGTCGCGCCGAACTCCTCGGCCAGATCGAACCACAATTCGTCGGACGCCTTTTCCCCCGATCCCTTCCACGCGGCGCGCGCGGCGGCCTTCTGCTCGGCCATCGCCGCGTCGAAGCCGGCGCGATCGACCGTCTGGCCCTGCGCCCGCAACGCATCCTCGGTCAGATCATAGGGGAAGCCGAACGTGTCGTAGAGCTTGAACGCCACCTGCCCCGGCAGCGTATCGCCCGCGCCCATCCCCGCCGTCGCCTCGTCGAGCAACCGCAGCCCATTGGCCAGCGTCTGGCGGAAGCGGGTTTCCTCCAGCTTCAGCGTCTCCTCGATCAGCGGCTGCGCCCGGACCAATTCGGGATAGGCGGCGCCCATCTCGGCGACGAGGCTCGGCACCAGACGGTGCATCAACGGCTCGGCCGCGCCGATCAGATGCGCGTGGCGCATCGCCCGGCGCATGATCCGCCGCAGCACATAGCCGCGCCCCTCGTTGGCGGGCAGCACGCCGTCCGCCACCAGGAAGCCCGCCGAGCGCAGATGATCCGCGATCACCCGGTGCGACACCTTCATCGCGCCATCGGTGGCCGTCCTGGTCAGCTCGCCGGAGGCCGCTATCAGCGCCTTGAACGTATCCGTGTCGTAATTGTCGTGGACGCCCTGCATCACCGCCGCGATGCGCTCCAGCCCCATGCCGGTGTCGATCGACTTCTTGGGCAGTTCGCCGACGATCTCGTTGGCCTCCTGCTCATATTGCATGAACACATTGTTCCAGATCTCGACGAAGCGATCGCCATCCTCGTCCGGGCTGCCGGGGGGGCCGCCGGGAATGTGATCGCCATGATCGTAGAAGATTTCCGAACACGGCCCGCACGGGCCATTGTCGCCCATCGCCCAGAAATTATCCTTCGTGGGGATGCGGATGATGCGCGCGTCGGGCAGGCCCGCGATCTTTTTCCACAGGTCGAACGCCTCATCGTCGGTATGATAGACGGTGACGGTCAGCCGATCCTTGTCGAGCCCCCATTCCTTCGTCAGCAAATTCCAGGCGTAGGTGATCGCCTGATCCTTGAAATAATCGCCGAACGAGAAATTGCCGAGCATCTCGAAGAAAGTGTGGTGCCGCGCGGTGTAACCCACATTGTCGAGATCGTTATGCTTGCCACCCGCGCGCACGCACTTCTGGCTGGACGTGGCGGTCACGTATGGCCGCGTCTCCAGCCCGGTGAACACGTTCTTGAACGGCACCATGCCGGCGTTCACGAACATCAGGGTCGGGTCGTTCTGCGGCACCAGCGGCGCGGACGGCACGATGCGGTGCCCGGCGGCCCCGAAATAGTCGAGGAAGGAACGGCGGATGTCGTTGGTCGAAGTCATGCCCCCGACTTAGGCGAGGGCGGCGCGCTTCTCAAGCGGAGCGGTAAGGGTTGCCGCCGTAACGGTTTCGTTCGCCTATTTCGGCACCGCCTGCGGCCCCCGCGCGGGCGAATCCCCTACCCCGCGCACCGATCGCGCCTCATTGAGCGGATGATAATCCTCCCGATCCTCGTCGGGCAGCGGCATCTCATATTCCGACCGCCCCGGCCGCCCGCACACGACGATGTCGCCGCGCTTGGATTGCGGGCAGTTTTCGGCGGCGGCGGTACGGACATTGCGTTCACGGTAGCGGGCGATCGCCTGCTGCACCGGCGTCTGCGTCCGCTTGGGCGGGCGCGGCGGGCCGGCGGTGCCGGGCGGCAATGCCTGCTCCCTGGCCTCCTCCGGCGCCGGCGGCGCCGCCTGGGGCGTCGCGACGGACTGGAGCAGGAGAGCGAGCGTCGCAACGAGCATGGCACCCTCCGGCGTTTACCCTCCGATTATGCCCGGCGGGCGGCGGGACGCAAGAACCGTTCCCTCCGAAACGTCGAACGTCCAGATGGGCGAAAAGCCGCTTGGCCTGTCGCATTGCGGCGACCCTGTGAACAGAAAAAGGGCGGGCCACCTTTCGGCGCCCGCCCCTCCCTTTACCGATTCAGGCCCGATCAGAACTCGAAGCGGGCGCCCACGCGGATCGCGTAGAGCGAGACGCGGCCGAGATTGTCGACGTTGGGGTTGCTGAAGTTCGAGAAGCGATACTGGGTGCAATTGCTGCCCACGCTTGTCGCGCAGGCCACGTTCACCACCGACGACAGATAGGGGAACGCCACCTGGCGGAGCGAACCCCAATCCTTGTCGAGCAGGTTCAGCACGTTCTCGATATCCGCGAACAGCTTGATGCGCGCGCCGCCCAGCAGCGGCACGGGCACTTCCTGATCGACGTGGAGATCGACCTTGTTCCAGTAGGGGGCCCGCTGACCGTTCTTCTTCTGGATGCCCTGCTTCAGACCATTGGCCTGCACGAAATTCTGGAACGCCGTGAAGGTTGCCGCCGAATCATAGGTGACGAGCGGATCGGCGGTGATGCTCGACACGTTCGGCACATAGAGCAGGTAGCGGCTCGACGAACCGGCGGTGCCGAACACGTTGCCGTGGCTCAGCGTCTGCACCGAATCGTTCATCGTCAGGCTGTAGGGCAGGCCCGAACGGCGCTCGGCGAAGAGGCTGAAGCGGGTCTTGTAATCGCCGAAGAAGGCGTGGTCGAAATCGAAGTGCAGCTTGATCGAGTTGCGCACCTCATAGGTCGACGTGCCATAGGCCGGGCGGTTCGGATCGACCATCGCGGTCTGGCCGTAGGTGCCCGAGGCGGTCGTGCCGTTCATCGCGGTCACGTCCTTCACGTCCTGGAAGGTGTAGCTGCCGCCCACCGACAGGCCGAAATCGAAACGCTTGTCGATCCGCGCCACCGCGACGAGCGAATGGCCCATCTTGGTGTTGGTGAGGAACAGATCGGTGTTGGCGCTGGTCGGCGTCAACGAAGCATAGCGCGGGCGGCCGTCCGGCGTCACGCCGATCTGGCGCAGGCGCAGATCGATGTACATCGGGGCGTTGTTGACCCAGCCGTAATAGAAGTCGCCGCCCACATTCCAGCCGCGACCCAGGAAGCCGTCGAACTCGGGCGTCCAGTCGGCCGAAAGGCTCGACTTCCAGCTCGACTGCATCTTGAAGCCCGGATCCATCGAGTTGGTGTTGGCCAGCGCCAGCGATCCCGTGTTGGTCCGCAGATAATCGGTTACGAGGCTGTTGAAGTTACGCCCATCGACATTGTCGAGCGCCGCCGAGCAGAGCGCGGCGGAGATGCCGCCCTGGCAGCCCACGCCGTTCAGGTTGCGCGTGATCGTGAAGGAGTTCGCGAAAACACCCGACACCGAATAGCTGTTGCCGAGGAACACGTCGGGCGAACCGCCGCCGAACAGGCCGATACCGCCACGAAGACGCAGGGTCGGGAAAGGCTTCCACGTCGCCTGGAAGCGCGGCTGGAAGATCGCCTTGCCGTTGATGACCGAGCGGTTCGAGAAGCCATAGCGGGCGAGGAACGAGCCGTTCAGCGCCGGCGGGGTGATGCCGCCATACATGTCCGCACGGCCACCGACGGTGACGTTCAGGCGCGGCGAGGGATCCCACGCGACCTGGCCGCCGACGGTATATTGGTCATATTCGAAGCTCGCGAGCGTATCGAGCAGATTGCCCGTGACCGAACCCGAGAGCGCGAGGCTGCCCGCGCGGCGGGCCTGGAAATCGGCGACGGAGTCGAAATAATAATTGCCGAAGGCGTTCTGGGTGAAGGCGTTGCCCACCGACAGATGCATCCAGCCGGCGGTGCCCTTCATCGTGAAGTCGCTGAAGGTCCAGCGCGCCGAGGCGTCGGCACCATATTGTTCGGTGCGGACATAGTTGAAGTGGCGGAACTGATCCGGGCCGAAATAGAGGCGGGCCGCGCCCGGCGCCGCGCTGCTGCCCTGCGAGCAAAGCGTGGCGTTGGCGTTGGCGAGACCGTTCTGCTGGAGCGCCGCCGTCGGATCGAGGCAGACCTGCATCTGGGCGAAGTTGAACTCGCCGAACGGCACCGGGGTCAGGTCATATTTGCGGTAGTTGCCGCGCAGTTCGGTGTGGAAATTGCTCGACCAGTCCGAGTTGAGCTGGGCGACGTAGGAATCGACCTTCTCGGGGCGCTGGTAGTTGTTCGACTGGAGGCCGAGCGACGGGCTGGCCGGCGCGACCGACGAGAAACCGGCGATCGAGGCGTTGTTGCTGTCGTTATGGATCCAGGTGCCGGACAGGCGATGGCCGGTGGTGATGTTCCAGTCGGCCTTGATCGTCCACTTCTCGTCCTTCTCGACGGTGGTGGCCTGCACGCCGAGCGGATCGTAATTATAGACCGAGCGGGCGATCGAGCTGAAGTTGGCGATCTGCGTGTCGGTCAGGTTGGGGACGACCTGCGGGAAGCCGGCGGTGCCGATCGCGATCGGCGTCCCTTCCTTCAGATGCTCATAGGCCATCGCCAGGAACAATTTGTCCTTGATGATCGGGCCGGCGATGAAGCCGCCGTACGTCTTGGACGAATAATCGAGGTTGATGCGGCCGGTGGCGTTCGACGTGCCGGGGCGAGTGCGATCGCCGGTCAGGCTGTCGTTGTTGTAGGTGTAGAAAGCGGCACCGGTGATCGTGTTGGTGCCCGAGCGCAGCACGACGTTGATCGCGCCGCCCTGGAAGTCGCCTTCGGTGATGTCGTAGGGCGCGACCTTCACGGTCATCTGCTCGATCGCGTCGAGCGGCACGGGGCCGCGCTCGGTCGGCAGGCCGCCGTTGTTCAGGCCGAAATTGTCCGAGAAGCGCAGGCCGTCGACCGAGAATTTGTTGAGGCGGGCGTTCTGGCCAGCGATGGTGACGCCACGGCTGCCGCCGCCGGCGGCCGGATCGAGGTTGGCGAAGGGATCGCGGCGAACGATGTCGCGGATGTCGCGGCGGGTGGTGGCGATGCCGGCGATGGCGCGGCTGTCGAGCGTGGTCGAGGGGCCGGCGGCGAGGTTGACCGCGCCGGTCTTGGCGGCGGTGACGACGATCTCGGACCCGGTCTCCAGCGCGACCGGCAGGCTGAGCGGCTCACCCGCGACGAGGCGCAGATCGGTCACGCTGCTGTCGGCGAAGCCGGGGGCGGCGACAGTGACGGTGAAGGGGCCGCCGACGCGCAGGCCCGAGGCGCCGAACGTGCCGTCCGCGCCGGTCTTGGCGATCGACTTGGTGCCCGAGGGAACGTGCGTGACGGTGACCGTCGCGCCCGAAACCGGCGCGCCGTCGGCGGTGACGCTGCCGCGGATCGACGAGGTCGTCTCCTGCGCCAGAGCCGGCGCCGCACACATGATCGCGACCGCGCTGACCGCCGTCGCCGAAAGGAACCTACGCATCGAAATTACCCCCTTCTGTTATTCCTGGTTGCTCCGGGACGCACCCGGAGCCTTGCTCGCTTCACCCGGCACATGATCGGCATAGGCCGCCCAGTTACCGGTTATCTCGTCCACCACCCTGCCGCCGACGAGGAATGCCGCGTCGAGCGACGGTTGCAGCGCCGACAGCACCTTGCCTTCGGTGATGAGGCTTTCCGCCGCGCCCATGCCGGCGGGCTGGACCGAATAATTGCTGCCGGTGCGCAGCACGAGCGCGCGCTTCGGATCGGCCTTGCCGACCCGGCCGAGCATATCGAGCGCGCCGATGACGCCCGAATCCTCCATCGCGGTCATCACGAACCGGCCCTTGCCGCCGGTCCAATAGGCGACCCAGCGTTCGACATGGTCGTTGAGCAGCTGGCCATGCCAGAAGGTCTGGCCGGTCGCCTCGTCGCCCACGATCACCTTCGGCTTCTCGATCGCCTTGGGCCACGCCTTGTAGGCGGCGCGGATCTCGCCCAGCACGGGCGGATCGGGCAGCGTCATGTCGGCGGTGAGCTTATAGGCCCAGTCGCGCAGGCCCTTGTTGAGCGGGAAGAGGTTGTAGCTGGTGTCGGTGGGGACCGGCGCCTCATAGGGCGCGCTGCGGCCGCGCGCGAACATGCCGGCGGTCCAGCCCTTGGGCGCCTCGCGCGGGTCGATCGCATAGCCGTAATCGGTATCGATCACATCGCCGATCCACGCGGCGGAGCCGACCGACGCCTCGACCGGGTTGGTGCCGGCGATGGCGGCCACCATCCAATAGGCTTTGGTCAGGTCGAAGCGGGGATCGAGGCCCAGCGCCATCGTCGACGCGGCGGCGCGGTTGGTGCCGATCCCGGTCGAGAGCAGCAGCACCTGCTTCTTGGGATCATAGCCGAGATGGCGGAAGCCCGCCGGGAAGGGCAGGAATTGCGGCATGGTGGCCGCCCACGCCTGATATTCGCCGGCGCGGTCGCCGGTATCGGCGCCGATCTCGAACGCGGTGACGATCACCATGCGGATCGGAATGGGCGCCGTCGCGGCGGCCGGTGTGGGCGCCGGCGCGGTTTGCGCGGATACGGATTGCGACGCCAGCAGCGCCGCCATCGCCACGCAGGCGACGCGCGCAGCCGTACCGGCAGCTCGCGAACGAATGACAGTCATGGGCCCCCTTCGGTGCCGTCCGGGAACCCTCTCCTTGCCCTTGCGCCCCGCTTTTCGTTGCGGGGTCGACAGAGACCTATCAAATCGGCCAAGCCTCGCAAGACCGATCGCTGCGCCGCAGCAACATTGTGCCACGGAGTGACTTATGCGCCGCACTGCCCTCGTCCTCGCGCTCCTGATGGCCGCCGCGCCGCTCCCTGCCGCGGTGCCGAAGGGGCCGGTCGATACGGTCGAGCGGATCGCCATCGTCTCCGCCTTCCCGCCCGAATGGATCACGCTTCAGGCGATGATCGCGGACAAGAAGGAATGGACCGTCAACGGCGTGCAGTTCGTCGGCGGCACGATGAGCGGCAAGCCGGTGCTGCTGTTCCTGTCGGGCGTGAGCATGACCAACGCGGCGATGACGACGCAGCTGGCGCTGGATCGCTTCAACATCAGCCGGATCGTCTTTTCGGGCGTGGCAGGCGGCATCGATCCCGCGCTCGACGTGGGCGACGTGGTGGTGCCCGACAAATGGGGCACCTACCTCGAATCGATCTTCGCGCGCGACACCGGCGGCGGCAAGTTCGAGCCGGACGGCAGCCTGCTCGAAACCCCGCGCCTCAAGAATTACGGGATGATCTATCCGCGCGGCGTATCGGTGCGGCGCGACGGGGCGGACGGGATCGAGCGGCGCTTCTGGTTCGACGTCGATCCCGCGATGCTCGCCACCGCCCGCACGGTCGCCGCCAGGACGAAGCTGGAGCGGTGCCAGCAGAGCCTGTGCCTGGTCGCCCAGCCCAAGGTGGTGGTCGGCGGCACCGGCGTATCCGCATCGGTGTTCATGGATAACAAGGTCTTCCGCGAATATCTGTTCGATGCCTTCAAGGCGACCGTGACCGACATGGAGACCGCCGCCGTGGGGCAGGTCGCCTATGCCAATCGCGTGCCCTATATCGCCTTCCGCAGCCTCTCCGATCTGGCCGGCGGGCAGCCGGGGGAGAATCAGGCGCGCGCTTTCTACAAGCTGGCGTCGGACAATTCGGCGGTGGTGGTGAAGGCGTTCGTCGCGGCGCTCGACGCCAAGTGACGGCCTGCTAAATCACCCTCATGCCTGACGAATCCCCTGCCCCGTTCATCCGCGAGGATGTCGCCAAATTCCTGGCCTTCCTGAAGATGATGAACACGCCCGGCAGCCATGAGCTGGGCGCGATCGAGGGGCGCAAGGCGATGCGCGCCAACGCCAGCCTCGCCGACAGGCCCGTCGGCGAACTGGCGGTGCTGCGCGACATATCAATCCCGCGCGCGGGCGGCCCGGCGATCCCGGCGCGGCTGTTCGACCGGCGCGACAATCGCCTGCCCGGCCCGGCGGTGATGTTCACCCATGGCGGCGGCTGGGTGGTGGGCGATCTCGACACCCACGCCTCGCTCTGCGCCGAGATCGCGCGCACGCTCGACCTGCCGGTGATCGCGATCGACTATCGGCTGGCGCCCGAAAACCCCTGGCCGGCGGCGCCCGACGATTGCGAGGCCGCCGCGCGCTGGATCGCCACCTCGCCCGCCGATCTGGGGCTGGCGATCACCGGGCTGGTGCTGATGGGGGACAGCGCGGGCGGCACGCTGGCCGTCACCACGGCGATGGCGCTGCGCGATGCGCCCGCCGCCATGCCGGTGCTGGTGCAGGCGCCGCTGTATCCCGCGATCGACCATGGCCCGGATTATGCCTCCTACGCCACCTTCGCCGATGGGTATTTCCTGAGCGACGCGGGCATGCGCTGGTTTCAGCAATGCTATCAGCCCGATCTGACCCACTGGCGCGGCGCGCCGATCCGGGGCGACCAGACGGGGATGCCGCCGACGTTGGTGCTGACCGCCTCGCTCGATCCCTTGCGCGATCAGGGCCGGGCCTATGCCGCCGCCACGATCGCGGCGGGCGTGCCGACCGTCTATCGCGAGGCCAGGGGCACGATCCACGCCCACCTGAGCCTGCGAAACGCCCTTCCCTCGGCGGTGGGCGATCTCGGCGGGCTGCTCGCCACCCTGAAACCCATGATCGTCGAGGCCGAGGCCGCCCGCGTGCTGGCCGCCGCCTCGGGAGAGCCCGCTTGACCGACCTGCCCTATCGCCCCGCCGCCGGCGTGATGCTGCTCAACGCCGAGGGGCAGGTGTTCGTCGCCCAGCGCATCGATACGACGCTGGAGGCGTGGCAGATGCCGCAGGGCGGGCTCGACCCCGGCGAGGACGCCCGCACCGGCGCGCTGCGCGAGCTGGAGGAGGAGACCGGCATCCCCGCGTCGCTCGTCGAGGTGATCGCGACGACGAAGGAGGAATTGTTCTACGACCTGCCGGCCGATCTGGCGGGGCGGCTGTGGAAGGGCAAATGGAAGGGCCAGCGCCAGAGCTGGTTCCTGTGCCGGTTCCTCGGCGCCGATGCCGACGTGAACCTGGAAACCGCCCACCCCGAGTTTCGAGCCTGGAAATGGGCCGAGCCGGCCACGCTTCCCGACATGATCGTGCCGTTCAAGCGCCGTTTATACGAGGATGTGCTAAAGGCGTTCGCCGACCATCTCGCCTGAGCCCGTTCCCCGCCTGTCCGGGGGGCCGTCCGAGGAGACCGACCGCTGCGTTACCTGCTGCCCGCCCGCGCCCCGACGCTCGCCGTCGCCGCGCTGATCGCCCCCGCATCGGCGCAGGCCGAACTGCCCGAGGCGGTGATCCGCATGATCGTGCAGGCCTATAAGACCAACGACGATGCGACGATCAAGGCGGTCAAGGAGATCGCAAAAAAGACCTACCCTGACGACGAGATCGAGATCGACCGCATCGCCTCCGGCGACGCCGCCCTGCTCGCCGCGCGCCGCGCCGCCGACCGCCGCGCCGAGGAAGCGCGCATCCGCGCCGCCGGCTTCCTCGATATCTGGAAGGGCGAGGTCGAACTCGGCGGATCGCGCGCGACCGGCAACAGCGACATCGTCGCCGTCTATGCCGCCGCCAATCTCACCCGCGACGGGATCGAATGGCGCCACAAGCTCAACGCGCGCGTCGATTTTCAGCGCACCGACGACGAGACGACGGCGGAGCGCGTGCTGGTCGCCTACCAGCCCAATTACAAATTCTCGCTCAAGAGCTACGCCGCCGGCATCGCCCAGTACGAGCATGACCGGTTCCTCGGCTACACCGAACGCTACACGCTCGGCGTCGGCATCGGCCACGACATCATCGACCGGCCCGATCTGAAGGTGAGCGTCGAAGGCGGCCCGGCGCTGCGCCGCACCGTCTATACCGACGAGGCGCCCGTTACAGCGATCGCCCCGCGCGCCTCGATGTCGGCGCGCTGGTCGCTCTCGCCCGATGTGGTGCTGAAGCAGGATGCCTCGGGCTATCTCGAGCGGGACACGATCAACTTCACGTCGATCACCTCGCTCGAAACCCGGCTGATCGGCGCGCTCAAGGCGAAACTGTCGTACAACGTCCTCTACGAACGCAACGCCCCCGAAGCCCGCCGCTCGCTCGACACACTCACCCGCGCGACCTTCGTCTACGGCTTCTGAGCGATGTCACATCTTTACAGTATGACATCTCCAACAGGCCGATAGCGCACTACCCTACCCTTTTGCGCCGCACAATCGTGCGGCCCGCGCGGCCCCCATGTGTATGTCCCCCCACATCATTCTTGGGGATCACGGACATGACCTATCAGGACACCATCACGCAGACCAACCAGCTCATCCAGAGCTACAACGGGACGTGGGACGGCATCGACGCCGAGGCCGTCGCCCGCATGCGTCTGCAGAACCGCTTCCGCACCGGGCTCGACATCGCGCGCTACACCGCCGCGATCATGCGCCGCGACATGGCCGCCTATGACGCCGATCCGGCGAACTACACCCAGTCGCTCGGCTGCTGGCACGGCTTCATCGGCCAGCAGAAGATGATCTCGATCAAGAAGCATTTCGGATCGACCGAGCGCCGCTACCTCTACCTCTCGGGCTGGATGATCGCCGCGCTGCGCTCGGAATTCGGCCCGCTGCCCGATCAGTCGATGCACGAAAAAACCAGCGTGCCCGCGCTGATCGAGGAACTCTACACCTTCCTCCGCCAGGCCGACGCCCGCGAGCTGGGCATGATGTTCCGCGAGATCGACAAGGCGCGCGAGAGCGGCAACGAGGTCGAGGCGCAGCGCCTGATCCATGCGGTCGAGAATTACCAGACGCATGTCGTGCCGATCATCGCCGACATCGACGCAGGGTTCGGCAATGCCGAGGCGACCTATCTGCTCGCCAAGAAGATGATCGAGGCGGGCGCCTGCGCGCTCCAGATCGAGAATCAGGTGTCCGACGAGAAGCAGTGCGGCCACCAGGACGGCAAGGTCACCGTGCCGCACGAGGACTTCCTCGCCAAGGTCCGCGCCTGCCGCTACGCCTTCCTGGAGCTGGGCGTCGAGGACGGCATCGTCGTCACCCGCACCGACTCGCTGGGCGCGGGCCTCACCAAGCAAATCGCTTTCTCCAAGGAACCGGGCGACCTGGGGGACCAGTATAACGCCTTCCTCGATTGCGAGGAGGTGACCGACATCTCCAGCGTCAACGGCGACGTGGTCATCAACCGCGACGGCAAGCTGATGAAGCCCAAGCGCCTGCCGTCGAACCTCTACCAGTTCCGCGCCGGTTCGGGCGAGGATCGCTGCGTGCTCGACTGCATCACCTCGCTCCAGCACGGTGCCGACCTGCTGTGGATCGAGACCGAGAAGCCGCACATCGAGCAGATCGCGGGCATGGTCGATCGCATCCGCGAAGTCATTCCGAACGCCAAGCTGGTCTACAACAATTCGCCCAGCTTCAACTGGACGCTGAATTTCCGCCAGCAGGTGTTCGACGCCTGGACGGCCGCCGGCAAGGACGTGACCGCTTATGATCGCGCCAGGCTGATGTCGGTCGATTATGACGGCACCGAACTGGCGGACGAGGCCGACGAGCGCATCCGCACCTTCCAGAAGGATGCGGCGGCCCGCGCCGGCATCTTCCACCACCTCATCACGTTGCCGACCTATCACACGGCCGCGCTCAGCACCGACAATCTCGCCAAGCAATATTTCGGCGAGGCGGGCATGCTGGGGTACGTGAAGGGCGTGCAGCGCAAGGAAATCCGCGAGGGCATCGCCTGCGTGAAGCACCAGAACATGTCCGGTTCGGACATCGGCGACGACCATAAGGAATATTTTGCCGGGGAAGCCGCGCTGAAGGCCGGCGGCGCGCACAACACGATGAACCAGTTCGCGGCCTGATCCCCAAGATCGCTGGCGAGGAGACCCAGGGCGCAAGCCCTGGGTCTTTTCGTTTCAGATTATATGATCCCGAAAAGGCCGGGATCCGAGGCGGTGGCGTGCCCGCTCGGCCCCGGCCGCAAAACCGGCCTCAATCCCGGCAATAGCCCTCTTCTTCGACCTTCACGATCAGGCAATCCTTCTTGCCGTCGAGCCATTTGAAGCCCGTCTCGGCGCCCGTACCGAGGCGCGCATGCTCGGTCACGCCTTCGCGCACGAAGCTGAGTGTGTTGCCCTCACGGGTGGCGACGAAGCTGGCCTCGTCATCGAGCGTCCAGCTGTTGAGCACCTTGTAATGATTGTCGTCGCTGCCGGGGCTGACCTGGAAATAAAGCCCCTCCACCCCGATCCACTTGCCGAGCAGATCGACCTTGGCGGCGGCCGGCGCGGCGACAGGAACAGGGGCGGAAGCAGCGGCGGGCGCGGGCTCCTCGGCATCATCGGCCGCCGCCGGCGCGACATCGGCGGCATTGTCGGCCGCCGCCGGCGTGGGCGCGGGGGCCGGCGATCCGCAGGCGCCAAGCAGCGCCAGTGGCGGCAGGAGAAAAGCTATCCGCATCGTCATCGTTCAAACCCCTTAGCGTGGTGGCGTGCAGCGGATCGAACCACTAGAGAGCCGCCATCCGAATCATTAGCCGGAGACGCCCCGTGGCCCTGCCCATCGCCATTGCCAGCGATCATGCCGCCGTCGACCTGAAGGCCAGCTTGATAGCGTGGCTGGAGGCCGAGGGCCATGGCGTGATCGATCTGGGCACCGACGGCAGCGCCTCGGTCGATTATCCCGATTATGGCTATCGCCTGTCGCGCGCGATCGAGGATGGCCGGGCGGCGCGCGGCGTGGCGCTGTGCGGTTCCGGCATCGGCATCTCGATCGCGGTCAACCGCTCGCCGGCCTGCCGCTGCGCGCTCGTGTCCGAGCCCTTGTCGGCGGCCCTCTCCCGAGAGCATAACGATGCCAATGTGATCGCCATGGGGGCGCGACTGACCGGGCCCGACATGGCGATCGCCTGCCTCAAGGCGTTCCTCGCCACGGACTTCGCCGGCGGCCGGCACCAGCGCCGCATCGACAAACTGACCCAGCCTTCCGAACAGGAGACCGCCGCATGAGCATCGTTACCGAAACCAAGTCGAGCGGCTTCTTCACCTCCAGCCTCGCCGACGCCGATCCGGCGGTCTTCGCGGGCGTCCAGCACGAAGTCGCGCGCGAGAAGAAGCAGATCGAGCTGATCGCGTCGGAGAATATCGTCTCCAAGGCGGTACTGGAGGCGCAGGGGTCGGTCTTCACCAACAAATATGCCGAGGGCTATCCCGGCAAGCGTTACTACCAGGGCTGCGCGCCCTCCGATGAGGTCGAGCAGCTCGCGATCGACCGCGCCAAGCAATTGTTCGGCTGCGGCTTCGCCAACGTCCAGCCGCATTCGGGCGCGCAGGCCAATGGCGCGGTGATGCTGGCGCTGACCAAGCCCGGCGACACGATCATGGGCCTCAGCCTCGATGCCGGCGGCCACCTGACGCACGGCGCGCGCGCCGCCATGTCAGGCAAATGGTTCAACGCAGTGCAGTACGGCGTCACCGCCGATACCCACCTGATCGACTATGACGCGGTCGAGGCGATGGCGAAGGAGCATAAGCCGAAGCTCATCATCACCGGCGGGTCGGCCTATCCGCGCCACATCGATTTCGCGCGCTTCCGCAAGATCGCCGATGAAGTAGGCGCCTTGTTCATGGTCGACATGGCGCATTTCGCGGGCCTCGTCGCGGGCGGGGTCCACCCGACGCCGTTCGGCCATGCCGATATCGTCACGACCACCACCCACAAGACCCTGCGCGGCCCGCGTGGCGGCATGGTGATGACCGACGACGAGGCGATCGCCAAGAAGATCAACTCGGCGGTGTTCCCCGGCCTCCAGGGCGGCCCGCTGATGCACGTCATCGCCGCCAAGGCGGTGGCGTTCGGCGAGGCGCTGACCCCCGAGTTCAAGGCTTATGCCGCCGCCGTGGTGGAAAACGCCAAGGTGCTGGCCGCGACGCTGAAGGCGCGCGGCGCCGAGGTCGTCTCGGGCGGCACCGACACCCATCTGGCACTGATCGACCTGACCCCGCTCAAGGTGACCGGCCGCGACGCCGACGAGGCGCTGGAGCGGGCCGGCATCACCTGCAACAAGAACGGCATCCCGTTCGATCCGCTGCCCCCGGTGAAGACCAGCGGCATCCGCGTCGGCTCGCCCGCCGGCACGACGCGCGGCTTCGGCACGGAGGAGTTCAAGGAGATCGGCAATATGATCGCCGACGTGCTCGACGGCCTCTCCAAGAATGGCGAGCAGGGCGACGCGCAGGTCGAGATGGCCGTCCGCGCCCGCGTCGAGGCGCTGTGCGACCGCTTCCCGATCTATCCGGAATTGTGATCCGCTAGATGCGCTGCCCCTTCTGCCACCACGACGACAGCCAGGTGAAGGACAGCCGTCCCTCCGAGGACGGCGCCTCGATCCGCCGCCGCCGCCAGTGCGAAGGCTGCGGGGCGCGCTTCACCACCTTCGAGCGGGTGCAACTGCGCGAGGTGACGATCGTCAAGAAGGACGGCGCGCGCCAGCCGTTCGACCGCAGCAAGCTCGACCGCTCGATCGCCATCGCCGCGCGCAAGCGCCCGGTGACGGCCGAACGGCTGGAGCGGCTGGTGACCGGCATCCAGCGCCAGCTGGAGACGAGCGGCGAGAGCGAAATCCCGGCGTCGCGGGTGGGCGAGATGGTGATGGACGGGCTGAAGGCGCTCGACAGCGTCGCCTACATCCGCTTCGCGAGCGTCTATAAGGACTTCGCCGAGGCGAAGGATTTCGAGGATTTCGCCGGGACGGTGGCTGAGGCGGGGAAGGAATAGGACGGGCGATCACGCTTGTCCTTCGTGACTGCGATTGGAACGCGGCAATCCCGCTTCGTCGCGAGAATGATCCGCTCGCGCTCCAAACGGAAAAACCCCGCCTCCCTCATCGGGAGACGGGGCCTTTCACAGCCGAACCGGCCGGCGCTGTTACGCGCTGGTGGTCGCGCGCGGGTCGCGGCGCTCGGCGATGCGGGCCGACTTGCCGGTGCGGCCGCGCAGATAATAGAGCTTGGCGCGACGGACGACGCCGCGACGCACGACCTCGATCGAATCGACGTTGGGCGAATAGAGCGGGAAGACGCGCTCGACACCCTCGCCGAACGAGATCTTGCGGACGGTGAACGAGGAGCCCATGCCCTTGTTCGAGCGCGCGATGCACACGCCCTCGTAATTCTGAACGCGGGTGCGCTCGCCTTCGACCACCTTCACGCCGACCTTCAGCGTGTCGCCGGGGCGGAAATCGGGAATCTGCTTCGCCGACTTGAATGCTGCGATGGCCTCGGCCTCGAGCGTCTGGATGAGGTTCATATTGCTCAGTCCCTGTCTTGCCGCGCGCCAGAGGGAGACTTGACCCGAGCCCCGACGTGGCGCTCCCAAAGGTCCGGCCTCCTTAGCCGTGTATCGTCCTCGGCCCTGGCCTTGCGCCATGCCGAGATCGCCGCATGATCCCCCGATCGCAGCACTTCGGGGATCGTGCGCCCTTCCCATTCAACAGGTCGGGTATAATGCGGATATTCAAGGAGGCCGCTTTCGAAGCTTTCCTCGACTCCGCTGGAAGCGGCGCCCATTACGCCGGGAAGCAGCCGAACGCAAGCGTCCAGCAGCACCAGCGCGCCCATCTCCCCGCCCGACAGGATATAGTCGCCGATCGAGACGGGCTCGATGTCGCGCGCCTCGAACAGGCGCTCGTCGAACCCCTCGAATCGGCCGCACAGGATCACCACCCCCGGCCCCGCCGCGATGGCGCGAACCCGCTCCTGCGTCAGCGGGCTCCCGCGCGGGCTCATCGCCAGCATCGGCACGCCGGGCCGGGCGACGGCATCCACCGCGCGCGCGATCACGTCCGCGCGCAACACCATCCCCGCCCCGCCCCCGGCCGGCGTGTCGTCCACCGAGCGATGCCTGTCGGTCGCGAAGTCGCGCATCTGCACCGCATCGAGCGACCAGATCCCCTGCGCCATCGCCCGCCCCGCCAGCGACGTGCCGAGCGGGCCGGGGAACATCTCCGGGTAGAGCGTCAGGACGGTGGCGGCGAAACTCACTCGACGGTGACGCTCTTGGCCAGGTTGCGGGGCTGATCGACGTCGGTGCCCTTGGCGACGGCGACATGGTAGGCGAGCAGCTGCACCGGCACCGCATAGACCAGAGGCGCGATCAGCGGGTGGACCTTGGGCATGGTGATGGTGGCGAGGCAATCGTCGCCCGCCGCCTGGATCCCGTCATAATCCGAAATCAGGATCACCCGGCCGCCGCGCGCCTGCACCTCCTGCATGTTCGACACGGTCTTGTCGAACAGCGGGCCGGAGGGGGCGATGACGATCACGGGCACGCTATCGTCGATCAGCGCGATGGGGCCGTGCTTCATCTCGCCCGCCGCATAAGCCTCGGCATGGATGTAGCTGATTTCCTTGAGCTTGAGCGCGCCTTCCAGCGCCAGCGGATAATCCACCCCGCGCCCCAGATACAGCACATCGCGCGCCACCGCGACGAGCGGCGCCATCGCCTCGATCGCCTCGTCATAGGCGAGCGCGGCGGCCAGCGCGGCGGGGGCTTCGGAGAGGTGGCGGACGATGCGGCGCTCCTCGTCGCGCGTCAGCCGGCCCTTGGCGCGGGCGAGGTTGGCGGCGAAGGCGGCCAGCACGGCGAGCTGGCAGGTAAAGGCCTTGGTGGAGGCGACGCCGATCTCCGGCCCGGCATGAGTGGACAGCAGAAGGTCCGCCTCGCGCGCCATCGTGCTGGTCGGCACGTTGACGACCACCGCGATCGTCTGCCCGCCCAGCCGCGCGTGGCGCAGCGCCGCCAGCGTGTCGGCTGTCTCGCCCGACTGGCTGATGAAGAGGGCCAGGCCGCCCGGCTCCAGCACCGGCTCGCGATAGCGGAACTCGCTGGCGAAATCGATGTCGACCGGCACGCGGGCGAATTGCTCGAACCAGTATTTCGCCACCAGCCCGGCATAATAGCTCGTGCCGCAGGCGACGATGGTGACGCGCTTGACGGCCGCCAGATCGAAATTCTCGGTCGGCAGCGCGACCTCGCCATCGAGGCGGCGGAGGTAGGCGCGCAGCGTCTGCGCCACGACCACCGGCTGCTCGTAAATCTCCTTGAGCATGAAGTGGCGGTGGTTGCCCTTGGAGATCGCCAGATCGATCGCGCCCGAGATGACGATCGGCCGCTCGACCGGCTGGTCGTCGCGATCGTAGATCGTCGTGCTCTCGCGGGTGATGACGACCCAGTCGCCTTCCTCCAGATAGCAGATGCGCTGGGTGAGCGGCGCCAGCGCCAGCGCGTCCGAGCCCAGATACGTCTCGCCGTCGCCATAACCCACGACCAGCGGCGAGCCGAGCCGCGCGCCGATCAGCATGTCGGGAAATTCGCGGAACAGGATGGCGAGCGCGAAGGCGCCGTGGAGCCGCTTCAGCACGCCGCGCACCGCCGCGACGGGATCGGCGCCCTGCTCGACCTGTTCGGAAACGAGATGGGCGACCACCTCGGTATCGGTCTGCGAGTTGAACACGCGGCCGCGCGCCTGAAGCTCCTCGCGCAGCGGCTTGAAATTCTCGATGATGCCGTTGTGGACCAAGGCGACATGATCGGTCGCGTGCGGGTGGGCATTGTCCTCGGTCGGCGCGCCATGCGTCGCCCAGCGGGTGTGGGCGATGCCGGTGGTGCCGGGCAATGGCTGATCGGCCAGCACCTTGGCCAGATTGTCGAGCTTGCCGGCGGCGCGGCGGCGATCGATCAGGCCATCGTGATCGGTGGCGATGCCGGCCGAATCATAGCCGCGATATTCGAGCCGCCGCAGCCCTTCGAGCAGCCGTCCCGCGACGTCGCTCTGCCCCAGAATACCGATGATGCCGCACATATCCGTCGTCCCTGCCTTGCGCCGCCGAAGCCCTTACGCCCGCCCCGGATCGCCTCCTAGCCCCGTCAGCTTATCGCCGGCTGAATGAAGGCGGCGGGACGCGGAAGTTCACGAAGTTCACAGCCTATCGGTCGGTTCTGTTCGCCCGGCCCACCCGCTCCACATCGATGGCGCGAGACGATGCTGCTGGCACAGGTGGGCGCCTGTAGGACAGCGATTTTTGAGGCTCGGCCGTGATGTCTCGCTGTGGTGGTGAGCGGTCGTCCCGTTGGGGCTTACGAACCGGTATCCTCACCAGTCTCTAAAGACCCAGAATAACCATCCAAAAGCTGCGGTCATCAGAAGCGCAGCAAATGATATCGTAGCCACACATCCCCAAACGTGCGCGCTGCGATTCTTGTAAGCCATTCACTAGTAGTAGCTACAACGCGAATGTCCGCAAATGCGGCGATAGCTCCCCTAGCCTGCCATGCGATGGTCAACGTCGGCTCACATCACATACGGGCAATGCACGCCCGGCCACCGGGTCGGGAAATCCTTGGTGTTGCGCGTGACCAGCATCCGCTCCGTCACCAGCGCCGTCGCCCAGATGATCGCATCGGGCAGCTTGAGGCGTGTTTCCCTGCGGATCGTCGCGGCGCGGGCGGCGATCGTGGGGTCGATCTCGATCACCTGACAGCCGCGCAGGAAGGCTTCGGTCGCGAGCCGCACGTCCTGCCCGGCGCCGGCCAGCACCTCGATCCAGCTGATGCGGCTGATCGTGATCGCGGCGGCCTCGGCCAGCACGGCGCGGGCGGGTTCGTAACGATTGAGGGCGTCGATCAGGATGTTCGAGTCGAACAGGGGGGACATCAGTCCGGGTCCCATTCCCGATCCCATTCGGCGCGGATGCGGCGTTGATATTCCACGCCGTCCATGGCTTGGTCGCCCCACAGGCCGAACACCTGATCCACGTTCAGCACCTCCTCGGGGCCGAGCATCCGGTCGATCGCCTCGCGGATGAGCGCGGCGCGCGAGCGGCCCGCGCTCTTGGCGCGAACGTCCAGCCGGCGGATCTGCGCTTCAGGAATATCGACCAGCGTCCTCATCCCCGGACGATATCATTCCGCGATATCAGCCGCCAGACCGCTTCTTCTCCGCCGCCACCGCGCGGAAATCGACCGCCCAGCCCCGCTTCGCCTCCTGCCGCCCGCGCGCGATGGCCAAGGCATCGTCGTCCACGTCGCGGGTGATGACGGAGCCCGCCGCCACGATCGCGCGGTCGCCGATCGCGACGGGCGCCACCAGCGCGCTGTTCGATCCGATGAAGGCGCCCGCGCCGATCAGGGTGCGATATTTGCCATAGCCGTCGTAATTGCAGGTGATCGTGCCCGCGCCGATGTTGGCGCCCGGCCCGACATCGGCATCGCCCAGATAGGTGAGGTGGTTGGCCTTGGCGCCCTTGCCCAGCCGGGTCGCCTTCAGCTCGACGAAATTGCCGACATGCGCCCCCTCGCCCACTTCGGCGCCGGGGCGCAGGCGGGCGTAGGGGCCGACGATGGCGCCGCGCTCGACCGACGCGCCCTCGATATGGCTGAAGGCGCGCAGGGTGACGCCGTCGGCGATGCGGACGCCGGGGCCGAACACCACATGGGGCTCGATCGTGACGTCGCGGCCGACGATCGTGTCGTGGGCGAACCACACCGTCTCGGGCGCGGTCAGGGTGGCGCCCTCCGCCATGGAGCGGGCGCGGCGGCGCTGCTGCCAGACCTGCTCGACCCCGGCCAGCTCGGCGCGGCTGTTGACGCCCGCCACCTCCCACGCCTCGGCCTCGATCACCACCGACGCCCGGCCATCGGCGGCGGCGAGCATGACGATATCGGGCAGGTAATATTCGCCCGCCGCATTGTCGTTGCCGACGCGGGCGAGCAGCGCCCACAGATCGGCCGCGCGCACCGCGAGCAGGCCGGAGTTACAGAGCGTAACGGAGCGCTCGCTGGTCGAGGCGTCCTTATATTCCACCATGCGGCGGATCACGTCGCCATCGGCCAGGATGCGGCCATAGGCGCCGGGCTCGTCGGGGCGGAAGCCGAGTACCGCCACCGCCGGTTCGTCGGCCCCGTGCAGCCGATCGAGCAGCTTCGCGATCGTCTCGGCGGTGACCAAAGGCACGTCGCCGTAAAGGACGATCACATCACCCGTGAAACCCTCCAGCGCGGCCTCGGCCTGCTGCACGGCATGGCCGGTGCCCATCTGGTGCGCCTGCACCGCGACCCGCCCGCCGGCCTTCGTCACCAGCGGCTCCACCTGCTCCCGGCCGGACCCCACCACAACCACCGTCGCGGCGGCGTTCAGCGTGGCGACGGTCGCCATCAGATGCGCGAGCATCGGCCGGCCCGCGATCGGGTGCAGCACCTTGTGCAGATCGGATTTCATGCGGGTGCCCTTGCCCGCGGCAAGGATCACGGCGGCGAAGGGAGAGCGGGTCCGTGTCATGGGGTGCGCCTTTGCCACTTCACCCGCGCCATTGCCAGATCGGCCCGGCCCGGCCACACACCGATCCATGACGGATTTCCCCTTCGACGTGGTCGCCTTCGATCTCGACGGCACCCTCGCCGACACCGCCCCCGACCTGACCTCCGCGCTGAACCATGCGCTCGGCGCGCTCGGCCGCCCGGCGATCGACCCGGAGAGCGTGCGGCATATGGTGGGCCATGGCGTGCGCGCGCTGCTGGCCAGGGGGCTGGCGGCGACGGGCGAGAGCAGCGAAGCCCTGATCGACCAGGGCTTCCCGATCTTCCTAGATTACTACACCAGCCACATCGCCGACGGGACGCGCGCGTTCGAGGGGCTGGAGGCGGCGCTCGACGAGCTGACCGCGATGGGCGTGAAACTCGCGATCTGCACCAACAAGCTGGAGGGGCTGGCGCGGGAACTGGTGACCGCGCTCGGCTGGGACGGCCGCTTCGCGAGCCTCGTCGGCGGCGACACATTGCCCGTCCGCAAGCCCGATCCGGCGCCGCTGTTCGAGGCGATCGCGCGGGCCGGGGGCGGGCGCGCGGCCTACGTGGGCGATTCGATCACGGATACCGATACCGCGCGCAACGCCCGCATCCCGTGCGTGGCGGTGAGCTTCGGCTTCTCCGATCGGCCGCCCGAGCAATTGGGCGCGGACCGGCTGATCGACCATTTCGACGAGCTGGTCCCGGCGCTCCGCGCGCTCGGAGCCAGTGTATTGCCCGAATAGAGCAGCAGGCGTACAGATGGCCGCCTGACAGGAGCCGACCATGTACAGCGAAAGCGATATCGAAGCCGCCATCGCCTCCGGCGCGATCACCCCCGAGGCCGCCGCGGCCCTTCGCGACAGCGTCGCCAGCGGCCGCGCGACGCCGGCGGTGGACGAGGAGAGCTTTCGCCTGCTGACGGGCTTTAATGACATTTTCGTCACGATCGCCGCGATCCTGATGCTGGTGGCGGTGGGTTGGATCGGTTTCACGCTCTCCACCTCCATCTGGCCACTCGCAGAGGGCGACAGCAAGCGTATCGAAGGCCTGAGCGTGGCGTTTCTGTTCAGCGGCACCTGCGTTGCGGCTACGAGTTGGATGCTGGCGGAATATTTCACGCGCAGGCGGCGGATGGCGCTCCCCAGCATCGTGTTGCTCGGGGGCTTCGTCTACGCGACCGGATGGGCGCTCTATGGTCTCCTGATGACGATATTCAGGGCTCCCGGCGAACGCGGCCTTTTCGCGATTCTCGCCGTGGCGACGCTGGCAACGGCCGGTGCGGCGTGGATCCACTGGCGTCGTTTTCGGGTGCCGATCACCATTGCAGCACTCACCGGCGCACTCGTTGCGACACTGCTCGCGCTATTACTCTTTGCCGTCCCCGCCGCGAAGGATGCGCTGCTGTGGCTGGCGCTCGCCGCCGGCCTCGCGGTGTTCGCCTTCGCCATGTGGTGGGACATGTCCGATCGCGACCGCGTCACGCGCCGGTCGGACGTGGCCTTCTGGCTGCATCTGGGCGCCGCGCCGCTGATCGCGCATCCGGTTTTCCAATTGATGGGTGTCCTCGACGGCGATGTGAGCCCATTGAAAGGGGTAATGGTACTCGTGCTGTACGTCCTGTTCGGGCTGGTGGCGCTGGCGGTAGATCGGCGCGCGCTGCTCGTGTCGTCGCTGGTCTATGTGCTCTACGCGCTGTCGTCGCTGTTCAAGCAGTTCGGCGCGATCAGCCTCAACATGGCCTTCACCGCGCTGCTGATCGGCGGGACGCTGCTGCTGCTCTCGGCCTTCTGGCATCCGCTGCGGCGCAAGGTGGTGGTGATGCTGCCGGACAAGGTGCAGGCGCGGTTGCCGGCGCTGGATCGGGCGGTGGTGGTGAAGGCCTAACCTACCCGTTCGTCCCGAGCGCAGTCGAGGGACGTGAGACTGGACGCACCGTTTGGGGCACGTCCCTCGACTTCGCTCGGGACGAACGGAGTTCCGCAGGTGAGCGCCCTATTCCTCGACCAGCTTCACCAGCTTGCGTTCCATCGGCGCCAGCACCAGCCGCAATTCCTGCCCGCGCTTCAGCACCGCGCCATGCTCGCCGATCAGCGCCCACTCCCCTTGGCGATTGCGCAGCGCCGGGCGCTTCTCGATGCGATATTCGGGGCGTTCGGTGGCGCGGCGGAAGCAGGCGAAGCTGGCCGCCTCGCGCCCCAGATCGATCGCATAATCCCGCCAGTGGCCGGCGGCGACGCCCCGGCCGTACACGTCGAGAATGCGGGACAGTTCGGCCCGGTCGAAGCCGATCTGGGCGGGCTTGGCGGTGGGAAACGGGGTGACGAAGCCCATCAGGCGCAGTCACGCTCCCGCCGCGCCACCGCCGCGCGCGCCGCGTCGCGTTCCTCGATCAGCATGTTGATGCGGGTCCGCATCTGCTCCATTTCGCAGCGGAGCAGTTCGAGCTGCTGGGTCTGCGGATCGAAGGCGTCGCGGCACGGCGTGCCATAGGGCACGAAGCTCTTCTGATAATCGGTCGCGTCCACCAGGGTCGCGCGCGCGGGGATGCCGGTCATGGTGGCGCCCACCGGCACGTCCTTGGTGACGACGGCATTGGCGCCGACACGCGCCCGCTCGCCGACGATGATGGGGCCGAGGACGTTGGCGCCCGAGCCCAGGATCACGCCGTTCATCAGGGTCGGGTGGCGCTTGCCGCCGACGCCGTCGGTCGGGTTGGTGCCGCCCAAGGTGACATGCTGGTAGATGGTCACGTCGTCATGGATCTCGGCCGTCTCGCCGATCACGACGAAGCCATGGTCGATGAAGAAGTTGCGACCGATCGTCGCACCCGGATGGATATCGATCGCGGTGAGCATCCGCGAGACATGGTTCACCAGCCGCGCGAGGAAATAGAATTCCGCGACGAACAGCCAGTGGGCGATACGGTGGAAGCCCAGCGCCCACACGCCCGGATAGAGCAGGATTTCCCAACGGCTGCGCGGTGCCGGATCGCGCGCACGGATCGAATCCAGATAATCGATCAACCGGTCGAACATCGCGGCCTCCCTAGCGCCGTCTCTTGGTCGGGCGCATGTAGGCTCTACCGGTCGGTATGAAAAGGGGGGTGCGCGATCTGCTTCGTGCCCTCACCCTCCCTCTCCCCCGTGGGGGAGAGGGAAAGCTGTCACAGCGTCGCGTGGACCGTGGCGACGGCGGTCATCACCGCGCCGATGCGGGCGGCGGACTGGATCACCGCGACCGGCACATTGTGCTGGCGGAGCACCTTCTCGTGGCTGTCGATGCACATGCCGCAGCCGTTCTGGGCGGAGACGGCCAAGCTGAACAGCTCGAAATCGGCCTTGTCGATGCCGGGCGCGCCGAGGACGTTCATCCTGAGCTTGGCCGGCAGCTGACCATATTCCTTGTTCGAGGCGAGGTGGACGAAGCGATAATAGACGTTGTTCATCGCCATGATCGCGGCGGACGCGCGGGCGGCGTTGAGCGCCTCCGGCGAGAGCTTGCCTTCGGCTTCGGCCTCGGCCGCCTCGACCAGCGGCTTGTAGCCGGTGCCGTGCGCGGTCGCGACGAGCAGGCCGTATTTGCGCTGGTCGCCCAGCGTTTGGTCGCCCACCAGCGAATTGACGTTCAGCCGCAGATCCTTGGCGTAATCGGGCAGCGCCTCTGCGAAAGTCTTGAGAGACATGGGAATTCACTCCTTTTTACCCGACCCCGCCCCGCGACGGGCACGGGGCGGAGCGGGCGGACGGGCCGTCTGCCTCTGGCGGGGGGCGAGAAGGAGACGGCCACCGTCCTGCCGCCCCGGCAAGGGGGCGGGCACCCCGCCCGGTGGGTGCCGGGCGGGGATCTCGTCATGCGATCAGGCGGCGGGCTTCAGAACCTCTTCGCCGGCCTGCCAGTTGCACGGGCACAGCTCGTCGGTCTGCAGCGCGTCGAGCACGCGGATCGCCTCGGCCGGGTTGCGGCCCTGGTTGAGGCCGTTGACCGTGACGTGCTGGATCACATTGTGCGGATCGACGATGTAGGTCGCGCGATAGGCGACACCGGCCTCCGCGTCGACGATGCCGAGCGCGTTCGCCAGCTTCTTCTGGTTGTCCGCGATCCAGGGGAATTCGCAGGCGGCCAGACGCTCGTCCGACTTGCGCCAGGCGAAGTGGACGAAATCGGTGTCGGTCGAGGCGCCGATCAGCACCGCGTCACGATCCGCGAAATCGCTCTTCAACTCGCCATAGCCGATGATCTCGGTCGGGCAGATGAAGGTGAAATCCTTCGGCCAGAAGAACACGACCTTCCACTTGCCGCCGGTATCGCCGGTGTCGATCGTCTCGCCAGCCGGGAGGGCGGCGACGCCCTGCTGTACCGGGAGAACGAACGAGGGGAATTTATCGCCAACGGTGAGCGCCATGATATGCCTCCTTGGGGGAAAGTGACGTTGCGAACTGCCAGGTGGACATAGCGGGGTGGACTTACAATACAAATCGATTATTTTATCGTTATTGATCGATAGAGGCGATATATGAGCGTCTACCTGCCCACCCTGAAGCAGCTCCAATATCTGGTGGCGCTGGAACAGCACGGCCATTTCGGCAAGGCGGCCGATGCCTGCTTCGTCACCCAGTCCACCCTGTCGGCGGGTCTGCGCGAGCTGGAATCGCTGATCGGCGTCACCCTGGTCGAGCGCACCCGTCGCGTCGTGCGCTTCACCCCGCTCGGCCTGAAGATGGCCGAGAAGGCGCAGCGCGTGCTGCGGGAGGCGGAGGAACTGGCCGAGATGGCCCGCGCCGCCGGCAAGCCGCTGACCGGCGACCTGCGGCTGGGCGTGATCCCCACGATCGCCCCCTTCCTGCTGCCGCGCGTGCTGCCGACGATCCGCGCCAACTGGCCCGAACTGCGCCTGTTCCTGCGCGAGGAGACCAGTGGCCTCGCCTGCGAGTCGCTCCATCGCGGGCAGGTCGATTGCGTGCTGCTGGCCCTGCCCTATGCCTGCGGCGACATCGAATCGATCCCGCTGTTCGATGATCGGCTGTACGTCGCGCTGCCGCAGGGCTCGCGCGCCGACCTGCCCGATACGATCGGCGCCGACGAGATCGACGAGACCAAGCTGCTCCTGCTGGAAGACGGCCATTGCCTGAAGGATCATATCCTGTCGGCCTGCAACCGCCCCGAACTGCGCGCGGGCGCGACGATGCTGGGCACGTCGCTGCATACGATGGTGCAGATGGTGGAGAACGGCCTGGGCGTCACGCTGGTGCCGCACATGGCGATCGAGGCGGGGCTGCTGGACGGCACGAGCGTGTTCGCCCGCCCGCTCCACGCCGATCACCCCTCCCGCCGCATCGCCCTGATCTGGCGCAAAGGCAGCCCGCGCGAGAAGGAATTCCGCCTGCTGGCCGACACGATCGTGAACTGCATCCCCGCCCCGCCCCCGGCGGCGAGCCATGATTATGACGATCCGCAGATCGACCGGATGTGGGGGCTGTGATCCCAGTTCCTCCCCAGGCTTGCCTGGGGAGGGGGACCAGCCGCAGGCTGGTGGAGGGGTGTCCCCGTCCCCGATAACGCGACACCCCTCCACCACCGGCTACGCCGGCGGTCCCCCTCCCCGAGCAAGCTCGGGGAGGATTAAGGGAAAATGCCAGAGGGCCTGTAAGCCGGGTTCTGTCCCTCCCTTGCGGGATTAGGCGACCATTCCTCTAGGGCGACGCTCGCGCGCCGCCTCCAGCAACCAACCCGGACGACCGGGCCGAGTAGCCCATGCGCCGTCCCTATTCGGTCTTGCTCCCGGTGGGGTTTACCATGCCGTCTCCGTTACCGGAGCCGCGGTGCGCTCTTACCGCACCCTTTCGCCCTGGCCGCATCGAAATGCGGTGGTCTGCTTTCTGTGGCACTGTCCCTGGGGTCGCCCCCGCCGGCCGTTAGCCGGCACCGTCACTCTGTGGAGCCCGGACTTTCCTCCCGCGACTTGCGTCACCGGCGGCCGCCCGGCCCTCTGGCGGGAGCGCGGTAGCGGGGTGCGGGGGGAACCGCAACCTTAAAGCCCCTCCCCTTCAGGGGAGGGGTTGGGGTGGGGGTTGTCGGCCCGCCTCAACGATCGTTGAGCAGCTTGGACAGCCCCCACGCCCGGTCCCTCCCCTAAAGGGGAGGGGGGATTTACGAGCCCAGTCTCTTCTCCGCGCCCTTGTCGCCGCCGGTCAGAAGGGAGAGGAGGATCGCGCGGGTTTCGCCGTCGACCACGCCGTCGATCGTTTCGGGGCGATAGCGGCGCTGGAAGGCGCGGACGGCGGCGGGGCCGTCGAGCACGTCGTAGCCGAAGCGTTCGAGGGCGAGGAGGAAGCCGCCGTCGGTCCAGTGCGGATCGGCCAGATGCTTGCGCGGGCGCGGCAGCGCGAGGCGGACCTTGGCCAGCCGCTCCCAATCGAACAATTCGCCCGGATCGACCTTGCGGACGGGGGCGATATCCGAATGGCCGACGATATTGCCGCGCGTGATGCCGTAGCGTTCGCAGATGTCGGACATCAGCGGGATCAGCGCCGACATCTGCGCCTCCGGGAAGGGCCGGTAGCCGAATTCGTGGCCGGGATTGACGATCTCGATGCCGATGCTGGCGGAATTGACGTCGTCGATCGAGCGCCAGTGCGACTTGCCGGCGTGCCAGGCGCGCTTGTCCTCGGCCACGAGGCGCATGATCCGCCCGTCTTCCTCGACGAGATAATGGCAGGACACGCGCGGCGCATCCGGGCTGGTCAGGCGGGCGAGCGCCAGATCGCCGGTGGGCATCCCGGTATAATGCAGCACGAGCATGGAGATGGGGAGCTTGCGCTCGTCGAAATTGGGAGACGGGATATCGGTGATCGCGCCGTCCATATCATCCCCTTCGGCCAGCCTCGTGCCCCCCGGAATACCGGGTTTCGGCGGTGGCGCAAACGGGGAGATGACCGGGCCGCGAGATCAGAACAACGCCGGGATCAGCGGCAGCAGTTCGCGGGCGAGAAAGCCCGGCGGGCCGAGGGTGCGCCCCGCCTCGCCATGCAGCCACACGCCCCAGGCGGCCGCGTCGCGCGGGGTGGCACCGCGCGCCAGCAGGCCCGCGACGATCCCCGCCAGCACGTCGCCCGAACCCGATGTCGCCAGCCCGACCCCGCCGCCGTCGTAGCGCAGCGGCTCCGCGCCCGGCGCGGCGATGATCGTGTCGCCGCCTTTCAGCACGACCACCGCGCCGAAGGTTTCGGCCCATTCGCAAGCGTGGCGGACCGGATCGGCGGCGACCTCCGCTTCGTCCAGCCCGCACAAGGCCGCCATCTCGCCATGGTGCGGGGTCAGCACCGCGCCGCCCGCCAGCGCGCGCACGGCGGCCGCGCGGTGGCGCAGCGCACCGATCGCGGCGGCGTCGAACACCACCGGCACGCCGCCGATCTGGTGGAGGACGGCGCCCAGCAGGCGGGCGGCCGAAACGCTGCTCGCCATCGCCGGGCCGAACACCAGCGCGTCAGCGCGGGCGAGGTTTTCGATCACGGCGTCGGCGCCCGCGACCGCGATCTCACCGCGATCGTCGACCGGCAGCGCGACCACCCCCGCTTCCGGCATGGCGATGCCGATGGCGAGCGCGGCGGGCGCCACGGTCGCGACCCGCACCTTGCCGGCGCCCGCGCGCAGCGCCGCCTCGGCCGTGAGCATCAGGCCGCCGGGGCAGAGCATCGATCCGCCGACCGCCAGCACCCGTCCCCGGCTGTTCTTGTCGCTCTCCTCGCCCGGCGAGGGCAGAGGGTGGGCCGCCAGCCAGTCGCGGTCGAGCGGCGCGGTCATGCGCTTTTCGCCTCCGACCGATCGGGTTCGGAGGTGACGGCGGTTTCGGCGCGCACCGGCGCGGTCTGGTTGTAGAGATCGAGCACCAGCCCGCCCTGCGGCCCCGCCACGGGATCGAAGCGGTAGCGCGTGACCGAGCAGTTCGCCACGTCGCCCGCCCGGTCGATGGCGAGGATTTCGTCCTCGCTCAGATGCTCGATCACATAGCGCAGGCACAGCACCACCACCTGATGCGCGACGATCATCACCCGCCGGCCGGCATAATGCAGCGCGATCGTGTCCATCACCGCGCGCAGGCGGAAGATCACGTCGCACCAACTCTCGCCGCCGGGCGGGCGGTGGTAGAATTTGCCGAGGATGCGGCGGAACTCGGCCTGATCGGGCAGCTCGGCATGGATGCCGGCGGTCGTGAGCCCGTCGAGGATGCCGAACTCCTTCTCGCGCAGACGCTCGTCGACGCACTGGATCAGCCCGTCGGCCCCGCCGCCCGCCCCGGCGAAGCGATCCGCCGTCTGCCGCGCACGGACATAGGGCGAGACGAGGAGCACGTCGGGCCGGTCGTCCTCGAACTCCTCGCCCGCGAACCAGTGGCCGAGCGCGTCGGCCTGTTCCTCGCCAAGCGCGCTCAGCGGCACGTCCACGTCGCGCCCCTCGACCGCGATGCGATAGTCGCCCGCCGCCGAGGCCGCGTCGCGCGCGACATTGCCCGCGCTCTGGCCGTGGCGGACGAGCCAGAGCGTCTCGGGCCAGCGACCGCTCATGCCGATGCCGTATCCAGCGCGGCGACCTGTTCGGGGGTGAGTGTCAGCCGGGCGGCGGCCAGCAAAGTGTCGAGCTGGGCGATGCTGGTGGCGCTGGCGATCGGCGCGGCGATGCCCGGCTTGGCGTTCAGCCACGCCAGCGCGATCGCGACCATGCTCGCCCCGGTGTCCGCCGCGATGGCATCCATCGCCGCCAGCACCGCCGGCCCCTTGCCCTCCAGATAGGGCCGGACGCTATCGGCGCGGCTGCCGCTCAGGTCGTCCGCCGAGCGATATTTGCCGGTGAGGTAGCCCGCCGCCAGCGCATAATATGGCGTGACGGCGATACCCTCCTTCACGCACAAATCCCGCAACGCACCCTCATATTCCCCGCGCTCGACGAGATTGTAGAGCGGTTCCAGCACCGCGAAGCGCGCCCAGCCGTTGGCGTCGGAGATAGCGAGCGCCTCGCCCAGCCGATCGGCGGTGTAATTGGAGGCGGCGATGGTGCGGACCTTGCCGGCCTTCACCAGCGCGTCGAACGCCGCCAGCGTCTCCTCCAGCGGCGTCCTAGGATCGTCGCGGTGGGCGAAATAGATGTCGATCGTCTCCACGCCGAGCCGCCGGAGCGAGGCATCGCAGGCGGCGGCGATGCGGGTGGCGGCGAGGCCCTCGCAGCCCTCGCCCGGCAGCAGGCCGACCTTGGTGGCGATCGTCACCGCGTCGCGCTTGCCCGATGCCTTCAGCCATTCGCCGATGATCGCCTCGGATTCGCCGCCGCTATGGCCGGGCACCCAGGCGGAATAGACGTCGGCGGTGTCGATCGCGCGGCCGCCGCCATCGACGAAGCGGTCGAGGATCTGGAAGCTCGTTGCCTTGTCGATCGTCCAGCCGAACACGTTGCCGCCGAACATGAGCGGAAGCGAACCGAATGTGCTGCTCACGAAATTCTCCCGATGCCGTCCCCTGTCGCCAGCCCCAACGCAAGCGCGGCGACACTGTTGCATCCGTGCCGCACCCGGTCCATCGCCTGCCCATGAGCGAAACGATCCCCGGCGACACGATCCTGGCCCGCATCGCCGATGCGCTGGAGCGGCTGGCCCCGCCCGCGCCGCCCGCCGCCGATCCGCTGGCGCACCCAGCCTATCTGTGGCGCGGGCAGGCGCTGGCCGCCGCGCGCGCCTTCAGCCCCCTGCCGCTCGACCGGCTGAGCGGGATCGACCCCCAGAAGGCGGCGCTGCTCGACAACAGCCGCCGCCTCGCCGCCGGCCATGCCGCGCACGATACCCTGCTGTGGGGCGCGCGCGGGGCGGGCAAGTCGGCGCTGGTGAAGGGCGTGGTCGGCGCGCTCCAGGGCGAGGGCGCGGCGATCGCGCTGATCGAGGTGGCGCCCGATGCGCTGGACACCCTGCCCGATCTGTTCGCGACCATCGCGGAGGCCCCCCGCGCCTTCATCCTCTTCCTCGACGATCTGGGGTTCAGCGAGGAGAGCGAGGCGCCGCGCCTGCTGCGATCGCTGCTGGAGGGCGGCGCGGAGGCGCGGCCGGCCAACGCCCGCCTCTACGTCACCGCCAACCGCCGCCACCTCGTGCCGCGCGACCTTTCCGAACAATCCAGCGCGATCAACCCGCGCGACGTGGTGGACGACAAATTGGCGCTGTCCGATCGCTTCGGGCTGAGCCTCGGCTTCCACGTCTGCGACCAGCCGACCTATGTGGCGATGATCGAGGGCTATACGCGGGCGCTCGGCCTGCCGCTCGACCCGCAGGACGCGATCGCCTGGGCGACGACGCGGGGCAGCCGATCGGGCCGGGTGGCGTGGCAATATGTGGTGGAGCTGGCCGGGCGGCACGGGATGCGGTTGTGAGCGATTTCCGCCCGCAACACTCCATTCCGTTCACCCTGAGCGAAGTCGAAGGGCGTGCAACAGGCGCCGCGTCCGGTCGCACGTCCTTCGACTACGCTCAGGACGAACGGGTCTCTTGTTGCGGAGATAGCAGCCGATGATCGAGCGCCAGCGCCTCAAATCCATCCTCGGCGGATCGGCGGGCAATCTCGTCGAATGGTATGATTGGTACGCTTACTCGGCCTTCACCCTCTATTTCGCGCCGGTGTTCTTCCCGCAGAGCGACGATATCGCGCAGTTGCTGAATACCGCCGCGATCTTCGCGGTGGGGTTCGTGATGCGGCCGGTGGGGGCGTGGGTGATGGGCATCTATGCCGATCGGCGCGGGCGCAAGGCGGGGCTGGCGCTGTCCGTGACGCTGATGTGCGCCGGATCGCTGATGATCGCGCTGACGCCGGGCTATGCCACGATCGGCACGCTTGCGCCGGTGCTGCTGGTCGCGGCGCGGATGATGCAGGGGCTGTCGGTCGGCGGGGAATATGGCGCGAGCGCGGTCTATCTGTCCGAGATGGCGGGCAGAAGACATCGCGGTTTCTTCTCCAGCTTCCAATATGTGACGCTGATTTCGGGGCAGCTGATCGCCTTGTGCGTGCTGCTGCTGTTGCAGGCTTTGCTCGATCGGCCGCAGCTGGAGGCGTGGGGCTGGCGCATCCCTTTCCTGATCGGCGGCGCGCTGGCTATCGCGGTGTTCTTCATCCGCCGCGGCATCGACGAGACCAAGGCCTACGAGACCGCCAAGGCTGGCGAGGCGCCCAAGTCGAGCGGCAGCGCCCTCTTCCGCCTCCACCCGCGCGCCGCCTTCACCGTGATCGCGCTGACGGCGGGCGGCACCGTCGCTTTCTATGCCTACTCCATCTACATGCAGAAATTCCTGGAGAAGACCGCCGGCTTCCCCCGCGAGACCGCCACACTCGTGATGACGGCCGCGCTGTTCCTGTTCATGCTCGTCCAGCCGGCGGCGGGCGCGCTTTCCGACCGGATCGGGCGCAAGCCGCTGATGGTGGGCTTCGGCATCGCCGGAATGCTGGGAACGGTGCCGATCTTCACTTTGCTCGGCACGGTGCAGAGCCCGCTCGCCGCCTTCGCGCTGGTGATGGCCGCGCTGCTGATCGTGACCGGCTACACATCGATCAACGCCGTGGTGAAGGCCGAGCTGTTCCCCCCCGAAATCCGCGCGCTGGGCGTCGCCCTGCCCTACGCCATCGCCAACACCGCCTTCGGCGGCACGGCGGAATATGTCGCCTTATGGCTGAAGAACGAGGGGGTGGAGGCCGCCTTCTACTGGTATGTCACCGCGCTGATCGGGGTGTCGCTGGTGGTGTATCTGAGGATGAAGGATACGCGGGATCATGGGACGATGCAGGGGGAGTGAGGTGGCGGTTGTCGGTCGTTAGCTGCCGTAGGGTCCGTCAAAAAACTTGCTAAGCCGAAACATCAGCCAGCCAGCGACAGCCGAAGTTATGGGGATGGCGAAAAGCAGGAAAAGCAACTCCATGCGCTTGCGGGCATCGCAGGCTGCCGTCTCAGGCGTTCCTCGTGGCAAGCATTCGCCGATGGCGCTGACCGCAAATATTGGTAAGCCAATGAACAATAACAATATGATGGCGGATACCCAGCCGACGATGCGGTGAAAGCGATCCGGGTCGTGGGCCTTTCTCATATGGCAAAGAATACCGAAACTGCGACGCCACGATAGAGGAGCTGTGGAGGCCATCAACCGCCTCGACGTCAGCGTGACGTCACCCCTGCGAAGGCAGGGGTCCATGGCTCTCTCCATATTCGATCGCGGCTTGCGGCGAGGGAGACATGGATTCCCGCCTTCGCGCGAATGACGGACGGATTTCAGTGGTGGGCGAAAAAATAGGATCGCATCGGGCGCACCTCCGCTCTCGTGGTGGAAAAAGCGTTTCGACCGGCGCGTCCTGCCACGGGCATCCGGGCGGACTTTTACAGCAATGGTGCGGGCCGCCGCAGGCCCGCGCTGGGTTTGGCCCGGTGGACGGTGGCCCCTTGGGTTTTCGCCCCTTGGCAGGGCTACTGGCCGGTTTGGCTGGGCCGCCTGCGTATAATCCCCCGAGCCGGTCGCGATGCATCGTCGGTGTGAACCGGATGGCTTCGCGCCGGTCGTTCCGGGGTGGTCGCCCGCCCCGGATGCTTGCTCTTCGCCCATGGCCTCTGGGAATCGAGCGATGGTGTATGTTTACGTAATGTTCCTATTTGTCAAGGTACTTTTGCGGCATCGGTCACGAATGCTCTTTGCGTGACCGGCATGCTCCCGTGTATCCTGCGGGCTATTTCGCCGGCACGGCCCCTGCCCCCGGCCAGTCGGTGTCGCCGATGCGGACCAGCGTCATCTCGAAGATCGTGACGGGTTTCTGGCCGGGGACGATGCGCTCGCCGATCTCGTGCCATTTCCCATCGACCAGGGTGGTCGTGTAGCGCAGGCTCGCCTCGCCCATCGGCAGCGACCAGGCCCAGCCCGTGGGGGTGACGGTCAGCGGGAAATTGCCGGCGTGGCCCTGCGCGTGTGTCTGGAAGATGTAGGCCCTGGTCTGCGGATCAAAGGCGATCACGCCGAAGGCGTTGAAGCCCGCCATGCCGTTGGCCATGTAGCCCTTGCCCTCGACCAATCGGATCGCGCCGCCGAGCATGGGGCCAACCCGTTCGGTCTGGGTGATGGTGAGCGGCCCGCCGGGGGTCTGGAAGGTTGCAGGACCACGCCATGTGCCGTCCATCCAGGCGGTGGCCTTGAGCGCTTCGACCTGCGCGGCGATGGCGGCGCGGTCGGGCGGCTGGGCGAGCGTGGCGGCGGGAAGCGCGAGTGACAGGACGGCGGCGACAGCGAGACGGATCATGCGTCTTCTCCCGGCAGCGGATGGCGGGATGGTGCCGGATTGGTCGGGGGTGCGCAAGCGGGCATCGGCTCGCCCAATTCGAGACGCCGGCGCGCCGGGGCACGTCCTTCGACTTCGCTCAGGACGAACGGTGGAGAGACATTGCAGTCCTTAAAAGAAAACGCCCGCAGACGAGGGCCTGCGGGCGTTCCGGATGTCGCGAAGAAGCGGGCCGATCAGCGGCGCGCTTCGCCCTTCTTCTCGTTCAGGGCATATTCGGTGGCGCAGCTGTCCTTGGTGTCGGCCGCGATCGTCGGCAGCTTGCCGGCGGGGCGGTGGTGGAAGGAGACGCCGCACGCCTCGGCGCGGGCGATCGGACGGTAGAGCTTGACCGTCTTGCCGGCGGGCATGCGGACTTCCTCATGCGTTTCGTGCAGGTTCTGCGCGGCGGCCGGGGCGGCGAGCGAGAGGGCCAGGCCGGCGGCGAGGGCGAAGCGGATCATAGGGGTCTCCTTGGGGGCTATCATTGCTGTATGGTGACAGGTAGATTTCCCACATTGCGGCGGAAGCACCGGTTCGTAAGGAAGCGTGTCGCGTGTCAGACGATGGGATTTCCGCCGACTTACAAAGTGTTGCTGGCGCATTGCCGGCGGCCGCCGACCCCTTGCGGCGGTTGACCGGCGACCCCGCCATTCCTACCTCTGGCCGTAATGACCCCGATGATCCAGGCGAAGAGCCAGTGACCCCCCCGTCCATCATCCTCGTCGAGGACGATCCCCCCCTCCGCACCCTGACGGCGCGCGCGCTGCAGGAAAACGGCTATCTCGTTCGCCCCGCCGCCTCCGCGCCCGAAATGTGGATCGCGATGGAGAACGGCCCGGTCGACCTGATCCTGCTCGATATCATGCTGCCCGGCACCAACGGCATCGATCTGTGCCGCCAGCTGCGCAAGAAGAGCGAGGTGCCGATCATCTTCATCAGCGCCAAGGGCAGCGAGGAGGATCGCGTCCTCGGGCTGGAACTGGGCGCCGACGATTATATCGCCAAGCCGTTCGGCACGCGCGAGCTGATCGCCCGCGTCCGCGCGGTGCTGCGCCGGGGCGGGCTGGAGCGCCAGCATGGCGAGGTGCGCGAGACCGAGGCGCATTTCGACGGCTGGGTCGCCAATTTCCCCCGGCGCGAGCTGCGCTCGCCCAGCGGGGCGATGGTGGAGCTGACCGGCGCGGAATTCGATCTGCTCGCCAGCTTCCTCGGCCAGCCGCAGCGCGTGATCGCGCGCGACCGGCTGATCGAACTATCGCGCACCCGGCTGGGCGACGCCTCCGATCGCAGCATCGACGTGCTCATCAGCCGCCTGCGCCGCAAGCTGACCGAGGCCGGCAAGGTCGCGCCGATCCTGACGGTGCGCGGCGTCGGCTACATGCTGAAGGCCGAGGTCACGCGCGCTTGAACAACCCGCTCCGCCGGTCGCTGGGCCTGCTGGGGCGGATCGTCGCGATCCTGCTGCTGACGGTCGCGATCGAATTCGGCGTTTCGACGCTTCTCTACGAACGGGCGAGCCGGCTGCTGATCCAGGAGGATGAGGCGCGCCGGCTGGCCGAGCATCTGGTCATCGCGCGCAAGCTGGTGGTGGAGCGGCCGCGCTACGAGCGGCCCGAACTGGCCGACGAACTCACCACCGATCGCTACGACGTCCACTGGACGCCGACCAAGCCGCCCCCGGCCCCGTTGACCCCGCAGCTCGACGAGATGCGCCGCCAGATCGTGGCGTGGGAGCCGTCGCTGACGCAGGCGAACCTGCGCCTGCGGCTCGATTCGCCCGGCCGGCGATCGGCGGTGACGGGCTATCTGCGCCTGCCCGACGGCAGCTGGCTGCAATTCGGCACGCGCGAGATCGTCCATGGCGGCTGGGATCTGGCGCTCAATCGCATCCTGCTGGCGCTGGTGCCGGCGCTCGGCCTGCTCATCATCGGCGCGCTGATGATCCGCCAGACGCTGAGCCCACTGCGGCGGCTGGCGCAGGCGACCGAGCGGATCGGCTTCGGCGAGGAAGTGCATATTCCCGAGGCCGGCACGTTCGAGGTGCGCCGCCTGATCCGCGCCTTCAACGTGATGCAGGAGCGGATCCACAAGCTGATCGACGATCGCACCCAGGCGCTGGCGGCGGTCGGCCACGATCTGCGCACCCCGCTCGCCCGGCTGCAATTGCGGCTGGACGGGGTGGACGACCGCGAGGCGCGCGAGGCGCTGGGTGAGGATGTCGCCGAGATGGAGGCGATGGTCGCCTCGCTGCTCGCCTACCTCGGCGGCGAGGGCGAGCCCGAGAAGCCGGTCAAGATCGATCTCGCCGTGCTGGTGCAGACGATGGTGGACAATGCCACCGATCGCGATCTGGACGCGGCCTATGACGGGCCGGAGCATCTCGACGCGGTGGTGCGCAAGCTCAGCCTGCGCCGCGCGCTCGGCAATCTGATCGCCAACGCCATCCATTATGGCGGCAGCGCGCACGTCACCCTGTTTCGCCGCGACGACACGATCGTGATCTGCGTCGAGGACAAGGGGCCGGGTATCCCCGAGGACCAGCTGGAGGCGGTGTTGCAGCCCTTCATCCGGCTGGACGCGGCCCGCGGGCGTTACACCGGCGGCCTCGGCCTGGGCCTCGCCATCGTCGTCAAGGCGGTGGAGGGCGAAGGCGGCACGCTGCATCTGGCGAACCGCGCCGAGGGCGGGCTGCGCGCGGAAATCCGGCTGCCGGCGTAACGGTTCGTCCCGATTTTTTTGGCGCTTATCCGCCGGAAATATTTCCTTACATCCGTGCTGCGACACAGCAAGATCGCCGCCCTAACTCTACCCGATCCGTCCACCTTGGTGGACCAGTGATTCAAGTGGAGCAAATCGGTGAACGAGCTGATCGGTCGCGTTTTCAGTTTCGAGAAGAAGACCTTCCCGGACCAGAGCGCCCTCTTTTCCAAGCTGGTGGCTGAAGGGCAGAGCCCGAAGGCGCTCATCATCTCCTGCGCGGACAGCCGCGTCGTGCCCGAGCAGATCCTTCAGGCGGCGCCCGGCGACCTCTTTGTCTGCCGCAACGCCGGCAACATCGTGCCCCCTTATTCCAGCGCCAACGGCGGTGTGACCTCCACGGTGGAATATGCCGTGATGGTGCTGGGCGTGCGCGACATCATCGTGTGCGGCCATTCGGACTGCGGCGCGATGAAGGCGATGGAAGCCCCGGAGAAGCTCGGCTCGATGCCGAACGTCGCGGCCTGGCTGCGCCACAGCAACGCCGCCAACGAGGTGGTGAAGCATTGCTATCCGGAGATGACCGGCGGCGAGCGCGCCCGCGTGATGGCGCTGGAGAATGTCGTCAGCCAGTTGCAGCATCTGCGCACCCATCCGTCGGTCGCGTCGGGCATCGCGCGCGGCGAGATTTCGCTGCACGGCTGGTTCGTCGACATCCACGGCGGTCAGGTGCTCGGCCTCGATGGCGAGACCGGCCGCTTCACCGCGCTGCGCGAAGACGCACCGCTGCCCGTGGCCCTGCCCGCCGGCAAGCGCACCGCAGCGGAAGTCCCCTTCCTCCAGGCGGCCGAGTAAATCCGATGCAACTGCCCATGCTGAACACCAAGCATCTCGCGCGGGATTTCACCGCGTCCATCGTCGTCTTCCTCGTGGCGATGCCGCTCTGCATGGGCATTGCCGTCGCCTCCGGCGTGCCGGCCGAAAAGGGCCTCATCACCGGCATCATCGGCGGCCTCGTCGTCGGCCTGCTGGCGGGCTCCCCGCTCCAGGTCAGCGGCCCGGCCGCCGGCCTGGCCGTGATCGTGTTCGAGATCGTGCGCGAGCAGGGTCTTTCGGCGCTGGGGCCGATCCTCGTGCTGGCGGGGCTCCTCCAGGTGACCGCCGGCATCTTCCGCCTCGGCGGCTGGTTCCGCGCCATCTCCCCGGCGGTGGTGCATGGCATGCTCGCCGGCATCGGCGCGCTGATCGTGATCGGCCAGTTTCATGTGCTGTTCGACGAGAAGCCGTTGTCGAGCGGCCTGGCCAACCTTTCCGCCATGCCGGGCCGCCTGCTGGGCCTGGACCCCAACAATATCGCCGCGACCGAGCTGGCCTTCGTGCTGGGCCTCGTCACCATCGGATCGATGCTGGCGTGGGAGAAGTTCCGCCCGGCCTCGATGAAGCTGGTGCCGGGCGCGCTCGTCGGCGTGGTCGCCGCGACGATCGTGGCGATAGCGGGCGGGCTGGACGTGGCGCGCGTCACCGTGCCGGCCTCGATCTGGGCCGCTGTCGAAACGCCCGACCAGAGCTTCCTGAGCGCGATGATGACCCCGGCGGTGCTGACGACGGCGCTCGCCATCGCCTTCATCGCCTCGGCCGAGACCCTGCTCTCGGCGGCGGCGGTCGATCGCATGCATGACGGCGTCCGCACCAATTACGACAAGGAATTGCGCGCGCAGGGCGTGGGCAACCTGCTCTGCGGCTTCGCCGGCGCGCTGCCGATGACGGGCGTGATCGTCCGTTCCTCGGCCAACGTGCAGGCCGGCGCGCAGACCCGCCTGTCCACCATCCTCCACGGCACCTGGATCCTCGGCTTCGTGGCGCTGCTGCCGTTCGTGCTGCAACAGATCCCGATGGCGGCGCTGGGCGGCATCCTCGTCATCACCGGCTGGCGCCTCGTGAGCCTCAGCCATGTGCGCCACCTGTTCCACCAATATGGCCTGTTGCCCGCGCTGATCTGGGCGGCGACCTTCGTGATGGTGATCGCGACCGATCTGCTGACCGGCGTGCTGGTGGGTCTCGGCCTCTCGCTGCTCGAACTGCTGCCGCATGTCCGCAAGCTCAAGCTGCGCGTCGATGCCGAGCAGGGCGAGACGGTCGATCGCATCGGCCTGGTCGGCGCCGCGACTTTCGTGACGCTGCCCAAGCTGAACCGGGTGCTGGACTCGGTTTCAGAGGATCGCGCGCTCCAGCTCGACCTGCATCGCTGCGACGCGGTCGATCACACCTGTGCCGAGATGCTGACCGACTGGCTCCAGCGCAAGCGCGCGCGCGGCATGTCGATCGAGCTGATGGGCGCCAAGGGCAATCTGTCCAAGCTCGCTGTGGCCTGAAGGTCACAGCGTGACACGGACATCTTTTGAAACAGTCTAGCAACGCCGGGACACCCACCGGCCAATAGGACCAAGGCACCCGCAGGACACGTGGCCCGGTGATCGCCAGATGGCGACGCGAGAGGTAGCGACCGGCGGGTGCAGGAGGAACGTTCACTCTTCAAAGGGGAATGTTCCATGTTCAATCGTCTCGCCGCCGCAGCCCTGCTGTGCGCCGCCGCGACCCCGGCTCTCGCGCAGGACGAACCTGCCAAGCCGTTCACCGTGTCGGGCAGCGCCGGCCTCGTTTCCGACTATCGCTTCCGTGGCGTCTCGCAGACCGACGAGCATATGGCGGTTCAGGCCGGCATCACCGTCAGCCACGAAAGCGGCTTCTACGTCGGCACCTGGGGCTCCAACCTGGCCGGCTGGGGCACCTTCGGTGGCTCGAGCATGGAACTCGACCTGTTCGGCGGCTACAAGGCCGATCTCGGCAACGGCCTCGCGCTCGATGCCGGCCTGCTCTGGTACATGTATCCGGGCGGCGCCTCCGAGACCGACTTCGCCGAGCCTTATGTGAAGCTGTCGGGCGTGCTCGGCCCGGTCAATGCCCTCGTCGGCGTCGCTTATGCCCCCAAGCAGCAGGCACTCGGCAAATGGTATTGGAACGCCGCCACCTACGCGACGGGCGTGCCGAACAACCCCGGCAAGAAGAACGACAACCTCTACGTCTGGGGCGACTACAACATGCCCGTCGCCGAGACCGGCCTGACCGCCAAGGCCCACGTCGGCTATTCGAAGGGCAATTCCGGCCTTGGCCCGAACGGCACCTCGGTCGCCCCGACCGGCCAGTATGTCGACTGGATGCTCGGCGCCGATTACGCGCTCGGCCCGGTCGTGCTGGGCGTCGCCTATGTCGATACCAGCATCAAGCGCAACGATCGCGCCTATCTGTTCCCGAACTTCGCCTCGACGAAGGACGGCAGCGCGATCTCGAGCGCGCAGGTGGTCTTCTCCATCACGGCCGCTTTCTGATGCCGCCGGCCGCCTGACGAGGGCGGCCGGCCCGCAACGATAAACGAACCAGGGAGGTTCGTGTCGGCGGGGTCACGGGCAGGTGGCTCCGCCGATGGTGTTTGGGGTATGGGATGGCAGGTTGGCCGGTTTCGGCCCTGATGCGAAACCTGAAAGTTTTGCATCAGGCTCGGGGCTGAAAGCAACTGATCGGGGCGTCCACTAGCCGACATTTTTGGATGTGCTAGTGTGAGCCATGCTCGCTCGCGTGATCCTAACAGTCGCTACTGGATTGATCGCAACCTCCGCGCCTGCCCAAACCTCCAACAAACCGACTACCGGTTCGGAGGACGTAATCCTCGGGGCTTGGTCTGATCCTGTAAAGTGCAATCGGGCGAACGCGGCACGTCTGACGTTTGATGAAGTCCTCGCACGCGGTGAAAAGCTGAACGGGACTTGCGTAGCAATCGAAGGTTTCTGGGCGGGCCGCGCATTGTTCAAACGCGAGGGGCAAGGCAACGCGGCTCGGTCAAATGTCGCGCGCTCACTCCGCAATCGTCGGATCGGTATCTATGCACGGGGTGAGGTTCTTAAAGATGCCCCGCAACGATCAGCACGATACATGATGGTCGGTGTGATCGGCCAATGTGAAACGGAATGGCCCGATGCAATGATGGTCCTTGGCTACTGCCACTACACAGGTGGTCCAATCCTAAAGGTGGCAGAGGCAATGCCGTTGCAGACGGCGAATGGTAGCTGACGACCAATTTGCCGCAGCCGTGATGCAAAACTCACAAGTTCTGCATCGCTGGAAAGTAACGCAGTTCCGGGTGCTTCCGTGATGCATAAAGCCGATGCACATCTCGCGAGAGGAAGGCCGATCGCAACCATAGACGAACCCGAGTGTTCGACGAGGCTGCCCGGAAGGCGGCCGGCGATGATCCTGGGATTTCGCGGATCCTCGAAATTGTAATCCCGAACGAAGTCGAGGACCGGTCTCCGGCCCATCCGCATCTCGGCTGCGCTCAATGCCGGGCGATCCCTCGACTTCGCTCGGGATGAACGGGTTGGGTTGGGTGGGGTGAATGGGTGGGGATGGGCGGGTGGGGATGGACGGTGGTTACGTGGGCGGCCGGGTTGCCCGCGAATCCCCCCTGCCCCCTCCCTCACCCGCCGCTATAAGCGCGCCATGCTCGACGTGACCCTTGCCGTGCCCGCCACCGTGCGTGCCTTCTCGGCCTCGGCGCTGCCGTGGCTCGACATGGGCGGCATCGCGCTGTTCGCGGCATCGGGCGCGGTGGCGGCGGCGCGGGCGCGGTTGACGTTCGTCACCTTCTGTTTCTTCGCGGCGATCACCGGCACGGGCGGCGGCACGGTGCGCGATCTGCTGATCGGGGCGCCGGTATTCTGGATGCACGACAGCGTCGCGCTCGGCATCTGCCTCGTCATGGCGCTGATCGTGTGGTTCACGCCGCAGCGGCTGTGGCAGGGCAAGGCGCTCGACTGGTTCGACGCCGCCGGCCTCGCCGCCTATGCCGTCTATGGCGCGGCCAAGGCGCAGGCGTGGGGCATCCCCGTGGTGCCGGCGGCGGGGATGGGCGTGGTGACGGCCTGCGTCGGCGGCATCATCCGCGACGTGCTGGCGGGGGTGCCGTCGATCCTGATCCGGCCCGAACTCTATGTCACCCCGGCCGCGCTGGCCGCCGGGCTCTATGTGGCGCTCACCGCGATCGGCGTGTCGCCGGTGGCCGCCGCCGGCATCGCGACCGTCGCGGGCTTCGCGCTGCGCGGCATCGCCATCGCGCGCGGCTGGCGGCTGCCGCCCTATCGGGGTGGCGAGCCGGAATAATCCGGCGCTGTCCTACACGCACCAAATTTGCCATGGGGTGCCGCCCCCAAGATTTCGGCCGCAGCTTTCGGAAGGACCAGCGACATGACCAGCATCGGCATCCTCGGCGCGGGCGGACGGATGGGCCAGGCGATCGCGGCCGAGACGGGCGCGGCGGGCGCGCTGGTCGCCGGCGGGATCGACCGCGACGGCCCCCTCACCGGCCCCTATGAAAGCATCACCGATCTGGCCGGCGGAAGCGACGTTCTGGTGGATTTCTCCTCCCCCTCCGCGCTGCAGGCGAATCTCAACGCGGCGGTGGCGGCGGGCACGCCGATCGTGATCGGCACCACGGGGCTCGGGGCCGAGCATCATGCCGCGATCGACGTGGCGGCGGGCAGCGTGGCGGTGTTGCAGGCGGCCAACACCTCGCTCGGCGTGAACCTGCTGACCCATCTGGTCGAGGAGGCGGCGCGGCGGCTGGGCACCGATTGGGATATCGAGGTGCTGGAGATGCACCACCGCCACAAGCTCGACGCGCCTTCCGGCACCGCTCTGCTGCTGGGCGAGGCGGCGGCGCGCGGGCGCGGCGGCGCGAAGAGCGTGACCGAGCGGATGGGCGTACTGGCGGCGCGCGAGGAGGGGACGATCGGCTATGCCTCGCTGCGCGGCGGATCGGTCGCCGGCGACCATCAGGTGATCCTGGCGGCCGAGGGCGAGCGGATCGAGATCGGCCACCGCGCCGAAACCCGCGCCATCTTCGCGCGCGGCGCGGTGAAGGCGGCGCTGTGGCTCGCCAGCAAGCCCGCCGGCCGCTATTCCATGGCGGACGTGCTGGGGCTCTGAGGGCGCGCGATGAAGAAGGCCGACGTCTTCGAATTCTACCGCCGGCTGGCCGAGGAGGACCCCTCGCCCCAGACCGAACTCGAATATGTGAACCCCTATACGCTGGTCGTCGCGGTAGCGCTGTCGGCGCAGGCGACCGACGTGGGGGTCAACAAGGCGACTAGGCGGCTGTTTCAGGATGTCCAGACCCCGCAAGCCATGCTGGCGCTGGGCGAGGCCGGGCTGAAGGAGCATATCAAGACGATCGGCCTGTTCAACACCAAGGCGAAGAACGTCATCGCCCTCTCGCAGCGACTGGTGGACGTCTATGGCGGGGAGGTGCCGGCCGATCGCGACGCGCTGGAGACGCTGCCCGGCGTCGGCCGCAAGACCGCCAACGTCGTGATGAACGTCGCCTTCGGAGCGGAGACGATCGCGGTGGACACGCACATCTTCCGCGTTTCCAACCGCACCGGCCTCGCCAAGGGCAAGACGGTCGACAAGGTGGAGCAAGGTCTCGAGAAGGTGACTCCGTCTCCCTTTCGTCGCCACGCGCATCATTGGCTGATCCTGCACGGTCGCTATGTGTGCAAGGCGCGCAAGCCGGAGTGCTGGCGATGCATCGTTGCCGATCTCTGCGCGTTCAAACCGAAGACGCCGGCGCCGGCCCGGAAGGCCGCCCGGTCGATGGAGCATTGACCATGGCCCGTATATCGTTCGCCGCCGCTTTTCTTCCCGCGCTGGCCGCCGCCGCGCTGGCCCCCTCGCCCGCGCTCGCCAAGGAAGCGCCGGTCACCGCCACGCCCGCCGGCAAGCCGATCGACTGCATCCTGACCCGTAACATCCGCGAGACCCGCGTGCGTGACGACAGCACGATCGATTTCTTCATGAACAACCGGAAAGTGTATCGCAACACCCTGCCCTACGCCTGCTCGCGGCTGGGGTTCGAGGAGCGGTTCGGCTATCGCACGACGATCGGCCAGCTCTGCTCGATCGACACGATCACCGTGCTGCAAACCGCCCCCTCCGGCATCCCCGGCCCGACCTGTGGCCTGGGCCCGTTCCAGCCGGTGACGATCGCCAAGGCGCCGAAGCCCGCCAAGTGACCGGCCGGGCGGCGCGATCTGTGGACGGGCCGCCATTTGCCTCTGGCGGCCCGCCCCACCCTCTGCTAGTCGCGCTCGCAACGCACCCGTAGCTCAGCTGGATAGAGCGCTGCCCTCCGAAGGCAGAGGCCAGGGGTTCGAATCCCTTCGGGTGCGCCATTTCGGTTCAAAGGCACGAACGCCTAGCACCGCCGCCTCTACGCCAGAGGCGGCGGTTAGCGTTCGGAGCAGCTCGCTGCGCAGGCCGCGAATGCGAACCTCCTTCCGGCTCACGACCTCGACTCGCTGTGCGACCGCGCGAACCTGATCGCGGGCGAATGTGCCGTCGCCGTTCCGCAGCTTCTTACGCAGGGCGACCGAGAACGTGCGCAGGCTCTCCGGCGTGATCGTCGGGCCGATCTTCACGATATGCGCCAATGCACGCTCGGCGTCGCCTTTGGCCTGGTCGCGCGTCGCGGTCAGCTCGGCGATGCGATCCTTGAGCGACGGGTCACTCACGTCGATGACTCCGTTCTCGATCGCGTCATAGAGGCGCTTGAGCTTCGCCTCCGCCTCGGTCGCGCGCCGCCCAAGGTCTGCGACATGCTCGCGGCGTTGGTTCACCCATTCGTCGCGGCGTTCAAGGATCTGATCCATCAGAGCTTCGAGCCGCGCCGGGTCGAGCAGCCGCGCTTCGAGATGATCGACCACGGCCTCATTGAGCCGATCCATCGGCACGGTGATGCCGGGACAGCCGGTCGCGCCCTGTCGCGCTTTCGTCGAGCAGGTGTAATAGCGATATTCCCGCCCGACGCTGCTGGTGCCCGTTCGCAGCGTCATCGCGCCGCCGCAGCACGCGCAGAAACAGATGCCGGTGAGCAGCGTCGGGCCGCCCGCCGCCATTGGCGGCATCATCTTCGGACTCCGCGCCTTGAGCGACCGCTGGACCGCCTCGAACTCCGTTTCCGAGACGATGACGGGCACTTCCATGATAGCGTGCTCGCTCTCCGGCTTCGGCGTCCTGGTCTTGTGATCGCGCGTGTTGAAACGGTGCTGGCCGATATAGGTCGTGCGGGTGAGAACCTGATGCACCGCGCCCAAGCCCCAGCGCCCGCCGTCGCGGGTGCGGATGTTGTTCTCGTTCAGCCAAGTGGCGATCGACTTGAGGCCCATTGGTCCGCTGTTATCGACGCCATTCAGCGCCATGCGGTAGATGCGCCGCACCGTCTCGGCCTGGAGCGGATCGACCTCCAGCCTCTTCTTGATCTTCGCGCCGCGCTCCCCGGCCGCAACGACGCGATAGCCGATCGGCGCCCGCGCGCCGTTCCAGAAGCCTTGCCGCGCGTTCTCCTTCATCGCGCGCAGCGTATGCTTGCCGTTCTCCTTCGACTGATATTCGTCGAACAGCGTCATGATCTGGCGCATCATCACGCTCATCGGATCGTCACCCAGGTCTTGCGTGATCGAGACGAGCTTCACTCCGTTCTTGGCCAGCTTGCGGACGTAGAACTCGAACTGGAACTGGTCGCGGAAGAACCGTGAGAAGCTGTGAACGACGATGACGGTGAACGTCGGCGGCTTGACCATCGCCGCGTCGATCATCGCCTGGAAAGAGGGCCGGCGATCATCAGTCGCAGTATTGCCCGGCTCGACGAACTCGGCCGCGACCTCCCAGCCGCGCGACAGGCAGTAGCCCTCGATCTGGCGGCGCTGGTCGGGAATGGACAGGTCGCTCTCGGCCTGCCGGCCGGTCGAAACGCGCAGGTAGAGTGCGGCGCGGGCGGTCGCCACGACCGACGCCTCATCCTCGCTTCGTCGCTGGGCGGCGCTGGTCATAACGCTTCACTCCTCACTTCACGGCAGCGGTCCAAACAGCTTGTCCAGCTCTCGCCGCATGTGGCCTTCGATCGCGCGCAACTCGGCGTCGCCGATCGGAACTTGCTCCGGCCAGTCGTCGGTGACGACGATCGGCCCGTCATCGTCGCGCGACCGGCGCGCCACCCGCCGCGGTGTGACGGGATTGGCATAGTCATGCAGGTCATCCGGGCACTCGGCCCAGCGACGAGGCGTGCGGCGACGGACTTTGCGAGGAATGGCCATCTCGATACGCTGCCGCGTGTCCGCGCCTTGCACAAAGGCTCCATCGCGGCGTAGCGCAGATAGGGACGCGCGGCGGCGGGCGTCATGCTTCGCTCCACGGATCGACGACCGTTATCCCGCACTCGGCGAAGTCGCGCACATTGCGAGTCGCCAGCCTTGCGCCGCGCGAGCGCACGATGGCGGCAATCTGCGCGTCGATCTGGCTGATCGGCTTGCCGCCCTGTTTCCGCCCGGCGGCGATCTCGGGATAGGCAAGCGCCGCTTCGGTATCGAACGGCAAGACGCGGCCAGCCAGATCGACGTCGAACATGGGACGCGCGGCGGCCAGCAGATCATCGCGGCGGCGTCCCTCGGGAAGCAATGCCAGTCCGTAGAAGATTTCCGCCTGCGTCAGCGTCGTCGTGAATACGCCCGCCATCGGCTGCTCGGCGATCCACGCCATCACCCTCGGGTCAGGCTCGCGCCGCATCAGCTCGGAAATGACGTTTGTGTCGAGGACGATCATTCGCCGAAGTCCACCGCCCGGATCGGCTCGCGGGACAGCTCAGGCAGATCCACGCCGCCCAGCGCGCCGAACCTTTCATGGATGGCCTGGCCCAGATTGCGAGGCCGCGGGATTTCGGTCGAGAGCGCCGAACGCAGGATGTCGCGGGCCTCATCTTCCATCGACCGACCGTGCATCGCAGCGCGCAGGCGCAGACGATTTTTGATCGCATCGTCGATGTTTCGGATCGTCATGACTGCCATACGCACCTCCATAAGTCATTGACTGCATATTAGTCGATGAGGCTGAAAAGAGCAACGAGGGAGTTGACGCCTCCCTGCGGGACCGCCGCTCTATCTCCGCTGCGCTTCGACCGAGCCCCTGGCGGGTCTCGTCCCTGCCGGGTGACGATCAGCATGGCGGAAGACGAAAGGCCGCCAAATGAGCGGGAGCTTCTAAGGACGCGCTCTGTCCCGCGCTGCGCGCTCCTAAGGGCGCGGCGTTCTGTTGCTGACCCGCTGGCGCTCTCGCCTCTCTCCTTGCCGGACGGGCGGCGGTCTCGCGCTCGCGGCGACCGGCGGGGCTGCGCCTGCGGCGCAACGACCTTGGTCTCTGCTCGGCTCGCCGCCACGCGGTCCGCTGCGTCGCGCCGTTGCGAGGGCGCCGTTTTCGTTGAGGCGCCGCTGGCGCGCTGAGACGGTGAAACCCGCCAACGCGGGTTCCTTTTTTCTTGAAGCTGCGGAGATCGGGCCAGGGCTGCGCCGCCCCGATCGCATCTGGTCGTTTCTCTCCCCGTTGATGGGGTGGGCGTCGCTTCCCTCTAGGCCCGCCCCGCCGGGCCGCAACGCGCTATTGGCGCGTCCTCCACTGCGTTCCGGTCCTGCGGATGCTGCCCGGCTCCGCTGGCGGGCCAGCCGGTCGCTTCTTCGCCGCCCACCCCATTCCGGGGTGAGTGCGGTTTTTAGGAGAAGTGTGATGAACGCTGTTACCGAAACCGTAGCCGCCGAGCCTGTGTCGGGCGTCGAAATCTTCGTGCCGCTCGCCAGGCTGAAAAAGTCGCCGCGCAATGCCCGTAAGGTGCCGCATGGGGAAGCCGCAATCGAGGCGCTGGCCGCTTCGATCCAGCACAAGGGGCTGATCCAGAATCTTGTCGTGGAGCCGGAAACCAAGGAGGACGGGACACCCACCGGCAATTATTTCGTCACTGCTGGCGAGGGCCGCAGGCTGGCGATGCTGCTGCGCGCCAAGCGCAAGCAGATCAAGAATTCCGAGCCGGTGCGCTGCTGGCTCGATACGGCGAACGACCCATCGGAAATCAGTCTGGACGAGAACGTGACCCGGACGCCGATGCACCCCGCTGACCAGTTCGAGCGGTTCCGCGAACTGTCCGAGAGCAAGGGCTATGGCGCCGAGGAAATCGGTGCGCGGTTCGGCGTGTCGGCTTCCGTGGTGAAGCAGCGCCTTCGCCTTGGCGCTGTCTCGCCCAAGCTGTTGCAGGTCTATCGTGAGGACGGCCTTACGCTCGACCAGCTTATGGCCTTCGCCATCACCGAGGACCATGACCGGCAGGAACAGGTGTTCGCCAACCTGCATCACAACCGTGAGCCGTGGATCATCCGGCGTGACATGACCGCAAGCAATGTGTCGGCAGAGGACCGCCGCGCGGTGTTCGTCGGAGCCAAAGCCTATGCGGAAGCGGGCGGCAACATCATCCGCGACCTGTTCAGCGAGGACCGTGGCGGGTTCTTCGAGGATGCGGGCTTGCTCGATACGCTCGCTATCGAGAAGCTGCGCGAGATTGCCGAGCGCGTTCAGGCCGAGGGCTGGAAATGGGCCGAAGCGCACATCGACTATCCCCACGCCCATGGGATGCGGCGTTTCTATCCGCAGACCGTCACCCTCTCCGACGAGGATGAGGCGCGGCTGGACGCTCTGTCGGCGGAGTATGACGCGCTGGCGGAGGGCTATGAGTCCTTCGAGGAAATGCCGGAGGACATTGCCGCGAAGCTGGATGCGGTGTCGGATGAGATCGACGCCTATTCGGCGAAGCGCTCCGCCTATGACCCCAACGTGATCGCCAACGGCGGCGCGTTCGTGGTGCTTCATCATGACGGCACGGTCAGGATCGAGCGCGGTTTCGTGCGGGCCGAGGACGAGGCGCTGGCGGAGCCGCAGTCGGAGCCGGAAGAAGGCGATGCGACCGAGCCGCAGATGGGCGACGACGAGCAGCCGGAGGACGGCGACGAGGGCGTGCAGGATGTCGACGAGGACGAGGAACCGGGCAAGCCGATTTCCGACAGCCTCACCCGCGACCTGTCCGCCCATCGGACGCTGGCGCTCCGCGTGGCGTTGGCCGATCAGCCGGATACGGCGTTGATCGCGCTGACCCACACGCTCACCGCACAACTGTTCTACAGCTATGCGGAGGCCGGTTGCCTTGAGGTTCGTCCGACCGTGACTCCCTTGGGGAGCCATGCGGACGGAATCGAGGATACGCCGCTGGCCGCGCGGGCGAACGAGCAGCACGAGGCATGGGCCGAGCGGATGCCGCGCGACGTGGCAGACCTATGGGGCTTCATCGTCGGGCTGGACGAGGCGAAGCGGATTGCGCTGCTGGCGCATTGCGCGGCTCGCACCGTCAACGCCCTGCGATTGCCGTGGGACCGCAAGCCCCGGTCGTTGCAAACGGCGGACAGGCTGGCGGGCGCGCTGGCGCTGGATGTGACGAAGGACTGGACGCCGACCGTGGACAGCTATCTTGGCCGTGTCACCAAGGCGCATATCGTGGAGGCCGTGACCGAAGGCGTGTCCGAGGACGCCGCCCGCCGCATCGCGGACATGAAGAAGCCGGACATGGCGCAGGCCGCCGAGCAGCTTCTTTCCGGGACCGGCTGGCTTCCCGCCGTGTTGCGGACGCCCGAACCGGAGGGAGCGGACGGCGCGCCTGTGGAGCCGGAGGACGCGGATAGCGTGGAGCAGCCGCCCGAAGTGGAGGATAGCGAAGCGTCCTATGCTGTCGCCGCCGAATAGCGGCATGGGGTCGGGACCGCGGGAGCGGTCCCGACTTTTCTCTAACGACCGGCGGAAAATCGCGGCCGCGCCCGTTGGGGCGCGGCCGCTTTCCCATTGCAAAGGCGCCCCGCTCCGAGGGCGCGGGGCGGCGTGCTGATGGCGGATCGACCGTTGCGTTTCTGGGGCTCGGTTCGCCGAGTGATATTGCAGACCCGCACGGCGGAAGCGCTTGGCGAAGATGATGGGGGCGGTGAGCGACGGTCTACTCGAGCCTCACGTTTGGATCTCGGCGAACACATAGGCAGAGAGTCGGCGACGCCCGCTCTCCCGACATCTCTGCGAAGGATTGCTTGCGAGGTGATCCCAGCGCGGGCCAGCAAAGAAGCGAATGCCTCCGACTGACAATGCCCCTGATAGCCCCGGCGTAGAATTTCCGGCTCGGCGACAACCGCGCGGCCTCTCGATTGGCTTGATCTAACCGGGGCCGGCTTCGCCTTGATCGGCCTGGCGCAACGGCGACGCGCGGCTTTTTTCCGCCGCCTTCGGCTTTGCATCGCGAAACAAAAAAGCCGCGCGTCGCCATCCTTCGCTGCGCTCCGGCCGCAAGCGGTGCGCGTCCGATCATCCCCGCTTCACCGATCGCCATCGAGGCCGCGGCGGTCGTGGCCCGAAGCGAAAGGAACTTCGACATGGCTACCATCGGCACCTTCACCCAGGCGGGCAACGGCTCCTTCACCGGAACCATCAAGACGCTCACCCTCAACGCCAAGGCCACCCTCCGTCCGATCGACAAGGAGAGCGAGAAGGCTCCCGATTTCCGCCTCGCGGTCGGCACGGTCGAGTGCGGCGCGGGATGGAAGAAGACCAGCCGCGAGAACCGCGACTACATCTCGGTCAAGCTGGACGACCCGACCTTCGCGGCTCCGATCTACGCCACTCTGGTCGAAACCGAGACCCCTGGCGAATACGCCCTCATCTGGTCGCGCTGATCTCCACACGGCGCCCCGCTCCCTCGAAGCGGGGCGCCTTCGTGTGCTGGTCCGCCGGTTCATAATATGGACGGGCCAGTGGCCCGGCATGTTGTGAGGTGCTTGGGGCGCTGCCCCCAGCGCCCTTCGGAGCGGCTTCCGCCCAGCTTCCTCCACGCTTCGCGTTCCGTGCAGCCGGTTCCCCGCGAAGCCGCCCGCTCCGGTTGCACCCCCGGTCTCGCCGACGGGCAGGGTTTCAGCGCGGCGCTCCGCTGCGCGGAAACCCAAGCCCAAGGAGTTCAGCCATGTATCATCAACTTGCCACCCGGTTCGGCCGGAACGCCCATCAGATCAGCGGACGGGAGCCGCTCGACAACGAGGCGCTCTACGCTCATGTCCCGTCCATCTTCGCCCGCGAGGCGCACGACAGCCGTTCGGAGCGGTATGTCTATGTCCCGACCATCGACATCGTGGAGGGATTGCGCCGGGAGGGATGGTTCCCGTTCTTTGCCGTCCAGTCGGTTCCGCGCGATGGGAGCCGCCACGGCCACGCCAAGCATATGCTGCGCCTGCGCCGTGATGAGGGCATCGGCAAGCCCGAAGCCGCCGAGGTCATCATCGTGAACAGCCATGACGGGACCAGCGCCTATCAGATGTTCGCCGGGATGCTGCGCTTCGTCTGCACCAATTCCATGATCGCTGGCGAGCGGTTCGAGGAAGTCCGTGTGCCGCACAAGGGGAATATCGAGCACGACATCATCGAGGGCGTTTACACCGTCGCCGAGGATTTTCCCCGGCTGATCGACGCCAGCGAAACGATGAAGGAGGTTCGGCTTTCCGACGACGAGCGCCGCTTGCTAGCCGAGGTCAGCTTGGTTGCCCGCTACGGCGACGACGAAAGCCCGCTGCGCCCCGAGCAAATCATCGAGCCGCGTCGCCGCGAAGATAGGGGCGACAGCCTCTGGACCACGTTCAACGTCATTCAGGAGAACGTCATTCGGGGTGGGTTGCAGGGCCGCAAGCGCAACGCCGAAGGCCGCATCCGTCGCAGTCAGACCCGCGCCATCAACGGCATCGACCAGAATGTGACGCTTAATCGCGCGCTGTGGACGCTGGCCGAGGGGATGCAGCGACTGAAAGCAGCCTGACCGTCCGAAGCCGTAGGGCCGGTTTTCCGGCTCTACGGCTCTGCGCATTCACGCGAGCCACCCGCTTGCATCGTCGGCGGCCGCGCGTCCCGATGGTTCGCGCGGCCGCATATGGCGCGCTCGCCGGGCTGGCGCCCGGCTCGCGAGAAAGGGTTTCGGTTAGTCAGTCTCGGTCTGATCGGCTTCAGCAAGAAGATCAGCCGGCGTGACGCCAAGTGCGGAAGCCAAATGAAACAAGGTCACGACTGTAGGATTACGGCGGCCTCGCTCCAAATCACTCACATATTGCTGCGTGAATCCTGATGTTTCGGCAAAGCGCTCCTGGGTAAAGCCCTTTTCCTTCCTCAGCCGGGCAAAGTTCAATCCCACGAGGCGGCGCATGTCCATGCGCGGCAAACTGGACGATACACATTATGCGGTTTATCTCCTATAAGGTGTATCGTCAGCCTCACCCCGCTTATCGCTGCAACAGGTGCGACGAACGATGCGAGACTTGCGCGTAGCTGGCCTCTGTATTTGGTCTAAGTTGGTTAACGGAAGACATGACGAGGGCGCCATGAGCACCAGCCCATTCGCGGATCGTGCGCCGGACGTATCACAGCTCACCGCCTACGATGAAGGCCATCTCGGCGATTATCTGCGCTTGCTCGACGCCGACGACGAAGGCGCAGACTGGCGCGAGGTCGCCGCCTGTATTCTCGGCATCGACGCTGCCGCCGAACCGCACAGAGCGAAGACAATGCACGACAGTCATCTTGCGCGAGCACGATGGATGACCGAGGTTGGCTATGCCCATCTGCTCGGCTGCCAGAGGCCAGCAAGGCGTTAAGATTTAACTCCAATTCGGTCCCATTCGCTCGGCTCCAGCACGGCTTTCGCGGCATGGTTGAGCGCAGTCTTCGCGCTATTCGCGCGATACTCGACAGGTGACGCTGCACTGCCTGAAATCCGCGCGAAGCGCGGTTGGGAGGATGCAATGCCGACGCCACAGCGCCGGCGCCAGCGACGCGACGGCGGTCTGTCCAACGCGATCGGGCGCGCCGACATAGCCGCCGAGTTTCTACGCCGTAACCTCACCTATCGCGCCGAACATGCGCAGATGCAGCAACGCATCGCGAGCGGCGCCGTCGCAAAGAACGCCGCCGAGTCGGCGTTCGCGCGGCGCTGGGGGTTGTCCTTTCGCCACGGCGCCCGATGACCTGACCCAGCCCGTCGTTTGGCGGCCGGAACTGACCGCCGTCACGGTCATTCTCGACGCGGCGCCGGACGGATTCGCGAGCGCTCAGCCGGTCGATCCGCACTTGCTCGGCACGCTGCTCGCGGACCTGGCGGGGATCGACGGGCGCCACGTCATCGTCGCCGACGCAGCCGGCGAGCATCGGCTATGGCTGCGTGACCCGACCCCCGGCCGACCGCTCGCCGCCATCATCCCGCTCGACCGGGACTTCGTTACCCGGATCGCCACCTTATTGCGCTTCCATCGCCGGCTGCTCGGCCGGGAGGCCGGACCGTTGCCGCGCGGTTGGCCGCTCACACCCTATCGCTTAGCCCGCCTAAGCCTGATCCTCCGCGCCCTTGATTTGCGTGATGGCGGTGCAACCTATCGCCAGATCGCGGTCGAGCTGGGGCGCGAGGACGCGGCCAAGCTCTCCGCGAGCGACTGGAAAATGTCAGCGTCCCGGTCGTTTGTGGTTCGGCTGGTCCGTGATGGCATCGCCATGATGAAAGGCGATTACCGCAAGCTGCTCCGCATCCGCTGAAACGCCTATCCTGGCCCGCTGACGCGGGGGTGGTCACATCCGCGCAGCCGCACATCTTCATACCCCACCCGGCCGCCTCCATTCTGACAATTACGCCTCCTGCCGCCACCGCCCGCAGGAGCCGTCACTTGTCCGATACGCCCACGAACCTGCCGCCCCGCTTCCTGCGCACGCCGGAAGCCGCGCGCTTTCTCGGCCTCTCCGGCCGCACGCTGGAGAAGCACCGCTATTTCGGCACCGGCCCCGCCTACCGCCGGATCGGGGGCCGAGTCGTCTATTCGGTCGATGACCTGCGGGCCTGGGCCGACATCGGCATCAAACATTCGACCTCCGATCCGGGTCAGGACGACCTCATGCCGCGCGCGGATTCGGCCATCGCCCGGAGCCGGCGATGACCGTCCCGCCGCCACCCATGCGTCACCGCCAGCCATCCGACGACGGCATGACTCGCGTTGAACTGACCTGGATCGAGAAGCGGATCGAGCACTGGATCAGGTTCGGCCGCGTTGCCGTGGACGAAATCGTCGATCGCCGCCGCCGCATCGTCCGCTTCAAGCCGGGCGCGATCTTCGCCTTCGTCCGCTGGGCGGCGAACGACTACGGCACGGTCAGCTCGCGCATCGACATCGTGCGCGCGGTCGGCGCGGCTGAGCCGTTCACGACGCTGCCGTTCGTGCGGCCGGGTGGCGACATCCTGCTCAAGATCGAGGGCTGGCCCAAGGTCAGTCAGGTTCTCGCGGCGATTGACGCAACCGAAGCGGCCGGCGTCGATCCGTGTGAAGCCGCGCCCGACCATTGGCGGCACGTTCACAACCGCATCGCCGCCGGACAAGTCCCGCGCCCCTACACGCTGGAGCGTCATCGCGCCTGGCTCAAGCGCCGGGAGATCGAGGGATGACGCGCCGCCTCTATTTCCGCGCGACAGCCTTCGCCGCATCAGCGTTCGTCCTATCGTTCGCTGCGATCGCCCTCACCGATCCGCTCCCGCGCGTCATCTGGAACGCCAGCGCGAGCGCACCGCTCGGCCTCTATCGCATACGGCCCGACAGCGATCCGCCGGTTGGCGCGCTTGTCGCCGTCGCGCCGCCCGAGCGGCTTGGGCGCTGGTTGGCCGAGCGCGGCTATCTCGGCCGCGACGTGCCGCTGTTGAAGCATGTCACCGCCAAGACGGGGCAGCGCGTTTGCCGGATCGGCGTGACGATCAGCGTTGATGGACGGGTGGTTGCCGTCGCCCTGATCCGTGACCGGATCGGCCGTCCGCTGCCCGGGTGGCAAGGTTGCCGCACGCTCGCGGCAGGCGAGCTGCTTCTCCTCAATCCCGGACATCCCGACAGCCTGGACGGGCGCTATTTCGGGCCGCTGCCGGCTTCGACCGTGCTCGGCCGCGCGATCCCGATCCTCACCCGCGACACGCCCGAAGCGCCGCTGACGTGGCGTGCCGCCCGGTCCTGACTCCGCATTCACCCCGCCAAACGAAAGGACATTCCCATGCAGATCGGCAGCTTTTTCCGCACCGCCAACGGCTATGAAGGGATCATCGAGACGGCGACGCTCGACATCCGCATTTCGATCGTTCCCTCCGACCCGATCGACGCCGAAAAGGCGCCGGACTGGCGCGTCCACCGCGGCGACAGCGAAGGCCCGGAGATCGGCGCGGGCTGGAACAAGACCGGCGAGCGCGCCGGGGATTACGTCTCGCTGCGCATCGACGACCCCGCGTTTGCGCAGCCGATCCGCGCCGCACTGTTCCAGAACACGGGCGACAAATCGGCCTGGTCGCTGCGCTGGAATCGTCAGCCGAAATCACGCGAGCAGGACTGACCCGGTGCGATCCCTGCTCATCCCTTTGTTCGCGGGAAAGCCGTCTCATCCCTTCGTCCCGCTCGGCCCAAGGCCGGCCGGCGCGCGCAGCGAAGGTCAAGGGCGGCCGACGGCCGGCGCTTCGCGCGAACCCTTTACCGCAGCGAGCACGCTGGCAGGCTGGCGTCGAAGCGGAGTCGGATCGGCCAAATTGATTGCCGCCGTCCTGTTGTCCGGTGGCGCTGCGCCGGGAACGGTTTGGGCGCAAGAAGCGCCCGTTGCCGTCCCCGCCGCAGCACATTCCTTCGCCGGTCATGTCGCCGACGCCGCGCGCCGGTTCGGGATTCCCGAAGCGTGGATATGGGCGGTCATGCGCGTCGAAAGCCGGGGCAATTCGCGCGCCGTCTCTCGGGCTGGCGCGATGGGACTGATGCAGATCATGCCCGCGACCTGGGCGGGGCTGCGCGCCCGTTACGGTCTCGGCCCCGACCCGTTCGACGTGAGCGACAACATCATGGCGGGTGCGGCCTACCTGCGCGAGATGCACGACCGCTACGGCAACGCGACCGCGATGCTGGCGGCCTATAATGCGGGACCGGGGCGCTACGACGATTACCTGTCGCGCGGCCGTCCGCTGCCCGCCGAGACGGTCGGCTACCTCGCCCAGCTTACAACCGTAGCCGGCGCACCGGATGTGGTTGAAACGGCGGTGAGTGCGCCGCCGGACCGCTTCGCGTGGCGTCGTGCGGCGCTGTTCGTCCGCACCGCGAGCGCCGCGTCCGAGGGCGTCTCCGAGCGGTCGGGCGGCGCAGAACCCGCGCCCGAACTGCCGGCGGATGGGCCGACATCCGGCGACTTTCGCGCCGCCGCCCCGTCTGCCAACGAGCCGGCGGACACGCTGTTCGTGCCCCGCGCCCGCGCCGGCCGACCGCAATGATCTGCGCTTCATCCCCATCATCCGTCCCGAGCAGGATTGTGCCTGGGGAGGGAGAAAACGGCAGGGACAGACGAGGGCAAGATATAAGCAGCGCCCCGTTCAGCCGAAAAGCCGAGGCTTTTCCGTGGCTTCACACGGGGGCGTCGGTCGGCGCGCGTGCCGCGCGGAAGGGAAAATCCAGCAATAACAAAGCCTCGAATGGCACCACAGGCCACTTTCGGCCGAAAGCGGCCCGGCCGTGAGCGAGGACAGCGAGTTCCGCGTTCGTCCCGGCAAAGCCAAGCGCAGCACGACGCAGGGCCGCAATGGCCGCGGCCTAGTCGCCGAGGTGCTGCGCGTCGCCGCGATCCACAGCGGCGGCCGGCGTGGCGGCGCGCGCCGTGGCGCGCAATCGACCTTCGGGCGGGGACGCACTGCCTTTGCCCGCAGCCGCCTGTTCGGCTCGGGCCGCCGCGTCATGGTCAAGATGCTCCCCGTGACCACCCGCAGCCGGGGCGGCCGGCGCTCGGCTCCGCTGTCCGCGCACGTCGCATATTTGAAGCGCGAAGGCGTCACCCGCGACGGCTCGCCTACTCGGATGTTCGACGCGGCCGGAGACAATGCAGACGATCGCGGTTTCACCGAGCGGTGCAAGGATGACCGGCATCATTTCAGGGTGATCGTGTCGCCGGAGGATGCCGCCGACCTGACCGACCTGCGCGAATACACGCGCGACCTCATGCGTCAGATGGAGGCGGATTTCGGGACGCAGCTCGATTGGGTCGCGGTCGATCACTGGAACACCGACAACCCGCACGTCCACTTGCTCGTGCGCGGCGTTACCGATCAGGGCGCCGATCTCGTTATCTCCCGCGACTACATCAGCCACAATCTCCGCTCGCGCGCGCAAGACCTGGCCTTCGCCGAGCTTGGGCCAAAGCCCGAACATGAGGTGCAGCGCGCGCTCGACCGTGAGGTGACGGCGGAACGCTGGACCCGGCTCGATACCGATATCAAGCGCGCGTCCGACGAGCTGGGCGTGATCGACTTGCGCCCCGAGCGGCCCGGCCCTGACGATCCGCGGCTCCGCCGTCTGATGGTCGGGCGCTTGCAACACCTAAAGACGATGGGGCTCGCGGCCGAAGGGGATACCGGCCAATGGGCGGTCGCGGAAGGTGCGGCGGCGAAGCTGCGCGAGCTGGGCGTGCGCGGCGACATCATCCGCACGATCGGCGCGGCGCTCAAGGATCGGGGGCAGGACCGGCCGCTCGACAGCTACGCCGTCGTCACCAGCGCGCCCGCGAAGCCGATCGCCGGCCGGCTGATCGACAAGGGCTTGCACGACGAGCTGACCGGCACCGCCTATGCCGTCATCGACGGCACGGACGGGCGCACCCACCATGTTCGCCTGCCGGGCATCGAGGCGCTGGAGCATAGCCCCAAGCTCGGCGGCATCGTCGAGTTGCGCGGCGTCGGCCGGCCCGGCGAGAAAACGCCGACGCTGGTGCTCGCCACGCGGTCGGACATTGACCTTGCCGCGCAGGTGAAAGCGCCCGGCGCGACCTGGCTTGACCATCGCCTGATCGAGCGTGGCGCCAGCGTTGCGGACGGCGGGTTCGGCGCCGAGGTGCGGCGCGCGATGGACGCGCGCACCGACCATCTCGTCAAGGAAGGGCTGGCGCGTCGCTTCGGCGAGCGGACGGTGTTCGAGCGCGGAATGCTCGACACGCTCCGCAAGCGCGAGCTGGACGCGGTTGGCGCGAAGATCGCGTGCGAGACCGGGCTTGCCTACCGGCCCGCTGGCTCCGGCGAGAAGATCGCAGGTGTTGTGCGCCAGCGCCTCGCGCTCGCGTCAGGCCGCTTCGCCATGGTCGACGACGGGCTCGGCTTCCGGCTCGTGCCGTGGGCCAGCACCCTCGAACAGCAACTCGGCCGTCAGGTGTCCGGCGTCGTCCGCGCCGGCGGCGGCATCGACTGGACGCTCGGCCGCAAGCGCGGCCTCGGCATCTGAATCAGGAGACCTCCATGTCCGCGACCAAGATACTCTGGGGCCAGATCATCATCGTGTTCCTGATCGTGCTCGCCGGGGTGTGGGGCGCGACGCAGTGGACAGCCGCCGCGCTCGCCTATCAGCCCGAGCTTGGCCCGCCGTGGGTCGTTGCCTTCGGCTGGCGCATCTATCCGCCGCCGGCCTTCTTTTGGTGGTGGTTTTCGTTCGACGCCTACGCGCCCGACATCTTCAAGACGGGCGCGTTCATCGCCGCGTCGGGCGGGTTCGCGTCGATCGCCGTCGCCATCGGCATGTCGGTGTGGCGCGCGCGTGAATTGAAGAACGCCGAGACCTATGGCTCAGCCCGCTGGGCGACCGAGCGCGAGGTTCATGCGGCCGGGCTGCTCGGGCCGAACGGCGTCGTGCTCGGCAGGCTCGCCCGCGACTATCTGCGCCACGATGGCCCTGAGCATGTGCTGTGCTTCGCCCCGACCCGTTCAGGCAAGGGCGTCGGCCTGGTCGTGCCGTCGCTGCTGACCTGGCCGGCGTCGGCAATCGTCCACGATATCAAGGGCGAGAACTGGACGCTGACCGCCGGCTTTCGGGCGCGGCACGGCCGCGTGCTGCTGTTCGATCCGACCAACGCCGCGTCGGCCGCCTACAATCCGTTGCTGGAGGTGCGGCGCGGCCAGTGGGAGGTTCGCGACGTGCAGAATGTCGCCGACGTGCTGGTCGATCCCGAAGGGTCGCTGGAGCGCCGGAATCATTGGGAGAAAACCTCCCACTCGCTGCTGGTCGGCGCGATCCTCCACGTCCTATATGCCGAGACGGACAAGACCTTGGCCGGCGTCGCCGGATTCCTCTCGGACCCGGCGCGCACGATCGAACAGACGCTGGCCGCGATGATGGCGACGCCGCACCTGGGCGAAGCCGGCGTGCATCCCGTCGTCGCTAGCGCCGCGCGCGAGCTGCTGAACAAGTCGGACAACGAGCGGTCGGGCGTGCTCAGCACGGCCATGTCGTTTCTCGGCCTCTACCGCGATCCTGTCGTCGCGCAAGTCACGCGGGCCTGTCACTGGCGCATATCGGATCTGGTCGAGGGCGAGCGGCCGGTGACGCTCTATCTGGTCGTGCCGCCCAGCGACATATCCCGCACCAAGCCGCTGATCCGCCTCATCCTCAACCAGATCGGGCGCCGGCTGACCGAGGAGTTGACCCCGAAGGGCAACCGCCATCGCGTGCTGCTGATGCTCGACGAGTTTCCCGCGCTCGGCCGACTCGACTTCTTCGAGTCTGCCCTGGCGTTCATGGCGGGCTACGGGCTCAAGGCGTTCCTGATCGCGCAGTCGCTCAATCAGATCGAGAAGGCTTACGGCCCCAACAACGCGATCCTCGACAACTGCCATGTCCGCGTGAGCTTCGCCACCAACGACGAACGCACGGCCAAGCGCGTGTCGGACGCGCTCGGCACCGCCACCGAGATGCGGGCGATGAAGAACTATGCCGGGCATCGCTTGTCACCGTGGCTCGGGCATTTGATGGTGTCGCGGTCCGAGACCGCCCGCCAGCTCCTCACCCCCGGCGAGGTGATGCAGCTCCCACCGGACGACGAGATCGTCATGGTCGCGGGCGTTCATCCGATCCGCGCGAAGAAGGCGCGCTACTATCAAGATCGCCGCCTGTCCGAGCGGATCGCGTCGGCGCCGGCGCCGGAGGCGGCCAGTGTCAGGTCCGATGACTGGACCGGGCGGCAGGCATCCGCTGATCCGAAGCAGGTCGCACGCATCGTCCGCGATGCCGAGGACGCTGCCAATGGAGGGCTGCGCCGAGAGCCCGAGCTGCCCGAGCATGTCGCCATTGCGCCGGAAACGACGGCCCCGCCCGCGCAGGAGTTCGCGATCGTGGAGGACGAGCAGGACGACGCGGCCCGGCAGGCAGCCGTGCGCCGCCGGATGCAGGGGCTCGCACGGCAAGCCTCGCTCGATCCGGCCGACGGCATCGACTTGTAGGAGGCCGTCATGCGGACCCGGCTCAACGTCTATTTCCCGCCCGCACTTGCTAAGCAGGTGGACGAGCTGGCGATCCGCCGCCGCATCTCGCGCTCGGCGATCGTGGAGGCGGCAGTGGCGTCCTATCTTTCGCCGGATGGCGCCGACCGGATGGAGGCGGCGTTCGCTCGCCGGCTCGACCGCCTGTCGCGTCAGGTGCAGCGGCTTGAGCGCAACACGGGACTCTCGACCGAAGCGCTGGCGCTGTTCGTCCGCTTCTGGCTGTCGGTGACACCGCCGCTGTCCGACGAGGACCAGGCTGCTGCGCAGGTGAAGGGGCGCAAGCGCTATGAGGGCTTCATCGAAACGCTCGGTCGTCGCTATGCCAGCGGCAAGAGCCTGCTGGACGAGATACCCGAAGATGTCGCTCCGAGACCGTCACCTGAAAGCGACTAGGTCGGCACCTCGAAGGGATCTGTAAATGCGTTCTGCCGATGCCAGATCGATCACATGCTTTCCGTGCGGTGTTGCCGTGACGAACTGTGCGATTTCCATAGGTGAGAATGAAAAGTATTCAGGCAATTTCAGCCGCCGTTTTGCCGCACCGTCTGCTGCGTTGCACTGATCGCACAGCACCGTTGGATGAAACCGAGCAACGCCGATGCCGTCCCAACTGCGTGCATGATCGTGATGCTCATGCAGTCCAGCCATCCAGTCTTCGAAGCGTTCTGCCGTGCGCGGGAAGCGCATAGTCCAACGGAGAATCTGGAATTTCGACCGCTTGCAACACGGGCAAGTCCAGTCGGGACCAACCCGCGCCCATAGCTGGTGGCAGTGCGCGCCCCTGTAAGCTGAAAATTCTTCCGCTGTCGGAATCCTCGGCGTCTTCTCTCGCTTCATGTCGCCGCTTCGTCCCCCGCGAGCGGCATGGAAAGGCTGCCATAGTCGCGGGTGCCGGTGATCCATGCCGATGGCGGCGCGGGCATCCCTCCGACATAGCGGGTAATGGCTGCCTCGATGTCGGCAGCGGATAAACCGCCGACGCCCGATCGGGCGACAATCTCATCGATAAAGGGGGAGGCGGCATGCACCCAATCGATCATCGTGAACCTGCCGTCCGCTGCCGACACGCGGCGGGGAAAGCCGCTGGCGATCCGCCCCGCATCCTTCGATGCGATGGTCAGCACAGCGCCCTTTACGCAATTGCTGCTGTCGAGTTTGTTCGCGTTGATGAGAGCCGTTCCCATCACGGGCAATAGGGTCATGCTCCCGCTCCCCAGCGACACGGTATCGTTGGACTGAAGGTTCGCTATCTCCTGACGGATTTCCTTGGGCCAGCAACCCGAGTAATCGGCGAAATCACCCTCGGCGACAGCGGCGCGGGCGAGGCAACCCGACGTCGCGATGTGGCGCATGAGCGCAACAGCGATTGCGACGCAGCGGTCCAGCGCTTCCTCGTGGAAATCGCCGACGATGACAAAGCCATCCCCGAACTGGTGGGCGAAGAGCCGATCGCCATCGTCGGTATAGACCTTGTTACCGATCGCGTAGATTCCGCTCATCAGCGCGCGCAATCCTGCCAAGGCTAACCCGCCGTCCTCCCAAAGTTTGCTAAAGCCCTCGATGTCGATCCAGATCGACCATCGTGGGCGGGCTTCGACTGAAAGCGATGCCCCAGTCTCTTCCGCGTCGTTTGTCTCTGAATTGCTTGCCATCATCCGTCCGTTATCGCCTCGCCGATTCGCCCGTCATCATTCCTGGTCGATAATGGTGCGAACCGCGGAGGCCGAGTGTCAGCCCAAACAAATCCGCCGCCGGCACCGTATATGCCGCCGCTTTTACTACGCCGATAAGTAGCTGTTGCAGGGCGAATATTTCTGCGTCTCTTGATGTGCTCCTGAGGTCAGGCGGCGGTTCGCCCGGCCCAATCCAGGGGCCGATCCTTGACCGTCCAGCCGATCCGATCCGAGACCAAGACACGCGGCGCGCGAATGCTGCGCACGGCGCTCGGACCGTCGATCGCGGGATGGCTGGACGATCCCGCCGTCATCGAAGTGATGCTGAACCCGGATGGCCGGCTTTGGCTCGATAGACTCGGCGAGGGGATCAGCGATACTGGCGAGCTGCTGAGCGCTGCCGATGGCGAGCGAATCGTCCGCCTGGTCGCGCACCATGTCGGCGTAGAGGTTCACGCCCGATCCCCGCGCGTCTCGGCCGAGCTGCCGGAAGGAGGTGAGCGGTTCGAGGGGTTGCTGCCGCCCGTCGTCGCCGCGCCGGCCTTCGCGATCCGTAAGCCCGCCGTCGCCGTGTTCACGCTCGACGACTACGTGGCTGCGGGGATCATGTCGGCGGCTGAAGCTGAGGCATTGCGCCACGGCGTCGAGAGCCGCGCCAACATCCTCGTCGCGGGCGGCACCGGCGCGGGCAAGACCACGTTGGTCAACGCGCTATTGGCGGAAGTCGCCAAGACCACCGACCGCGTCGTCCTGATCGAAGATACGCGCGAACTGCAATGCGCCGCGCCTAACCTCGTCGCCATGCGGACCAAGGACGGCGTGGTGTCGCTGTCCGAGCTGGTCCGCTCGTCGCTGCGCCTGCGCCCCGACCGCATCCCCATCGGCGAGGTTCGCGGTGCCGAGGCCCTCGACCTCATCAAAGCTTGGGGCACCGGTCATCCCGGCGGAGTCGGCACTATCCACGCCGGCACTGCGCTCGGCGCGCTGCGCCGCATGGAACAGCTCATCCAGGAGGCCGTCGTGACGGTCCCGCGCGCGCTGATCGCCGAGACGATCGACCTGATCGCCGTGCTGGTCCGCGACGCGCACGGGCGCCGGCTGACCGAGCTGGCCCGCGTCGAAGGGCTCGACCTCGCAACCGGCGACTACCGCCTCGCACCCCTCACCAACCACCAAGCCGGAGACCTGCCATGATCCATGCCCTTCGGCATGGCGCACGCCGCGCCATGCTTACCGCCACCGCCAGCGTGATCGCGCTGACCTTTGCCGTTCCGGCCCACGCCGGCGGCTCGTCGATGCCGTGGGAAGCGCCGCTCCAGTCGATCCTCGAAAGCATCGAGGGGCCAGTGGCGAAGATTATCGCCGTCATCATCATCATCGTGACCGGCCTGACGCTGGCGTTCGGAGACACATCGGGCGGCTCGCGCCGGCTGATCCAGATCGTGTTCGGCCTGTCGATCGCGTTCGCCGCGTCGAGCTTCTTCCTGTCGTTCTTCTCGTTCGGCGGCGGAGCGCTGATCGCATGAACGGGGCGGCCGATCATGGCGAACCGATCGCGGGCTATTTCGCCCCGGTCCACCGGGCGCTGACCGAGCAGATATTGCTCGGCGGCGCCCCACGCTCGATCGCCATCGTCAACGGGACGCTGGCGGGCGCGATCGGCCTCGGCCTGCGCCTGTGGATCGCCGGCCTGGTCATCTGGGCGGTCGGCCACGGGCTGTCCGTGTGGGCCGCTCGCCGCGACCCGCAATTCGTGGACGTGGCCCGACGCCACCTCCGCTACCCGACATGGATGCGGCCATGATGAGCTTGCGCGAATATCGCAGCAAAGCTGCAAACCTTCCTGACTTCCTGCCCTGGGCGGCGCTGGTCGGCGAAGGCGTCGTGCTGAACAAGGACGGCTCGTTCCAGCGCACCGCCCGGTTCCGCGGCCCTGATCTCGACAGCGCGACGCCGGCTGAGCTGGTCGCCACGACAGCGCGGCTGAACAACTCGCTGCGCCGTCTCGGCTCCGGCTGGGCGATCTTCGTCGAGGCGCAGCGCACCCCGGCGCTCGACTATCCGCAGTCCGACTTTCCCGATCCCGTGTCGTCGCTGGTCGAGTTCGAGCGCCGCGAACAGTTCCGCGAGGAGGGCGCGCATTTTGAGAGCCGCTACTTCCTGACGCTGCTGTGGATGCCGCCGGCCGAGGAAGCGGCGCGCGCCGAAGGCTGGCTCTACGAGGGCCGCTCCACATCCGGCGTCGATCCGTGGGAGCTGCTCAAGGGCTTCACCGATCGCAGCGACCGTGTGCTCAACCTGGTCGACGGCTTCGTGCCCGAGGTTCGCTGGCTCGATGACGCCGAGACGCTGACATACCTCCACTCGACCGTCTCGACCCGCCGCCAGCGCGTGCGCGTCCCCGAGACGCCGATGCACCTCGACGCGCTGCTCGCCGACGAGCCGCTGACCGGCGGGCTCGAACCGAAGCTCGGCGACCAACATCTTCGCACGCTCACCATCGTCGGCTTCCCGAGCGTGACCTTCCCCGGTCTGCTCGACGAGCTGAACCGGCTCGCCTTCGAGTATCGCTGGTCGACCCGCGCGATCATGCTCGACAAGACCGATGCGACCAAGCTGCTGAGCCGCATCCGCCGCCAGTGGTTCGCCAAGCGCAAGAGCGTGGTCGCGATCTTGAAGGAGGTGATGACCAACGAGGCGTCGGTCCTCGTGGACAGCGACGCCTCCAACAAGGCCGCCGACGCCGACACCGCCCTGCAGGAGTTGGGCGCCGACTATGCCGGCATGGCCTATGTCACCGCGACGGTGACGGTATGGGACCGCGATCCCGCCGTCGCCGCCGAGAAGCTGCGGCTGGTCGAAAAGGTCATCCAAGGCCGCGACTTCAACGTCATCCCCGAGGGCATGAACGCGATCGAGGCATGGCTGGGGAGCCTGCCCGGCCACACCTACGCCAATGTCCGCCAACCTCCCATCTCCACCATCAATCTCGCCCACCTGATCCCCCTGTCAGCAGTATGGGCGGGGCCGGAACGGGATGAGCATTTCGGCGCGCCCCCCTTGCTCTATGGCAAGACCGAAGGCTCGACCCCGTTCCGGTTTTCCCTTCACGTCGGCGACGTCGGCCACACGCTGATCGTCGGGCCGACCGGCGCCGGCAAGTCGGTGCTGCTCGCCCTCATGGCGATGCAGTTCCGCCGCTACGAGAACGGCCAGGTCTTCGCCTTCGATTTCGGCGGCAGCATTCGCGCCGCTGCGATCGGCATGGGCGGCGACTGGCAGGATCTCGGCGGGATGCTCGCCGACGAGGCCGGCGACGGCGTGCAGCTCCAGCCGCTCGCCCGTATTGATGATCCGGCCGAGCGCGCATGGGCGGCGGATTGGCTCGCGGCGATCCTCGCCTCGGAAGGCGTCGCGGTCGATCCGCAGGCGAAAGAGCATTTGTGGTCGGCGCTCGGCTCGCTTGCCAGTGCGCCCGTCACGGAACGCACGCTGACCGGGCTCGCCGTGTTGCTCCAGAGCCAGCAGCTCAAGCAGGCGCTCGCCTCCTATTGCCTTGGCGGGCCGTGGGGCCGGCTGCTCGATGCCGAGGCCGAACGGCTCGGCGAAGCGTCGGTGCAGGCGTTCGAGACCGAGGGTTTGGTCGGCGCCGGATCGGCCGCCGCGGTGCTGTCCTACCTGTTCCACCGGATCGAGGGCCGACTGGACGGCTCGCCCACGCTCATCATCATCGACGAGGGCTGGCTGGTTCTCGACAGCCCCGACTTCGCCGCGCAGCTCCGCGAATGGCTGAAGACCCTGCGCAAGAAGAACGCCAGCGTCGTTTTCGCCACGCAGAGCCTCGCCGACATCGAGACGTCGAGCATCGCGCCGGCCATCATCGAGAGCTGCCCGACGCGCATCTTCCTACCGAACGAACGCGCGGCCGAGCCGCAGATCGCCGCGATCTATGAGCGGTTCGGCCTCAACGCCCGCCAGATCGAAATCCTCAGCCGGGCGACTCCCAAGCGCGACTATTACTGCCAGTCGCGGCGCGGCAACCGGCTGTTCGAGCTGGGGCTGGGCGAGATCGCGCTGGCCTTCGCCGCCGCTTCTTCCAAGACCGATCAGCTCCGCATCGCCGAGCTGGTCGAGACCCACGGCCGCGAGCGCTTCGCCGCCGAATGGCTGCGCCATCGCGGCCTGGCCTGGGCGGTCGATCTTCTTCCCGAACCCCAACCCGATCCGCTGGCCGGTCGCCGGGAAGATGCCGGCCAGCTCCACCTTGCCTTGAAGGACACGACCCCATGAAACCCAATATCCTGCGCCGCGCCATGCTGGCCGGCGCCATCGCCACGTCGAGCATGATCGGCATCACCGCCGCCACGCCGGCGCACGCTCAGTTCGGCGGGATCGTCTATGACCCGACCAACTATGCGCAGAACGTGCTGACGGCCGCGCGGTCGCTCCAGCAGGTCAACAACCAGATCCAGCAAATCCAGCAGCAGGCGACCAGCCTCGTCAACGAGGCGCGCAACCTGGCTTCGCTGCCGTTCAGCTCGCTCCAGCAGTTGCAGCAGCAGGTGCAGCGCACCCAGCAGCTTCTCGGCGAGGCGCAGCGCATCGCCTACGATGTGCAGAACGTCCAGCAGGTGTTCAACGGCCGCTACAAGGGCGCGGCGCTCACCGGCACCCACGCGCAGATGGTCGCCAATGCCAATGCGCGTTGGGCGGATAGCGTCGGGGCGTTCGAGGACGCGCTGCGCGTTCAGGCCGGCGTCGTCGGCAACATCGACGGCGCGCGCACCACGATGGACGGCCTGGTCACGTCCAGCCAGTCGGCGACGGGCGCGCTTCAGGCGGCGCAGGCGGGCAACCAGCTTCTCGCGCTGCAATCACAGCAGCTTGCGGACCTGACGGCGCTGCTCGCCGCGCAGGGCCGGGCGCAGGCGCTGGATTCCGCGCGCAACGCTGCCGTCGAAGCCGAGAGCCGCGAACGGCTCCGCCGCTTCCTCACGCGGTCCACCGGCTATCAGCCGGGCAACGCCCGCATGTTCCACGACTGACGCCCGTGGACAGCAAGCTCCTCGCGCGCATCGGCGCCGTCATCTTCATCGCCATCGCCATCACGATGACGGCGATCGAGATGAGCCGCGCACCCGAACCCCCGCGCGCGGCGCCGGCGGCCGTCGCCGACACCTCGGCGACGGACCCGCTGCTGATCGAGCTGCGCCGCTGCCAGTCGATCGGCGCGGCCGGGGCAAGCGACTCCGACTGCCTGCGCGCCTGGGCCGAGAACCGTCGCCGATTCCTCGCGCCCGGCGCGCGCCCCGCCGCCCGCATCGCCGAAGACGCTTCGGCACAGGAGAACTGACATGGGCGGCACCGGCGTCGTCGATCGCTTTCTGGATGTCTTCACCCGCTACATCGACAGCGGGTTCGGCCTTCTCGGCGGCGAGGTGGCGTTCATCGCCACCACCCTGATCGTCATCGACGTGACCCTGGCCGCGCTGTTCTGGACGTGGGGTGAGGGCGACGACATCATCGCCCGCCTCGTCAAGAAGACGCTGTTCATCGGCGTCTTCGCCTACATCATTGGCAACTGGAACAGCCTGGCACGCATCGTCTTCGAGAGCTTCGCCGGGCTCGGCCTCAAAGCGTCGGGCACCGGCTTTACGGCCGCCGAACTGCTCCAGCCGGGCCGCGTCGCCCAAGTTGGGCTGGAGGCTGGTCAGCCGATCCTAGAATCCATTTCAGACTTGATGGGCTGGGTCGCATTCTTCGAGAACTTCATCCAGATCGCGGTGCTGCTGATCGCCTGGGTGCTGGTCATCCTCGCCTTCTTCATTCTGGCGATCCAGCTTTTCGTGACGCTGATCGAGTTCAAGCTGGCGACGCTCGCCGGCTTCGTCCTTATTCCGTTCGGCCTGTTCGGCAAGACCGCCTTCATGGCCGAGCGCGTGCTGGGGCTGGTGATCTCGTCGGGCATCAAGGTGCTGGTGCTCGCCGTCATCGTCGGCATCGGCTCGACCTTGTTCGATGAGTTCCGCGCCGGTTTCGGCGGCGCGCAGCCGAGCATCGAGGACGCGATGGCCGTCGCGCTTGCCTCGCTGTGTCTTCTCGGCCTTGGTATCTTCGGCCCGTCGATCGCCAATGGCATCGTCTCCGGCGGCCCGGCGCTTGGCGCAGGGGCTGCGGCGGGAACCGTGCTCGCAGCCGGCGGCGCGCTTGCCGGTGGCGCCGCTGCCGCCCGCCTCGGCGTCGGCGCGGCGGCGGGTGCAGTAGGCGGCGCAGCGCGCGGCGCCGCCTTCACTTCGGGCGCCGCCAACAGCGCCTATGCACTCGGTTCGGCCGGCAAGACCGGCGCTGCCGCCGTTGCCGGCGGCGCTGCTGGCGTCGGCCAGGCCGCCGTCGGCGCAGCCATGTCGCCGCTTCGCAAGGCGGCCGCCTCGCTCAAGGGCAGCTATCGCTCGGGCGGCCGCGCCGCCGTCACCGCAACGGGCGGGACCGTTTCAGGCGGCGGCTCCGCGCCGTCGCCGGACGCGCCGGCCGGAGCGCCCGCCTGGGCGTCCGCGATGAAGAACCGCCAGACCATGACCCACGGCGCGACCATCGCCGCCCACACGCTGCGCTCCGGCGACGGCGGCGGCAGCGGCGCGTCCGTCGACACCAGCCAGAAGGATTGATCCATGTTCAAGCGACCGAGCATCCGCTACGGCCAGACGACCGAGCCGGCCACACCCTATCAGCGCGCGGCGCAGGCATGGGACGACCGCATCGGCTCGGCGCGCGTGCAGGCGAAGAACTGGCGGCTCGCCTTCTTCGGGACGCTCGCGCTTTCGGGCGGCTTGGCCGGCGGCCTCGTCTGGCAATCGACGCGCGGCCATATCGTCCCGTGGGTCGTTCAAGTCGATCGGTTGGGCGAGGCCCAAGCGGTTGCGCCGGCCGAAGCCGGCTACCGACCGACCGATCCGCAGATCGCGTTCCACCTCGCCCGCTTCATCGAGCAGGTCCGCGCGATCCCGGCCGATCCGGTCATTGTCCGTCAGAACTGGCTGCGGGCCTACGATTTCACGACCGATCGCGGCGCGATGGCACTCAACGATCATGCGCGAGCCAACGACCCGTTCGCCAATGTCGGGCGGGTGCAGGTCGCGGTGGAAGTCTCGAGCGTCATCCGCGCCTCACCCGACAGCTTCCGCGTCGCCTGGATCGAGCGCCGTTATCAGGACGGCAGCCTTGCCGCCACCGAACGCTGGTCGGCGATCCTCACCATCGTCGTGCAGCCACCGCGTACCCCCGACGCCCTGCGCAAGAATCCGCTTGGCGTCTTCGTCAAAGCCCTCAACTGGTCGAAGGAGCTGTCGCAATGACCGGCATACCCATCCGCCGCGCGGCCACGGCCGCGTTGCTCGTCTCCGCGTCCGCGCTCGCCGGCTGTGCCACCACGTCGGCCAGGCCGCCCGTGATCGCTTTCGACGATCCGCCCCCTGCGATCGTCGCGACGCCCGCGGCCGAGCCGCCCCGCGCGGTCGAGATTGTCACGATCCCCGAGCCGTTGCCGCTGCCCGGCCAATTGGAGCCGATGACGGAGCGCGCGCGACCGCCAGAGCCCGCTGATCCGCGCCGCCGTGTCGGCGACGCCAACGACGCCGCGCGCATCCAGCCGGTGCGTGACGGCTTTCTCAACGCCATCCAGCAATATCCGTGGACCGAAGGCGCGCTCTATCAAGTCTATACCGCGCCCGGTCAGGTGACGGACATCGCCTTGCAGGAAGGCGAGCAGCTCGTGGGGCCGGGGCCGGTCGCGGCCGGCGATACGGTGCGGTGGATCATTGGCGACACGGTGAGCGGCAGCGGGCCGACCGCGCGCGTGCATATCCTCGTGAAGCCCACCCGGCCCGACCTCACCACCAATCTGGTCATCAATACCGACCGCCGCACTTACCATCTGGAGCTGCGCGCAACGCCCGCCACCTACATGGCGTCTGTGTCCTGGACCTATCCGCAGGACCAGCTCATCGCCTTACAAGGCCGCAACGCGGCGGCTGCTGCCGCTGCGCCGGCCGCGACCGGCGTGGACGTAACGGCGCTCAATTTCCGCTACCGGATCGAGGGCGACCGCGCGCCGTGGCGTCCGGCCCGCGCTTTCGACGACGGGCGACAGGTGTTCATCGAATTTCCGGCCGGGATCTCGCAGGGCGAGATGCCGCCGCTGTTCGTGACGGGCCCGCGTGGTGACGCCGAGCTGGTCAACTATCGAGTCCAAGGTCGCTACATGGTGGTCGATCGCCTGTTCGCCGCCGCCGAGCTGCGCCTGGGCGATCGGCGCACCGAGCAGCGCGTCCGCATCGTTCGCGACGACGGACGGAGGGGGCGGCCGTGACCGATAGCCACGATCCGTCCGTCGAGGATCGGCCCACCCCGCAGTCGCCACGGCCCGATCCGGCCGCGTTCCAGCTTCGCGGCGATCCACCCCGCGTCATGCGGTTGTCCCGTAAAGCGCTCGCCCTCGTTGGCGTCGCCGCCGGACTCGGTATAGGTGGTTCGCTGATCTACGCTCTGCGACCGCCGGGCGACGAGGTGCGCCAAGAACTCTATAACACCGACAGCCGCGCCACCTCCGAGGCGATCACATCCGGGCCGCGAGACTACGCCCAGGCGCCCCGGCTCGGCCCACCGCTTCCCGGCGACCTCGGCCGCCCGATCGTATCGGCGCAGCAGCGTGGCGAAGACGTGCCGGTGCCGCCGGTCGGCGCGCAGCCCGGCCCGCCCGATCCGCGCGCGCAGGCGGCGGAGGCCGCCCGGCAGCGAGCGGCGCAGGAACGCGATGCGGCCCGCACCAGCTCGGTCTTTCTCGGCAGCGGCGGCGGGCGTGCGGGTGCGGGTGCGGAGCCGGTTTCGACGCCGGGCTTGCCGGCACCTTCCGCGCAGGAACCAGCGCAGCAGGCGGCGCAAGGCGACCAGGCCGGCAAGCGCGCCTTCATGGCGCAGGCGGCCAACCAGCGCACCGTCAGCGTCGAGCGGCTGGCCGCGCCGGCGTCGCCCAACATCGTGCAAGCCGGCAGCACCATCCCGGCTGCGCTCATCACCGGCGTCCGTTCGGACCTGCCCGGCCAGATCACCGCGCAGGTGACGGCGAACGTCTATGACAGCCTCACGGGGCGCATCCTGCTCATCCCGCAGGGCGCGCGGCTCATCGGCGAGTATGACAGCGAGATCGCCGCCGGGCAGACCCGCGTATTGCTCGCCTGGGATCGGCTCATCATGCCGGACGGCCGCTCGATCGTTCTCGAGCGCCAGCCCGGCGCGGACGGCGCGGGCTTCGCGGGCCTACAGGACCGCGTGAATCAGCATTGGGGCAGTCTGCTCAGGGCAGCCGCCGTCTCCACGCTGCTCGGCGTCGGCACCGAGCTGGGCGCGGACAGCGAGGACGAGCTGACCCGCGCGCTGCGGCGGGGCTCGCAGGACACCATCAACCAGACCGGCCAGCAGATCGTGCGGCGGCAGCTCAACGTGCAGCCGACGCTCACCATCCGGCCAGGCCATCCGCTGCGCGTGGTCCTCACCCGCGACCTTGTGCTCGAACCAATGGGAGCCGCACGATGACAAAGTTGAAGCTGGGGCCGCTTGCCGACGACCGACCCGTCAAGTTAACGGTCGAACTACCAGCCACCGTCCACCGTGATCTCGCCGCTTACGCCGCCGCACTCGCGGCTGAAACGGGCGCGGAAGCCATCCCGCCCGAAAAGCTCGTCTCGCCGATGCTAGCAAAGTTTATGGCCAGCGACCGAGGGTTTTCACGTCGTCGGGACATCGGAAAGAACTGAGCATTCGGAGTCAATTGCCCAGGAACTTTCTCCGGCGTTCTGCGGCATCGACCTTTATGATCGCTTCCTCGGCGGTGGCACATTCGCCGCCACGCACCGAGCCGTCCCGGCATCCGGCCACAACCTGACGGGCCTCGTCGATATGCGCCACGAAATACTGGGTGCCGCGCGCTTCGGGCGAGGTCATAGCGATTGGCGCCGGGCTGGAGACGGCAACAGCCTGTGGCGCGGGTGCGATGACGGGCCGCAAGGCGAAACCGCCTGCAAAGCCGATGGCCAAAGCAACAAGCACGCTGATAAATATCTTGCTTTGCCACATCGCTACAACTCCGCAATCGGTCAGCTAATCTACTGCAATTCCGAAGATACATCAAAAGACAGTGCGTAACGTGCCTTGATGAATTCAAGGAAGCGCCGTAGCGCCGGATTGCCATTGTCGTCGCGCCAGTACCCCGAATAGCCAGTAAGTGCCGGACCTTGCTCGCCGTGTATTGGACGATAGACCACATCAGGATAGCTCGCACCCGTAGAGCCTTCGCAAACGATGCTCACGCTGGAGCCGCCCCCAAGGATGCTCAGGATCATTTCTCGGCTGGATCGATGCATCCGTATGTCCGGTTTCATGCCCGCCGCCGATAACCTGCCGAGCAGCATATCGTGTATTTCCGGCCCCGGATCAGCGGCAGGCAATAAGATGCGCTCGCCACGTAGGTCTGTCCACAAAACTGCGTTGCGTCCGGCCAATGCATGAGCCGAGGACAACGCCACGAGCATGCGCTCGCTCCATAACGGCTCACAGTGGAAGCCTTTATGGCTGGCTGCGCCCATCAGTATAGCTATGTCAATCTCGCCAGAGTCCAGTCCAGCGAGCAGGACACTGCGATCAGCCTCAACACATTCGAAAATCACGTCGGGGTGAGTATCGTGCCAACTCATCAAAATAGCGCGAAGATTACCCGCCGATACTGAACTATTATGCCCGACGGCGAGTCCACCCGCTCGGCCTTGGCCGGCCGCTCGCATCATCTTGACTAAAGCTTCCGCACTCGCGACCATCGGCCTCGCGCCCCGAATGAACGCAGAGCCAGCCAATGTCGCCGTCACACCAGAACGCGACCGCTCGAAGATTGGTGTTCCAATCGCGCGTTCCAACTTGAGAATGCTGCGGCTTAGTGTTGATTGCTCGATATCGAGAACTCGCGCAGCTTTGTAGAAGCTTCCGTGGTCTGCTGCAGTGATAGCATAATGAAGTTGGCGGATCTCAAAGCACATAGCTTTCGGTTACCGACAGAAGGAACGGATTGAGACCGTCGCAGCGGTCTGCGTCGTGTGCCGTGAGGACCAAAGGCCCGCCGGTCACAAATTCTTCCACTGTTGCATGACGCATTGAATAGCAGGGCGCTCTTTGAGTCTTGCGAAATGGCTGGCGACATGGCGCGGCAGATCGACATCGTGTTGCGGTGCCCATCTTTCGACGTAGAACAGCGCGGCGTCCGCGATCGTGAAGGAATCGCCGATGGCGTATGCATGTCCGGCCAAGTCGGCATCGAGCACAGCGAAGCCCTGCTCCACGATCTCTCGACCTTGGCGTCTGACGGCCGCTTGGCCAATCCCTAGGCTCGTGTGCAACGCGTCCTGAGGCTCGAACAGGTCGGGACGCATGAGGCGGCCATAGCCCTGACCGTGAATCGTGCCTTCAACGTAAGCGATCATTTCGGCGACGCGCGCGCCACTTTCCGGATCGCGCGGTAGCAAGCCGGCGCTCTTGTCAGTCAGTCCGAGCCAAGTGGCGATCGCACCGAACTCCGTCAGGACGGTCCCGTCCTCTCGGACAAGCGTCGGCACCTTACCCTTGGGGTTGATCGCCAGGAACTCGGGCGTGCGAGTGCCGCCGCCGTGGACGTCGACCTTTATCGTCCGGTAGGGGCGACCCGATTCCTCGAGCAATACCTGAATGCCGATCGCGCAGGTGCCCGGACCCCAGTAGAGCGCCGGCACGCCATCTTGCCCTGGATCGGGCAAGCGTCCGCCAGGGTCGGCTTCGAGTGGCTCAGTCATCGCCGGAGAGCTGCCGATTCGCCGCATCCGCGGAGTCGTCGGGACTGAGATTGAACGCGAGCTTCGCCTGAGGCGCTGCGGTGCGGATGGTGTTCATGACGACCTCGAACATCTCCGTCTGCTTGGGCACGATCCGGAGGCCAGCGCCTACGACGATGACATCGAACACATTCCAGCCGAGCGCTTCCGCCATTTGCTCAGGGGCTGTCTCCCTGGTGTCGAGATAAACGAGGCGGGCGATGTGACCCTTGCCGCGAAGTTCGTTCAGCGACGATTCCAGTCCGTCGCGGATCTTGTCGGGCGTGAGGCCCTTCGGGATCGCCGGGTCCGAAAAATCCATGTTCTCGGGGGTTTCGCCAACGATGAGGATGCTTTTCTGCTCGGCCATGTCTGTCTCCTGCTGCTTCAAGGCTGTGAAAAAAAGTCTGCGAGCGCTTTCGCTGTGGCCCGCGGATTTTCATCGCCGAGCCAGTGGCCGGCGGCGGGGATGACCGCGGTCGTGAGATCGGAGGCGACGTCGCTCCAGAAGCGCTCCAGCATCGGTCCGGCGTGCGACGCGCCACCCACCGCGAGCACTGGCATCGCCAGCGGCTTCTTCTTCAGAGGAGCATTGTCGTCGGCGTCCTGGAAGATCGCTGCGTAATAGCTGGCGCCGGCCCGCAGCACCCCCGGACGCGACAGGCTGCGCGCGTAAGCCGCCATATGTGCTTCGCTCACGGCGAGCGAACCGGCATGGGTTTCGTGCCAGAAGAACCATTCCAGCAGCTCGCGCTCGCGTCCCGCGAAGAGCCAGACGGCAACGTCGGGCGCGGCGAAAACGCTGAAGTGCCAGTTGGAGTCCGCGCCCCAGCCCGGTTGCGGTGCCATCGCCTGCTCAAGACCGAAGCCCGCGAGGACGAACTCCATAACGGCGAGCCGTCTGACCCTGCGCGGATAGTCACGGGCGAAGGCGGCCGCGACGCCCGCGCCGAGATCGTAGCCGGCGATGTGCGCCTGGCTGTGACCAAGCGTGTCAAGCACCTTGGCGAGGTCGCCCGCGAGAGCCGTCTTGCTGTAGTTACCCTCCGCTATCGTCGAGGCACCCATGCCGCGCTGGTCGGGCGCGATCACCGTGAACTGCTCGGCAAGAATCGGCGCGATCGCATGCCACATCAGCGAATGCTGTGGGAAGCCGTGCAGGAGCACGACCGGCGGTCCAGAACCTCCGACGCGCACCGCGAGCTTCGCTTCGCCCACATCCGCCCGGATCGTGGCGAACTCATCCCAGGTCACGGTGTCGTCCCGCCGGCCATCGCAGGATAGTCGGTATAGCCCTTCTGGCCTTCCCCGTAGAAGGTCTCCGGGTCCGGCTTGTTGAGCGGTGCGTCGCTCCGGTATCGCTCCACGAGGTCAGGATTGGCGATATATGGCACGCCATAGGCAACGAGATCGACAGCGCCGCTCGCTATCGCCTCATTGCCCTTGTCCTTGTCGAAGCCCGTGTTGACGATGATCGGTCGTGACGTGAGCGGCCCCAGCGCTTCGACGACATGCTCGATCTGGACGCCCTTCTTGGCATCTTTGCCATTCGGCTCAAGGAAGGTGAGATAGCCGACCCCCAGGCGATCGAAGGCGGTGACGAGATGGCCGAAGGTTTCGCGCGCATCGCTATCCTTCATCCCGTAGAGATAGCTGGAGGGCGACAGCCTGAGGCCGACCCGGTCCGCGCTCCACGCGCCGATCATGGCCTCGGCGGTCTCGATCATCAGCCGGGCGCGGTTCGCGACCCCGCCGCCATAGGCATCGGTGCGATGGTTGCTGCCATCTTGAAGAAACTGGTCCTGCAGATAGCCGTTCGCGCCGTGCAGTTCGACGCCGTCGAAGCCCGCTTCCTGGGCGTTGCGGGTGGCTCGCGCGAAATCCTCGACAATCGGCGCGATCTCCTCGACGCGCAACGGCCGGGGCGTGGGAAACTCGACTCGGCCGCGTGGCAGAAAGAAGTCGCCTTCTGCGGGCAGCGGCGAGGGCGCGACCGGAGGTTCGCCGCCGCGCATCTCCGGATGCGCGACGCGCCCGCAATGCCAGAGCTGGACATAGATCCTGCCCCCGGCCGCGTGGACCGCATCGGTCACCTTGCGCCAGCCTTCGATCTGATCGGCGCGATGGAGGCCGGGGCAGCGGATGATGCCGTGGCCCTGATCGGAGACCTGCGTGCATTCTGTAACGATGAGGCCCGCCGAAGCTCGCTGCACGTAGTAGTCGCGCATGAGGTCGGTCGGCACACCGGTATCCGAGGCGCGCGTCCGCGTCATCGCTGACATAACGATGCGGTTCGGCAATTCGAGGCCGTGAAGGTCGTAGGGCGTAAACAGATCGGTCATGGCGGGTCTTCCGGTCAGAGCATCAATGACCCGCCGTCGATGATGATCGACTGGCCGGTTATGAAATCGGCATCGGGCGATGCGAGAAAGAACACGGTGCCCACGAGATCGTCGGGCTTTTCTTCGCGCCTGATGCAGCGTCGCTCGATCTGCTCCTTGAGCAGTTCCTCGGGAAAGCTTTCCTTGACCGCTTTGGTGACCGTGACCCCCGGCGCGACGAGGTTGACGGTGATGCCGTCCCGCCCAAATTCGCGTGCGAGGCTGCGGGTCAGACCGATAACGCCCGCTTTCGCGGCGACATAGTGCGACTGGCCGGGCACGCCCGGATAGACCGACGCCGACCCGACGTTGATGATCCGCCCCCATCCGCGCCCGACCATAAGCGGCAGTGCCGCCTTGGTCATGAAGGCCGTGCCCGTCAGGTTGATGTCGATGATCTTGCGCCAGTCGTCGGCGCTGATGTCGAGGAAGGGCTGGATCGGGAAAAAGCCGGCCACGTTGACGAGCACGTCGATACGCCCGGTTTTCGTCCGGGCGGTCTCGGCGATCTCCCGGCAACTCGCATCGTCCGAAATGTCGCCTTGGACGACTATCAGTCTGTCCGATTCGCCCATTTTTTCGAGGAGCGCGCCAAGCGCTTCGCCGCTGGTATCGGTCGCGACGACGGTGTCACCATTGCCGAGGAACCGCTGGACGAAGACCGCTCCCATGCCGCCAGCCGCGCCTGTGAGCAGAACCGTGCGATCGGTGTTCATTGGCTGTCTCCCAATTGCACGCGCGGACGCTCGTGCAGCCGGAGGCACGAGGGATGGACCGCGTCATGGTGGTAGGTGTCGGTGCCGACCTTCTGCCCGTAGAAATGGGTCATCGGCGCATCCGTTATCATCGAGTCCGTGTTGCTGATCTCAAGCCGAATGCGCTCGCCCTTCCGGACGAGAAACGACATCGGGATCAGCTCGATGCGAAGCTCGTAGGCCTTCCCCGGCGTGATCGGCTCTACTTCGGCGTGGGCGTGAAACGGACGCATATCCGATGTGAGGTCGGCGTCTTCGGCCCGGTGCGAGGCGCGCAGCCAGCCCTGGCTGACCTTGATCGGCTTGATCGCCTCGCCCTTTCCGGAGAGCAAGGTCAGCTTCACGATCACGTCCATGTCGGTTTGATCGCTTGAAGCATGGAGCACCAGCACCCCTTGCCCGGTGAACTCGCGGTCGCGGTCGAACGGAGCGGAGGTGAAAGTGTTCACCCTGGCGACGTGATCGGGCACGCCCTTCTCGTCGAACGTCGTGACGCCCGCCATCCACTGAGGATCGGGGTAGCTCCACGACGTCGCGCTATCGGTGGCCTGGGGTGGAGCGTCGAACAGCGAGCCGTCGTTAAGCGACTTGACGACGCCGCTTTGCTCGCCGCTCAGGAAAAATGTGGCGGTCTTGACGTCATCCGGCGGCCATGTGGTCGCTTCGCGGTATTTTCCCTCGCCTTGAACGAAGACGCGGACCGCTGGACGATCCATCACCCCGTTCCGGACGCCCTTCAGGTGGTGGTCATACCACGGCAGCAGCTCGCTGCGATGGAACTCGGCGTCGGAATATTGCGTCTGCGCGCCGGCAAAGCTGTCCGGCTCGGTGACGACGAGCTGCCGCGGCCCGCGCACCCGCTCGAACCCGGTGAAGTTGCCGCGCAGATGCAGCGAACTTTTCCCCCAGACCCCGATCGACAGCACAGGAATATCGATCTGGTCGAGCTCCCAAAACGGTGAGCGCCGCCGCTGCCATTCGTCGTCGAGCGAATGGGTAAGGATGTCGTAGACGAGCTCGCCGCGACCGCCGCCGCGAATGTCGCGCCCCTCCCATAAATGCTGCGTGAGAACCGCACCAAACAGCCATGCGTCGAGGAACATCTCGGTGGGCATGCCGCCGTGATACATCCAGTCCCGATACATGTCGGTCGCGCCATCATAAGCGCCGAGGCACTTGAGGCTGGGGGGCCGCGTCCTGGCGGTGTTCCACTGACTCCAGCAATAATAGGACATTCCGATCATGCCCACGTCGCCGGTCGACCAATCCTGTTCCGCGACATGCTCGATCATGTCGTGGATTGCCTCGCCCTCCGCGCGCGAGACGAAATCCCAGGTCCCTTCAGATCGCCCGGTGCCGGGCACGTCCATTGCGACATAGGCGTAGCCCTCATCGAGATAGAGCTGCATCGGGCCGTATTCGATGAACGGGAAAACCCAGTGTGGTGGCAACCGCCGCAGCGACTTCTGGTAAGGCGAGGCGCCAAGCAGAACCGGGCACGGACCGGCATGGTCCCGTGGCAGATAGACGTCCGCGCGCACGAGATCGCCGTGGCGCGTGCGCATCTCGATTTCGAACGGCTGAACGTTCACGTCTACCATCGATTATCCCTTCATCGGACAGCCTTTCTCGCCATCATCGCTTCAACGCCGGAGGGGCTGATTCCGTTGTGTCCAATTGCTGGACACACTATGCCGGAAACGGCATGATAAGAGCATGGCCATGCTCGACGATCTTCGAATATTCGAACGGGTCGGCGCGCTGCGGAGCTTCGCCGCCGCGTCAAGGGAGCTGGACGAGCCCCGCTCGAACGTTAGCCGGAGCATTGCACGGCTTGAAGCATCGCTCGGTCTACGCCTCGTCCAGCGCACGACGCGCGAGGTTACGCTGACGCCGGCCGGCGAGAGCCTGATGCAGCGGTGCACCTCGGCGCTCGGCGACCTGAACGATGCGCTGGCCTATGTTGGCAGCCTGAGCACCGAAGCTCAGGGCTTGCTTCGCGTAAGCGCCGGCATCGGCTTTGGCATCAACGTGCTCGCCGAGCAGCTTCCGGCATTCCTCCGGCGATTTCCCCGCGTCGATGTCGATCTCGACCTAACGAGTCGCGTCGCCGATCTCGTCGCGGATCGGGTCGACGTCGCAATACGCTTTGGCGAGCTCGCTGACTCGTCGATGGTGGCCGTCCGTCTCGGCGAGATGAAGCGTGTGCTCTGCGCATCGCCTGTATACCTCGCAGCGCGCGCGCCGCCCACGGCGGTCGATGAACTGACGGATCATGACGTCATCGAGATGCCGGCGAGCGACCGGCAACTACGGCGATGGTCGTTTTCCAAAGAAGACATGACGCGGGATATTTTCGTGAAGTCACGCGTGAGCGTGAACGACGCTTTGACGATCCACCGCCTCGTTCTCAACGGTGCCGGAATCGGCGTAATCTCCTGCTATCTTTGCGCACCCGACATCGAAGAGGGGCGCCTCGTCCATCTCCTGCCGGAATGGACCTCGTCTCCGGTCGTCGTGAATCTCGTTTTTCCTAGCCGACGCGAACTCACCCCTTCCGTTCGCGCCTTCGTCGATTATCTGAAAGCGTCGAACCCGCCTGGCCTCCATTGGCAGAACAACGCGATCCCATCCTTTAGAGCGCCGGCATGAGGGTCGATCATAGCGGCTGGCCCTTCGCGTCCAGGTGACGCCGTTCACTTTCGGTCTGCTTGCTATCCGATGATCGCGTTTGCTGAGGAGGCAAGCCGCCGCTTGAACGCCGGTGGACACCCCGTCGCTGTGGCAGGCTCACTCGGCAATTCAAAGGTTTGCAGCATGCGAAGAGCCTGCCTGGAACATTGGCGTTCTGTCTCTGCTTTGCCGGTATGCATCGACATGAGCGAAAATGAGCGCCTATTCCGACTCAGGTCTTTGCTGTGCGGTGCGCAATGTGCTCCCGAGTTTGCTCCCTTAGACCAGCGCGTCAACCGAACTCAGACGAGATCCGCCCAACTTAGGACCTACTCCGCATGGCTGCGAGCAGGCGGTCGATGCGGAAAGGCAGCTCTGTCAATCGCACGCCGGTTGCATGGAAGATTGCGTTGCTGATCGCGGCGGGACCGCCGATCGATCCGATCTCGCCCATGCCCTTGATCCCAAGCGGATGCGCGCGGGTGTCGTCCTCCTCGATGATTAGCGCGTCGAGCTCGGCAATGTCGGCATGGGCGGGGACAAGCGCTTCGCCCAGGCTGCGGTTCATCCACATGCCCGATCGCGGGTCTATCACCGTTTCCTCCAGCAGCGCCTGGCCGAGACCCCATACCATGCCGCCCATCAGCTGGCTGCGGACGAGCAGCGGGTTGACCGCCCGCCCGCCGGCGAACGCGCCGATCAGCTTGGCGACCTGGAGGTGCCCCGTCTCCGGATCGATCAGGACCTTGGCGAATTGCGCGCCGAAGGCAAAGCGGCCGTAGCTGCTGCGCCCCATCGTCCGGCCGGTGACCGCCTCCTCTTCGATCAGACCTTCGGGGTGACGCGACATGAGCGCAGCGACGGTCTCGCGCGGACCATCGGGTGAGACGATGACCCCGTCCACCACGTCTAGATCGTGCCGGTGCAGCCCGTGAAGCGGTGAGCCCTGATCCCTGACCGCGCGCTTCAACAGCGCCTTTTTTACCAGCGTCGCGGCCTCGTGGATGGCCGCGCCGTTGGTCAGCGTGGTCATTGAGCCCACGGTCATGCCGCCATAAGGCAGGGCGCTGTCGCCATATTCCAGCGTCACCTGGTCAACGGGCAGGCCGAGCGCCTCCGCGCCGAGTTGTGTGAGCGAGGTGATCATGCCCTGGCCGATCTCGTGCTGCGCCGTCTGCAAGGTCGCGAGGCCATCGGCGCGCACGACGCACCGCGCCAGCGCGGGCATTTGCAGGACGGGATACATAGACGTGGTCATGCCGAAGCCGACAAGGTGCCGTCCTTCCCGCATCGACCCGACCGCCGGGTCACGGTCGAACCAGCCGATCCGCTCGGCCGCCGCCTGATAGCAGGCCTTGAGCGACTTGGACGACCACTCGTGCCCGGTATCCGGTTCCACATCGGCGTGATTGCGCAGCCGGAAATCGAGGGGATCGATCCCGGCTTCGTGCGCCAGCATGTCCATCGCGATTTCCAGGCCAACTGCGTCCGGACCCGCGCCGGGTCCGCGCATCCAGCCGGACGCGCTGGTGTCCAGCCGGGCCGTCTGCGTGTGCAGCCGCAGGTTCGGACAGGCGTAGGACTTGGGACCCACCTCGTTGACCGGCTCGGCGAAGCTGCCCTTGGCGCCCTGCGCCACAACCGCCTCGCGCAGGAACGACTGGAGCTGCCCGTCGGCGTCGGCGGCCAGCCGGATGCGCTGATGCGTCTCGCCGCGGTGCGGCATCAACGTGTAGGTCTGCGCGCGGGACAGCACCAGCTTGACCGGCGCTCCGGCGAGTTTCGCGGCCATGGCGACGAGCAGCAGGTGAATGTTGCAGTTCTTCCCCCCGAACGCGCCTCCTGCCGGAGGGGCGACGACCCGCACCTTGTTGCTGAACTGGTACTTGGCGATGACCTGCGCGATCATCCGCGGCAGGCGTTCCTTGAGGCTGAAGCCGAACGCCTCACCCAGGATGACCGCCTCGTTGTAGCTGAACTGGGTGGGCGAGTAGACGGTGAGGCCGTCCTCGCCGTTCCACATGGCCACGGCCGCGCCCGGCTCCATCGCGTTGTGGTGATGCGCGGACGTCGTCAGCGTCACGTCCACCTTGTACGGCGCCTGCGCATAGGCGGCATCGGCATCGCCCGTTTCGACCTTGCCCGGTGTGCCGGAGCCAAGAGATTTGGCATCCACCGCGCGCCCGCGCCCGTCCGCTAGCCGGAAGGCGGTGTCTTCCGTTGCCTCGCTGTAGCGCACGCGCACCAGCACGCTTGCCTCGAGCGCGTGCTGGAGCGTGTCGGCGACGAGCACAGCCACGCACTGGCCGCCATAGTGGAGCACATCGTCCTGCAGCGGCCGCAACTCGCCGATCTCCGCTCCGTTCAGCGCCACCACCTTGCCGAGCCGCGGCGCGTTCTCGTGCGTCATCAGGAGCTTGACGCCGGGGGCGGCCAGCGCCTCGTCCGCATCGAAGCCGAGCACCCGGCCGTTCGCCTGCGTGCTGACGATCGCCACCGCGTGCAGCAGCGCCCGCTCGGCGATCCCCAGCGTGGCGGCGCTGATGTCGCCGGCGTAGCGCAGGCGACCTGTGATCTTGTCGCGGCCCTCGATGCGGCGCGGCGCGGCATCGAGCCGATCGCGGCCGAGCGGCGCGGCAAGTGGTGGGTCGGGCATCGTGGCCATGGGCGCGCCTCCTCAGACGATGCGCTTGTCGGATTGGATCTGGGGCGTGCCACCCGCAGCCTGCCTGCAGGCGCGGCGAATGGTGGCCGGCGCGAGTTCCAGCTTGAAGTCGTTGGCGCCATAGCCGCGGGCGCCGGTCATCAGCGCGTCGGCCACGTCGGCGAAGTCGTCATCGACCGGCTTTCCGGCGAGCAGCGCGTCGGCTTGCGCCACGCGCCACGGCTTGTGCGCCATGCCGCCCATCGCGATCCTGCCCTCGCGGATCACGCCGTCCTCCACTCGCATCACGGCCGCCACCGAGACTAGCGCGAACGCATAGGACTGGCGGTCGCGCATCTTCAGGTAGCTGTGGTGCGCGGCATACCCCTCTGCGGGCAGGTCGATCGCGGTGACGATCTCGCCGGGCTGGAGGGTGGTATCGCGCCATGGCTCGTCGCCCGGCAGCCGGTGGTAGTCGTCGATCGCGATGACGCGCTCGCCGCCCGGCCCGGTCACACGCACTGTCGCGTCGAGCGCCAGCAGCGCAACACACATGTCCGACGGGTGCGTCGCGATGCAGTGCTCGCTCGCGCCTTGGATCGCGTGGATGCGGTTGAAGCCGCCGATCGCGCCGCAGCCCGACCCCGGCGCGCGCTTGTTGCAGGGCGTGTCGATGGCGTAGAAATAATAGCAGCGGGTGCGCTGGTTCAGATTGCCTCCGTTGGTCGCCGCATTGCGAAGCTGTGCGCTGGCGCCCGCCAGGATCGCGCTGGCGAGCACCGGATAGCGCGCCTGCACGCGCGGATCGTGGGCCGTGTCCGCGTTGGTCGCGAGCCCGCCTAGGCGCAGCCCGCCGCCATCAAGGTCCTCGATCGCTCGCAGCGACAGCGCGTTGATGTCGACCACGCGCGGCGGCGCCTCAACGAAATACTTCATCAGGTCGACAAGGTTGGTGCCGCCCGCAACGAAACGCGTCCCCGGTTCGGCCCCTAACGCCACCGCCTCGGCCAGATCACCGGCGCGCGCGTAAGCGAAGGGCGTCATGCCTCCTTCTCCTGCCCGATCACATCCATGATGGCGTCTGCTATGTTCGCGTAGGCGCCGCACCGGCAGAGATTGCCGCTCATCAGTTCGGCGACCTCCTCCCGCGTCCGCGCGTGCCCTTCTGCGATCAGCGCCACCGCCGAGCAGATCTGCCCGGGCGTGCAATAGCCGCACTGGAACGCATCGTGCTGGAGGAAAGCGGCCTGCATCGGATGGAGAGCCTCGCCATCGGCCAGTCCCTCGATCGTCACGACCTCCGCCCCCGGCCGCGTTATCGCGAGCGCAAGGCAGCTGTTGATCCGCCGGCCGTCCACCAGCACCGTGCACGCACCGCATTGGCCATGATCGCAACCCTTCTTGGTGCCGGTGAGGTCGAGTTGCTCGCGCAACAGGTCGAGGAGTGTCGTCCACGGCGCCACTTGCGCGGTATACGGGCTGCCATTGACGACTACGGTCAGCGAAAGTTCTGCAGCCATGCAATGCCTCCCAGCAGGTGCTTAGATACTGCGTCGTGACAAGGTTGAATGCAAGACACTCGCGAAATTGCGTCCTGGTTACTTCTCAGAAACAAAGTCGCAGAAATACAGCTCTGGGGAGCGCAATCTCGCGAGAGAACGAAGAATTGGTTGCCCACAATCTGTGTTGATATTTCGGTTTGTGATGTCGTCGGGTTGAAACTCTTGTAAATACGACTAAACGCATTTACTTTCTAGCGCCTCACTAAATGGAAGTCACCGATGGCGTCGGCCCCCGCAGTGCTCCGTCTGGAATTCCTTGTGCCGCACCCTCGTCATGCGGAGTTCCAGCGGTTAGTCGAGGGAATGGGCTCCGCCGCGACCAGGGCACACGGGGCGACGGGGGTCGATGCCGCGGCGACCGGCCGCACCGGCGAGGACGAGCGCTGGTCCGTTAACGTGCTTTTCGAAAGCGAGCAGGCGCTAGCCAGGTGGCGCGGGTCGTCGGATGCAGCTAAATGGCGCGCACGCCTTGAGGGTGTGGCGAGCGAACAGCCGCTAATCCGGGTCCGGAAGGGTGTGGAGATCTGGTTCAGCCCGGCGTCGGCTTACGCCGACCCACCTCCCGGTTGGAAGTTGGCGCTGCTCAGCATTGTCGGCATCTACCCGACAACTCTTGTGCTCAACCAACTGCTCGCCCCGCTGGAGCGATCAGCGCCGGAGTGGGCAATCGCACTTGTATCTGTGAGCATTTTGTCGGCTCTGGTGACCTGGCTGATCATGCCGGCCCTGACACGCCTGTTTCATGGCTGGCTCTACCCCGCCGCGCAAGCCGATCGGGTCACGTAGTCTGCGACCGAAACTCCCGCGGAGACACGCCGAAGCGTCGGCGGAACGCGGTCGCGAAGTGCGAGGGATTGGTGAAGCCGCACCGGAGCGAGACCTGGACAGCGCTCATGCCGCTCTCGCGCAGCAGGCGCTCCGCGCATTCCATCCGTAGCTCGCCGAGGTAACGGATGGGCGTCTGGCCGCGGAGGCGCTTGGTTAGCCGGATCAATTGAAACGTGCTGCAGCCGATGACTTCGGCGATGTCTGACAGCGTGATCGGCTGCGCCAGGTGCGTGCGCATGTACTCCTCCGCGCGCCGCATCTGGAGGTCGCCACCTGAGTGACTGCGGGCGCGATCGGCACCGAACGCCAGGAGGTGCAAGGCAAGAAAGTGCGCCGCGCTATCGGCATAGATTGCGGGATACCCGGCTTCGACGCCATGTTCGAGCGCCAGCACCACGGACTCGACCAGCCCCTCGCGCATGGACAGGCTGTCAAGACTCGGACGGCGGCCGCCCAGATGATCGTGGAGATCGGCTACGGCTTGCTCCAGCAGGGCCTCGGGCAGGAACACCTGCAGCGTCTCATGTCGCTGGCGCCCGCCCCAGCGCAGGCGGGCCCCTTCTCCTGGCGGCACCATGCCAAGGTCGCCTGGAACGTAGTTTGCCTTGCGCCATCGCCCGGCGGCAAAGCTTTCGATAGTGGTGGCGCCCGACTTCACCAACACGGTCGATTGATAGGGGATAGGCGTCGTCTCGAATGGTTCGACATGGGCCGGCTCGATGTAACGGCGCAGCAGCAACGAGGTCCAGCCGTTGGCCAGACTGCAAAGCGTCAGCTTGCCTGGCAGCTGGTGCGAAGCGCGCACCACGTCCTCGAACAAATGCACTCGGCCGCCGTGACCGCCCGCCAAGGATCCTGAAGACGCATTCGACATGCCTGAGCTAGTCCCGGCCAAACGCTTTGCATGGCTGTACGCGGCCTGCGCGCCGTTTGCCACTAGGTGTTTGATCTCGCAGTGTGGTGGTACGCTTGACCTGCATGCGCGGCGGGAGGAGCTATGGGCCAGTTTCTACACGGCAGCGCCCGGACGACTGAGGCAGTCCGTCGAGCGATACAGCGGAGTGAAGAGAGCGTAAGGGCGCTCGCCGGCTGCTACGGGATCAGCCCGACCACCGTGCAGAAGTGGCACTAGCGGACGCACACCGTCGATGCGTGGATGACCCCGACACTCACGACCTGCGCGCCATTCGTTAACCATTGAAATCGATCCGGCCTCCCGCCGCATGGTGCGTGCGCTTCGCGGGTAGAGGCGGACGCGCAAAGAAAAGCATTGGCGCGGCTCCGTCCGCCCGCCTCGATTAGGTTCTCGGCGGACCCGCCGGGCAGCAACAGCACCGCTATCTGGCGGTTATAAACGCGGAGGTTGAGATTGCGGGCACATGAAGTTCCACCAGGGACAACCTTCTATCACGGCACGAAGGCAGACCTGAAGATCGGCGAGCTGCTTGTGCCCGGCCACCGCAGCAACTTCATTGAGCGCCGACTCAAGCACATTTACTTCTCGGCGATGCTCGGGGCAGCGACCTGGGGCGCTGAGCTAGCCTTGGGCGCGGGACGGGGCCGCATCTATATCGTCGAGCCGACCGGCCCCTTTGAGGACGATCCCAACCTGACCGATAAGAAGTTCCCGGGAAACGTGACCGCCTCTTATCGCTCGACTGCTCCGTTGCGCGTTGTGGGCGAGCTTGAGGACTGGCAGGGTCATACAACCGAGGAACTACGAGCGATGAAGGAAGGGCTTGCCCGACTTAAGGCTGACGGCAGGGATACCATCGAAGAATAGTCAGCTTCGCTTGTGCGATCCCAGCGCTGCTAGCCACCTGAACCAACGTCCCGTTTCGGGCGGCCCCAAGCTACCGTGGATGCCTACTTGTCGGTCGTTTGCAGCCGGGCGGCTGGGGCCGCACACCGGCTAAGCTTCGAAATGGGGACGTTTGCTGCCATTCAGAAGAGGGTCAGGCACGCGGCTTCACCCACACCGCAGCGAAGGCCATTACGATCGCCACTGCGATACCACCGCCGATCGCGATGGCTACTCCCACCAAATGCGTCATGTCTGCCTCCATGGCTCCGAGCTTAGGATAGCAGTTGGATCAGTGCGCAGGAAGCTTAGCCCTCCGGGCCCACCGACAACCGCAAGTGGGTCCGGCTGCCGCCGGCGGCTTCCCATTGGGCGCCGACTGCCGAATGATGAGTGGGCAACCGGTGCTCTTCAAAGCAATGGCGGCGGCGCAGTTCGGCGCGCATCGGCTGCAGACGCACAGCGGCGGCTCTATAGTAGTGAAAACGGCAAGATGTATTCGTTATGTTTATCCGGCGCGGGGCGCCATTCCTTACAGCCTGTTCCTGCCATCCGCTTCCGGTGTCGTACCGGTGTGCCATGCAGCCAACCGGCCGGGTCATGGCGGTTGAAAAACGCCGCCCGCCGCCGCAACCTGCGACAGATACGGACGTGGAGGGCGGAGCGATGACCGAACGGATGGCGAAGCTGGATCGGTTGCTGGCGCTGGTCCATGCCCTGTCCGAAACCGGCGAGGGGCTGACGCTGGGCGAGATGGCCGAGCGGCTGGGGGTCAACCGGCGGACGGCGGAGCGGATGCGCGATGTGATCGCGACGCATTTCGATCTGGAGGAGATCGCCGACGATCGCCGCAAGCGGTTCCTGATCCGCGACAGCCTGCGCCGCGTCTATACCCGCCCGACGCCCGCCGAAGTGGCGGCGCTCCAGGCCGAGGCCGAGGGCCAGCGCGCGGCCGGGCGGACGGCGCGGGCCGACCAGCTCGCCAGCCTGCTCGCCAAGGTGAAGGGTGCGCTCGACGATCGGGAGAGGCGGCGGATCGACCCCGATCTCGACGCGCTCGCGCGGTTGCAGCGCACGATGGTCGCCGCCGGGCCGATCGCGACCGTCGCGCCGGAAACGCTGACGATCGTGCAGCGCGCGATCCTCGCCGGCTGTTGCATCGAATTCGATTATGCGACCGAGGATCGGCCCGAACCGCGCTGGCGTCGGGTGATCCCCTATGGGCTGGTGCACGGCCCGCTGACCTATCTGCTGGGCAAGATGCCGGGACGCGACGAGGAGCCGGTCTATTTCCGGCTCGACCGGATGAGCGATACGCGGCTGAGCGAGACGCTGGGCTGTGCGCCCGAGGATTGGGATATCGACGGGTGGCTGGCCGAGAGTTTCGCGGTGTGGCGCGATGAGAAGCAGGATGTCGTGCTGCGCGTGCCGGCCAGTTCCGCCGCGCGGGCGCGGGGCTGGCGCTTCCATCGCCACCAACAGGTCGAGCCGCTGGACGACGGCGGGATGCGCATCCGTTTCTCGTCGGGCGGAATGCGCGAACTGGCCGAGCATCTGTTCAGCTGGGGCGGCGAACTGGTGATCGAGGGGCCGGTCCTGCTGTGCGAGACGATGCGCGAGCGGATCGCGGCGGCGCAGGCGATGGTGCCGTCCGCGAGGCCGGAACAGGCATGACGGCTATCGGGAGGGATCGATGTCGATAGCCGCCTTCTTCGCCAGACGGTCTTGCGCAAACAGCCTCAGGCGGCCGCCAGCTCCTTGAGCGGCACGGCGGCATCGGCGAGCCGCTCGGCCGGCAATGCTACGGCGCCGACGACCAGCGCCTTTCCCTGGACGTAGTCCTTGGTGGCGTTGACGCAATCGAGCGCGATGACCTTGCCGTCCTTCAGATAGACGATCGAGAAGCTGCGGGTCGCGGGGTCGCCACGCAGCACCGCCTGCTCGTGGCCGGTGGACAGGCCCACCGTCTGGAGGCGCAGATCATATTGGTTGGACCAGAACCACGGCACGGCGTGATAGGCCACCTCCTGCCCGAGAATGGTCTTGGCCGCGACGGTCGCCTGATCGTTGGCGTTCTGGACCGATTCCAGGCGGATCGGCATGTCTCCGGCGAAGGGATTGGCGTGGAGCGCGCAGTCGCCGATGGCGTAGATGTGCGGCAGGCTGGTGCGGCATTGCGCATCGACCGCGACGCCATTGCCGCCCTCGGCACCCGCCGCCAGCAGCGGCTCGACGGCGGGGATGATGCCGATGCCGACGATCACCATCTCGCAGGCCAGGATCTCGCCATCGGCCAGCCGCACGCCGGTGACCCGGCCCTCGGCCTCCTCGATACATTCGACCTTCGCGCCCAGCCGCACGTCGACGCCATGGGCGCGATGCTCGGCCTCGTAGAAGCGAGACAAGGGCTCGCCGGCGACGCGGGCCAGCACCCGGTCGAGCGCCTCCAGCACCGTCACCTGCTTGCCGAACTTGGCCAGCACGGCGGCGGCCTCCAGCCCGATATAGCCGCCGCCGATCACGACGACGCGGGTGGTGCCGGCCAGCTCTCCGGTCATCCGATCGACATCGGCGCGGGTGCGCACGCCGTGGACGCCGATCAGGTCGTGGCCCGAGCAGGTCAGCTTGCGGGGTGAGCCGCCGGTGGCCCAGATCAGGTCGCCATAGCCGATCGTCTCGCCGTCCGCCGTCGTGATGCTCCGCGCCGCGGGATCGACCGACACGACCTTGCGGCCGAGCAGCATCGCCACCTGCCGCTCCTCCCAGAAGGCGGGCTGTCGGATCAGGATGCGCTCGAACGCCTTCTCGCCGGAGAAATAGTCCTTCGACAGCGGGGGCCGCTCATAGGGCAGCTCCGGCTCGTCGCCGACGATCGCGATCGTCCCCTCGAACTTGGCCTGCCGCAGTGCCACCGCCGCCTGCGCACCGCCATGCCCGCCACCCACGATCACCACATCGTATCGCGTCATATCCTCGCCTTCGTTTCTCATCTGCGGCCACGCCTACCAAACGGACGGGCGGCGACGGACTGTATCGATGCTGGACATGTCGACAAGGCCAGATCCGTTTCGATCGCCTTTCGACGAGGCCCGGCAAGGCGTTCAGCGGCCCGCCACCACCGGGATGCGGCTCGCGACCAGTTCGCTGCCCTGGCGGGTGATCGACCAGAGGATGCGGCGGTCCTTCGGATCCCAACCGATCGCCTGGCCGTTGGTGGGCATCGCGATCGTCGCGACCAGTTCCAGCACGCCGCCGCCGGCGGGCGCGCGCATCGCGTAAAGCTCCGGCCGGTCGTGGCCGCTGACGTAGAGCAGGCCATCCGGCCCCCACGCCCCGCCCGACGCGCTCATCGGCGCGAAGCGATCGAGGATGCTGTTGGGGAAGTGCCAGCGCGCAATCTCGTGGAAGGCGCGGTCGTAGCGGACCACGACGGTTTCGCGATGGTCGCGGCCGGGGGTGCCGCCGCGCCCGTCGTAATTGGCGAAGGCGGCCCACCAGGCGCCGCCGTGCCAGTCGAGCCAGGTGAGCGATCCCGGCGCGTCGGCGATCTCGCGGCTGCCGAGATGGGCGAGCGTGCGCGCGTCGAACCGCTCGACCCGGCTCCACATCGGCACCGCCGGGAAACTGGAGGCGGCGCAGACCAGTTCGCGGCGGTGGACGATGCAGCTGTTCATGTGCGGGAAGTGGCCGGCATCGCCCGCGAAGCGCGCCAGCAGCTTGCCGTCCGCCTTGGCGTAGCGCCCGATCTCCCGATTGCCGATCGCATAGACCGCGTCGGCGGCGGCGACGACACCCTGCCGCGCCTCGGCCGCCGGCAGCCGGCGCACCTCCTCGGCGGAGAGCGACGGCGCGGATGGGGATGTCGCGGATGGGGATGTCGCGGCCAGCGACAGCACGGCGAGCAGCGGGATCATCATGGCCTCATCCTTATCCTACCCGCCAGGCGGAGGACAGAGTCGTCGCTCCCCTGCCCCGGCGCCCCTGGCATCAGGGGCGCCGGGACACGGCCTCGTCAGAAGTTGAAGCGGAAGCCGCCCGTGTAGCGGCGGCCGAACCGCTCCCATTCGATCGTCTGGCTGCTCGTGCTGGGCGAGGCGATGCCGCTCGCGGTCAGCAGGTTGCCGGGATCGGAGAAACGGCGACCCGGATGGTTGAGCAGGTTGGAGGCGTCGAAGAACACTTCGACATTCTTGGTGATCGCATAGCGCGCCGAGAAATCGAGTTCGTCGTCCGCCGCCCAATAAGTATCACCCGCGTCCGCCAGGCTGTCGGCGATCGTATCCAGCCACTTGCCCCGGTTCTGATATTGCAGGCGCAGCGAGATGCCGTACTTCTCGTAATAGGCCCCGATATTGTAGACGAAATCGGAGGCGCCCGGCAGCCGCACCTTGCGCGCCGGGATCGCGCCGGACGCCGGCTTGGTCACCTTGCTGTCGTTGAGCGTCACGTTCGCCGAGACGCCGAAGCCGCCCATGAAATCGGGCAGGCCGAGGTTGGCCGTCCACGGCTCGAGCTGGAGCTGCGCCGCCGCTTCCATGCCATACAGCCGCCCGTCGCCGTCGTTGGTGATGCCCGAGAAGACATAGCCAGACCGATCGATCCCGCCGGTATCCAGCGCGTTCGAGCCGAAGGTGCGCGATTGGTTGTAGAGGACGTCCTTCACCTTCTTGTAGAAGACGCCGACCATCAGATAACCCTGCGGCCGCATATACCATTCGAAGTAAGCGTCGACGCCATAGGCCCGCTCGGGCTTCACGCCCGGATTGCCGCCCGAAATCGTCTGGTTGGTATCGCTGATGACGACGTTCGGGCGAAGCTGATCGTAATCCGCCCGCGCCGCGCCGCTGTTGAACGACAGGCGCAGCTTCTTGGTCTCGTCGACATTGTAATTGACGTGCAGGCTGGGGAACACGAGCGTCTGCTCGCTCTCGGCCGTCACCAGCCCCGGCGTCGCCGCGCCGAGCGTGGCGAGCGCGGTGCCCCGGTTCTTCAGATGCTCGACGCGCACGCCGCCCACCACCGAACCCCAGTCATAGCGCACCGTGCCCATCGCGAAGCCGGCGTAGACCTGCTCGCGCACGTCGTAATTGTTGGCGGTGACCGGCGTGAAGGCGAAATTCTTCGTCGCCGCATCCGACGCCGCCTGCATCTTGGCGATGTCGAAGTAGCGGAAGGTGTAGCCCATCGGGATCTCGCCGAGGAACGACCGGTCGAGCGAGAATTGGTTGTAATCGGTCGGCAAGCCCGCCGTGGCGAATTGCGCGGCGGTGTTCAGCACGATGTTCCGCTCGTCGGCCACCTTGGTGCGCTGGTCGAACTGGAAGCCCAGCTTGAACTCGCTGTCGCCGCCGAACATCTCGGCCTGGCGCGCCAGCACGACCTTGCCGGTATAGGCCTTGGTCGTATCCACCGCGTCGAGCACGGTGAAGGACGAAAGCGGCTTGGTGAAGCTGTCGATCGCGGTGACCGCGTCGCCCGCCTGATAGCGGGTCGGGCTGGCGAGCTGGATGGTGCGGAACAGGCTCAGGCTCGACCGGTTCGGATTGGAGAAATCATAGGTCACCGTCGGGCGCAGGTTGCGCGTGCCCGGGCTGTCCCACGTCGCCTCGCCGACGACCGAGCGATCGTCCTTCGATTCGGTGTAATTGGCCACCCACGACAGTTTCCAGCCGCCGTCGCCGAAGCGATGGTCGCCCGCCAGCGTGTTGGTGAAGACCGACTGGCGGAAGGCGCGCAGGGTCGAACGCTGGCGGATGTCGATACCATAGACCGTGCCCTTCTGCGGCGTGTTGCCGATGCAGACGTCGGCATAGCCCGAGGTGGTCGGCGTCGCGTTCGGCGTGACGGTGCAGGCGGCGGTGTTGGCGACGAGGTCGGCCTCGCGGTCGTCGAGGTCGAAGCGATAATTGTCGCGCGCCTCGTCATCGGTGAAGATCGTGTAGATCGAGCGCAGCGAGATGGTGTTGGCGTCGTCCGGCTTCCAGTCGAGCCGGCCCGAGACCGACCAGTTCTTGCGGGTCAGGCGGTAAAGCTTGTTCTCCGCCTCATGCGCCCAGAAGCGGGTGGCGTTGCCCGGGCGGGCATCGCGCGAGACCGGCTCGTAATCGGTCTCGAAATTGTCGGTGATCATGTTGCGTTCGTAATAGCTGCCCGACAGCAGCACACCGAATTCGCCCATGCCGGTCTGGAAGCGATCGGAGATGACGCCGTTGGCCTCATATTCCTTGCGATCGCCCAGTTCGGCGAAGCCCAGCCCGCCCTTCCCGGCCATGTGGAAGCCGCGATAGTCGAAGGCCGAGCGGGTGACGACGTTGACGTTGCCGGCGACGGTCTCGCCCGGCATGTCCGGGGTCACCGCCTTCGACACGATGATCTTGCCCGCGATCGCCGAGGGGATGGAATCGAAGCGCGCGTCCCGGCCCTCGGGGCTCACCACGTTGATCCCGTCGAACGACAGCGTCGTCCAGGTCTTGGGCGCGCCGCGCAGGTTGATGTAGCGCGCCTGCCCCTGATCGCGCTCGACGCTGACGCCCGGCAGGCGGCTGGTGGCCTGCGCGATATTCTGGTCGGGCAGGCGGCCGACCGCATCGGAAGCGGCGACGCTGACGAGCGAATCCGAATTGCGCTGCACCTGAAGCGCCGCCGCCTCCGATTCCGCGATCGGGCGCGTGCCGGTGACGACGATGTCCGTCTGCTCCTCGGCCGCGGCGGCCACGGGTTCCGGCTCCGGTGCCGCCGCATAAGCGGTGCCCGCCACGAGCGCGGTCGAGGCGAGAAGCGCGCCGATACGGCACGCGGCGATGCTCCGCCGAGCGGATGAGTTGTTCACGTCGGTAATCCCCCATTCAAGCCGGTTTCAGCGGCGATGCGAGGGCCCCTACCGGCGGCGCGGGTAGGTTCGGTGACGCCTGCGTTACGATATCGTGACAAGGCCATTCAGGGATCAGCTGTCATCACCCTGTCATGTCGCGCCGACAGGGCCGGCGCGACTTCGGGGGACATCCAGATCATGACGACCACCTTTCGCGCGGCCGCGACGCCGCTGACATTTGCCGTGATGCTGCTCACCCTGACGGGCTGCATGGCGCGGGAAACGCCGGTCGCCCAGCGCATCGCCGCCTCCGCCCCGGCCGTCATGGTTACGGCGCGCGCCGAGACCGAGCCGGTCGGCACCGCCAACGCCGATGCCGCCGACGACCCCGCCATCTGGCGCAACCCCGCCGATCCCGCCGCCAGCCTGATCGTCGGCACCGACAAGAAGGCCGGGCTCTATGTCTACGGCCTCGACGGCAAGGTGCGCGATTTCCACGACGCGGGCCGGGTCAACAATGTCGATCTGGCGGACGGCGTGACGATCGCGGGCAAGGCCGGCATCCTCGTGGTCGCCAGCGACCGCAACGACGTCGCCAACGCCAGGCTGGCCCTGTTCCGGCTCGATCCCGTCACCACGAAGCTGGCTGCGCTCGGCACGGTCAGCGCCGGCAGCGGCGAGGCCTATGGCGTCTGCCTCTATCGCGACGGTGCCGGGCTCTACGCCTTTGCCGTGCTGAAGGACGGCACGATCAACCAGGTCGCCATCGACGCCTCCGGCGCCGCGCCGACCGCGCAGATCGTGCGCACCATGAAGCTCGCCACCCAGTCCGAAGGCTGCGCGGCCGACAACCGCACCGGCCGGCTGTACGTGGCCGAGGAGGACGTCGGCCTCTGGCGCTTCGACGCCCGCGCCGACGCGCCCGTCACCGCGACCAAGGTCGGCGCGGCCGACGGCAAGAATCTGGTCGCCGATGCCGAGGGCGTCGCCCTCGCCCCGATCGGCGCGCGCGGCGGCTATGTGCTGGTCTCCAGCCAGGGCGACAATGCCTACAGCGTCTACGGCCTGGCCGACGACCGCTATATCGGCCGCTTCCGCATCGCCGCCGGCAAGGTGGGATCGACCGAGGAAACCGACGGCATCGACCTGATCCTCGGCGATTTCGGCCCCGCCTATCCCGGCGGGCTCTTCGTGGCGCAGGACGGCCAGAACGCCGCCGGGGCGCAGAATTTCAAGCTGGTGGCTTGGGGCGATATCGCGAAGGCGCTGGGGCTGGGCGACGGAAGGCCATGAGACTGCGTCGATAAGCCGGGGATATCAGGCGATCAGCGTTACCATGTTCCGGCCGCCACGTTTCGAGGAATAGAGCGCGCTGTCGGCGCGTGCCATCATCTTGGCGAGCGTGCGATCCTCGCCGGGGCGGAAGGCGGTGATGCCGAAGCTGGCGGTGATCGGCACAGGCTCTGCCAGTTCGCCGGCGTCGTAGCCCGCCACTTCCAGCCGCAGCTTGTCGATGGCGACGCGCGCGTCCTCGATCGGGGTGTCGGGCAGGATGATGGCGAATTCCTCGCCGCCGATCCGGCCAAACAGGTCGCGGCGGCGGATCGAGGCGCCGACCCGCTCGGCGAAGAGTTGCAGCGCGCGGTCGCCCGCCGCATGGCCGTGGGCATCGTTGATCTGCTTGAAGCGATCGATGTCGGCCAGCACCAGCGTGACAGGGCGGCCCTGACGCCGCGCGCTGTCGAGCAGCAGCATCGCCGCTTCCTCGAAGCCACGCCGGTTGAGGATGCCGGTCAGCGGGTCGCTCGCGGCGAGCCGCCGCATCCGATCGGCGAGGTCGGCCGCCAGCAGGAAGACCGAGAAGAGGCCCGTCGCGGTCAGTGCCGCAGGGGTCACCAGCAGCCGCGCCTGCATGAACACCGCGAGATCGCCGTGCAGCTCGGGGCCGGAGACGGTGAGCGCCAGCGCGGCGGTGACGAGGTGGAACATCGCGAGCGTCAACAGCACCAGCATCGTCACCCGCTCGGCCGCACGCTCGCCCGCGCGGCGGCCGGTGAGCGCCGAGGCGGCGAGGCCCATGGTGAAGGTGGCGAACAGCACCGGGATGGCGGCGCGCAGCCCCTCCAGCCCGCCGACTCCCGCCAGCACCGCGTCGGCGAAGGTGACGATCGCGCCAAGCCCGACCAGGGGCCACACGAGCGGCGGCTGGCTGCCGCGCTGGCGATAGCCGATCGCGACCGCCGCGTTGGACCAGGCGGTCAGCCCCGTCGCCATGATCGCGAGCAGCCAGGCGAAGTCCGGCGCGGCCAGCTGCACGATCGCCATGCCCCAGGCGACCGAGGCGAGGGTGAAGCCGATCGCCCAGGTGAGCGCATGGCGCGGGCGGCCGAAATCGCGCCACGCGATGGCGAGGATCACCGCGATCATCGCGCTGATCGTGACCAGGGCTACCAGCACGGTGCTGACCGGTTGAAGGAGGCTCGCGTCCACGAGCGGCGGAATAGCGCCAAAATCTCTAGCATCGGGTTAACCGCTTACGGCCCCGTTTCGATCGGCGGCATCCTCCTGCAACACCCGGTCGCGCCCCTCGCCCTTGGCGCGGATCAGCGCGGTGTCGGCGCGGGCGATGGCGTCCTGCACCGCAGGGGCCACCTGCCCCCCGCCCCCCGCCAGCGCCGCGACGCCGAAGCTGGCGGTGACGGCGAGATCGGGCTCCTCGGCCAGGCGGGCGGCGGCGGTGAGGAGGCGCAATTCCTCGGCGCGTATCGTCGCCTCGGCGGCGGAGACGGCGGGCAGGACGAGCGCGAATTCCTCGCCGCCGATCCGCGCGACCAGTTCGCCGCGCCGGCTGTGATCGCGCACCAGCCGGGCGAACAGGCGCAGCACCCGATCGCCCACGGGATGGCCGAACCGGTCGTTGAGCGCCTTGAAACTGTCGAGATCGGCGACGACGACGCTGCCCGACAGCGGCGTGCGGGCGTGCCGCCGGGCGAGTTGGGCGATCGCCTCGTCCAGCCCGCGCCGGTTGAGCAGGCCGGTCAGCGGATCGGTGCTGGCGAGCCGCTTCATGCGGGTCGAAAGATCGGCGGCGATCAGGAACACCGCGAACAGGCCCGTGCCGGTGAAGGCGGCCGGCGTCATCAGTTCGGACATGCGGCGGTAGAAGCGGATCATCTCGCGGCTGGGCGCGGCGCCGCCCGCCATGCCGACGAGGCCGAGGGTCATCTCGGAAATGGCGTAGAGACCGAGCAGCAGGATCATGCCGCGCTCGGCCGAGGTCGCCGGCCGGCCGCGCGGCACGACCGACAGCGCGGCGATCGTCAGCACGGCGGTCGTGAAGATCTTCGGCAGCAGGGTCGCGAGACCACGATGCGGGTAAAGATAGGTCAAGGCCGGCACCGACAGCACCGCCGCCGCCCAGCCGAGAAACAGCCACAGCCGCCGCCCGCGATAGCCCGCCCGCGCCCGCACGCCGAGCAGCACGAACGCCGTCATCCCGATGTAGAGGAAGCCGAGCGGCTGGGCCGGCGGCCCGCCGGGCAACCGGAAATAGACGATGATGGCGTTGAGCGTCCATTGCAGCGCCGCGCAGCCGAAGCCCAGCGCCCAGATCAGCGCATGGCGCGGACGGCCAAAATCGCGCCACGCGATGAGCATGGCGCCCGACAGCATCATGCCGATCAACGCCAGCATGGCGACCAGGAACAATATGCTTTGCACGGGCGCGGACGCGCTCCAGCAGGGCGGCCCGCGCGATCAGGCCCCCCGCCCGGCCGCGATGGCCAAGCGCGCTGTTTCGCCGATTTCCGAACCGATCGTCAAGTCGGTGTCTAACTGGGCGGATCGACCCCGGCGGGCATCCAACATTTTGCGGCGAAAGCCCGATCTGCTCCGACAACGCCGAGCACAATATCAACAAAAATCTTCACCATTTTCGATAAGATTACCAATAGTAGAAGATCACGCATCACATTATGGATGGCTTGGCCACGGAGTTTTAAGATCATTCCCGATATTTTACTTATATTACGTAAAATAAGTAATCTCTTGGCGCATCTTTATGCTCCGAGCGTGAAAGGGCGTTGTCCGGGATGTCAGAAGCTCTTGCCGCCCGGCGAAACGGAATGTTTCGACTGCTGGACCGACCGACAGATTTAGTGCCGCTCGCCGGATAGAAGCGGCGAATATCCGGCGAAGAATCATCCGGCCCCGCGAACGGGTTTAATGCCGAATGATGGCCCGGATCGATGTAGCGATATCGGCTATCGATTGCCCGGCGCCCGAGGCGCCTGTGGCGGCGCGCTCGATGATGACGATGTGCTCAGGGCTCCAGGAAGTCCGCGATCTCGCGTCCCAGCTCGGCTTTCAGCACGGCGCTCATATGGTTGCCGGGGATGGCGGCGAAGCTGCCGTGCGGCAGGCGATCGGCCAATGCCTCGGCCGATCCATTGTCGTGATCGTCCACCCCGCACACCACGCGCACCGGCAGGTCAATCGAATCGAGTTCGGCCTCGGTCGTGCTGACGAAGCTGTCGAGCAGGGGCAGCATCGCCTGCGGATCGCCGCCGGTCGTCTTGAGGAACGCCTCGGCCATCCATTGCGGGGATAGGCGCTTGTGCGTGCCGACGCCTTCCAGCACCTCGCGGAAGAAGCCGACCCGGCCGCCGGTGTCGATGATGCCCTGTAGCCCCATGCCGCACAGCACCGCCTGCTTCGGCCGCGCACCCTTCACCAGCATCCGCAGCGCGGTGCGGCCGCCCAGCGAATAGCCCGCCAGCCGGTAATCCGCCTCGACACCCAGATGGCGCACCAGCGCGAGCCCGTCCTGCATCAGCACGTCGGGCGGATAGGCCGCGGGATCGTGCGGGGCGGCGCTTTCGCCATGGCCGCGCAGATCGGGCATGATGACGCGAAAGCCCTTGGCCGCGATGAGATCCGCATGGCCGTAGCGGATCCAGTTGGTCCAGCCGTTCGAGAACAGGCCGTGGATCAGGATCAGCGGCACGCCCTGCCCGAGTTCGCGATATGCGAGGCGCTCGCCATCGTCGGCCTGGAAATGATGGACGGGGTAATCGGCGATGTCGGCCAAGGCAGATGTCCGGCTGGGGAAGGTCGGGTGGAGCGGTAGCCTGCCCGCCGGAGCCTGTCGACCATTCGACCATGGTTGCCTTTCCGCCGCCACGCACCCATGGGCGGGGCATGACACCGCTCGAACTGCTCGACACCGCCGATCTGCCCGGCGGCGGCACGCTGCGCCTGATGACGCGCCATGGCGATTACATGATCCTGCTCGGCCGCAACGAATTGATGAGCAGCCGGCTGAGCGGATCGGAGGAAGCCCTCGCCCGCCTCGCCTGCGAGAAGATCCGGGGCCGGCCGCGCCCGAGGATGCTGATCGGCGGGCTCGGCATGGGCTTCACGCTGCGGCAGGCGCTGGCCGATCTGCCCAAGGACGCCGCCGTCACCGTCGCCGAACTGGTGCCCAAGGTGGTCGAATGGGCAAAGGGACCGCTGGCGCATCTGGCCGGCGCCAGCCTCGCCGACCGGCGCGTGACGGTCGAGGTGGGCGACGTGCAGTCGCCGATCGCGCGAGGGCCGGGCCAGTGGGACGCGATCCTGCTCGACGTGGACAATGGCCCGGACGGGCTGACGATCCCCTCCAACGATCGCCTCTACGGCAAGGAGGGGCTGCGGGCTGCGTATGATGCGCTGGCGGTGGGCGGCGTGCTGGCGATCTGGTCGGCGGGCGCGGACAAGGCCTTCACCGAACGCCTGCGCCGCGCGCGTTTCGTGGTGGAGGAAGTGCCGGTGCGCGCGACCGGCGGGCGCAAGGGCGCGCATCATATGATCTGGGTGGCGGTGAAACGCTGAGCTTCCAGACCCGTTCGCCCTGAGCCCTTCGACTGCCTGCAAGGCGGGCGCTCAGGATAAACTTCCTGCCTGAAGGCAGGAAGTCGAAGGGCGTGCCCCAAGCGCTGCGTCCAGTCGCACGTCCTTCGACTGCGCTCAGGACGAACGGGGATCAGGATGATGACTGACACGCTTTCCCGTTTGCGCCGCCCCGCCCAGCCGCTACGCAAGGCGACACCCCCTTCCCTCAACAGGTGAAACGATGCCCGGCGGACTGGTTGCCCTCCTCGACGATATCGCCGCGCTCACCAAGCTGGCCGCCGCCTCGCTCGACGATGTCGGCGCGGCCGCCGGCAAGGCGGGCAGCAAGGCGCTGGGCGTGGTGGTGGACGATGCCGCCGTCACCCCGCGCTACGTCACCGGGCTCAGCCCGAAGCGCGAGCTGCCGATCATCGGCAAGATCGCGCTGGGATCGATCCGCAACAAATTGCTGATCCTGCTGCCCGCCGCCTTGCTGCTGAGCGCCTTCGCGCCTTGGGCGATCACGCCGCTGTTGATGTGCGGTGGCGCCTTCCTCTGCTTCGAGGGGGCCGAGAAGGTGATCGGCGCCTTTCAGGGCGGGCATGGCGCGGAAGAAACCGAGACGTTCGACGACCCCGCCCATCTCGAGCAATCGAAGGTCGCGGGCGCGGTCCGCACCGACCTGATCCTGTCGGCCGAGATTATGGCGATCGCGCTGGCCGACGTCGCCGCCGAGCCGATCTGGGAACAGGCGATCGTGCTGGCCATCGTCGGCATCGGCATCACCGTCGGCGTCTATGGCGTGGTCGGGCTGATCGTGAAGCTCGACGATATCGGGCTGCATCTCGCCAAGAAATCGAGCGCGGCGGTGCGCGCCACCGGGCGCGGCATGGTGAAGGCGATGCCGATCGTGATGGAGGTGCTGGCGATCGTCGGCACCGCCGCGATGCTGTGGGTCGGCGGCGGCATCCTGCTCCACGGCGCCGAGGTACTGGGCTGGGCGACGCCCGCGCACATCGTCCACCATTGGGGCGAGGTCGCGGCCCATGCGCTGCCCGCGATCGGCGGCCTGATCGGCTGGGCGGTCGGCGCGCTGGCGGCGGGCATCGTCGGGTTGGTGGTCGGCGGCGTGCTGGCGCTGGGGATCCACAAGATCAGGCACTAGCCCGCGACACCGCGCGCCAGCGAAGATCAGCCGCCTTTCAGCAGATCGGCCACCGCCCGCATCTCGGCCGTGTCATTGTAGATGTGCGGGCTGAAGCGGATCAGCGATTGCCCCTGCGCACTCGCGGCGGCGGTGGCCAGCTTGCCCTCGGCCCACAGGCGCTTGCGCAGCGCCGCGACATCCTTGCCGGGGAAGGCCATCGTCAGCACCGGGCCGGAGAGCGCCGGATGACGGCTGCCGACCAGCTTCGTGCCCGGCACCGCCGTCAGCACGTCGCGCATCGCCTCACCCCCGGCACGCGCTTGCGTCTCGATCGCGGCCTCGCCGATCGTGTCGAGTGCATCGAGCGTCGTCAGGATCGCCTCGATCTTGGGGTCGTCGCGCTGGCCGAGGATCTCATAGCGTTGCGCGGTCGCCATATTCTTCTCGTCGGTCAGCCAGTAACCGTGGCTGCGCATGATCGGGCTCAGCTCGTCCATCCGCGCGCGGCGGACGTAGAGCATGCCGCCCTCCAGCGGCCCCATCAGCCATTTGTGCGTGCTGCCCGAATAGGAATCGCAGCCGAGCGCCGCCAGATCGAGTTTCATCCAGCCGAAGGTCTGCGCGCCATCGACATGCAGCCAGATGCCCTTCGCGCGCGCCAGCCCGGCGATGAGGGCGACCGGGAAGACGAGGCCGGTGACGTTGGTCATGTGCGACAGGAAGATCGCCTTCGTGCGCGGGGTGATGGCCTGCGCGAACAGATCGGCCACGGCCTGCGGTGACGTGGCGGAAACGGGCGTCTTGATGGTCTTGAGGACGAGCCCCTCGCGGCGGGCGCGCAGTTTCCAGCTGTCGAGCGTGGACTGGTGGTTGTGATCGGTGACGATGATCTCGTCGCCCGGCTTCAGATCGAGGCCCAGCACCGCCACCGTATTGGCCTCGCTCGAATTGCGCACCAGCGCGATCTCGTCGGCGGTGACGCCGAGGCGCGCGGCGAGGCGCTGGCGCAGGCGGGTGGCGAGGACCGGATATTTCTCGCGATATTCACGCGACGGATTGGCCTGAAAGTCGTGCGTGCCGCGATCCTGCGCGGCGACGACGCTGCGGAAGGCCGGGGCGATGTTGGCGGCGTTGAAATAGAGGAGGTCGGGGGCGAGCAGGAGTTGCGCCTTGAGCGAGGTGGCCGGGGCGGCGTGCGCGATGGCGGGTGCGGCAATGGAGGCCGCCATCGCGCCTTGCAGCAGGGTGCGGCGGGTGAGCGCGGGGATCGGTGCGTCAGTCATGCTGGCTCCCATATGCCACCCCGCCCTATTTCGCCGCGCCGCTCTTCTCGTCGGCGATGCGCTTGTCGAACAGGGGTTCGTATTTGTCGGCATAGGCGCGGCAGGCGGCGGGGTCGATGAAGGGATTGGGTTTCACGCCCTGGCGCAGTCGGGCAAATTTCGTCTGGCCGTCGGAGGCTTCGGGGTGGGATGTCAGGAGGATGTCGCAGGGCAGCGCGCGGACCGCCGCGAAAGTGTGGCGGAAGGCGGCGGCGGGGGATGCCTTGGCCGGCGTATCGTAGCGATAGCCTTCGGCGGCCAAAGGATTGAGGCTGGCGGCGAAGGTGACGCCCAAGCACTTGCCCTCTTCGCACGAACTCCACGACCAACTCATGCTGCCCGGCGTATGGCCGGGGGTCGCCTGCGCGGTGACGGTGACCTTGCCGAGCTTCAGCCGCTCGCCGGGGCGGACGACGCGGACCTTCTTCACCGCCGGGAAGGCGGGGAGCCAAGCCTCCTGCGGGTCGTCCGTACCGCTCCTGCCCTGCTCCAGCACCCTGGCCGCCGGGCCGCTCGCCACCACCGTCGCGCCAGTGTCGCGGGCCAGCGCGGCGAGGCCGCCGGCATGATCGTAATGCGGTTCGGTCGAGAGGAGATATTTCACGTCCTCGACGCGGAAGCCGAGCTGGCGGATATGCGCCTCGACCCCGGCGATACCCTGCGGCAAGCCGGCATCGATCAGGATCAGCCCCCCGCCGGTATCGATCAGACCGACGTTGAGCCCGCTGTAGCCGACCAGATAGGTGTTGCCGTGGATGCGGGTCGGCGGCTGCGGTTCCAGCCATCGGGCGGCATTGTCGCCGCCGAGCGGCGCGGTCAGCGGATCGGGCGCGGGCTCCGGTGCCGGCGGAGGCGGGGACTGCGCCAGCGCGAGCGATGAGGCCATCGTCGCGGCCACCGCCATCCATCGCATCGCTCGCCGCACCGCAGTCTCTCCTCTTGGCTTGGCTGTGATGATGGCCCCTGCCCGCCGATCGAACAAGTCGCCTTGGGCGCGATCGGCTGCTAGAACGCGCGACGACGGCGCCGCCAGAGCGCCCGCCCGCGCAGAGGATGCCCGCATCGACGGAGCGTCATGACCGACCCGCTTGCCACCGAACCGCCGATCATCCGCCCGCACAGCGCCGGCGAGGATGTCTATGCGATCCTGATGGGCGTGAGCTTCCTCGTGGTGGGGCTCGTCTGCCTCGGGCAGGCCGGGCTGGTGACGGGCGGCACGGCGGGGCTGGCGCTGCTCCTCTCTTATGTGCTGCCGATCCCGATGGCGGTGACCTTCATGGCCTTGAACGTGCCCTTCCTGTGGCTGGCGTGGCGGACGCTGGGCACGGCCTTCGCGGTGCGGACGGCGCTGGTGAGCGCGGGCGTCAGCGGCGGGGCGATCGCGGCGCCGCACCTGTTCCATATCGGCTGGATCGATCCCTTGTTCGCGGCGATCTTCGGTGGGACCTTGATCGGCATGGGCGTGCTGGCGCTGGCCCGCCACGGCGCGGGCGTCGGCGGGCTCGGCGTGCTGGCCCTCGTGCTGGCGCGCAGCCGGGGCTGGAATCCGGGGCGGACGACCCTGATCGGCGATTGCCTGATCCTGGCGGCGGCGATCCCGGTGCTGCCGTTCGTGCCGTTCCTGCTGTCTCTGGTCAGCGCGGCGGCGATCAGCGCGATGCTGATCGCGTGGCACAAGCCGGGGCGCTATACTGGGTATTGAGCTGCGGCTTTCCGCCCGACCCTTCGGCGCCCAAGGGCGATAATAGCGGCCGCGACGATCGCGCCGGCCATCGCCATCGCCATATCCTTTTGGGCATCCCACGGGTCACCCTGCTGTCCATTGTAAGCCTCGGCGTCGGCACCGGCCATCATAAGCGTCAGCGCCCATTCGAAGATTTCGTAGACGCAGCTGAAGGCCAGCACGAACTCGACCGCGACATACAGGGACAGGCGACGACCGGCCCCGACATAACGCTGGAGCAATTCGGCTATCGGGCGGACCGCAAGAAGGCCGAACGAGAAATGCACGAGCCGGTCGAAGCAATTGCGTCGCCAGCCAGTCAGTGTCGAAATCGTGTGGCCGGTCAACGCTTTGGCCCACACATCATAGGGCACGTAGGAGTAGATGTACCGACCTGCCAGTGTATGCAGCAGAAAGAAACCGATGACGCAGGCGACGGACCTGGTCGACAGCGGCCAGCGCCGCAACAGCCACGGCGCCGCGACGAGCAACAGAACCGTCGGTGCGTGCTGGATCGGCGCCATGTCCGGGAACGGCTGCCGAACCTGCGCCGCCACAACCGCCACGCCGAGTATCACAAGCAGCGCGCGTTGCGCCGGTGGGAGCGCTCGCCAGACCGGAAAGCGCTCCATGGGGCGTCACGCTTTCTTCAGATGCCGCCGGCCGAGCAGTTCGGCGATCTGCACCGCGTTGAGCGCGGCGCCCTTGCGGAGATTGTCGGACACGCACCAGAGAACGAGACCGTTCTCCACGGTCGGGTCTTCGCGGACGCGGCTCACATAGGTGGCGAAATCGCCGACGCATTCCACCGGGGTGATGTAGCCGCCGTCCTCGCGCTTATCGACCAGCATCACGCCGGGCGCCTCGCGCAGGATCTTCTGCGCGTCGGCGGCCGAAAGCTCGCGCTCCATCTCGATCGTGATCGCTTCGGAATGGCCGACGAACACCGGCACCCGCACGCAGGTCGCGACGACCTTGATCTTCGGGTCCATGATCTTCTTGGTCTCGACGACCATCTTCCACTCTTCCTTGGTGAAACCGTCGTCCAGGAAGCTGTCGATGTGCGGGATCACGTTGAAGGCGATCTGCTTGGTGAACTTCTTCGGCTCGGCCGGGTCGCCGACGAAGATGTTGCGGCTCTGCTCGAACAGCTCGTCCATGCCCGCCTTGCCGGCGCCCGACACCGACTGGTAGGTCGAGACGACGACGCGCGTGATCGTCGCCGCATCGTGGATCGGCTTCAGCGCGACCACCATCTGCGCCGTCGAGCAATTGGGGTTGGCGATGATATTCTTCTTCCTGTAGCCGTCGATCGCCTCGGGGTTCACCTCGGGCACGATCAGCGGCACGTCCGGGTCCATGCGGTAGAGCGACGAATTGTCGATCACCGTGCAGCCGGCCGCCGCGAAGCGCGGGCCGTGGACCTTGGTGGCGTCCGATCCGATCGCGAACAGCGCGATATCCCAGCCCGTTGGATCGAAATGCTCGATGTTCTGGACCTTGAGCTTCTTGCCGGTCTCGCCGAAATCGATCTCGTCGCCCTGGCTGCGCGCGGAGGCGACGGCGGCGATCTCCGAAATCGGGAACTCGCGCTCGGCCAGAATGGCGAGCATTTCCCGCCCGACATTCCCGGTGGCTCCAGCGACGACGACACGATACCCCATGATACCCAAGCTCCTTTCGTAGGCGTGGGGGCATTAGGGATCGCGCACGGTTTGTCCAGCAAAGGGCGGAGCCGCGGCAGGCAGTTTTGCTTGGGGCGGGTGAAGCAGGGCAGCCCGGAACCCTTGCGCGTGCGAAGCGTCCCTCCCTCGGACCTCAAGGGCTACCGAAGGACCGTCGGGCTCATGCGCACTCTCCTGCTCGTATCCGCCGTCATGCTGGCGGCAACGCCGGCGATGGCGCAGGATTTCATCTTCAACCCGGTCATGGATCCGACCGCGGCGATGGGCTACGCGGCGATCGGGGTCGCGAGCGAGCAGATCCTGCAGCAGCAGGGGCAGCCGCAAGCGACGGGCAGGCCATCGGCCGCGCCGGCCGCCGCATCGGGCGGCGCCCGAATGAGCGCGTTCCGGAAGCCCGCGCCGGCCGGGCTTGCCGCCGGCAAGCCTTATCCGGCGCCGACGCGGCAGTTCCGCGAACAGCAGGTGGCCGATCTGCTGGAGCGCGCGAGCAGCAGCGATCCGCAAAACGCGCAAGCCTTGCGGGCGCAGCTCGCCAGGCATGAGTATTCCGCGATCTACGAAGGCCTTACCCGCCCTTACGGCCTGGCCGGCGACGACGCGGCATCCTCGCTGGCGGCCTATATGATCCTCGGCTGGATGATCGTGCATGAGGGTCGGGAGCCGCCCGCCGCCGGGCTGCGTGGTGTCCGCGCGCAGGCGGCGCAGGCCCTGTCGGACCCGCGCCTGTCGACGCCCGAAACGCGCGCCAAGCTGGGCGAGGAGTTCAAGATCCTGTTCGTGACGATCCATGCCGGCTGGCAAGGCGCGCGCCGCGAGGGGGCGCTGGGCAAATATGCCGAAGGCGTCGCGCGGCTGTTCGGGCGGAATGGCGGCATCGATCTCCGCGCCGCGCGGATCGGCCCGAGCGGGTTCGAGGGCGGCTGACGGTAGCGGTCGACGCAGGGGGACGCCGCTCAGGCCGCCCCTACCCTGCCCGACCGCTCCAGCTTGCCCCAGCCGACCATGCGGCCGCGCAGCGCGTTGCTGAGCGCCTTGATGACGACATAATACATCACCTGCCGATAGCCGATGCGTTGCGGCACCAGCAGCCACAGCAGCCGCCATTTCTCGCGCGGTTCGAGGCCGAAGGCGACGATGCCGGCGAGCAGGTCGATCGCGGTGAAAACGAGCCAATAGACCGCCATCAGCCCGACATCGCCGCGTGTCTGCGCCCAGCCGTGCGCCGCGACGTTCATCCAGGTGCCGACGATCGAGGCGACGAGCGCCAGATCGATGATGGGCGAGATGGCGGCGAAGACGAGCTGGAACAGGATCGCCTGCGGCAAGCCGATGCGGGCGAGGCCCTTGGGCTGGCCGTTGCGCAGCACCGCGCCATGCTTCCACAGGCATTGCAGCGTGCCGAACGCCCAGCGGAAGCGCTGCTTAGCGAGCGCGCGGAAGCTCTCGGGCGCCTCGGTCCACGCGATGGCGGACTGGTCGTAGCTGACCGTCCAGCCGAGCCGCTGGATGGCGATGGTGAGATCCTGATCCTCGGCCAGCGTGTCGTGCGGATAGCCGCCGGCTTGCGCGATCGCCGCCAGCCGCCAAGCGCCGACCGCGCCGGGGACGACGGTGATCGCATCGAGCCGGCCCAGCGCGCGGCGCTCCAGATTCTGCGCGGTGATATATTCCAGCGCCTGCCAGCGGGTGACCAGATTGACCCGGTTGCCGACCTTGGCATTGCCCGCGACCGCGCCGAGTTTCGGATCGCCGAACCAGCGCGCGAGGCGGGCGATGGTGCGCGGCTCGAACTGGGTGTCGGCGTCGAGCGCGATGACGATTTCGCCATTGGTCAGCTTCAGCCCCTCGTTGAGCGCGCGGGCCTTGCCGCCATTCTCCAGCGTCAGCAGGCGGACCCTCGGCTCGTCGGCGAAGGCGCGGGCCACGATCGCGCTGGTGTCGTCCTTCGATCCGTCGTCGATCACGATCACCTCGATCCGCACGTCGGTCGAAGCCAGCACCTTGGCGACCGATCGTTCGATCACGCGCGCCTCGTTATAGGCGGGGATCAGCACCGAGACGAATTTGTCCGGGTCGAGCGCGGGCCAGACCTGCCTGTTCTCGCGGCGGGCCTGCCACAGCGCCAGCCCGGCCAGCGTGATGGCGCGCAGGATGCCGAGGCTGATCGCGACGAAGAAGATCACCTTGAGCGCCTGAAGGATCAGGCCGAGCGTGGTGAACAGGGCGAGATCGGTGCGCGCGGCGCCCTGTTCGGACGGGGGCAGCGGCGGCATTGCCTGAAGCGGGCTGAGGCCGATCAGCTCGGACACCGGCACGAAGCGATAGCCGAGGGCACGGAGGCGATCGATGATGATCGGCAGCGCCTCGACCGTCTGCCGCCGGTCGCCGCCCGCGTCGTGGAGCAGGACGACATTGCCCGATCGGTCGCCGTTGCTGGCCTGCACGCCGGCGATCGTCTCGTCGATGATGTGCTGGACGCCGGGGCGCTTCCAGTCGTCGGGATCGACATGGAGGCCGACCGAGAGATAGCCGAGCCGCTGGCCGATCAGCACCGGATCGATTTCGTCCGCCGTGGTCGGCTCGGCATCCCCGAAGTAAGGCGCGCGCATCAGCCGCATCGAGCGCATCGTGAAGGCCTGGAACAGCCGCTGGTTGGCGTTCAGTTCGATCTCGGTCTCGCGATCGCTCGCCTGGCCGAGATTGGGGTGAGTATAAGTGTGGTTGCCCACCTCATGCCCCTCGGCCACCTCGCGGCGGAGCAGGCCGTAATTGGCGAGCGCATTTTCGCCGACGACGAAGAAGGTGGCGGGCACCTTCTTGGCCTTCAGCACGTCGAGGACGCGCGGCGTCCAATTGGGGTCGGGGCCGTCGTCGAAGGTCAGCGCGACGAGGCCGGGGCGATAGCCGGCGCGCTGGATGGCATAGGGCAGCGGCAGGCGGATATAGCGCTGGTCGGCGACATTGCCCTGCCCGTCCACGTCGACCTGCCGGAAGCCCGGCACGGGCACCGCGCCGACCTTCAATATCTCGCCCGCGCCTTCGATATCGACATCGGTGCCCGCCGGGATCGCCTCGATCGCGCGGACGTTGGCGCCGGTCTCGTGGGCGCGGCCGAACACCTGCCAGACAGAGGGGTCTTCGCTGCCCAGCCGCCACAAGGCGAAGGCGTTGAAGCCGCCCCGGCGCAGCGCCGCGAGCTGGTTGTGGACGCTGGCGGCATCCAGCATCCAGACGGTGTGGGGCGTATCGCCCTCGGCATATTGAAAGCTGCTGTTGCCGCTCGCCTTGTCATAGGCCGGGATCGCATCGGATTCGTGCGCGGTCAGCCACGCCTGCTCGACCGACATGGCATCGGTGCCGCCGCTTTTGGCCCAATCATAGGCATAGGAGCCGACCGCGACGACGATCCGGTCGCGCGGCACCCCGCGCGCGGCGGTGGCGACCTGCGTAACGAACCAGTTCTGCGAGGCGATCGGGCCGGGATCGCCGCCGGGATAATGTTCGTCATAGGCCATCAGGAACAGGCGATCGACGACCCTGGCATAGGCCGGCAGGTTCCAGTCGCGGTCGCCGACCGGCACGGCCATCGCCATCAGCCAATGGCGCTTGTCGAAGCGGGCACGGACTTCGCGGAGGAAGGCGAGGTAATCGGGCTGGGCCGAGGCGGGCAGATCCTCGAGATCGAAGAAGGCGCCGTCGGCGTGGTTGGCCACGAGGAAGCCCTCCAGCCGATCGAGGAGCCGCGTACGGGCCACGCGATCCGCGAGCAGCGCGGCGGTGCCCTTGCCGTCCCATTCACCCTCGATCGCGTTCTGGAGCATCGGCAGCACCTTGGGCCGCCGCGACGCGCCATCGATGATGCGGTGGCCCGCCAGATCGGGAAAGACGGTGAGCTTGTGGCCCGGCCCGGTCACCGACAGCCAGCCGGGCACGATCCAGTCGAGATCGTCGACGTGGCGGCCGAGCGAGGCGGCGCTGGCATCGTCCCACGGCGCGTGGAAGGAGACGGCGAGCGGTTTCTGCGACTTGTAGGCCTTGGCGGGCAGCAGAGATCGGGCGCGGAGCGCGCGGACGATGCGATTGCCTTCCTGATGCGCCAGCTGGCCGATGCTGCGGACGGGCGGGCGCTCCACCTCGAACGGCAGCGGCCTGCCGGCGGGCGTTTCGACGATAGAGCCGACGAAGATGGCGATCGCCAGCAGCAGCAGCGCGACGAAGGCGACGACCGAGACGGTGAAACGGCGGCGCCGGCGGCCGCTGGGATCGTAGAAGACCGGCTGCTGGCCCATATTCGTCACCGCTTCTCGTGCCGGGTTGTTCAGCGGGGCGGTCTAGGCCGGTCGCGCGGGCGCGGCAATGGCGCGTTGCCATGTGGGGCGGGCTGGTCTAGCCCGTCGCCCCTATGGCAGCCCGCAACCCCGTCCGTTCAACGCCTTACGCGGGCGCTGCCGCGTGAGCTTCCCCGTCCGCCAGCGGCTCCGCGCCGCGACGCACGCGACTCACGAGGCGCTGGACGCCGCCTTTGCCGGCTATGATCTGGGCGACGGCGAGAGCTATGCCGCCTTCCTGACGGCGCATGCCCGCGCATTGCTGCCGATCGAGGATGCGCTGGGCGAGACCGCGCCCTGGCCGCGCTGGAGCCCGCGCGGGCCGCTGCTGCGCGCCGATCTGGCGGCGCTCGGCCGGGCGGTGCCCGCGCCGATATCCATCGCCCGGCTGAATGGCGAGGCCGCGCGCTGGGGGACGCTCTATGTGATCGAGGGATCGCGGCTGGGCGGCGCGATGCTGGCGGAGCGGGTGGCGGACGGCCTGCCCCGCGCCTATCTCGCCCATAAATTCGCACCAGGCGAGTGGCGCGACTTCATGGCGGCGCTGGACGACGCGGCGACCGGCGAGGATTGGGTCGACGAAGCCATCATGGCCGCCGAGGCCGCCTTCGCCACCTTCGCCCGCGCCGCCCGCGTCGAGGATCCCGCATGAGCATCGAGCCCAATTCCCCGACCGACCTGACGAATTGCGATCGCGAGCCGATCCATATTCCGGGCCGCATCCAGCCCTTCGGCTTCCTGCTGGCGGTCTCGACCGACTGGATCGTGTCGCGCGCCTCGGCCAACATCGCCGACTTCATCGGCACATCGGCCGAGGATGCGCTGGGCCAGCCGATCGCGACGATCTTCTGCCCCGATGCGGTCCATGCGATCCGCAACCGGCTGACGATCCTGCGCGGCGGCGACATGGTCGAGCGGCTGTTCAACCTGTCGCTGGTGGAGGGGCGCCCGCCGTTCGACGTGGCGGTCCATTTCGCGAGCGGCGGCGTCCTCATCGAGGCCGAGCCCGCGATCGTCGAGGAGACGGAGGCGGCCTCGGTGGTGCGGGGCCTCGTCGGCCGGCTGACCCAGGCCGAGGATCTGAAGGGCCTGTTCCGCGAGGGCGCGCGGCAGGTGCGTGCGATCACCGGTTTCGATCGGGTGATGGTCTATCGTTTCGACAGCGTGGGATCGGGCGAGGTCATCGCCGAATCCGTCCGCCCCGGCATCGACAGCTTCCTGGGCCTCAACTATCCCGCCAGCGACATTCCGGCGCAGGCGCGCAAGCTCTACCTGCGCAACGTCTTCCGCGTGATCGCCGATGTCGATGCCGAGGCGCCCGCGATCATCCCGACGCTGGACGCGCGCGGAGAGCCGATCGACCTGTCGCTGTCGCTGACCCGCGCGGTCTCCCCGATCCACATCGAATATCTCGCCAACATGGGCGTGAAGGCGTCGCTGTCGATCTCGATCGTGGTCGAGGGGCGCCTGTGGGGGCTGTTCGCCTGCCACCATTATGCGCCGCGCCTGCCCAGCATGACGCAGCGGACCATCGCCGAACTGTTCGGCCAGATGTTCTCGCTGATGCTGGAGAGCCGCGAACGCCAGAGCCTCGGCGATTACGAGCGCAAGGCGCGCGACGTGGCCGACCGGCTGATGACCTCGCTGGCCGAGGATGGCGACCTGCTGACCAACGCACCGTGGCTGGGTGACGTCATGTCCGAGGCCATCCCCTCGGACGGCGCGGGCGTCTATGTCGACGGCAAGGTCGCGCTCTCCGGCCTGGCCCCGCCGCGTGAGGATTTCGCGGCGATCGTCCGCTCGCTCAACATGCTGGCGGCGAGCCAGATATATTCCACCGATCGCATCGCCACGATCCTGCCCGGCGCCGAGAAATATGCCGACCGCGCCGCCGGCCTGATCGCCATCCCCGTCTCGCGCCGGCCGCGCGACTATGTCGTGCTGTTCCGCGCCGAGCGGCTGCGCGCGGTGCGCTGGGCGGGCAACCCCGAAAAGACGATCGACTATGGCCCCAACGGCCCGCGCCTGACCCCGCGCAAGAGCTTCGAGGAATGGTCCGAACTGGTGCGCGGCTATGCCCTGCCCTTCACCGATCCCGAGATGCGCGCCGCCGAAATGCTGCGCACCACCCTGCTCGAAGTGGTGCTGCGGATGAGCGACAATGCCGGGCAGGAGCGCGCCAAGGCGGCCGAGCGGCAGGAATTGCTGATCGCCGAACTGAACCACCGCGTGCGCAACATTCTCGCGCTGATCCGGGGCCTCGTCAGCCAGGGCCGGGCGACGCCGATGCCGACCGCCGCCTTCATCGAGACGCTGGACGACCGCATCGGATCGCTCGCCCGCGCGCACGACCAGATCACCGCCGACCGCTGGGCGCCCGCCAGCCTGATCGACCTGATCGAGACGGAGGCCGCCGCCTATCTCTCCAGCAACCGCGAACGCATCCGCGCGCGCGGGCCGAACGTGCTGCTGGAGCCGACCGCCTTCACGACGATGGCGCTCGTCCTCCACGAACTCATCACCAATGCCGCCAAATATGGCGCGCTTTCCGATAGCGGCCATGTCGATGTGTCGTGGACGGTGGACGAGGACGGCAGCCTGCTGCTCGACTGGACGGAGATCGGCGGCCCCGCCGTCACCGCCCCCTCGCGGCGCGGGTTCGGCAGCACGATCATCGAACGATCGATCCCCTACGACCTTCAAGGCAAGGCCGAGGCGCATTACCGGCTCGGCGGGCTGGAAGCGCATTTCTGCATCCCCAGCCGCTGGGTGGCGAGCGTGCTGGCCGATACCGCCCGCAGCCGCGCCAAGGCGCCCAAGCCGGCCGTCAGCGAAGGATTGCTCAACGGCCGCCACGTGCTGCTGGTGGAAGACAGCCTCATCATCGCGCTCGACGGCGAGGACGGGCTGCGCTCGCTCGGCGCGCGCGCGGTGACCACCGCCTCCAACGTGAACGAGGCGCTCAGCGTGATCGCGGCCAACCCGCCCGGCTTCGCCCTGCTCGATTTCAACCTGGGGGTGGAAACCAGCCTGCCCGTGGCGGACGCGCTGGCCGAGGCGGGCATCCCCTTCGCCTTCGCCACCGGTTATGGCGACCAGCTCGACCTGCCCGAGCGCCATGCCGCCGTGCTGATCGTGAAGAAGCCGTACAATCTGGAATCGCTCGCCGCGGCGATTGCGCGCGTCAACCTCAACGGGCAAAGCTGACCGCCAACGATAAGAGGCGGATGGCGATGGCGGGCGAGACAGCGGCGACGGATACGGGCGGGAGACGGATCGAGAGCGCGGGCTATCGCGGGCTTGTGCTCGTGATGCTGCTGCTGGTCTATACGTTCAACTTCATCGACCGGCAGATCCTCGGCATCCTCGCGCTGCCGATCAAGGAAGAATTCCAGCTGACCGACACGCAGCTGGGGCTGCTCTCGGGCATCGCCTTCGCTCTCTTCTACACCGCGCTCGGCATCCCGATCGCTTGGCTGGCCGACCGCAAGAGCCGCACCGCGATCATCACCATCAGCCTGGCCCTGTGGAGCCTGTTCACCGCTATGTGCGGGGCGGCGGGCAATTTCTGGCAGCTGTTCCTTGCCCGCCTCGGCGTGGGCGTGGGCGAGGCCGGCGGGGTCGCGCCGACCTATGCGCTGATCGCCGATTATTTCCCTCGCTCGAGCCGTGCCAAGGCGATGGCCTTCTATTCGCTGGGCATCCCGCTCGGATCGGCGCTGGGCATCCTGCTCGGCGGCTGGATCGCGGCGACGGTGGACTGGCGGGTGGCGTTCGTGAGCGTCGGGCTGGCCGGGCTGGTGCTGGCGCCGATCTTCCGGCTGGTGGTGAAGGAGCCGGCGCGCGGCCGCTTCGATCCGCCGCAGCCGAGCGCGGAGGCGCCGCCCTTTCGCGCGGTGCTGGCGCTGCTCCGCCGCAAGCCGAGCTTCTGGCTGCTGGCGTTCGGCGCCTCGTGCAGCTCGATCGTCGGCTACGGAATGCTGTTCTGGACGGTCTCCTTCTTCGCCCGCACCTTCGCGCTGGCGCCGATCACCGTGTCGCAGATCGTCGGCGGGATCACCTTCGTCGGCGGCGTCGCGGGCGTGTGGGCCGGCGGCTGGCTGGGCGACAGGCTCGGCCCGTCGAACCCCGCCGCCTACGGCCGGGTGCCGGCGATCGCCTATCTGATCGCGGTGCCCTTCTACGTGACGGGGCTGCTCGTCCACAATCTGCCCGTCACCATCCTGCTGTTCGTGGTGCCGGTGGCGCTGGCCTTGGTGTGGCTGGGGCCGGTCATCACCGCCGTCCAGCATCTGGTGCCGCCGTCGATGCGGGCGACCGCCTCGGCGACCTTCCTGTTCGTCAACAATCTGATCGGCATCGGTCTCGGGCCGCTCATCATCGGCTTCATCTCCGACAAGCTCGGCCCGCAGTTCGGCGACGATGCGCTGCGCTATTCGATCCTGTGCGTGCTCGTATTCTACCTGCTGGCGGCATTGCTGATGGGTCTGGCCTCGCGCCATCTGGCGAAGGACTGGAACCGGTAGGCGCCGTGCGGCAGGATGGGGCTGTAGCGCGACCGGCGGACAGTGCGCTTCCCGTGCAAGTCGCTAAGAAAACGAGCGAATAATCGGGGGATGCCTTGACGATATCGCGCTTCGGCCGGCTGGCCGCCTTTGCCCTTCCCCTGCTCCTGTCCGCCTGCGTCACCCCCTCCGCCAAAGCCCCGCTTCCCGCCGCGACCGCGCCGGTCAAGGTGGCGGTGCCGGTGGTGGTGCCGCCCGGCGCCACGCCCCAGCCGCCGGCGATGCTGGCCACGCGCATCGCCGAACTGGGGCGCGGGTTCGCCGGCCGGGTGGGCATTTCGGTGCGCGATATCCAGGCGGGCTGGATCGTGTCGTTCAACGGCACCGCGCGCTTCCCGCAGCAGAGCGTGTCCAAGCTGTGGGTGGCGATCACCCTGCTCGACCGGATCGATCGCGGCACGGTGCGGCTCGACCAGCCGGTCACGATCCGGCGCGAGGATCTAACCCTGTTCCACCAGCCGATCGCCGCGCTGGTCGGCGCGAGCGGCTATACCACCACGGTACGCGACCTGTTCACCCGCGCGATGACGCAGAGCGACAATACCGCCAACGACGCGCTACTGCGGCTCGTCGGCGGGCCGGATTCGGTGCGGGCGATGATGCTGGCCAAGGGTATCGGCGGCATCCGCTTCGGCCCCGGCGAGCGATTGTTGCAGGCGCAGACCGCCGGACTGACGTGGAAACAGTCGATGGGCGGCCTCGGTCGCGGCTTCGAGGCGGCCCGCGCCGCGCTGCCGCTGGCGCAGCGCCAGGCGGCGCTCGACCGCTATCTCGCCGATCCGATCGACGGCGCCGAGCCCGACGGCATCACCGCCGCGCTGGCGAAGCTGCGCAAGACCGAATTGCTCTCCCCCGCCTCGACCCAGCTGCTGCTGAGCACGATGGCGCAGAGCAAGACCGGCCCGAAGCGCCTGAAGGGCGGCATCGACGAGGATTGGGCCTTCGCCCACAAGACAGGCACGGGGCAGGATCTGGGCGGCACCGGCACCGGCTATAACGACGTGGCCATCCTGACCGCGCCCGATGGCCGCACCTATTCGGTCGCGGTAATGATCGCCAGCACGCGGCTGGCGGTGTGGCAGCGAATGCAGATGATGCAGAACGTGACCCGCGCGGTGATCGGCGCGCATGGGGTGGCGGTGAAGCCGTAGACAATAGTCCACACATGCCGCATCCGCTGACGCCATGACCGATTTCGCCTCTCTCCTCATCGCCGATCGCGGGCAGGATGCCCGGACGTTGCTGCCGCTGGGCAAGGCCGGGCTCGACGGGTGGCTCGCCGGCCAGCCCGAGGGCGTGCGCGCGCTGGTCGCGGCGGCGCGGTTCAGGGCAAAGGCGGGGGAGATCGTGATCCTGCCGGGCGACAAGGGCGAGTGGAGCGCCGCGATCGGCATGGCCGAGGAGAACGGCCCGTGGGATCTGGCCGCCGTCTGCGCCAAGCTGCCCGCCGGCACCTATCGGCTGAAGGAGGGCGCGCCGGGGGCCGCCGCGCTCGGCTGGCTGCTCGCCCAGCACCGCTTCGATCGCTATCGCAGGAAGCCCGACCCCGCCTCGCCCCGCATATTGCTGACCCGCGAGCCGGCGGCGATCGATGGCGTGGTGCGGGTCGCCCAGGCGGTCGCGCTGGTGCGCGATCTGGTCGATACGCCGCCCGCCGACATGGGGCCGGCCGAGTTGCAGGGCGCGGTGGAGGCGGTCGCCAAGGCGCATGGCGGCACGGTGACCGTAACGCAGGGCGATGCGCTGGAGCAGGGCTATCCGATGATCCACGCGGTCGGCCGCGCCGCCGTCCGCGCCCGCGCGCCGCGCCTGATCGAGCTGACATGGGGCGACCCGGCGCATCCGCGCCTCGCGATCGTCGGCAAGGGCGTGTGCTTCGATTCGGGCGGGCTCGATATCAAGCCGGCGGCGGGGATGCTGCTGATGAAGAAGGACATGGGTGGCGCGGCGCACGCGCTGGCGCTGGCCGGGCTGGTGATGGGCGCGGGGCTGGCGGTGCGGCTCCACCTGCTGATCCCGGCGGTGGAGAATGCGATCGCCGGCGACGCCTTCCGCCCCGGCGACGTGCTGACGGCGCGCAGCGGACTGCATGTCGAGATCGGCAACACCGACGCCGAGGGCCGGCTGGTGCTGGGCGACGCGATCACCCACGCGGCCGAGGACAAGCCCGCCCTGCTGATCGATTTCGCGACCCTGACCGGCGCGGCGCGGGTGGCGCTGGGGCCGGACCTGCCGGCCTTGTTCGCCAACGACGACGCGCTGGCGGCCGATCTGGTCGCGGCGGGCGATGCGGTGAGCGATCCGGTGTGGCGGCTGCCGCTTTGGAAGCCCTATCGCGACATGCTGAAATCGGACATCGCCGACATCAACAACGCCGGCTCCGGCGGCTTCGCGGGCGCGATCACGGCGGCGGTGTTCCTTCAGGAATTCGTGCCCGCCGGGCTGCCCTGGGTGCATTTCGACACCTTCGCCTGGATGCCGACGGCCAAGCCGGGACGACCCAAAGGCGGCGAGGCGCTGGCGCTGCGCGCGGCGTGGGAAATGCTCAAACGGCGCTTCGCGGGCTGAGCCGGTCGTAGCCCGCGACCAGCCAATCGCGCCGCCAATGAAACGATCGCGCTGTTCAGGTGTTTTTCGATCCTAGCAGGCTCTTCTCCGCCCCCGGAGGAAGAAGCCGGTCCAGGTTAGAGAGGCGCATATGATCCACGATGGGTCGCTTGGTAGTTGGATGCAGACGCTGGTGGGCTATGTCCGCTCGGGCAAGCCCGATCTGACCAACCGGCAGATGGCGCTGCTCCTGCTCGTTTACATGACGCCCGGCCCGCATACGGTGCGCGGCCTGGCGCAGAACCTCGGGGTATCCAAACCCGTTGTCACACGCGCCTTGAATACGTTGGGTGCGCTCGGCTATCTGCGGCGCGAACGCGACGAGGCCGACCGGCGCAATGTTTTCGTGGCGTCTACGGACAAGGGGACGGACTTTCTTGAGCTCTTCGGAGGCCTCATCGAGGGCGAAGTCCCCGATCCGCTTTCCCGCCGCCCCCGCCCGGCCGCCGGTTGACCGCTTTCGGCTGACCGGCCCCACGCGGGCTCTCGACCCGCGCACCAACGCGATCCGGCCCGATCTGGCCGACGCGGCGCTGGCCGGTATGCTGTTCGCGCCGCATTATGCCCTGCCCCACCCCTGCCGCGTCGAGGCGGCCAGCGTGCCGCTGAGCGGGGCCGCCGACGGATCCGCCACCGCCGTATCGCAGCTCAAGCAGGGCGAGGGTTTCGCCGTGCTGGACGTGACCGGCGGCTGGGCCTGGGGCTATGGCCTGCACGATCATTATGTCGGCTACCTGCCGGTCGCGGCGCTGGGCGCGATCGAGGCGGAGGCGAACCATGTCGTCACCGCCCCGCTGGCGCCGGTGTTCGCCGGGCCGGCGATCAAGACGGCCGTGGTGACGAGCCTGCCGATCGGCGCGCGGCTATGCGGCGAGGCCGAGGGCGCGTTCCTGAAGGTGGCGCAAGGCTATCTGCACTTGCGCCATGTGGCGGCGGTGGACGAGGTTTCGCCCGATCCGGTCGCGGTGGCCGAGCGGCTGATCGGCGCGCCCTATCTGTGGGGCGGGCGCGGCGCCGGCGGCATCGATTGCTCCGGGCTGGTGCAGGTGGCGCTCGGCCTGTCGGGCATCCTGGCGCCGCGCGACAGCGACCAGCAGCGCGGTCTGGGGCGCGAGATCGCCGAGGGGGATGCACTCCGACGAGGCGATATTATCTTCTTTCCCGGCCATGTCGGGCTGATGGCGGATGGGGCGCGGTTGCTCCACGCCAACGCATTTTGGATGGCGACGGTGATCGAGCCGCTCGCCGACGTGATCGCGAGACTGGAGGAGGCGGGCGAAACCCGGCCGATCGTCGCGCGCAGAAGGATCGACTAGAGATGGTGAAGGTTTTCATCGACGGCGCCGCCGGCACCACCGGCCTCGAAATCCGCGACCGGCTGGCCGGCCGCACGGACATCGCTTTGCTGACCATCCCCGACGCGCGCCGCAAGGAGGCCGCCGCCCGCGCCGAGGCGCTCAACGCGGCTGACGTGGTGATCCTGTGCCTGCCCGACGACGCCGCGCGCGAGGCGGTGGCGCTGATCGAAAACGACACCACCAAGGTGATCGACGCCTCGACCGCGCACCGCACCGCCGCCGGCTGGGCCTATGGCTTTCCCGAGATCGAGCCGGGCCGGACGGCGGAGATCGAGGCGTCGACCCGCGTGTCGAACCCCGGCTGCTACCCAACGGGCTTTCTGGGGCTGGTGCGCCCGCTGGTGCGCGCGGGGCTGATCCCGGCGGACTATCCCGCAACCGTCTCGGCCACGTCGGGCTATTCGGGCGGCGGCAAGGCGATGATCGCGCAGTTCGAGGACCGGGCGATCGCCGGCGCCACCGACACCGCCTTCCGCGCCTATGCGCTGTCGCTGGGGCACAAGCATGTGCCCGAGATGCAGGGCCATGCGGGACTTGCCCATCCGCCGATCTTCGCGCCGGCAGTGGCGCGGACCTATCGGGGCATGATCGTCGAGGTGCCGCTGCACATGCACCTGCTGCCCGCCGGCGCCAGCCTGGCGGCGATGCGCGAGGCGCTGCACGAGGCCTATCGCGGGCGCCCGCTGGTGCGCGTGGTGGGCGATGCGCCGACCTCGCTGGATATCGAGCAGGCGGCGGGAACGGATCGGCTCGATCTGTTCGTCTATGGCGACGAGGCGGCGGGTCAGGCGCGGCTGGTGGCGGCGCTGGACAATCTCGGCAAGGGCGCGGGGGGGGCTGCCGTGCAGAACCTCAACATCATGGCGGGCTTTGACGAGGCGGCGGGGTTGAAGCTGTAATCGCCCCTCGCAAATAACCGTCACCCCGGCGGAGGCCGGGGTCTCAGGCGATGTGCGGAACCGTTGCCCCGAGCCTCCTGAGACCCCGGCCTTCGCCGGGGTGACGGGTTTGCTTGAAGTTTACTTCCCCCGCAGCGTGTTCAGGAACGCGATCCCCAGCACACCCGCCAGCGCCGCCGTGGCGAACGGGCGGGCCTTGGCGAAGCCCTTGGCCTGCTCGATCAGCGGGGCGGATTTCGCCAGCAGCGCGTCGCGGGCGGCCGCGATCTTCTGCTCGGCGGCCGTGGGCTCGGCCGTCGTGGTGGTGTCGGTAACGGGGGTGATCGCTTCGCTGGCCATGGATGGTCCTTCCGTGTGAGCCGGTTACGGCACACAAACGCAAAGCGCGCGAAACGGAGCCATAACAATCGGGCGGATCAGCTCCGCCCGACGATTTCCCGCTACATCTCGCCGCGCTGGCGGCGCAGCGCGTAGAATTTCTGCACGTTGGAATTGTGCTGCGCCAGCGTGTCGGCGAACACATGGCCGCCCTTGCCGCTGGCGACGAAATAGAGCGCCTTGCTGGGCGCCGGATCGAGCACCGCCGCGATCGATTCGCGGCCCGGATTGGCGATCGGCCCCTGCGGCAGCCCGGCCATGGCATATGTGTTGTAGCCGTTGACCGCGTTCAGTTCGGAGCGGCGGATGCGGCGGCCGAGCGGGCGGCCCCTCGTGATCGGGTAGATCGTCGTCGGATCGGCCTGGAGGCGCATCCCCATGCGGAGGCGGTTGGAATAGACCGCCGCGACCAGACGGCGTTCCGACGCGACGCCGGTTTCCTTCTCGACGATGGAGGCGAGGATGATCGCCTCACGCGGGGTGGTGACGACCGTGGTGGGATTGCGCTTGTCCCACAGCTCGGCGAGCGTCTTCGTCATCGCCGCCTGCATCCGATCGAGCACGTCGGCGCGGGCTTCGCCCTTCTCGAAACTGTAGCTGTCGGGCAGGACGCTGCCCTCTTCGGGCACGTCGGTCTCGCCCTCCAGCAGCGGCTCGGAGCGGAGGCGATCGACGACCATGACCGAGGGCATGCCTTCGGGAATGGTCACCAGCCGCTGGAGCGTCTTGCCGTTCTGGAGGAGCGTCAGGATTTCCTTGCCGCTCGCCTCGACCGGAATCTCGAACTCGCCCGCGCGGATCGGCTTGGACGGGCCCAGATGGCGCGCGAAGCGGAGGAAGCCCGTGGTCGAGCGGATCGCGCCGGCCTTCTCCAGCGCGCGCGCCGCGCCCGCCAGCGTCGAGCCGGCCGGGATAGTGACTTCCTTCGCCTCGTCGAGCGGGCCGGGGCCATACCAGTCGCGCCATGCCGGATAGCCGGCGACGGCGGCGGCGACGACGAGCGCCGCCGCCACGATCAGCGCGACGGCCGCGCCCTTGCGAGAGGTGCGGCGCCGCGCCATCGGGTCAGTCGACGGCCTTGAGGATCAGGCTGGCGTTGGTGCCACCGAAGCCGAAGCTGTTGTTCAGCACCGCCTTCACCTGCCGCTTCTTGGCGACGTGGGGCACCAGATCGACGCCCACGCAGCTGTCGCTGGGGTTATCTAGGTTGATCGTCGGCGGAACGATCTGGTCGCGGATGGCGAGGATGCAGAAGATCGATTCGACCGCGCCCGCGCCGCCCAGCAGATGGCCGATCGCCGATTTGGTCGAGGACATCGACACCGTCTCGATCGCGTCGCCGAACAGGCGGCGGACCGCGCCCAGTTCCAGCTCGTCGCCCATCGGGGTCGAGGTGCCGTGGGCGTTGATGTAATCGATATCGGACGGCGCCATGCCGGCTTTCTTGAGCGCCATCTGCATCGATCGGAACGCGCCCGAGCCTTCCGGGTGCGGCGCCGTCACATGATAGGCGTCGCCCGACAGGCCATAGCCGACGACCTCGGCGTAGATTTTGGCGCCGCGTGCCTTGGCATGCTCATATTCCTCGAGCACCACCACGCCCGCGCCCTCGCCCATGACGAAGCCGTCGCGATCCTTGTCATAGGGGCGGCTGGCCTTTTCGGGCTCGTCGTTGCGGGTCGACAGCGCCTTGGCCTGCGCGAAACCGGCGATGCCGATCGGGCAGATGGCGCATTCGGCGCCGCCAGCCAGCATCACGTCGGCATCGTCCATCGCGATCATCCGCGCGGCATCGCCGATCGCATGCGCGCCGGTCGAGCAGGCGGTGACGACCGCGTGGTTCGGCCCCATCAGGCCATATTTGATCGAGACCTGGCCCGAGATCAGGTTGATGAGGCGCCCGTGGACGAAGTGCGGCGAGACGCGGCGCGGCCCCTTGGCGGCGAGCACCAGCGATTCGCTCTCGATGCCCGGCAGGCCGCCGATGCCCGAACCGATCGAGCAGCCGGCGCGGAACCGCTCCTCCTCGCTCATCTCGGTCAGGCCGGCGTCTTCCAGCGCCTGGCCGGCGGCGTCGATGCCGTAGATGATGAACGGATCGACCTGGCGCTGGACCTTGTAGTCCACCCGCTTGTTCGGATCGAAGCCATATTCATGGTCGGCGGGCTTCACCTCGCACGCGATCTTGCAGATCTGATCGGACGGATCGAAGCGGGTGATGGTGCCGGCGCCGGATTTGCCCGCAAGAATGTTGGCCCAGGCGGTCTCGACATCCGCACCCAGCGGCGTGACGAGCCCCAGTCCGGTCACGACTACGCGACGCATGGGCGGTCTCCTTCTTCCATTCTCTTTATGCCGCCCCGTCGCGGATATAGCCACTTCGGGGCGGGGTTCTTTCGCATCATCAGAAACCAGAAGCGGCCCCCCGGCATGTCGCCGGAGAGCCGCGCAGCCGGTCGACGCTGGAAGGGCTCAGCCCTTGTTGGCGTCGATGTAGCTGATGGCATCCTTGACGGTGCTGATCTTCTCGGCCGCGTCGTCGGGGATTTCCACGCCGAACTCTTCCTCGAACGCCATTACCAGCTCGACGATGTCGAGGCTGTCGGCACCCAGATCGTCGATGAAGCTCGCTTCCTCGGTGACCTTGTCCGCCTCGACGCCGAGATGCTCGACAACGATCTTCTTCACGCGCTCTGCGGTGTCGCTCATGCTGTAGCCTTTCCGTGCCTTAAACCTTTGAACGCGCCCTAGCCGCGCCACGGGAGGCGCGCAAGAGTGTGACGGGCGGGACCACTCTCCCGATCCTCCCCTGCAAGGGGAGGGGGACCAGCCGCAGGCTGGTGGAGGGGTGACCCGCTCGCGATGGCGGGATACCCCTCCGTCAACCCTGACGGGCTGCCACCTCCCCTCGCAGGGGGAGGGTTTTGTCAGATCATCGCCATGCCGCCGTTGACGTGCAGGGTCTGCCCCGTGACGTAGCCCGCCTCCCGGCTGGCGAGATACACCACCGCCGCGCCGATATCGCTGCCCGCGCCCAGATCGCCCGCGGGGATCTTCGTCAGGATGGCGGCCTTCTGCTGTTCGTTCAGCCCGTCGGTCATCGCCGAGCGGATGAAGCCGGGGGCGACGCAATTGACCGTGATCGAACGGCTGGCCAGTTCCTGCGCCAGGCTCTTGGACATGCCGATCAGCCCCGCCTTCGACGCGGCATAATTGGCCTGCCCCGGATTGCCGGTGACGCCGACCACGGAGGTGATCGAGACGATCCGGCCGAACCGCTGCTTCATCATCGGCCGGGCGGCGGCGCGGATCAGGCGGAACGCGGCCTCCAGATTGACCGAGATCACCTGATTCCACTCGTCATCCTTCATCCGCAGGATGAGATTGTCCCGCGTGATGCCGGCGTTGTTGACGAGAATATCGAGCCGCCCGCCCAGCGCCTCGACCGCGCGGGGCACGAGACCGTCCACCTCGGCCGGATCGGAGAGGTTGCAGGCGAGCGTGACGGGCTCCCCGGCGAGCCCCGCCGCCACCTCGTCCAGCACGCCCTGCCGCGTGCCCGACAGGGCCACCTTGGCGCCCTGCGCCGCGAGCGCTTTGGCCGTCTCCGACCCGAGCCCGCCGGATGCGCCGGTCACCAGCGCGGTCATGCCTGAAAGGTCGAACATGCTTTTCCTCTCAATGGTTCAGGCGGAGGGGCGGCGATGAGGAAGGACGGTGATCGTTGACGATCCGCTTCAGCCCTTCCTTCAGCGTGGCACCACCGAAGTTGATGAGCAGCCCTACGGGCTGATGGGTAAGACGCAAGTAGGTGAGCAATTGTTTGGCGTGGACGGCGGTGAGGCGCTCGACCGACTTGATCTCGACGAGCAGCCGACCATCGACGAGCAGATCGATGCGAAAGGCGGCGTCGAAGCGCAGGCCTTCGAAAGCGATATCGACCGGGTGCTGGCGGGCGACGGTGTAGCCCATGGCGGTGAGCTTGCTCGCCAGCACCATCTCATAGACGCTTTCGAGCAGGCCGGGGCCGAGATCACGGTGCAGGCGAAGGGCGAGGTCGATCACGTCGCCGGTGATGGTGTCTATGTCTGCCATCGGCGTTTTCTCCGGGGGACGGCTGGGAATTTTTGTTCGCGCGGAGACGCGGAGGCGCGGAGAGAAGAAGGGAGAGTGAGAAGTGAGAGAGGAAGATGAGTTATCGGGACGTGGCTCATCGGTCGTTGCCTGTATCTCGAACGTTGGGGGAGCCACGTCCCAATCAACCTTCCTTCTTCCCCTCTTCTCTCCGCGTCTCCGCGTCTCCGCGTGAACAAACCCTTCTTCTCAAAGCCCCTTCAGCAGCGCCTCGATATCGTCCATCGTCACCACGCTCACCGGCGTCACTTCCGGGGCGGTGCGCTTGACCATGGGGCCGAGCACCTTGCCGCCGAATTCGACGAACTGGTCGACGCCTGCTTCCGCCATCGCCGCGACGCTTTCGCGCCAGCGGACGGTGCCCGTCACCTGTTGCACCAAAAGGGCGCGGATCGTGTCCGGGTCGGCCACGGGGGCGGCGGTGACGTTGGCGTAGACGGGGACGAGCGGGGCGCGCAGGGCGACGTTCGACAGCGCCTCGGCCATGGCGTCGGCGGCAGGCTGCATCAGGGGGCAGTGGAAGGGGGCGGACACGGGCAGCAGCACGCCGCGCTTGATGCCGTAATCCTTCACCATCGCCACCGCGCGCTCGATCGCGCCGCGATGGCCGGAGATGACGACCTGACCGGGATCGTTGTCGTTGGCGACGGTGCAGACCTCGCCCTCGGCGGCCGCGTCTGCCAGCGCCTGCGCCTTTGCGAGATCGGCGCCGAGCAAAGCGGCCATCGCCCCCTGCCCCACCGGGACCGCCGCCTGCATCGCCTGGCCGCGCAGCTTGAGCAGGCGGGCCGTGGTGGTCAGGTCCAGCGCCTGCGCCGCGCACAGGGCGCCATATTCGCCCAGGCTGTGGCCCGCGACATAATCGGCCTTGTCGGCCAGCCGGATGCCGCCTTCCTTCTCCAGCACGCGCAGGGTGGCGATGGCGTTGGCCATGATCGCGGGCTGGGCGTTTTCGGTGAGGGTGAGATCGCTCTCCGGCCCCTCGGTCATCAGGCGGAAGAGGTGCTGGCCGAGCGCGTCGTCCACCTCCTCGAACACCGCGCGGGCGGTGGGGCTGGCCTCGGCCAGCGCCTTGCCCATGCCGACCGCCTGACTGCCCTGGCCGGGAAAGATGAATGCACGCATCGAAATCACCTCGATCTGGAAGCGGATGCGCGTAGAAAGATGGACGCCGGCTTGCAAGCACGGCCCGAGCGGAACGCGGTTTCCCGCCGTGCGCTACGGATAAATATATCGGAGCAGGAGCCAAACCCTATGTCCATTCGCAAGATGATCGCGTCGCATCCGCTGGCCAAGGGCCACATCAACGAACCGATGGCCGAGGCGGCCAAGCATGCGATGTATTGCGCGGTGATCTGCACCAGTTGCGCGGACGCCTGTTCGGCCGAGCCGATGGACATGACCCAGTGCATCCGCACCTGCATGGATTGCGCCGACATCTGCACCGCCGCCGCCCGCGCCGCGACCCGCCAGACCGGCGAGAATGCGGCGATGCTCAAGGTGCTGCTGATCGCCTGCGCCGACGCCTGCGACATCTGCGCGATCGAATGCGAAAAACACGATCACGACCATTGCCGCCGCTGCGCGGAAATGTGCCGCGAATGCGCGAACGATTGCCGCGAGGCGCTGGCGACCTTGGGGTGACGGTCCGGCGAGTCGACCTTCACGCCGATCGTTCGCCCGCGACCTGACGACCGCCGGGCGCTGGACCGGTCACGGCGAAGGCCGTGATCGGCTCAGCGCCCCGCCACCGCCAGCACCGACAGGCTGAGCGTCCGCACCGCCGTGCCGATCGTCGCCTTGTGGTCCGGCGCGAAATAGGGGGAGTGGTTAGTGGGGAGCGGCTCGCCCTTCGCCTGGGCGGCGGCGATGGTGGCCGCGTCGTAGCCGCCGATGAAATAATAGACCGAGGGGACGCCCGCCTCGACATAGGCCGAATAATCCTCGCTGGCGGACCAGCCGGGGGCGGTGGCGGGCTGGGTGTCGATGCGGTCGCCGCCGGCCGCCGCCAGCACCGCGCCCACCTTTTCGGCCAGCGCATGATCGTTCACCACCGCCGCCGTGCCGGAGACGTGGGTGATGACGGGTTCGGGCGCGCCGGCCATCGCCGCCGACGCCTTCGCGGTGCGCTCGACACCCTCGCGCAGCATCGCCCGCACCTCGGGCGTGAAACTGCGGAGCGAGAGTTTCAGCTCGGCATTGTCGGGGATGATGTTGCCGACGGTGCCCGCCTGGAAGCTGCCGACCGTCACCACGCCGAAGGTGCCCGCTTCCTTCTGGCGGCTGACGACGCTCTGCACGTCGCTCACGAAATGGGCGCCCATCACGATCGGGTCGATCGTGGCCGAGGGGATCGATCCATGGCCGCCGCGCCCCTTGAACAGCACCGTCAGCGCATCCGAATTGGAGCTGGCGACGCCATCCTTCAGCAGCACCGTGCCGGCCGGATCGGCGCGCACATGCACCGCGAAGCCGACATCGGGTTTCGGAAAGCGGGTGAACAGCCCGTCCTTCAGCATCGCCCGCGCGCCCTGCACCGTCTCCTCGGAGGGTTGCGCCACGAACATCACCGTGCCCGACCACTGCGCCTTCATCGCGATCAGCACCTCGGCGGTGGCGATCCAGGCGGTCATGTGATTGTCGTGGCCGCAGCTGTGCATGGTGAAGGTCGTCTTGCCGTCGGCCGTCTGCTGCTGGCGGCTGGCGTAGGGCAGACCGGTCTTCTCCTCCATCGGCAGGCCGTCCAGCTCGGTGCGGAGCAGGATCGTCGGGCCGGGGCCGTTGCGCAGGATGGCGACCACGCCGGTGCCGCCGACCTTCTCGGTCACCTCGAGCCCGAGTTTCTTCATCCGCGCCGCCAGCACGCCCGCCGTGCGGACCTCGTGGAAGCCGGTTTCGGGATGCTGGTGGAGATCCACGTAGAGCGCATCGAGCGCCGCCCAGTTCTTCGCCACCTGCGCGTCGATCGCGGCGCGCGCGGCCGGCGGATCGAGCGCCAGCGCGGGAGTGGCGACGAGAGCGGCGGCGGCGAGGAGGAAATGCTTCATGGGCCGCAGGCTATCAAGCGCGCCGCCCGCCCGATAGCCTTACTTCCGCGTCTCGAACGCCATCCGCACCGCCAGCCCGCCCAGCACGGTCGCCATCAGCCAGCGCTGCACCGTCATGAAGGCGGGCTTGCGCGCCAGCAGGCGGGCGATGCTGCCCGCCGAGGCAGCGATGGTGCCGTTGGTGGCGACGCTCACCGCGATCTGGGTGGCGCCGAGCAGCAGCGACTGGCCGAGGACGTGCCCCAGCTTGGGATCGATGAACTGCGGCAGCAGCGACAGATACAGCACCGCCACCTTGGGATTGAGCAGGCACGTCAGCAGCCCCATCACATACAGCTTGCGTGGCCCGTCGGCCGGCAGGTCGCGCACCTGGAAGGGCGAGCGCCCGCCCGGCCGGATCGCGTTCCACGCCATCCACAGCAGGTAGAGCGCGCCCGCGATGCGCAAGGCGTCATACGCCAGCGGAATCGCCAGCAGCAGCGCGGTGATGCCGAGCGCGGCGGCCACCATGTAGATCAACAGCGCCGTCGCGACACCGACCAGCGAGATCATCGCCGCCCGCGTCCCCTGCGCGATCGAGCGCGACACGAGATACAGCATGTTGGGCCCCGGCGTGACGACCATGCCGAAAGCGACCAGCGCGAAGGCGATGATGGTGGTGGCGTGCGGCATGGGCGTCTCCCCCTACGGATGACGCCCCCTGCCCCAGCGCGGGTTTACAGGCAATGCGCCGGATCAGCGGTTCACCAGCTTGGGCGGCAGCGAATAGACGATCAGGCAGCTGACGCAGAGCGAGCCCGAGAAGATCAGGAGCGCGCTGGCCGGGCTGCCCGTCAGTTCCAGCGCGAAGCCGGTGATCGAATTGCTGACCAGGCCGGCGATATTGGCCAGCGAACAGGCGAGCGCGAAGCCCGCCGCCGCCGCCGGGCCGGTGAGGAAGGTCGCCGGAAGCGTGAAGAAGACCGAGATCGTGCCGGTCACCATCATCATCGCCACCGCGAAGCAGATGACGATCATCGCGACATTGTCGAGGAAGAGCGTGCTGGTCGACAGCGCGACCGCCGCCACGAGGAAGGGCACGATGATGTGCCAGCGGCGTTCGCGATATTTGTCCGAACTGGCCGAGAGCAGCAGCAGCCCGGCGATGCCGGCCATGCTGGGAATGGCGCAGAGGAAGCCGATGCGGACCAGATCGGTCTCGCCCGCGCCCCGGATGAAGGTCGGCAGCCAGAAGCCCATCGCATAGGTCGCCAGCAGGATCGAGAAATCGATGCCGCCGAGCAGCCAGACGCGCTTGTTGAGCAGGCCGTCGCGAAAGCGGTGGAGGCCGGGCGGGGCTTGCCGCACGTCATGCGCCAGTTCGTCGGCGAGGAAGGTCTTTTCCTCCGGGCTCAGCCATTTGGCGGCAGTGGGCGATTTGGGAAGGTAGAAGAAGGCGATCAGACCGAGGATGACGCTGGGCATCGCTTCCAGCAGGAACAGCCATTGCCAGCCGCTCCAGCCGTTCAGCCCATGCATGTCCTGCATGATGATGCCCGAGATGGGGCCGCCGAACATGGTGGCGATCGGGCCGCCGAGCATCAGCAGGCCGATCACGCGACCGCGCCGCCACGAGGGGAACCAGGAGGTGAGGTAATAGAGCACGCCGGGCAGGCCGCCCGCTTCGGCCATGCCGAGCAGGAAGCGCAGGACGTAGAATTGGGCAGGCGTCTGCACGAACATCATCAACCCGGACATGATGCCCCAGGTAATCATGATCCGCCCGATCCAGAGCTTCGCGCCGACGCGGGCAAGGATGGCGTTGCTGGGCACCTCGAACGGAATGTAGCCGAGGAAGAAGATGCCGGCGCCGATGCCGTAGACCGCGTTGCTGAACTGCAACTCGTCCAGCATCTGCAATTTGGCGAAGCTGACGTTCACCCGATCGAGCGACGAGGTCATCAGGCACAGCCCGAGGAACGGGATCAGCCGCAGCATGATCTTGGTATAGATCTTCAGCTTGCCCACAGCCGGGACGTAGGGGGCGGACGCCGTAAGTTCGCTCTGCATCGTCGGCCTCGTGATCGGTGCCAATAACCCGCCCCGACCGCCATCGCGAGCCGGGGCACCCTGGCCCCTCCAGCGACGATCAGCTCGACATCCCCTTTATATTATGGGTGCAGGCTAGCCCGATATCGGGGGCAGGCAACCGCCCCGGCAGCCGCCCGCCGACAAATCAGGAATGTGATAGCGGGGCGGCCATTCCGCGCGATTTCGCGACCGTCATCAGCCGGTCGAGCAGCTCGGCCTTCCGCTCGATGAAGCGATCGCCGTAGGAGGAAATGCCGATCGCCAGCGCCGGCGCGTCACCGTTGCCGGGCAGCAAAGTGGCCAGCTGATAGGAGCGGAAATCGTTCACCAGCCGGCTGGTATAGGCATAGCCCAGTTCGCGCGCCCGCTCGACCGCGACGGCCACCGTATCGATGCCGACGCCGTAATCGGCCGAATCCTTGTCGGATCGGGCGCGGTGGACGAGCATCCGCATCTCCTTGTCGCTCTTCAGGCTCAGCATGATCTGGCCGAAGGCGGTGGTGCAGATCGGGCGGAGGATGCCCAGCGGGACATAATAGACCTTGTCCGGATCGGCGCTCTGGAGGACGTAGATGTAGCGGACGAAATGCTTGTACTGTTCGGCGAGCATCACGCATTCGCCGGTTTCCATGTGCAGCTGTTCGATCAGCTGGAGGATGTCGTTCGCGACCCCTACCCGTTCCGGCCGCCACGCGCCGATCAGCGAGAGGCGCAGCGACGGCGCGTAGAGGCGGGTGGCGGCATCATAGCTGAGGTAACCGAGCGACACGAGGCTGCGCAGGAGCATCGAGGTGCTCGACTGCGGCAGATCGAGATTGATCGCGATCTCGCTCGCGCTGGCGGCGCGGCGGTATTCGGTGAAGAATTCAAAGACCTGCAAGGTTCGCTGCGCCGACTTGACGACCGTCTTTTCATAGGCCGCGTCGGAAAAGCTGACGTATTGATAGTCGTGATGGATCTTGTGGCCGTTGCGGTCTTCCAGATCGCCATCGTGCAACTGGTGCGCGCGATAGGTGACGGAAGAAGGATTGGGCGGCGGCGCGTCATAGAAAGTCGCCGCCACGACCTGTTCGGTCGCCGACGGCATGGAAGCGCCGAACCTGGTGTCAACGTCCGAAATTCGATGGGCCATATGCCCCTCCTGCTAACGGCTGTGCACCGCCTTGCAGGCTCCCTCCCCGGATATTCGGTCACACCGTCATCACCGCCCCAGGCGATTCGGTTTCGATCCACAATGAAGCTATCCTCTTTTCGATGACTGTCAAATAACCGTCATCGATCAGTGGCGGCTTTCCGCGCGAATCCGGGCGATCGTGGCTTCGAGGTCGCGCCACGGCGCCTTGCCGGGGGCCTGCCCCGATCGGATGAAGCGGGCGAGTTCGGCGATCTGGGCGTCCGTCAGGTGATGGCGGAAGGCGGGCATCGCGCCGCGCCCCGGATTGGCCGGATCGGCATGGCCATCGAGGATAGACCGGACGAGATTGTCGGCATGATCCGAATGGACGTTGCTGTTGAGCGCCAAGGGGAGCCTCGCGCCGAACAGGTCGGGCGCCTCGGTGAAATGGCACATGGCGCAGGCGCGATCGAACAGACGCGCGCCGGGCGTGTTGAGCGGTTGCAGCGCCGCCTCCCCCGCAGCCACCAGCGCCGCCGCCGGTTGGGTCGCCTCGGGCGTGCCGAGATCGGAGAGGTAGGTGGCCATCGCCCGGATGTCGCTGTCGGGCAGCGCGCGCAGGCCGGCGACGATCGGCGCCATCTGGCCTCCGGCGGGGCCGTGCACGTCCGACGCGCCGGTGCGGAGGTAGGTGTAGAGATCCTCGCGGGTCCACGGGACGGGCGACTTGGAATGGGTGCCCAGCGCGGGCGCCTCCCAGCCCTCGGCGAAGGCGCCGGCCCAGCGGTTCGCGCCCTGGACCTCGCCGCCGAGCGCGTCGCGCGGGGAGTGGCAGGCCGAGCAATGGCCGACGCTTTCGACCAGATAGGCGCCGCGATTCCAGTCGTCCGAGCGGACCGGATCGGCCAGCAGTGGGCCGGGTTTCAGGTAGAGGCCGTTCCAGCCAGCGAGCAGCGGGCGCCAACTATAGGGCGCGGCGAGCCTGGTCTCGGGCGGCTTCGCCTTCACCGCCGGCTGCGCCATCAGATAGGCATAGATCGCCTGGATGTCGGCGTCGCTCATCTTGGTGAAGCTGGTGTAGGGGAAGGCCGGGTAGAGGTGCCGCCCGTCGCGCGAGATGCCGTGGCGCATCGCCCGCTCGAAGGCGGGGTAGGACCAGGCGCCGATGCCGGTTTCCACATCGGGGGTGATGTTGGTCGAATAGACGGTGCCGAAGGGCGTCTCCATCGCGAAGCCGCCGGCATTCTCCGCGCCGCCCGCCGTGGTGTGGCAGACCGCGCAATCGCCGGCCGCCGCCAGCATTCGCCCGCGCTCGATCGTCTCGGCGGAGAAGGTGTCGGCGGCGGGGCGAGGGATCGGGGCGATCGAGGCTTTCACCGGCCACAGGATCGATCCGGCCCCCAGCAGCGCCAGCGCGCCCGCCGCGATCGCCTTCCACGGGCGGGCCTTGGCCTTCTCGACAGGCTCGGGCGCCGGCAACATCGCGGGGCGCGGCTTGCGGCCGAGGCCCTCCAGCACCCGTTCGGGCGTGAGCGGCAGTTCGCGGAAGCGGACGCCGGTCGCGTCATAGACCGCATTGGCGATGGCGGCGGCGCTCGGCACCGAGGCGGATTCGCCCGCCCCCAGCGGCGGATCGCGCGGGCGCGGGATCATCACCACGTCGATCTTCGGCAATTCGGGGAAGGTGAGGAGCGGATAATCGCCCCATTCGCGGCTGGTGACGCCGGCCGCGTCGAAATGGACCTGCTCGCGCAGCACGCGGCTGGTCGACTGGATGACGTTGCCCTGGATCTGGTGGCGGACCCCTTCGGGGTTCACCATCATGCCCGAATCCTGCCCGGCGACGACGCGGGTGACCGCCACCTCGCCGGTGGCCTTGTTCACCTCGACCTCGGCGACCCAGGCCGCCCAGGCCGCCGCCTTGCCCGGCCATGGGCCGTGGACATAGACGGCGTAGCCGAAGCCCTGCCCGCGCACGATATCGGGCGCGATCTCGATCTGGCGGGCGTCGAGCCGTTCCTCCCACTCCGCCCGATCGGCCACGGCGCGGACGAGGGCGATGGCGCGCTCGTCGGTCATGTGGCGCAGGCGATATTCGACCGGATCGACCCCGGCCTCGACCGCCAGTTCGTCGATGAAGGATTCGTGCGCGAAGCTGGTCGGCATCGCCGACACGCCCCGGATGAAGGAGGCGCGCGCGATCGGCGGCATGTCGTGGATGTTGATGCGGAGATTCGGGTAGGAATATGGCGGGATGGCGGTGCGGTCGCCGCCGGTCATCCGATCGACCTGCGGCTCGATCGTGCGGGTCAGCAGCAGCGCCAGCATCGGCGAGATGTTGGACGGGTAGCTCGACTGATAATCATAGGCGAGCGGCGCGCCATCGGCATCGAGGCCGCCATCCACCTCCATCAGCTGCGCGGTGCCCTTGGGCTCCCACATATGCTCCTGATCGCGGGTGAGCTGGACCCTCACCGGGCGGCCGACCGCGCGGGCGAGCAGCGCCGCGTCGGCCGCGACGTCGTCGGCGCCGCTGCGACCGTAGGAACCCGACGCCTCCATGCGGACGATGTCGATGGCGGTTTCGGGCAGGTCGAGCAGCTTCGCCAGATCGGCGCGGAGCATGAGCTGGGTCTGGGTGCCGGACCAGATCGTCAGCCGGCCATCGGCGCCGAACTCCGCCAGCGCGCAGCATGGGCCGATCGAGCCGTGCATCTGATAGGGCCACACATAGGTGCGGGCGAGGCGGACGGCGGCGCCCTCCAGCGCCTCCTCGACATCGCCCTCGTCCACCAGCTTGCGGGTGGTGCGCGGATTGTCGCGGATCGCCTGCGTCGGATTGTTGAGATCGGCGAGATCGTCGAAGGCGCCCCAATCGACCTTCAGCGCGCGCATCGCCGCATCGGCCTGCTCCTCGCGCTCGGCGACGATGCCGATGAAATCGTGGATGACGACCAGTTTCACGATGCCGGGGATGTGCGCGATCGAGGCTTCGTCGACGGAGACGAGCGTGCGGCCGATGAAGGCGCCCACGTCGCGCCCGGCATAGGGCGGGCGGACGACCCGGCCGTGCAGCATATCGGGCAGGCGCATGTCGTGGACGAACACCAGTTCGCCCAGCGCCTTGGCGGGAATGTCGACGCGCGGCGTCGAGCGGCCGACGATGCGGTAATCGTCGGGCGATTTGACCGGGGTGGCGAGGTCCACTTCGGCGACGATCGTCTCGCCCGCGACGAGTTCGGCGAAGCTGACACGGCGGTTGCCGCCGTCCGCGACGAGGATTTCGCCATCCTCGATCGACAGCGCCTCGATCCCGACGCCGAAGCGGGCGGCGGCGCGGGTGAGAAGGATGGCCCGCGCCTGCGCGGCGGCGCAGCGCAGCGGCACGGCGGTGATCTGGAGCGTCTCGCTGGCGGTGGTGGCGCCCTGGTCGGGCGTCCATTCGGTGTCGCCGAGCATCATCGACACCTGCGCGAACGGCACGTCGAGCTCCTCGGCGACGATCTGGGCGAGCGAGGTGCGGATGCCGGTGCCGAGATCGACATGGTTGTTGTAGCCGATCACCCGCCCGTCATCGAGGATCGTCACGAACAATTCGGGCACCGCCATCGTCGCCGAATTGCGGACGATGGCGAGGAGGCCGCCGCGCGCGATCAGATCGGCGCGGGTGGCGGTGGGGAGTTCGGGGTTCCTCATGGCGTGGGCGCCTGCCGCATCGCCTCGGCCGCTTTCAACGCCGCCGCCAGCACCTCGACATGCGATCCGCAGCGGCAGAGATTGTAGCGGAGGGCCTTGCGGATATCGTCCTCGCTCGCGTCGGGCTGGCGTTCCAGCAGGGCCGTGACCGCCATCACCATGCCGTTGAGGCAATAGCCGCATTGCGTGCCGTTCGCCTCGATGAACGCCTGCTGGACGGGGTGCGGGGCGGCGCGGTCGCCCAGCCCTTCGAGCGTGGTGATGGCATAGCCTTCGAGGTTCGCGGCGGGCAATACGCACGCGCGCGCCGGGCGGCGATCGATCAGCACGGTGCAGGCGCCGCACTGGGCGAGGCCGCAGCCGAATTTCGGCCCGTTCAGCGCCAGATCGTTGCGCAGCACGTTGAGCAGGACGGCGCCCTGATCGATCTCCAGCGCATGCTCCGCGCCGTTGACCGTGAGGGTGACGGTATGGGTGCCCCCCGGCCCCCTCACGCCGCCCGCCTCGCGGGGGATTTCCCCTCCCGCTTGCGGGAGGGGTCAGGGGTGGGCGCGCGGCCCGACAGGGTCGCGCTCGCGCCGCTGATGTCGGAGGCCCACCCCCGGCCCCTCCCGCACGCGGGAGGGGGGAAGGATGTTGTGCGCGCCGCCCTCACGCCGGCAGCAGCTCGCGGATGGCATCCTCGATAAAGGCGGTGTCGACCGGATCGGTGCCGGGCGCGCCGGCGCGGTGGCCCCAGACCGATTCGATCACCCGCAATTCGGCGTTGGGCATGTGGGAGACTTCGATCTCGCTATCCTCCGGCGGGAAATAGAGGTCGGTACGCGACGGCATCACGATAGTGCGCGCGGTGATCGCGCCAAGGGCCTTGGCATAATCCCCTCCATAGAGTGGATTGTCGCTGAGGTCCGCGCCCTGCCACGTCTCGACCGAAGCGATGACGTTGTTGGCGTCCCCCCCGCCCTGCGGCCGCTGGCGGCGGATGAAATCCTTGGTCGTGGCATAGCCCTGCGCCAGATGCAGCCCCTGCCGATACCAGGCCTGCGACAGACCCCAGCTATCGAACACCAGCCCCATCCGATCGAAGGCCACGGTCGGCTGGGTTTCATATTCCCCGTCCATGAAGGCGGGGTCCGAGGTCATCGCGCCGCGCACATTTTCGAGGAACACCCAATTATGATGCGCGGTGCGGGCCGAGCCGACGAAGGGCAGGATCGCATCCATGAAATCGGGATAATAAGCCCCCCATTGAAAGGCGATCTGCGCGCCCATCGAGCGGCCGACGATCAGCAACAGGTGCCCGATCCCGAACGCCTCCTCCAGCAGCCGCCGCTGGAGGATCACATTGTCCAGCACCGACACATAGGGAAAGCGCGGCCCGTCCGCCGGCGCCGGCGTGTTGCTGGGCGAGGAGGACAGGCCGTTGCCCATATTGTTGACGACGACGATGAAATATTTCTCGGGATCGAGCGCGCGGCCAGGGCCGATGATCCAGTCGTTGGCCGGATGCTGGCCGCCGAACCAGGTGGGGAAGAGGATGGCGTTGCTCTTGTCCGCATTGAGCGTGCCATGCGTCGTGTAGGTGAGCTGCGCGGCGGGGAGGATCGCCCCGCTCTGCAAGGTCACGTCGCCGAAAGCGTGGACCGTGCCGCTCACGCCGCGAGCGCCGCTTCGAGGAAGGCGGCGGCGGAGAGCAGCCGCGCGTCGTCGTTCTTGCGCGCCACCAGTTGTACGCCGACGGGCAGCCCGGTCGGGCCGGTGCCGGCGGGCACGGTGATGCAGGGCAGGTGCAGCGCGGTCCAGCCGCGGTTGAAGCTGGCGTCGCCGGTGCGCGCCAGTCCCTTGGGCGCCTCGCCGGGGGCCGGCGGGGTCAGGATCACGTCATAATCGCCGAACAGCGCGCTGATGTTGGCGCGGGCGGCGATCGCCTCGGCCTCGGCCTCGGCGAATTTCGCGGCGCTGGCGTGGGCGGCGCGGCCCTCGAGCATGTCGCGCGAGATCGGGGAGATGCGATCGGGAATGTAGAGCCGCTCGTAGGAGAGGCCGGTCGTCATGCCCCAATCCATCATCCGCTCGTGGATATCGAGGAGCTTGTCGTAACCCGGCATCAGCGGGATTTCGGTGACGCTGACGCCCTTGGCGGCCAGCGCGGCGATGGCGCGGTCGAGCGCCTCCTGCGCCTCGGGCAAAGCCAGATGCCACGCCTCGCTGCGGTAGAGCGCGACGGTGGGCGCGGCGGGCGCCGCATCGGGCTCCAGCTCGGGCTTGCCGGTGACGTGGGCGGTGTAGAAGGCCACGTCGCGCACGTCGCGGGCGATAACCCCGATCGTGTCGAAGCAGGCCGCCAGCGTCTTGGTGCCGGTGGTATCGATCAGGTCGTAGCTCGGCTTGTAGCCGACCACGCCGCAGAAGGCCGCCGGGCGGATGGTGGAGCCCGCCGTCTGCGTGCCGAGCGCGATGGGCACGAGCTTCGCCCCCACCCCCGCCGCCGATCCGCTGGAGGAGCCGCCGGGCGTATGTTCGGGGTTGAAGGGGTTCTTCGTCTTGCCGGGCGACATGGCGGCGAATTCGGTCGACACGGTCTTGCCCAGCACCATCGCGCCGGCCGCCCTGGCCATGGTCACGCAGGCCGCGTCATAGGGCGGGCGGAAGCCTTCATAGGCCTTGGAGCCGAAGGTCGTCGGCATGTCGGCGGTGCAGATCACGTCCTTCACGCCGATCAGCGCGCCCTTCATCGGGCCGCCGGGCCCGGCATCGACCGCCTTGGCGGTGGCGATCGCCGCATCGGGATCGAGATGGTGCCACGCGCCGACATCGGCCTCGACCGCGTCGGCGCGATCGAGATAGGAGCGGACCACCGCCTCGACGGTGAAGTCCCCCTTGGCGACGCCGGCGACGGCCTCCCGCGCGCTGATCTCGTACAGCTCGGCCATGATGTGCGCGCTCCCTACCGCTTGAATAACGGGCCGGAACGTGCGGTCCGCCATGCGCCATGGTCAAGCGCGGGGCGGCGCGGCGCCCACGAAATCAAGCATGTGAAAAGTGCGGTTTTCCGCCCTGCCCGCCCCTTCACATCACATCTTTGATAAGTGCGCGCGGTGGCCGCCGAACCATTGAGACTGCCGCCTACCCATGCCTATCCTGCCCGTCAGAGCGGTGCGGACAGGCGGCATCGCACCCGTCCGATCATGCGGAGACGCCCCGATGCCCATCGATATCGACATGGTGAACACCTTCCAGGCCGAACTGGAATTGTGCGGCGTGAAGCCGGGCGTGCTGGTCGGCGTGCTGTCCGAAGGCGAGATCCGCGCCGATTACGCGCAGGCCACGCTGACGGCCGCGCGGATGCTGGGCGGCGAGGCGTTCCACATGAACCTGCCGCTGCGCACCACCGGCCGCTTCGACACGGTCGGCAAGGGGCCGCTGGAGGGCAACACCGCCGTCGTCGACATGATGAAGAAGGCCGATCTGGTGATCGACCTGATCGGCCTGCTGTTCAGCCACGAGCAGAACGAGATCCTTGCCTCGGGCACGCGGATGCTGATGGTGATCGAGCCGCTGCATGTGCTGAAGCAGCTCGCCCCCAGCCCCGATCTGCGCCGCCGGGTGGAACATGCCGGCGATCTGCTAACCCGCGCGAAGGAGTTGCGCGTCACGTCCGACGCGGGCACCGACGTGACCTACAAGCTCACCAAATATCCGGTGCTGACCGAATATGGCTATACCGACACGCCCGGCCGCTGGGATCACTGGCCCTCGGGCTTCCTGCTGACGAGCGGCGACGACGATGGCGTGGACGGCACGGTGGTGATCGCGCCGGGCGATATCTCGATGGTGTTCAACGATTATTTCACGAGCGCCGTGAAGCTGACGATCGAGAAGGGTTACGTCACCCACATCGAGGGCGACGGGCTCGATAAGGCGCTGCTCGAAGGCTATATGCAGAGCTTCAACGATCCGCGCGCCTATGCCGTGTCGCACATCGGCTGGGGCCTGAACGAGAAGGCCGCCTGGCACCATCTGGCCACCACCCGCAACGCCAAATCCCCCGCGATGCGCGGCGCGCCGGAACTGGGGGTCAACGGCCTGTCCTTCTATGGCAACGTATTGTTCTCTCTGGGGCCGAACACCGAGGTGGGCGGCACCAACGACACCGCCTGCCACATCGATCTGCCGCTCCGGAACTGCAGCCTGTTCCTCGACAACCAGACGATCGTGGATCGCGGCGTGATCGTGCCGGAGGAGATGCGCGTTCCGGGGCGGTGACGCTTTCCCTGAAGCGGTGAAGGAAGGGCCGGTGCGGTGAGGCGCCGGCCTTTTTTTGTGCTGGTCGAGCAATGCCGATGCCGATGCCGATGCGGGTTTGATTGGTGGGCAAGATCCTACCCTGCAAGGGAAGCGGGACCATGCGAAGCATGGTGGAGGGGTGACCCGCTCTCGATAGGGCAATACCCCTCCGTCAGCCCTGCGGGCTGCCACCTCCCCTCGCAGGGGAGGATTTCGGTTTCACCGGTCTGTTATCGCCATGGTTAGTCAGCGGCTGCGGTTGTGCTCTGGCGAAGGCCGGAGCCCAGGGTGGCTTGGGGTGTGCTTTGTAACCCTGGGCTCCGGCCTCCGCCGGAGCACAACCGGGGGGGGGGGAGCGTGCGCGTGATGAAAAATAGGATTTGCTGGCGGTATTCAGACGGAAATCGGGAAGAAGCGTTTCGACCGGCGCGTCCTGCCACGGGCATCCGGGCGGACTTTTACAGCATTTTTGCAGGCCGCCGCAGGCCCGCGCTGGGGGTGGTCCGGTGACGGTGGCCCCTTGGGTTTTCGCCCCGAAGAGCTACTGGCCGGTTTGGCTGGGCCGCCTGAAATGTTCGCCGGACCTGTCGCGAAGCTTCGTCATGGTGAACCGGATGACTTCGCGCCGGTCGTTCCGGTGCGGGTCGCCCCGCGCCGGATGCTCGTCTGCACGCCTTGGCCTTTGGCGATTCGACAGCCGCACATGTTTTCTATTTGTTCCTATTTGTCAAGATATTTCTTCATCGCAGTCCCGTGATGGCGGCGGCAGTCGCGAACTCTCGTGCGCATCCCTACATCCCTCCCCATGCTCCACGTCGTCCACCACCCCGGCTACGTCTCGCCCGCCGCGCCGGGCAGCCGCTTCGCGTTCGACAAATATGGACTGGTGATGGAGGCGCTGGGCGAGACCGGCGCCGCCTTCACCCAGCATGCGCCCGCGCTCATGCCCCGTAACTGGATCGAGGCAGTGCATGATCCGGCCTATGTCGAGGAGGTGCTGAGCCTTTCGGTGCCGGCCATCAAGGAGCGGCGGATCGGCTTTCCCGTGACCGAGCGGGTGGCGCGCCGATCGCAGCTGTCGCCGGGCGGCACCTGGCTCGCGGCGAAGCTGGCGCTTGACCATGGCCACGCCGCCAATGCGGCGGGCGGCAGCCACCATGCGCTGGCCGATACGGGTGCCGGCTATTGCGTGTTCAACGATCTCGCCATCGCCGCCCACCGGCTGATCGCGGAGGGCGATGCGGCCCGCATCCTGATCCTCGACCTCGACGTGCATCAGGGCGACGGCACGGCGATGCTGACTGCCGGGCGCGAGGATATCTATACGCTGTCGCTCCACGCCGAACGCAACTTTCCCGCGCGCAAGGCCCGTTCGACGCAGGACGTGCCGCTACCGGACGGGATCGGCGACGCGGCCTATCTGGCGCTGTTGGGCGAGGTGCTGCCGCCGGTGATGGCGGATTTCCAGCCCGACCTGATCCTCTATCAGGCGGGCGTGGACCCGCATGTCGAAGACCGGCTCGGCCGGCTGGCGCTGAGCGACGCGGGGCTGGACGCGCGCGATCGCTATGTCGCGCGGATGGCGCGCATGGCGGGCGTGCCGGTCGCGAGCACGCTCGGCGGGGGCTATGGCGAGGACCGGATGGCGGTGGCGCGGCGGCACGTGCGGTCGATGCTGGCGCTGGCCGAGGCGTATGGCGCCGACTGAACCGCCGTTCCGCCGCTATTCGCAATCCGCGTGCGCGCAGTCCCCGCCGCGTTCCACCTGGAGGGTGGCGTGGCCGATGGTGAAATCCTGTTCGAGCATTCCGGCGGTGTCTGACAGGAAGGCATCCGTCGCGCCCGCCGGCATCACCAGATGCGCCGTCAGCGCCGTTTCGGTCGTGCTGGTGGGCCAGATGTGGATGTGGTGGACATGGGCGACGCCGGGCAGACCGCCGAGGCGGGCGGCGACCGCCTTGAGATCGACGCCGCGCGGCACGCCATGGAGCGAGAGCGCCAGCGAATCCCGCAGCAGCCCCCAGGTCGACAGGAGGATCACCGCGACGATGACGAGGCTGGTGACGGGATCGATCCACAGCCAGCCGGTCTTCGCGACGATCAGCCCGGCGATCACCACCCCGGCCGAGACGCCCGCGTCGGCCGCCATGTGGAGATAGGCGCCGCGGATGTTGAGGTCGTGCTGGCCCCGGTGGAACAGCATCGCCGTCGCCAGATTGACGATCACGCCGATCGCGGCGGTGGCCATCACGACGCCGCCCATCGGCTGCGCGCCGTCCTCGATCAGCCGCCGCACCGCCTCCCACGCGATCGCGCCGCTCGCCAGGATGAGCAACACGGCATTGCCGAGCGCCGCCAGGATCGAGGAGGAGCGCAGGCCGTAGGTGAAGCGCGGCGAGGCGGGGCGCGACGACAGCGAATGGCCGACCCAGGCGAGGATGAGCCCCAGCACGTCGGACAGATTGTGTCCGGCATCGGCCATGAGCGCGATCGAGCCCGCCCAGACACCGGCCAGCCCCTCGGCCACGACGAAGCCCGTGTTGAGCGCGATGCCGATGGCGAAGGCGCGGCCGAAGCTGGACGGGGCGTGGGAATGGCCGTGGTGGCCGTGCGAATGGCCGGCGTGACCATGCGCCTTATGGTCGTGGCCCGAATGGCCGTGACCCGAATGGTCGTGATCGGCGTGAGAATGGCCCGCGTGATCGTGGCCGTGCGCGTTACCCAAAACCGCCGGTCCGTCGATCAGAGCTCGGTGGCGGTGCCGACCTCGAACATGCGATCGACCTCCAGCACCAGATCGCGCAGGTGAAAGGGCTTGGACAGCAGTTTCGCGTCCTTCGGCACCGCGCCGCTCTTGAGCGTCACCGCCGCGAAACCGGTGATGAACATCACGCGCATGTCGGGCGCCAGCACGGCGGCGCGCTGCGCCAGCTCGATGCCGTCCAGTTCGGGCATGACGATATCGGTGAGGAGCAGATCGAACGTCTCGCGCTCCAGCAGGGGCAGCGCCTCGGTCCCGCGATCGACCGCCGTCACCTTGTAGCCGGTCTTTTCGAGCGCCCGCGCGAGATATTCGCGCATCGACGAATCGTCCTCGGCAAGCAGGATGCGAATCATGACTATCCTCTGATCGGCCCGGCCCTTCGACCGGAAAGGCCGCGCGACCCGAGCCACTATGCCTGCGCTTGTTAAAAATTTCCAGCTTTGGATGGTTAGCGCCGGGGTGCCCATGTGGCCGAGGCCCGCTATCATGGCGCTTCGATGACGGGACAGGACGCAACCTTCAGGACGATCGCGCCGGGCGGGCCGGCCCTGCCGCTGCTCGTCGCGGTGCCGCACGCCGGCCAGACCTATCCCGCCGCCGTGATGGCGCGCGCACGGGTGACGCGCCACGCGCTCGAAACGCTGGAGGATCGTCATGCCGACGCGCTGATCGGCGGGCTGGTGGCGGAGGGCGCGACCGCGATCGTGGCGGACGTGGCGCGCGCGGCGATCGACCTCAACCGCGACGTGCGCGATCTCGACCCACAGATGATCGACGGCCCCCTGCCCTGGCCGGCGACGCCCTCCTTTCGGATGCGCTCGGGGCTCGGCCTCATCCCCCGCCGGCTGGCGCGGGAGGGCGATCTGTGGCGGCACCGGCTGGGCGGCGCGGAGGTGGCGGCGCTGGTGGAGCGGGTCCACCGGCCCTTCCACGAGGCGATCACGGCGCAACTGGCGCGGATGCGGGCGGCATGGGGGCAGGCGGTGCTGCTCGATTGCCATTCGATGCCGCCGCTGCCGGAGGGCGGCGCGAAGGTGGTGATCGGCACCCGCCACGGCCGGAGCTGCGCGGCGGAACTGGCGGCGGCGGCGCAGGATGCGGTGACGGCGGCGGGCCTGCCGGTGGCGCTCAACCAGCCTTATGCGGGGGGCTATACGCTCGACCGGCATGGGCGGCCGGAGGATGGGGTGCATGCGGTGCAGATCGAGATGTGCCGGTCGCTCTACCTGCTGCCCGACATGCGGACGCCCGATCCGGCGGGGGTGGCGATGGTGTCGCGGCTGATGCGGGCGATCGGGGTGGCGCTGGTGGAGACGTTGCCGGGGCGGCTGGCGGAGGCGGCTGAGTAGCGATTTAATGGGCTCCCCCAGCGCGTTGCAAATCGCTAGGATCCTCGCATGACACCGCCCGGCTTCACCGGCTCCACCCTCGATCGTGCCGATGCGATCCGCAGTGACCCCGCCGCCATCGCCGCGCTCGCCGCCGATCCCGGCGCGCGGCTGCTGGACCTCGCCGCCTACGAGCCCGTCGCCACCGATGCCGGCCGCCTCGGTTGGGCGGCGATGCCGGGGCAAGACGACACCGCCTTCCTCGGCTTCGTCGATGGCGCGCCCTGCTTCGTCGCCATCCCCTCGCCCGCGCCGGCCGCGCGCCGCACCGCGACGCTGTTCCCGATCCTCGACCGGCTCGTGCCCGAGGATGCCGCCACCTATGCCGCCGCGCGCAGTCTCGCCGACTGGCACGCGCGCCACCATCATTGCGCGAACTGCGGCCAGCCGACCGCGCCGTTCCGCGCCGGCTGGGGCCGCCGCTGCGACGCCTGCCGCACCGAACATTTCCCCCGCACCGACCCGGTCGTCATCATGCTGGCCGAGATCGGCGAGGGCGAGGATGCGCGGGTGCTGGTCGGCCGCCAGCCGGCTTTTCCCAAGGGGCGCTATTCCGCGCTGGCGGGCTTCGTCGAAGTCGGCGAGTCGATCGAGGAGGCGGTGCGGCGCGAGCTGCACGAGGAAGCCGGCGTGCCGACCGGCGCGGTGCGCTATGTCGCCAGCCAGCCCTGGCCCTTCGCCTCCTCGCTGATGATCGCCTGCATCGCCGCGGCCGAGAACGAGGCCATCACGCTCGACACGACCGAGCTGGAGGCCGCCATGTGGGTCACCCGCGCCGACGTCCGCGCTGCGCTCGATGGCGCACCCGACGCGCCGTTCATCGCCCCGCCGCCCTATGCCATCGCCAACACCCTGTTCCGGCGGTGGGTGGCGGGCGCCTAGACCCACGCCTCTCGAACGGGTTGCAAATAAAAACGCCCTCAAAGCGCGCCCATCCCCGCCCCTAGCGTTTCTGTCGTTGCGGCGGCGGGGGAACAAAGCCTAACGACTGCGCATGGCCACTTCCCCCTCGCCGTTCGCCTTCCGCGATTTCCGTTTCTACCTGCTGTCCCGCTTCTCGACGATGCTCGCGCAGAATTCGATGGTCGTGGTGATCGGTTGGCAGGTCTACGATATCGCGCGCGATCCGCTGAAGGGCGCGATGGACGTGCGCGACGCGGCGTTCCAGCTCGGCCTCGTCGGCCTCATCCAGTTCGTGCCGCTCGCCGCCCTGACGCTCATCACCGGCTGGACGGCGGACCGGATCGACCGGCGGATCATCGTCCGCCTCACCGTCTCGCTGGAGGCGCTGTGCGCCGCGATCCTGGCGTGGCACAGCTGGCACGACACCGCGACCTTGCCGTGGATGTTCTTCGTGGCCGCGCTGCTGGGCGTCGCGCGCGCCTTCGCCGGCCCGGCCTATTCGGCGCTCGCCCCCAATCTGGTGCCGCTGCCCGTGCTGCCGCAGGCGATCGCGGTCAGCTCGGTCGCGTGGCAGACGGGCGCCATCATCGGCCCGGCGATGGGCGGCTATCTCTACGCGATCGACCATTGGGTGCCCTACACCGTCTCGATGGTGCTGTGCCTGTCGTCGGTGCTGATGCTCAGCATGATCGGCCCGGTGCCGCGCGCCGTGCTCGATCGCACCGTCCATCCGGTGAAGCAGATGATCGAGGGGCTGCATTATGTCCGCCGCAACCGGCTGGTGCTTGGCGCGATCTCGCTCGATCTGTTCGCCGTGCTGTTCGGCGGGGCGACCGCGATGCTGCCGATCTACGCGCGCGACGTGCTGCATGTCGGCGCCGAGGGGCTGGGGCATCTGCGCGGCGCGCCGGCGATCGGATCCGCGCTGATCGCCATCTGGTTCTCGTTCCGCCCGCTCAAGAACGATGTCGGCGTGAAGATGCTGGCGGCGGTGTGCGTGTTCGGCCTCTCGACGGTGATCTTCGGCCTGTCGACTTGGCTGCCGCTGTCGCTCGGCGCGCTGGCGCTGCTGGGCGCCGCCGACATGGTCTCGGTCTATGTCCGCCAGTCGCTGATCCAGTTGCACACGCCGGATTCGATGCGTGGGCGGGTCGGCGCCGTCTCCGGCCTGTTCATCTCGGGATCGAACGAACTGGGCGAGGCGGAATCCGGCGCGATGGCGGCACTGCTCGGCCCGGTCGCGGCCGTGGTGGCGGGCGGGGTCGCCGCGATCGGCGTTACCCTCTTGTGGTCGCGCATCTTCCCCGAACTGCGCCGCGCCCGCACCTTCGATCCGCCGGAGGTGCCCGAGACTATGGAAGAGGTTCCCGGACAGGAGATCCGCACATGAAGGCGAACACCATCCTCGAAACGATCGGCAACACGCCGCACATCCGCGTCCAGCGCCTGTTCGGCGACGCCGAAGTGTGGATCAAGTCCGAGCGATCCAATCCCGGCGGCTCGATCAAGGACCGTATCGCGCTCGCCATGATCGAGGCGGCCGAGGCCAGCGGCCAGCTCGCCCCCGGCGGCACGATCGTCGAGCCGACATCGGGCAACACCGGCATCGGCCTGGCGCTGGTGGCGGCGGTGAAGGGCTACAGACTGATCCTCGTGATGCCCGAGAGCATGTCGATCGAGCGGCGCCGGCTGATGCTGGCCTATGGCGCCAGCTTCGACCTGACCCCGCGCGAGAAGGGCATGAAGGGCGCGATCGAGCGCGCCGCCGAGATCGTCGCGGAGACGCCCGGCGCGTGGATGCCGCAGCAGTTCGAGAACCCCGCCAACATCGACGTGCACGTCCGCACCACCGCCCAGGAAATCCTGAAGGACTTCGCCGACGCGCCGATCGACGTGCTGGTCACGGGCGTCGGCACCGGCGGCCACATCACGGGCGTCGCGCAGGCGCTGAAGAAGGTGTGGCCCAACCTGAAGGTGTTCGCGGTGGAGCCGACGCTGTCGCCGGTGATCTCGGGCGGCCAGCCGGCCCCCCACCCGATCCAGGGCATCGGCGCGGGCTTCATCCCCGCCAACCTCCACACCGATCTGCTCGACGGCGTGGCGCAGGTCGATCCCGCCGACGCGAAGGACTACGCCCGGCGCGCGGCGCGCGAGGAGGGAATGCTGGTCGGCATCTCCTCGGGCGCGACGCTGGCGGCGATCGCGGCGAAGCTGAAGGACTTCCCCGGATCGCGGGTGCTGGGCTTCAATTACGATACCGGCGAGCGGTATCTTTCGGTGCCGGATTTTCTGCCGGAATAGCCCAGCTCACTGGCGTGCTCCTGCGAAGGCAGGAGCCCAGGGCGGCGGGCGCCGCGCTCTGTAACCCTGGGCTCCTGCCTTCGCAGGAGCACGAAGGTTTTTGTCGGCGGCTCAGGCGTTCGGAAAGCAGCTGTAGACGCTCAACTGGCTCGGCGCGCCGGGCAGCAGGTTCGTCGCCGCCGACGACCAGGGCGCGGTGATCGTCACTTTCTGCATGTTGCCGAGCGTGCCGCAGGTGACGGCATTGTCGATCGTCACCGTCGTGGCGGCGATGGTGATCTGCGAATTGGCGGCGCGCGCCACCGCATAGCTCTTCACCAGCGCGTCGCTGTTGCAGCTCGACGATTTGACCGCGCTGCACCGCGCCGCCGAAGCCGCCGCCTCCTGCAAGGCGCCCTGCGTCCACATCATCCGCGCGCCTTCCAGCAACAGCAATAGGAACATCAGGAAGATGGGCGCGACGAAGGCGAATTCCACCGCCGTCGCCCCGCGCTGCTCGCGCCATATCTTCATTGCAGTCGCACCACGGCAGTCTGGACGAGGTTGCGGCCGGAAAGCAGCGCATCGGGCACGATCATCGCCTGATAGGGCGTGGTCGAGGTGATCGTCATGTAATAGCCCGCCAGAGCCCCGTCGGTGCAGGTCGCCGAACAGCTCGCCGCCGCCGTGAAGGCCTTGCTGGCGGCATTGTAGCAGGCGCAGGTGCGGCCGGTGTTGGTGCAGGCCTGCCCCTGATTGCAGGTGATCGCGGTCGTCGGTGCGGTCGCCGTGCGGGCGGCGGCGGAGATGTAGTTGCTCACGTTCGCCGGCACCACGCTGTCGCGCGTGTTGAACGCCATGATCGATCCCTGCTCGACCGCCGCGCCCAGCCGCAGTTTCTGCTGCACATAGGCGCCGAAATCGAGCGCGACGACGACGAGGCCGAAGAAGAACAGCGACACCAGCGCGAACTCGATCGTCGCGGTGCCGCGCTCGCTGGAGAGGAGCCGCCGCATCCTCACAGCACCAGCGCCACGCCGCCCGAGCCGGTCGAGCCGCCCGTCAGGCTGGTGCACGCGGTGCCGCTGCTCGTGCCGCCGTTCAGGGTGAGCGTGCTGACGACCATCATGAGGCATTTCCCCGAAGGTGCTGAAAAATTGGCGCCGCCATCCAGCGTGACCGCCGAATTGGGGGCGTAGAACATGCCGGTCAGCGTGTTCTGCGCGCCCTGGTTGATGAGCGTCGCCGAGGCCGACTTGGTGGCGATCACCACATCGGTGATGCCGCCGCCCGCATCGCTGGTCGGCGCGGTGAAGTTCATCCGCGATCCGCCGCTCATCGTGAGATTGCCGGCAAGGATGAAGGTGACGCCCGTGCCCGTCAGCGTGCCGCTGGCCGTGCCCGCTAGATTGCCGTTGATCGTATAGGCGCCCGCCCCGAAGCTGGCGTTGGCGGTGATGCTGAGCGATCCGTTGATCTGGTGGTTGGCCGATACGCCGAAGTTGACGACCCCGCCACTCGTCGTGCTGACCGATCCGTTGGCGCTGAACGCCCCGTCGCCGAAGGTGATCGTGCCGCCGGCGATATCCAGCGCCACGCCCGATACGCCGCCGATCGTCTGCGTGCCGGCGCCCGTCGTCACGACCGAGCCGCCGCTGGTCGTCACCTTGCCGGCGACGGTGAAATTGCCCGGCCCAAGGATCAGCCGCTTGCTGCCGCCCACGGTGAGGTTGCCGGCGGTGGTGAAGCTGCCCGATGTCGAGTTGATCGCCCCGCCGATCGACACCGATCCGCTGGTGTCGATATTGCCACTGCCGGCGTTCAGGGTCGATGACACGTCTATGCCGGTGCCGTTGGAGAGCTTGCCGGTGCGCAGATAGCCGCTCGTCTTGTTCATCGTGCCCGAGCCCGAGACGCTGAGGCTGCCGGTCGTGTCGATGTCGCCGGTGTTGGCGTTGAGCGTGCCGGTCACGTTGATGCCGACCCCGTTCGAGACCGCCCCCGTCCGCAGATAGCCGGTGCCCTTGGTCATCGTGCCCGACACGACGAGCCCGCCCAGCACATCGAGATTGCCGTCCCCGAAAGTGACGTTGCCGTTGACCGTCAGGCTGTTGCCCGAGGCATCCTTGCCGATCGCGATATTGCCGGCGGGCAGCGTGATCGTGCCGGCCAGGCTGAGCGGCCCGGAGACGGAGAAGGCCCCCGCCCCCATCTGGAAATTGACGCCGTTGCCGATCGAGAGACCCGTGAAGCGGTGCGCGCCGGTGCCCAGCTTGAACGTGCCGTTGCCCAGCGACAGCGATCCGTTCCAGCTCATGTCGCCATTGCCGAAGGTGATCGTGTTGCCAAGGTTCAGCGCGCCGTCGCCGATCTGGTAGCTGCCGTCGCCGAAGGTGAGCGGGGCGTTGTTGCTGCTGATCGCGCCGTTGATGCGGAAGTCGCCCGGCCCGAAGATCAGCGACGACCCGCCGTTCTGGATGCCGTTGCTGATCGTGATCGTCTTGCCCGCACCGCCGATGAACTTCACGCTGATGCCGCCCTGCACGATCAGCCTGGCGATCGTATAATTGCCGGCGGGCACCGTGTAGCTGCTGCCATATTGGCTGTCGCGATAGGCGGCGACGGTGGCGTTGGGGCTGTAGCTGAAATCCCAATCGACCCCGGTGGGCGTGGAGGGGTTCGCCAGCGCGGCCGGGCCGGTCGGCGAAAGCGGCGCCACGGGCGCGGTGACGGTGGCGGTGATCTGCCCCAGCTTGGCGAAGGCGGCGACAAGGCGCGCGTCGCTGCCATAGGTATCGAGCGCCGCGTTCGCCTTGTTGGCCTGGATCTGGTTGGGCGTCGGGTTGGTGGTGATCGCGGGGGTGCCGTTCCAGGTGGTCGGCTGGTCATAGATGCTCTTGCCCGCCACCACCGATCCGGCGGTGATGCTCGTGCCCGACGTGGCGCTCACGCCCGAATTGGTCGCCAGCGCACAGCCGCCGAGGCTGAGCGAGGTGCCGCCGGTGACGCTGACGCCATAGGTGGTTCCGCCCGACAGCGCGACGATGCAGGCGGGCGTGGTGTTGGCGTTGAGCGAGGCCATCGCCGTGTTGGTCACGGTGTAGCTGAGCTTCGACGTGATCGCCTTGGCCAGATCGAGCGGCACGTCGGTCGAGACGGTCACCTGGATCGCGGGCTTGCCGCTGGGGTCGGTCGCCTTGACGGCCGTGACCTGCGTGGAGGTCAGCCCGTTGGCGGCCGCGATCGACTGGGCCGATGCGATCAGGATGGCGTCGGACGGGCTCGCCTTATAGGCGATCGCCGCACCCAGCGCCGCCAGATCGGCGACCCGCTGGTTGCGCACCTTGGCGACATAGCCCTGCGTGCCCTCGACCGCGAAGGCGGACATGCCGAGCACGGCCGACAGCGCCATCGCCGCCATGATGGCGATGCTCCCTGTCTCGTCCCGCTTCAGTCGCCAGAATCGCCGCACGTTTCGCCCACCCGTCCCAATCCGATCGGGCTTAGGCGGGCGCGGCTAAGGTACTTCTAAAATGGATGGTTAATGGATGTTTACCGAGCCGGGGCGCTCTTATCCCGTCCGTTCGTCCTGAGCGAAGTCGAAGGACGTGCCCCAAACGCTGCGTCCAGTCGCACGTCCTTCGACTACGCTCAGGACGAACGGGGAAATGTCTTAAGCGATCACGCCATCCTGCAACCGCACCACCCGGTCCATCCGCGCCGCCAGCCGCTCGTTGTGGGTGGCGATCAGGGCGGCGGAGCCCTCGAACCGCACCAGCCGCAGGAATTCGGCGAACACGACGTCGGCGGTGGATTCGTCGAGGTTGCCGGTGGGCTCGTCGGCCAGCACCAGAGCGGGGCGATTGGCGAGCGCACGGGCAACCGCGACCCGCTGTTGCTCGCCACCCGAAAGCTGGCTCGGGCGGTGCGACAGGCGGTGGCCGAGGCCGAGCGTAGTGAGCAGCGCCTCGGCCCGCGCCTTGGCCTCGGCGTTGGTCGCGCCGTGGATCAGTTGCGGCAGCACGACATTCTCGGTCGCGTTGAAGTCCGGCAGCAGATGGTGGAATTGGTAGACGAAGCCCAGCCGGTCGCGGCGGGTGGCGGTGCGCCCGTCGTTATCCAGCTTCGACGCCTCGATGCCGGCGATGCGGATCGATCCCTCGAAACCGCCCTCCAGCAGCCCGACCGCCTGCAACAAGGTGGACTTGCCCGATCCCGACGGCCCGAGCAATGCGACGATCTCGCCCTGCCCCACCGTCAGGTTGACGCCGCGCAGCACCTCGATCGCGACATCGGCCTGGACGAAGGTGCGGCGCAGATCGGTGACGCCCAATATCTCATTCATAGCGCAGCACCTGCACCGGATCGGTGTTCGCGGCCTTGAACGCCGGATAGAGCGTCGCGAGGAAGGACAGGCCGAGCGCCATGACCACGGTGGCGGTCACCTCGACCGGATCGGTCTTGGACGGCAGTTCGGTGAGGAAGCGCACCGAGGGATCCCACAGATTCTGGCCGGTGACGAACTGGATCGCGTTCACCATCCCCTGCCGGAAGAACAGGAAAAGCGCGCCCAGCCCCAGCCCGGCGAGCGTGCCGAGCGCGCCGATCGTGGTGCCGACGGTGACGAATATCTTCACCAGCCCGCCACGCGTCGCGCCCATCGTCCGCAGGATCGCGATGTCGCGCGTCTTGGCGCGGACCAGCATGATGAGCGAGGAGAGGATGTTGAACACCGCGACCAGCACGATGATCGACAGGATGGTGAACATCGCCACCCGCTCGACCGCGAGCGCCTCGAACAGCGCCGCGTTCATCGTACGCCAGTCGCGGATCTCGGCCTTGCCGCGGATGATCGGATCGAGCGGGGCGAGGATGGCGCCGACCTTGTCGGGATCGGTCGTCTGCACCTCGACCAGCCCGACTGCGTCGCCCATCAGCAGCAGCGTCTGCGCATCCTCGACCGGCAATACGACGAACGCCTTGTCATAATCATAGACCCCCACCTCGAAGATGGCGGCGACGGTATAGCTCACGATGCGCGGCACCGTGCCGAAGGGCGTGGTCTGCCCCTGCGGGCTGATGAGGCTGATCTGCCCGCCGACCCGCGCGCCCAGCGCCTCGGCCAGCCGCACGCCGATCGCCACGTTGTTCGATCCCGGCGTCACGTCCTGAAGGCGCCCGGCGATGACCTTGTCGGCCATGATCGGGTTGCCGCGAATATCCTCGACCCGCATGCCCCGCACCAGCACGCCTTCGACCCGCCCGTCATAGCTCGCCATCAGCGGCTGTTCGATCAGCGGGGTGGCGCTGGTGACGCCGGGCAGCTTGCGCGCGGCATCGGCGATGGGGCGCCAGTCGGGCAGCTTGCCGTCATAGCCCTGGATCACGGCATGGCCGTTCAGCCCCACCGTCTTGTCGAACAGCTCGGCGCGAAAGCCGTTCATCACCGACATGACGATGATGAGCGCTGCCACGCCGAGCATGACCGCGACGAGGCTGATCGAGGCGACGAGAAAGATGAACCCCTCGCCCTTGCCGGGCAGGAGGTAGCGCTTGGCGATCATCCGCTCGTAGCGGGTGAGGATCATTTAAAATCCTCCCCGGCACGGATAGGGGGACCGCTGGCGAAGCCGGTGGTGGAGGGGGCTATCCCCAAGCGCTGCGTCCCGTGGAAGCCCCCCTCCACCATGCTGCGCATGGTCCCCCTCCCCGTGCCGGGGAGGAACTGACCGTCACCCTGAACGTGTTTCAGCATCCAGCCATCCCCAGGCGCTTGCGCCCGTGGAGAGATGGACTCTGAAACGAGTTCAGGGTGACGGCGCTTTAAGTTCAAGCGGCTACCCTCTGAAGCGCGTCCTCGATCGACAGTTCCACCTTCTCGCCCGTCGCTCGGCGCTTCAGCTCGACGACGCCCTTGGCCAGCCCCTTCGGCCCCACCACGATCTGCCAGGGCAGGCCGATCAGATCCATCGTCGCGAACTTCGCCCCACCGCGCTCGTCGCGGTCGTCGTACAGGACGCGGCCGCCCTCGGCCCCGCCCAGCTTCGCGTAAAGGTCGTCCGAGGCCGCCGCGCAGGCCGCATCGTCGGCGCGCATGTTGATGAGGCCCACCTGATAGGGCGCCACCGCGTCCGGCCAGATGATCCCGCCATCGTCATGGCTCGCCTCGATGATCGCCCCCATCAGCCGCGACACGCCGATGCCGTAGCTGCCCATGTGCGGCACGACTTCGCCGCCGTCCCTGGCCTGCACTTTCATGCCCATCGCGGCCGAATATTTGGTGCCGAAGTAGAAGATGTGGCCCACCTCCACGCCGCGCGACTGGCGCAGCGCTTCGCCGGCCTCCGCCTCGCGCGCGCTGTCGCGCTTCTCGTCGGTGGCGGCATAATCGGCGGTGTAGCCGCCGACGATCGCCTGGAGCCCGTCGACATCGTCGAAATCGACCGACGACAGTTCGGCCGGCCGCTCCCAATTGCTGTGGTAGAAGACGTCGCTCTCGCCGGTGGGCGCCAGCACGATGAATTCGTGGCTCAGGTCGCCGCCGATCGGGCCGGTATCGGCCTGCATCGGGATCGCGCGCAGGCCCATGCGGGCAAAGGTGTTGAGATAGGCGACGAACATCCGGTTGTAGCTGTGGCGCGCGCCGGCCTCGTCCATGTCGAACGAATAGGCATCCTTCATCAGAAACTCGCGGCCGCGCATCACGCCGAAGCGGGGGCGCGTCTCGTCACGGAACTTCCACTGGATGTGATAGAGCGTGCGCGGAAGATCGCGGTAGGAGCGCGCGGCGTCGCGGAAGAGCGCGGTAATCATCTCCTCGTTGGTCGGGCCGTAGAGCATCTCGCGGTCGTGGCGATCCTTGATGCGCAGCATTTCCGGCCCATAGGCGTCGTAGCGCCCCGATTCGCGCCACAAATCGGCCGACTGGAGCGTCGGCATCAGCAGCTCGACCGCCCCTGCCCGATCCTGCTCCTCGCGCACGATCCGCTCGATATTGCGCAGCACGCGCAGGCCGAGCGGCAGCCAGGCATAGATGCCGGCGGCGGTCTGGCGGATCAGCCCGGCGCGCAGCATGAGCTTGTGGCTGATGATCTGCGCGTCGGCGGGCGATTCCTTGGTGACAGGCAGCAGGGTGCGGGAAAGGCGCATGGGTCGTCCTGATAGAAGGTGCGCCTCCCTACGAGGGCAGGGCGCGGGCGGCAACCCGGGACCGCCGGCGTGGCCTGTGGTGGAGGGGGTTCACCTCTCGCGCTGCGATCGCGGATAGCCCCCTCCACCAGCCTGCGGCTGGTCCCCCTCCCCGTGCCGGGGAGGAATGATCCTGTTGCATCAAGAACACAGATGCGTCCGTATCGCATCGGATACATACCAAAACCGATGACAAGCCCGGCCGACCCGATTAACCCCGCCTTACCGAGACGAGGCCTAGGCCATGGTTCGGGGAGGGCTCCAGAGCCCCGCACGCCGTTTTTAAAGGGGACGGTGCAGCGTGTGGGCCGGAGCTTATTACGAGTAGGGGGCTGACGAGCGATCGTCACGCAGGCGCCCGGACCGCGAAAACGCGGTTCGGGCGTTTGGCGTTTCAGGGTCTGCCGACAGGCCGATCTGATCGCGCAAGCCTCGCCGCTTTCACGCCAGCCGGCTCAAGCGCTCCACCAGCCGCGCCCGCGCCGGCAGGATCGTCGCGGCCCGCCCGATCAGCACATCGCGCGTCAGGAAATGGCCGGTGATCGCCAGCCCGGCGACCACATCGCCCCACCCCGCATCGCCCCCAGCGATCAGGAACCCCGGCAACGGCAGCAGCCGATCCGCATAGGGCGCCCCGGCCCCCCGTGAAACCGCGCCGCCGCTCCTGGGGCTCACCCATGCCAGATCCTCCGTCACCCCCGTCGCCGCGCAGGCGGTCAGGTCCAGCCCGAAGCCCAGTTCGGCCAGCACCAGCAGTTCATAGCGCACCAGCGCCCCCGCCCAGCCGCGCGCCGACGGCGCCGCCGCGATCGCCGCCAGCACGCCATCCAGCGCGTCATGGAGATGCGGATAGGGCTGGCCCTCGGGCAAGGCCGCCGCCGTCAGCGCCGTCGCCCATTCGATTCCGATGGCGGCGAGCGGTTCGCCGAGCAACGCCGCCCGGCTCTCGGCCAGTTCCACCGTCAGCGCGGCGAGCTGCGCGTCCGTGCGCGACCGGAAATCCGCCTCGACCAGATTGCCCACCAGCAACACCGGCCGCAGCCGCCGCGACCGCCCGCCCCGCACATAACCCGGCAGCAGGCCATTTTCGGCCGTCATCAGCCGCACGATCGCGCCATGCTCGCCATGCGGCAGCACGGCACAGACGATGGCGCGGGTGGCGAGGTGCATTGCGGCGGGATGCGCCGCATGGCCGGGCGAGGCAAGCGAACGATCAACCGGAAACGGGCGATCCGGTCTTCGGATATAGCAAAGCCTCGACATCGTTTCGGAACAGCTTGGAATCGATGATGTAATCCTCGTTGATGTGATGCGCCGGCGTCATCGCCAGACCGGCCAGGCGATGGGTGGATGCCCGGTGAACCCGATAGGGCAGGCCCATGATCTCGCAGAGCATCTTCAGCCCGAGGTGCAGATCGTAACGGAGGCTGAAATCATTCTCGATGACCAGCACGTTCGTCCCGGGGCGGCAGAACAGCAGATTGGTCAGATCGGATCCGTGCGCCCCGATCACCAGATCCGCGTTCCGGAAAAGCCGTATCTGCTTCGCCGCCGAATAGCTGCCCAAGGTGGCGATATCCACCTTGAGATCCGCGAGAATCGGTTCGATCTCGTGGAAATTGTGAATACGTCTCTTGGGCGGCGACAGGGGCTGGCGGCTGGCGAGTATCCGTCTTCCGCGCGACGGCGAACCAGACATTGTGAGTTTGTACAGGAGGTGACGGGCGGTCGCGTTCATCAACGCCGGGTACAGCTTGTTCTGGCTGGGAAAGGACACGAGGATCGCGCGATCGAGCATATAATCCCGATCCGGATCGATCGCGAAAAACCGATCGTCGCCAAGGCCCATGGTCCGCAAGATGGCGACATAAGGTTCTTCCAGCGCCTTGGGATGGACGAGAATGCGGGTGCGTCGATCGGTGAAGACGTCCGGGCGAAGCTGCTTCAACAGCAACAGCCTGGGGAACCAGTTGAACAGCCAGTGATACCATACGCCGTCGACCGGCCCACCCAGGACGATATAGCGGCCGGCCAGTTCGATCGGATCGCTCTTCAGCGTGAACCGCGATTTCTGGTCGGTGAGGGTGAAGCGGACAGGCAGGATCGTATCGATCTGGTTATAACTCTGGTTGAGCAACAGACGGCCGCGCTGCGTATCGACCGGGACGAAACCGCTGGTGACAAGGATCTGATCTGTTTCAAAAGATGTCAGGCGGTCTTCACTCCATCCCCGTCGATCCGCCGGCCACAGGGTGTAAGCGCGGTAAATGGCGGATAGCGGCGAATCATAATCGCGGAAGACATCGTCATCCTGCACCACCGAACCCGAAAACTCACCCATTGCGACCCCTTGGCTTCAGTAGTTCCCATGCTAGACTAGGGCTCCCCATTCGCAACATATGACGGTCCGCTGGCCGCAGTTCGGAGATTTCGTGATCCGCCGCATCACCTTTACGGACTGTCCTGAATGAACCCACCGCCCCGCTCTTCCCGTTTCGCGATGGGCGATTTCTTCGATGATTATGTGCGACGCATATTCCCCGAGCGGGCCCAAGCCCAAGGTGGCGACTGGCAATGGCCCGGCGACGAATGGGCGGATGATCGGCTGCGCGAGGCGACCTTCGACTGTCTCGGCGCGGCCTTTCTGGCGGCCGATTCCCACGTCATCGAAATCGGGCCGGGATCGGGCAAATACACCCAGATGCTGCTCGACCGCACGCCCGCGTCGATCACCGCCTACGAGATCAGCCCCGCCTTCATCGGCAGCCTGGAAGCACGCTGCGCCGATCATGTCGCGGCGGGCCGACTGGCGGTACGGCACAGCGCCTGGACCGACAATCGCAGCCTGATCGACGATTTCACGAAAGGCGGCACAGGCTGCAACCTGTTCTTCGGAATCGACGTATTCCTGATGATGGATTTCCAGTCGGCGCTCACCTATCTGATTTCGGCCGCCTGCCTGCTGCAAAAGGGTGGACGGTTCGTCGGCACCTTCGGCGATGGCGGATCGGACAGCGGCTGGGCGCGGATGCTGCGCGATTGCGGGCGCCATTCCGCGTTCGATACCGCGCCCAGCACCCGCTTCCACTGGATCGACGAGCCGATCCTGCGCGGGGCGCTCGAGCGGCTCGGCTTCGGATCGATCGAGATCGTCCATGGCCCCGATGGGGGCCTCGATATCGCCCGCCTCTATGTCTCGGCGACGCTCGATCGACCGATGCCGATCGAGGCGGCCCTCCAAATTCTGACCCCGGCAGGCGATTCCACCAATCGTCCGGCGCCGACCGCATGAACGCACCCTATCAGTCTCGCGACACCGGCTGCCAGGGCAACCCGCCTCCCATCCCCTTCAACCGCGTATCCCTGTCGCCTGCCGTTCGCCGCGAGGTGATGCGGGCGCTGGACGATGGCAGCCTGACCGGCGGCGGACGCAACACGCGGCGATGCCACGAGAAACTCGACGCGATCTATTCCGGCTCGCGCCCGTTCCTCACCAATTCCTGCACCGCCGCGCTCGAAATGGCGGCGCTGCTGCTCGGTGTAGGGCCGGGTGACGAGATCATCCTGCCGTCGTGGACCTTCTCCTCCACCGCGACCGCCGTCGCGCTGCGCGGCGCGGTTCCGGTTTTCGTCGATGTGCTGCCGACGACGCTCAACATCGATGTCGCACGCGTCGAGGAAGCGATCACGCCCCGGACGCGCGCGGTGTACGCCGTCCATTATGCCGGGGTCGCCTGCGCGATGGATGCCCTGGTCGCGCTCTGCGCCGATCGCGGCATCGCGCTGGTCGAGGATGCGGCGCAGGCATTCGGATCGAGCTGGGACGGCAAACCGCTCGGCGGCTTCGGTGATTTCGGAGCGCTGAGCTTCCACGGCACCAAGAACGTCAGCTGCGGCGAGGGCGGCGCGCTGATCGTCAACCGCCCGGACGCGGCGGCGGCGGCCGAGATCGCCTGGGAGAAAGGCACCGATCGGCTGCGCTTCGAGCAGGGCCATGTCTCCAGCTACGAATGGCAGGCGCTGGGCTCGTCCTTCCTGCCGTCCGATCTCACCGCCGCGCTCCTCGCCGCGCAATTCGACGATGCCGATGCCAAGCGGGCAGCGCGGTTGGCGGCCTATGATCGGTACGTCGCGCTATTGGCCGACTGCGCCGCGCGGGGGCGGGTACGCCTCCTCGCGATACCGGAACAGGCGGCCGGCAACGGCCATATCTTCGCGCTCCGCTTCGAGAATGAAGCCCGCCGTGCCGGCGTGATCGCGCGCCTTGCCTATGAGCGGATCGATGCACGCACCCATTACAAGCCGCTCCACAGCTCACCCGGCGGCCGGCGCTACGGCCGCGTGGCAGGGCCGATGGGGGTGACCGACGAAGCCGCCGCCACACTGCTGCGCCTGCCCCTCGACGACGTCATTACCCCGGTCGAGCAGGAGCGGATCGTCGCGGTGATCGAGGCAGCCCTGCGTCACTGACCGGCTACAGCGCCCGACGGAAGGTGAGGTTGATCCGCGTCTCGCCGGTATCGGGTTGGGTGCCGGCGGCGAGCGGGGCGATGCCGTGGAAGGTGCGGCGGGCGGGGCCGCCCCACACGAGAACGTCGCCATGATCGATGCGCAGCCGCCGCTTCGGGTCGCCGCGCGCGGCGCCGCCCCACAGGAAGGTGGCCGACAGACCGAGCGAGACCGAGACGATCGGCTCGCCCATGTCGCGCTCGTCGATATCCTGATGCGGCGCCATGCGCGCGCCCGGCCGATAGAGGTTCACGAGGCAGGCATCGGGATCGAAGCCCGCGAAACCGGCGGCGGTGGCGGCGCGGCGGGCGAGATCGCGGAAGGCAGGCGGCATCGCGGGCCAGGGCCGACCGCTCAAGGGATCGGCGGTGGCGTAGCGATAGCCGGCAGCATCTGTGACCCATCCGGCGGCGCCGCAATTCGTCATCGCCACCGACATGCGCCGCCCGCCCGGCGTCGCCATCTGGCGGAAGGGCGCGGCGGCGGCGATCGCGGCCACGCCCTCCAGCAACGCCGGCGCCACCCCGAGCGCGAAGCCGCCGAGCAGCATCGCGCCGGGATCGAGCGTCAGCGTCCGGCTCTCGGCGAAGAGATCGGCGATCATGCCGCCGCCGCTTCGCCTTCCCGCGCCCCGCCCTCGCGATCGAGCAGCGCGCGCTTGCGCTCGACGCCCCAGCGATAGCCCGAAAGGCCGCCGTCGTTGCGCACCACCCGATGGCACGGGATGGCGATGGCGAGCGCGTTGGCGGCGCAGGCGCCGGCCACGGCGCGGGTCGCGGCGGGGGCGCCGATCGCGCGGGCGACATCGGCATAGCTGCGCGTCTCGCCGGCCGGGATCGCCGCCAGCGCCTGCCACACCCGCTGCTGGAAGGCGGTGCCGCGAATGTCGAGCGGCAGATCGAGGCCGATGCCGGGCGCCTCGACCAGCGCCACCGCCCGCGCGACGATCGCCTCATAGGCCGCGTCGCCGCCGACGAGATCGGCCTTGGGGAAGCGATCCTGCACGTCGCGGACGAGGGCCTGTGGATCGTCGCCGAGCAGGATCGCCGCCACGCCCGTGTCACTGGAGGCCACGAGGATCGCGCCCAGCGAGCATTGGCCGATGGCGAAGCGCAAGGTCTCCCGCGCGCCGCCCTGGCGGAAGCGCGACGGAGCCATGCCGAGCATCGCGCCCGCGCCTTCGTAGAAGCGGCTGGCCGAACCGAAGCCCGCCTCGTGCAGCGCGGCGGTGACCGGCTGGCCGGCGGCGAGGCCCTCGCGCACCCGACCGGCGCGGTGGGCGGCGGCATAGGCGCGGGGCGTGAGGCCGGTGAGCCGGCGGAACAGGCGGTGAAAATGACTCTCGCTGAACCCCGCGTCGGCCGCCAGCTCGCCGAGCGACGGCGGTGTCTCGCTCGCCTCGATCCGGCGGCAGGCATCGGTCACAAGCGCGATCTGCGCAGCTTCGGCGATGCCTTCGGGGTCGCAGCGGCGGCAGGGGCGGAAGCCGGTGGCGCGGGCCTCGGCCAGCGAGGCGTGGATCGCCACATTCTCCGGCCGGGCGCCGCGCGAGGCGCAGGATGGGCGGCAGTAGACGCCGGTGGTGAGCACCGAATAATAGAAATCGCCGTCCGCCGAGGCATCCCGCGCCACGATGCGCGCCCAGCGGGGATCGTCGATCGCGGGGATGAGGGTCGTCGTGGTCATGGTCTCGATCCGTGAGGTTGCTGTGCGATCCTTATGATCGCGCGGCCGCGCCGCCGCTTCCCGCCGCTTGCTTTCGAATTCGAGAAAGGCGGGGCGTCACGCGAGCCGCAGCCCTTCGACATCGACATGATCCGGGCCGATCAGCACGCCGACGAGGCGGACATGCTTCTCCACTTCGTCCACCGGCATCCGCCGCAGTTCGAGCCGCAACCGCCCGCCCCCATCCAGCCTCAGCACGAAGCCGCCGCCGTCGCGCAGGAGGGTGCCGGTTTCGTCGATGGGGTCGCCGATGGTCATGAAAGGGAAATAGGGGTCTATGGATCGTTCCGCCAGCCGCCAGACCGCCCGCCGACAAAACACGCTGTCCTACAGCCCCCGGTCTGTGCCAAGGCGGCGCCATGGATCACGCTTCTTGCCCCCCCTGCCCGGCGCGAAACGGCGCTGGTGGATGCGAACTTCGTGAATGCGGTGGACAGCGCCGATGAGCATCGCCACGCTGGCCGTCGATACCTCGGCCTATCTCCATTATGATCGGCTGCCGCTGTCGCCGGTGGCGCTCGATCTCGGCTTCTTCCAGCTGCGCTGGTATTCTCTGTCCTACATCGCCGGCATCGTCATCGGCTGGTGGTATTTCCTGAAGCTGCTGGCCGAGCCCGGCGCGCCGATGGGCAAGCGCGCGGTCGATGATCTGGTATTCTACTGCACCATCGGCGTGCTGGTCGGCGGGCGGCTGGGCTATGCCATCTTCTACGATCGCGATCTGTTCAGCGGCATCGCCATCCTCCAGCTATGGAACGGCGGCATGTCCTTCCATGGCGGCGCGGCGGGCTGTTCGCTCGGCATGATCGCCTGTGCCCGCCGCCACAAATTGAGCGCGCTCCGGGTCCATGATTATGTCGTCACCGTCGCGCCGATCGGCCTGCTCCTCGGCCGCCTCGCCAATTTCGCCAATGGCGAATTGTGGGGCCGGGTGACCGACGTGCCGTGGGCGATCGTCTTCACCGGCCGGGCCGGCCCCCTGCCCCGCCACCCGAGCCAGCTCTACGAGGCCGCGCTGGAGGGGCTGGTGCTGGGCGCGCTGCTGAGCCTGGCCTTCTGGAAGACCCGTGCCCGCTACGAGCCCGGCAAGCTGCTCGGCCTGTTCCTCGTCGGCTATACGGTCAGCCGCTTCATCGTCGAATATTTCCGCGAACCCGACGAGCAGCTCGGCACTCTGTCGTGGGGGCTGACGATGGGGCAGACGCTGTCGCTGCCGCTGTTCGTGGGCGGGGTGTATCTGATGCTGACCGCCAAGGGACGGCGCGTGCGGGTGGAGCCGGTGGCTGGAAGCGAGAGCGTCGGCTGAGTCACATATAAACACCGTTCGTCCTGAGCGAAGTCGAAGGACGTGCCCCAAGCGGTGTCGCCAAGTCGCACGTCCTTCGACTACGCTCAGGACGAACGGCTGAAAGGTTGAGAGGATGACGGAAAACCTCCCCACCACCCTCGCCGCCCGCGCGCCGCTGTCCGTCCACGACTGGATGGCGGCCTGCAACGCGCATTATTACGCCACCCGCGATCCCTTGGGGGCGACCGGTGATTTCGTCACCGCGCCCGAGGTGAGCCAGATGTTCGGCGAGATGATCGGCCTGTGGCTGGCCGACCTGTGGCAACGCGCCGGCCGCCCCCCCGCCCATTATGTCGAACTGGGGCCGGGGCGCGGCACGCTGGCGGTGGATGCGCTGCGGGCGATGGCGAAGGCGGGGCTGACCCCCGCGATCCACCTCGTCGAGACCAGCCCGGTGCTGCGCGAAGCCCAGCGCGCGCGCCTGCCGGGTGCGACATGGCACGACACGATCGACACCTTGCCCGCCGACGGCGCGCTGATGGTGGTGGCGAACGAATTCTTCGATGCCCTGCCCGTCCGCCAGACGATCGAGGGGCGCGAGCGGATGGTCCACCACGTCGCCGGCCGCTTCGTCGCCGACGCGGGCAATATCCGGGAGGACAATCCCGCGACGCAGGCGATCGCCACCGCCCTCGCCACTCGAATCGCCGGACAAGGCGGCGCGCTGCTCGCGATCGATTATGGCTATGCGAAGGGCGAAGCCGGCGACACGCTGCAAGCCGTGCGCGGCCACGCCCCTGTCGATCCCTTCGCCGACCCCGGCGAGCATGACCTGACCACCCATGTCGATTTCGCCGCCCTCGCGGCGGCGCTGCGGGCCGGCGGCGCGGCCACCCACGGCCCGATCCCGCAGGGCCAATGGCTCGTCACCCTCGGCCTCGCCCAGCGCGCGGCGGCGCTGGCCCGGTCGGCGCCGGAGCGGGGGGAGGAGATAGCGGGGCAATATCGCCGGCTGACGGCGGCGGAGGAAATGGGCCAGCTTTTCAAGGTGCTGGCGGCCACAGCTCAGGAATGGGTCAAACCGGCGGGCTTCTAGCCAGCCCTATCCCGCGTTCATGCCGGATCGCAGGCGCAATGCAGCCGCCAGCCGAGCCACGCCGCCCCGACGCTGCCGACCGCGACCAGAAACAGCGTGTCCGACACCCCCACACCGGCGCGGATCAGCCCGGACAGGATCAGCGTCGAGGCGACCATCGCGCCCGAATTGACGATATTGTTGGCCGCCACCGTGCGCGCCGTCTCCGCCTTGGGCACGCTCGTCGTGAGGAAGGCGTAGAGCGGCACGACGAACATGCCCCCCGCCACCGCCACGCCGAGCAGCGCGACCAGCACCCACACGCCCATCGGCTGGGCCAGGAAGCGGTGGAGATCGAGCGTGCCTTCCCCGGCCGGGGCGACCCAGCGGCTCGTCGTCCAGTAGAGCATCAGCACGAAGGCGCCCATGCCGAGCGCGGCGGCCGGCGCGAAGCGGGCCTGCACCGTGCCCTTGAGCAGCCGGTTGATCGCGACGGAGCCCAGCGCCACGCCGACCGAAAAGACCGACAGAAACAGCGTCGCCACATCCTGATCGGCGCCGAACACATTCTTCACCAGCGGCGGGAATTGCGCCGCCAGAATGGCGCCCATCGCCCAGAAGAAGCTGATCGCGGCGATGGCGAGGAACAGGTGGCGGATGTGCATCGTATCGCCCACCAGCCGGATCGACGAGCGGATCACGTTCCAGTCGACCCTGGGCACCGCCCCCTGCGCCGGCGCCGGGGGCACCTGCGATCCGGCCAATCGCCCGATCAGCGCCACCACGATCACCAGCCCGGCGGCATATTCGGCCGGCAGCACCCCGCCGACGATCGTGCCGAGCAGGATCGCGCAATAGGTGCCGCCCTCGACCAGCCCGGTGCCGCCCAGCACCTCATCCTCGTGCAGATGCTGCGGCAGGATGGCGTATTTGATCGGGCCGAAGAAGGTGGAATGCACCCCCATCGCGAACAGCGCCGCCAGCAGCAGCGGCACCTGCGCCAGCAGCAGCCCGGCCGCGCCGACGATCATGATGAGGATCTCGGCGGTCTTCACCAGCCGCACGATCCGCGCCTTGTCCGTCCCGTCCGCCAGCTGGCCGGAGGGGGCGGAAAGCAGGAAGAAGGGCAATATGAACAGCCCCGCCGCGATCGCGCTGAACAGCGCCTCCGCCTTGGGATCGCTGTAGACACGGAAGGTCACCAGCATCACCATCGCGGTGCGGAACAGATTGTCGTTGAACGCGCCCAGAAACTGGGTGGTGAACAAGGGCAGGAAGCGCCGCTTGGACAAGAGGTGAAAGGATGGGGTCATCTACACTGTCTATGAAGCGGGTGGCGCGGCATAGCGCAGCCCAACCCCCGGTCCAACCCGGAAAGGACTATTCATGGCCGATACCGTGATCGAGACGCCCCGCTTGCGGCTGCGGCCGCACCGGGCATCGGATTATGCGGCGGCGCTGGCGCTGTGGCAGGAGCCCGACGTGTTCCGCCACATCACCGGCCAGCCGATCGGCGCGGAGGACCAGTGGCACCGCGTGATGCGCTTCATCGGCCACTGGACAGCCTTCGGCTACGGCATGTTTCTGGTCGAGGACAAGGCGACCGGCCAGATGCTCGGCGAGATCGGCCTGGCGGATTTCCATCGCGGGCTCGGCCCCGATTTCGACGGCGCGCCGGAGGCGGCGTGGGTGCTTGGGCCATGGGCGCATGGCCAGGGCATCGCGCGCGAGGGGATGGAAGCGGTGCTGGCCTGGGCGCACGCGCGGATGGGCGCGGTGCGGATCGTGTCGATGATCACGCCGCTGAACGAAGCGTCCGTGGGGCTGGCGCGGCGGCTCGGGTTCGAGGCGGTCCGGACCGCAAGCTATCGCGAGCGGCCCATCATCACCTTCGAGCGGACGCTGGGCTAACCCCACCGCGCATCACGAAACGTAATGCGCGCTCGTCTTGGCGGCGATCTCCTCGGCGGTGACGCCGGGCGCCATCTCGACCAGCTTGAAGGGCGAGCTGTGGTCGGGGCGCTTGAACACCGCCAGATCGGTGACGATCATGTCGACCACATTCTGCCCCGTCAGCGGCAGGGTGCAGGCGGGCATGAACTTGGGGCTGCCGTCCTTGGAGTTATGCTCCATGACGACGATGATCTTCTTCACGCCGGCGACGAGGTCCATCGCGCCGCCCATGCCCTTCACCATCTTGCCGGGGATCATCCAATTGGCGATGTCGCCATTTTCGGCGACCTCCATCGCGCCCAGCACGGTCAGGTCGATATGGCCGCCACGGATCATCGCGAAGCTGTCGGCCGAGGAAAAGAAGCTGGAGGAGGGCAAAGCCGAGATGGTCTGCTTGCCGGCATTGATGAGGTCCGGGTCCTCCTCGCCCTCGTAAGGGAAGGGGCCGATGCCGAGCATGCCATTCTCGGACTGGAGCGTCACGTTGACGCCCTCCGGGATGTAATTGGCGACGAGCGTCGGGATGCCGATGCCGAGGTTGACGTAGAAGCCATCCTCCAGCTCGGCGGCGGCGCGGGCCGCCATCTGGTCGCGGGTCCAGCCCTTCACTGCCGTGGTCGCCATCATTTGCCTCCCTGATCCGTCCAGCGCTTGTCCGCCGGGAAAACGTCGTCATAGCTGCCGACCGTGCCGGTGCCATAGAGCGGATTGGGCAGGACGAACCAGCCCGCGCCCCACAGTCGCGCGATCGCGCCCTGCCCCACCCATGCGCGGCGGCCGGGAATATCCTTCATCAGCGGCCCGAATTGGTCGGAAAAATCGCCGAGCTGGTCGCCGCCCAATGCGACGATGCAATAATGCTCCGACGCCTTCAGCCGGCGCGGGTCCTTGCCCGAGCCGGGGGCCACGTCGCCCTTCAGATACAGCGTGTCGCCCGCCACCGCCGGGCCGAGCCCCGCGCCCTCGATCGCCGCCTTGGTGAAAGCGCCGTTGGCGGTGTTGCGATTGGAATTGAACAGGATCGTCAGGCCCTGCGCGCGCAAGGTGGCGAGGGCCTCGACCGCGCCGGGGACGGGCAGCACCTTGTCGGCACCGGCCTGTTCCCAGCGCGCCCAGCGATCCTCGTCCCACGGGCGGACCCCGCCCTTGGCGTCGTCATATTCGAAGCCGAGGTTGAGCAGCACAGTCTCGTCCACGTCGAACATCGCGGCGAGCGGCTGACCGCCGGCGCATTCGACGAAGCGCGGCGCATCGAGCGTCGCGCCGGGGGCGAGGATGGCGCTGCGGACCGGGCGCCCGGCCTTGCGATCGGCGGCGACGGTCGCGGTATAGGCCGCCAGCGCATTATAGGCCTGACGCGAGATCGCCGCGCCCTCGCCCGACCCGTAGAGCCACTGCATCGCCTTGGGCGGGGTCTGCGGGGCGGGCGGCGCGACGTCCGCCACGGGGCGTGTCTGCGTCGCGCAACCGGCGAGCAGCAGGAGGACGGCCGGTAGGGCAGCGCGCAGCATCATGCCCGGTCCTTAAGCGGGCGCCGCGTGGGCGACAAGCGGGGTGTTCCCAATGTCCGCCCTCCGGCCTATTCGGGCCGGCATGAGCGACATCCGGCCCGTCATGCTGTTCGATTCCGGCGTCGGCGGCCTCTCCGTACTGGGCGCGGTACAACGTGCGCTGCCACAGGCGCCGATCGTCTATGTCGCGGACAATGGCGGCTTTCCCTATGGCACCAAGACCGAGGCCGAGATCGCCGCGCGCGTGCCCGCACTGCTCGGGCGGCTGGCCGAGCGTTATGATCCGCGCATCATCGTGATCGCCTGCAATACCGCCTCGACGATCGCGCTGGCGCAGGTGCGCGCCGTGCTGGACCTGCCGATCGTGGGCACGGTGCCGGCGATCAAGCCCGCCGCGCTGGTCTCGCAAACGCGCGTGATCGGCGTGCTGGGCACCGACGCGACCGTCCGCCAGCCCTATGTCGACGATCTTTCGGCACGATTCGCGGGCGATTGCACGGTGCTGCGCCATGGATCGGCGGCGCTGGTGCAACTGGCCGAAGCGCATCTGCGCGGCGAGGACACGCCCGACCATGCCTATGCCGCCGCCCTCGCCGGCCTGACCGACCAGCCCGGCGGCGAGGCAATGGATACGGTGGTGCTGGCCTGCACCCACTTTCCGCTGGTGCAGGACCGGCTGGCGGCCGTCGCGCCGCGCCCGCTGGCGTTCGTGGATGGGGCCGAGGGCATCGCGCGCCGTACGGCCTATCTGACGCAAGGGCAGGATTGGCCCGATGCGCCGGCTCCTGGGACCGCCTTGTTCACCGCGCGCTTCGATGTGCCGGACGGGCTCCGCGCCGCGCTCGCCGGGCGGGGACTGCCCGAGATCTCATACCTTTGATCGAGGCGGCCGATCATAGTTGCGAGCCGTTCGCGCTGGCGTGGACCCGCCATATTCGGTAGAGGCGCGCGCAGAAATCTCCCCCATGGAGAGAGTGTTGGATTACAGCCGCGTCTTCACCCAGGCGATCGAGCGCCTTCATGCCGAGGGCCGCTACCGGGTGTTCATCGACATCCTGCGCAACAAGGGCAATTTCCCGAACGCGCGCTGCTTCGCCGGCCACAATGGCCCGAAGCCGATCACGGTGTGGTGTTCCAACGACTATCTCGCGATGGGCCAGCACCCCAAGGTGATCGCGGCGATGGAGGATGCGCTGCACGACGTGGGCGCCGGCTCGGGGGGCACGCGCAACATCGGCGGCAACACGCATTACCATATCGATCTGGAAGAAGAGCTGGCCGACCTGCACGGCAAGGATGCCGCGCTGCTGTTCACCTCGGGCTATGTCTCCAACGACGCGACGCTTTCCACGCTCGGCAAGGTGCTGCCGGGCTGCATCATCTTCTCGGACGAGCTGAACCACGCCTCGATGATCGCGGGCATCCGCAATTCGGGCTGCGAGAAGCACGTGTGGCGCCACAACGACCTCGCCCATCTGGAGGAATTGCTGGCCGAGGCCGACCCGGACGCGCCCAAGCTGATCGCCTTCGAGAGCGTCTATTCGATGGATGGCGATGTCGCGCCGCTGGCCGACATCTGCGATCTGGCGGACAAATATAACGCGCTGACCTATCTCGACGAGGTTCATGCGGTCGGCATGTACGGCCCGCGCGGCGGCGGCATCTCCGATCGCGACGGCGTGGCCGATCGCATCACCATCATCGAGGGGACGCTGGGCAAGGCGTTCGGCGTGATGGGCGGATACATCGCCACCAGCCGCACGATCATCGACGTGATCCGCAGCTACGCGCCGGGCTTCATCTTCACCACCAGCCTGTCGCCGGTGCTGGTGGCAGGCACGCTGGCTAGCGTGCGCCACCTGAAATCCTCGTCGGAAGAGCGCGACGGGCAGCAGGCGGCGGCGGCCCTGCTGAAGACGATGTTCGCCGAGGCCGGCCTGCCGGTGATGGCCTCCACCACCCATATCGTGCCGCTGATGGTGGGCGATCCGGTGCGCGCCAAGCGGATCAGCGACATCCTGCTCGCCGAGTACGGCATCTACGTCCAGCCGATCAACTACCCGACCGTGCCGCGCGGCACCGAGCGGCTGCGCTTCACCCCCGGCCCCAGCCACACGGCCGAAATGATGCGCGAACTGACCGACGCGCTGGTGGAAATCTGGGACCGGATGGAATTGCGCAAGGCGGCGTGAGGGCGGCCGGTCTGCCGGCACCGCCCCCGCCCCTTTACCGAAGCGACCTGACTTCCGTCAGCCTGCGATCGCCTCCGTCGCCACCGTCCACGCCCGCGCCTGATCGCTCAGCGAAATGCCGATGCCCGGCCGCGCCGGCACCGCCATCCGCCCGTCGGCGATGTCGAGGCGTTCGTTGAACAGCGGCTCCAGCCAGTCGAAATGCTCGACCCAGCTGTCGTGCGGATAGGCCGCCGCGAGGTGGACGTGAAGTTCCATGAAGAAATGCGGGGCGAGCTTCATATGCTTCTGCTCGGCCATCGTCATGATCTTGAGGAATTGGGTGATGCCGCCGACGCGGGGGGCATCGGGCTGGATGAAATCGACCGCGTCGAGGCGGATCAGTTCCAGATGTTCGCCGGCGCTCGACAGCATCTCGCCCGAGGCGACCGGCGTGTCGAGCATCGCCGCCAGCTTCGCGTGGCCCTCGGCGTCATAGGCGTCGAGCGGTTCCTCGATCCAGACGAGGTTGAATTGTTCGAGGATGCGGCCGATGCGGAAAGCGGTCGGCCGGTCCCATTGCTGGTTGGCGTCCACCATCAGCGGGAAATCGCCGAGCAGGCCGCGCACCGCCTCGACCCGGCGGAGATCTTCCATCGGATCGGGCTGGCCGACCTTGATCTTGATGCCGCCGATGCCCGAGCCCATCGAGGCCTGGCAATTCTCCAGCACCTCCTCGATCGGCGAGGAGAGGAAGCCGCCCGACGTGTTGTAGCAGCGCACGGAATCCTTGTGCGCGCCGATCAGCTTGGCGAGCGGCAGCCCGGCGCGCTTGGCTTTCATGTCCCACAAGGCGATATCGAACGCGGCCATCGCCTGCGTGGCGAGGCCGGAGCGGCCGACCGAGGCGCCGGCCCAGACCAGCTTGGTCCACAGTCGGGCGATGTCGCTGGGATCCTCGCCGATCAGGTTGCCGGCGATCTCCTTTGCGTGGGCGTACAGGCCGGGGCCGCCGGCGCGCTTGGAGTAACTGACGCCGAGGCCGTGGAGCCCGCCCTCGCTCTCGATCTCGGCGAACAGAAAGGCGACTTCGGTGAGCGGCTTCTGCCGGCCGGTGAGCACCTTGGCGTCGCTAATCGGGCGCTTCAGGGGCAGGAAGGCGAGGCTGACGGTGACCTTGCTGATCCGGTCGAGCGTCGCCACGCCCGCGGCGAGGCTGCCCTGCATCGGATTGGCCGAAATCACGCGTTGCTCGAACATGGGACTCTCCTGCGCCTTATCGTGGGAGAGCGATACGTAGCGGGCCGAGCAGCGTCCAAACGGGAATCGACAACGATCCGATCAACTTTTGCATCGATCGGGCGATGAGCCAATCATCGATACGACGGCCACGAGCCGGTCGTGACACCGTCATTCCAGGCGCAAAGCGCCGAAAGCCTCACGGCTTTGTCAGGCGGCGCGGCGCTGGCGGCGGGCTTTTTCAAGCTTTTTCAGCACCATCTCGCGCTTCATGCGCGACAGGTGATCGATGAACAGGATGCCTTCGAGGTGATCCATCTCATGCTGAATGCAGGTCGCCAGCATGCCCTCTATCCGCTCGTCATGCGCGACGCCCTCGGCGTCGAGCCAGCGGGCATGGACCGTCGCCGGGCGCTCGACCTCGGCATATTGATCCGGCACCGAAAGACAGCCTTCGTTGTAGACGCTCAGATCGTCCGACGGATCGTAGAATTCGGGATTGATGAAGACCCGGGGGGTACGGATCGGCTTGCCCTCTTCGTCGTCCTCTTCCTGAAGGTCGATGACCAGCACGCGCTTCGGTATGCCGATCTGGATCGCGGCGAGGCCGATGCCCGGGGCGTCGTACATCGTGTCGAACATGTCGGCGATCAGCGCGCGCAGATCGTCGTCGACCGTATCAACCGGCGTGGATTTGACCCGCAGGCGGGGATCGGGCGCTTCGAGGATGGGGCGGATGGCCATGCGGCTCAGGTAGCGCGAGGGACGCGATTTTTCAATCTCGGGCTGCGCCCATCAGCGCGCATCGGGACAAGCCGGATCCCTACCCGACCGGCCGCCGCGCCCGCAGCGCCTGCGCCAGCGTCCCCTCGTCGAGATAGTCCAGCTCGCCGCCCACCGGCAGGCCGTGGGCCAACTGCGTCACCCGGACCGGATATTTCTCGATCCGCTCGGCCACATAATGGGCGGTGGTCTGCCCCTCCAAAGTGGCGTTCATCGCCAGCACGACCTCGTCGATGCCGCCCTCGGCGATGCGGCCGACCAGCCGATCGATGGTGAGATCCTCGGGCCGCACGCCTTCCAGCGCCGAGAGCCGCCCGCCCAGCACGTGGAAGCGGCCGGGGAACAGTCGCGATCGATCGAGCGCCCACAGATCGGCCACTTCCTCCACCACGCACAGCATCCGGGGGTCGCGGCGCGGATCGGCGCAGATCGCGCAGGGGTCGGCGGTATCGACATTGCCGCAGGTCGAGCAGGTCACCAGCTTGGCGTTCACCGCCTCCAGCGCGTGGAGCAAGGGCCCCATCAGCGCCTCGCGCCGTTTCAGCAGGTGCAGCACCGCGCGGCGGGCCGAGCGGGGGCCGAGACCGGGAAGGCGCGACAGTGCCTGGGTGAGTGCCTCGATTTCGGGAGATGCCATCGCGATACGATATGGGCTTGCCCCGCCCTCTGCCAAGCGGCCAGAGGGGGTGGATGCGGATCATCTTCATGGGCACCCCCGATTTCGCCGTTCCCGCGCTCGACGCGCTGGTCGCGGCCGGGCACGAGATCGTGGGCGTCTACACCCAGCCGCCCCGCCCCGCCGGGCGCGGCAAGGCGGACATGCCGACGCCGGCCCACAATCGCGCGCGGATGCTGGCGCTGGAGGTGCGCCACCCCGTCAGCCTGCGGAATGACGAGGCACAGGCGGAGTTTGCCGCGCTGGGTGCCGATGTCGCGATCGTGGCGGCTTATGGCCTGATCCTGCCGCAGCCGGTGCTGGATGCGCCGAAGCTCGGTTGCCTCAACATCCATGCCTCGCTGCTGCCGCGCTGGCGGGGGGCGGCACCGATCCAGCGCGCGATACTTGCGGGCGACGCGATGACGGGCGTGACGATCATGCAAATGGAGCGCGGGCTCGACACGGGGCCGATGCTGGCGGCGATCGAGACGCCGACCGGCGACAAGAGCGCGGGCGAACTGACCGCCGAGCTGGCGACCACCGGCGCGGCGCTGATGGTGGCGGTGCTGGCCGACCTGCCCGGCCATCCGCCCGTCGCGCAGCCCGAGGGCGCGACCTATGCAGCCAAGATCGAGAAGGCCGAGGCGCGGCTCGATTTCACCCTGCCCGCCGAACAGGTCGCCCGCGCCGTGCGCGCCTTCAATCCGGCGCCGGGGGCCTGGCTGGAACACGGCGGCGAGCGCATCCGCATCCTCGCCGCCGATCCGGTCGCGGGCAGCGGCGCGCCCGGCGAGGTGCTGGACGGCGCGCTCACCATCGCCTGTGGGGAAGGCGCGATCCGCCCCGGGATCGTCCAGCGCGCCGGCCGGGGAATGATGACGCCCGACGCGCTGCTGCGCGGCTTCGATCTGCCCGTCGGCACGATCCTTCCCTCGCCCACCGCATGACCCGCTTCCGCCTGACCGTGGAGTTCGACGGCCGGCCCTTCATGGGCTGGCAACGACAGGATCACGGCCCCTCGGTGCAGCAGGCGATCGAGGAGGCGGTGTTCGCCGTGTCGGGCGAGGCGGTGAGCTTGCAGGCCGCCGGCCGCACCGACGCGGGGGTGCATGGGCTGGCGATGGCGGCGCATGTCGATGTGGAGAAGCCGTTCGCGCCCTTCCGGCTGATGGAGGCGATCAATGCCAAGGTCCGCCCCCATCCGATCGCGATCCTGGATTGCGCCGAGGTGCCCGCCGACTGGCACGCCCGCTTCTCCTGCACCGGCCGGCGCTATGTCTATCGCATCGTCAACCGCCGCGCCCCGCTGGCGCTGGAGGCGGGCCGGGCGTGGCGCATCGCCGCGCCGCTGGATGCGGAGGCCATGCACGCGGCCGCGCAACAGCTGGTCGGCCTCCACGATTTCACCACCTTCCGCTCGGTCCATTGCCAGTCCGCGAGCGCGGTCAAGTCGCTCGACCGGCTGGCGGTGCGGCGGGTGGGCGATGCGATCGAGGTGGAGGCGGCGGCGCGCTCCTTCCTGCACCATCAGGTGCGATCGATGGTGGGGTGTCTGGCGCTGGTGGGCCAGGGCAAGTGGAGCGCGGCGGACTTGCGGGCCGCGTTGGAGGCGCGCGACCGGGCCGCGCTGGGCCATAATGCCCCGCCGGATGGGCTGTACTTCGTCGGGGCGGATTACCCGGAGGCGTAAACGACCGGGTTCAGGCCGAGCCTTACGCCACCCGCGCCATCGCCGGTTCCGCGCCATCGCGGCGGCGGTAGAGGCCACGTTGTTCGGGGTCGACGGCGAAATCGTCGGTCTGGCCGATCACGGTTTCGGCGGCGCCCAGCATCAGCCGGCCGTCGGGCGCCATGGCCGAGGCGATGTTCGCGAACACCGCGCGGCGGCGATCGGGGGCGAAGTAGAAGAGGACGTTGCGGCAGAGGACGAGATCGAACGGGCCGCCCGGCGGGGGCGCGTCGAACAGGCTGTGGCGGCTGAAGCGGACCTTGTGGCGCATCCGGTCGCACACCCGCCAGCTGTCGCCGGCGGGCTCGAACAGGGTGACGAGTTCCTGCACGGGCAGGCCGCGCTGCGCCTCGAACTGGGTATAGAGGCCGGCGCGGGCGCGCTCGATCGCCAGCGGGGAGATGTCGGTCGCGACGATGTCGATCTGCCACCCCTCCCACACCTTCGGTTCGCGGGCGAAAGCGAAGGCGAGCGAATAGGGCTCCTGCCCGGTCGAGCAGCCGGCCGACCAGATGCGCAGGCGGCGCTGGGCGGCGCGCAACTCGCGCAGCGCCGGCAGCCCGGCGGTGACGAGCTGGGTGAAGGCCGGCTGGTCACGGAAGAAGAAGGTCTCGTGGTTGAGCAGAGCCCAGGCGACCGCCTCGGCCAGCACCGGATCGCCCATCCGCAGGCGCCGGACGAGCGCGGGCACATCCTCGATCGCGTGGCTCTTCAGCACCGCCTGGAGGGCGGTATCGAGCCGCCAGCGGCGGCCGGGCTGGAGTTGCTGTCCGGTCCGTTGCTCGAGCAGGCGCGCGAAGAAGGCATGGTCGTCCGCGCTCAGATCCACCCTTTATCCCCCTGATATCCCATGCCCTGAAACCCCATGCGCCGCGCCAGATGGCCCGCCAGCGCCGCCGGTGGCCGCACTTCGGAGGCGAGGCCCGCCGCCGCCACGACGCCCGGCATCCCCCACACGACCGAACTCGCCTGATCCTGCGCCAGCACCTCGCCGCCGGCCGTCACCAGCGCCTCGGCGCCGATCACCCCGTCGCGCCCCATGCCCGACAGCACGACGCCGACCCCGGCCGCGCCGTAGATCTGCGCGACCGACGCCAGCATCGGATCGACCGACGGCTGGCAGCCGGAGGGCTGCGGCGTGCTGTCGATCCGCACGCGCACGTCGGAGCCGGAGCGGACGAGGGTGAGATGCCCCTCCCCCGGCGCCACCAGCACCACGCCGGGCGCGATCCGCATCCCGCTCTGGGCGACCTGCGCCCGCCTGCCGACCATGTCGCTGATCTGCGCGGCGAAGAAGGGCATGAAGGGCGGCGGCAGATGCTGGGTCAGCAGCAGCGGCGTGGTCGATGCCTTGGGGAAGCTGGCGAAGAAACCGGCGAGCGCGTGGATGCCGCCGGTGGAGGAGCCGAGCGCGATACACTCGACCGGCCCGCGCCGCGCCGGCACCCGCTGCGGCGGGCGATCGTTGGGCAGCAGGGGCCGGACATTGGGGGCGAGCGGCGTCGCCCGGCCCAGCCGCCGCAGCCGCGCGGTGAGGAGATCGCCGAAGGAAGCGCCGATCCGCGCCGCGTCGGGCTTGAGCAAGGCGTCCGCGGCCCCCAGCGCCAGCGCCCTGATCGTGGCGGCCGCGCCATCGGCACAGGCGCCCGAGACGATCACCACGCGCGCGCCATTGGCCGCCGCGATCAGATCGGGCAGCGCGGTCAGCCCGTCGGTGCCGGGCATGTTAATGTCGAGCAGCACCACGTCCGCCCAATGCTGGCGGAGCTTGGCGAGCGCCTGATCGGCCGAATTGGCCTCGGCGACGACCTCGAAATCGCCCGCCCGCTCCAGCAGGCGGCGCAGCACGGCGCGGGCGACGACCGAATCGTCCACCACCAGCACCCGGATCGGCTCGGCCGGCATCGGGCTCGCGCCCCACGCCGCCGGCCGGGGGGCCAGCATCGCATTGCCCCCCGCTGGGCTCACGCGACGCCCACGATCTGCATCTTGCTGTGCAGCGTCTCGCGATCGAACGGCTTCATCACATATTCGTCGGCACCGGCGCTGATCGCGGCGCGGATGTGGCCGATCGAATTTTCGGTCGTGCAGAACACCACCTTGGGGCGGCGCGGCAGATCAGTGGTGGACAGGGCGCGGAGGAATTCCATCCCGCTCATCACCGGCATGTTCCAGTCGAGCAGGATCACGTCGGGCTGTTCGGCCCCCGTGACCCTCTCCAGCGCCTCGCGGCCGTCGCCGGCCTCGTCGACCTGGAAGTCGAGCGTTTCGAGGATGTGCCTCGCCACCTTGCGGATCACCTTGGAGTCGTCAACGACCAGACACGTCTTCATTGCAGGCAGCCTCATAAACGCGATCGAACACATGAACCCGTTTAGGATCGATCGGTAACGGTCGCGTTAACGGACCGGAAACTTGTTGGTTTATGAGACATTTACTATGCTGCCATGGCGGCCGGCCCCTCGACCAGATAGGCCGGATCGATCAGCAGCAGCGCGCGCCCGTCATGCTCGATCGCCCCGCGCGAGGCGGCGGCCCAGACGGGATCGAGGATCGCGGGCGGGCGGTGCGGCGCAGCGGCCGGCACCACATCATCGACCGAATCGACCAGCAGCGCATAGGCATGGCCATCGACCAGCACGATCGCGGCGGTCGACGGGCCATCCGCCACGACGCTGCCGAGGCCGAGCGCGGCGGTCGAATCGATCACCGTCAGCACGCGGCTGCGGAGCGCGAAAAGGCCGGCGATATGCGGCCGCACGCGCGGAACCGGGGTGATGGCGTCCACCTCCACCACCGATTCGATCTGGTCGGCGGGCAGAGCGGCTTCACGTCCGGCGATCGAGACGATCAGATAGAGATTGTCGGTCATCGCCCGCCCCCCACGCTGGTGCGCAACGCATCGAGCAGGGCCGCGCGATCGTAGCGATAGATGCTGTCGTCGCCCTGCGGCTCGGCCTGCGGGCGGATGCGGACGACCGGCGCGCCACCGCCGGCGGGCGCGGACGCCCCCCACGAGGCGATCACCACGTCGGCCGGCGCCTCGCCATCGGCATCGAAGGCGACGCGGTAGCCGGCGGCGGCGATCAGCGGCCCCAGCACCTGCCGGGTCCACGGGTCGCTCGCGTCGGCCAGCAGGCAGAGCGGCTTGGCGGCCGGATGATGGCTCGCGGCCGGCGCCGAGGCGGCGGGCTCGGCGAAGAGCCAGAAGGGATCGAGCAGTTCGACCGGACGCCCCTCGTGGGCCAGCACGCCCAGCACCGGGCCGGGGGCGGCGGCGGGCACGGGATCGCCCGCCAGTTCGACGATATCGTTGACCCGATCGATCGCATAGCCGACCTGCGTGGCGCCGTCCGACAGGCGGAGCAGCCGCACGCGATCGTCGGGCAGCGGCGCGCCGCAGGTGGCGATGGCGACGATGCGGCCGTCCTGCGCCATGCGCAGCCGCCCGCCGCTCATCGCGATCGACGCGGTCGGCACATCCTCGATGCGCTCGACGAGCGCGAGGCGGATGGCGCGATCGACGCCGTCGAGATCGCGGAACAGCAGGGTCGGCGGCACCTCGACGACGGCGGCCTCGGCGCGCTCCTCCTCGCGCTCGGCCGAGGCGACCCCGGCGACAGCGGCGATGCCGGCCACGTCGAGCAGCAGCATCGGCCGGCTGTTGTCGGGCAGGGTGGTGCCGGCGAAGACCCCGGCGGCCATGATCGCGGGCGCGGCGGGCTTCACCACCAGTTCCTCATGATCCATGACCTGATCGACCAAGAGCGCGAACCGCTCGCCGCCGCCCGCGCGGACGACGACCAGCACGCCGGCGATCGGGCGGGACGCCCCCTGCCCTTCGAGGCCCATGAAGGCGCCCAGCGCCACCACCGGCAGGCGGCGGCCGCGGATGCGCGCGACATTGGCGTCGCCCATCTTCTCCATCGTGACGGCATTGCCGCCGACGCGCACGATCTCCTCGATCGCCGAGCGCGGCACGGCGAAGCGCTGGTCGCCGGTCTGGATGGTAAGGGCGGGAATGATGGTGAGGGTGAGCGGCACGCGCAGGGTGAGCTTCAGCCCCGCGCCGACCCGGCTCTCGATATCGACGAGGCCGCCGATCCGCTCGATATTGGCGCGCACCACGTCCATGCCGACGCCGCGCCCGGAAATGGCGGTGACGGCACCGGCGGTGGAGAGGCCGGGCAGGAACATCAGTTCGAGTTTCTGCTGCCAGTTCATCTGGAGCGCCTGATCGGTCGAGACCTGCCCCGCCATCAGCGCCTTTTCGAGCAGGCGATCGGCATCCACGCCGCGCCCGTCGTCGATCACGTCGATCAGGATCTGGTTGCCCGACTGGCGCGCGCCGATGCGCAGGCGCCCGGCGGCGGGCTTGCCGGTGCGCTCGCGCACCTCGGGCAGTTCGATGCCGTGATCGATCGCGTTGCGGACGATATGCGTCAGCGGATCGCGGATCATCTCGATCATCTCGCGATCGAGTTCGACGTCGCCGCCGTCAATATCGAGCGACACGCGCTTGCCGAGATCGGCGCACAGATCGCGGACGAGACGGGGCAGCGCCGAGAAGAGATTGTCGATCCGCGCCATGCGGGTGCGGGTGATCGCCTCGCGGATCTCGCCGATGGTGAGCGAGAGGCGCTCGAACGCGGCCTCGGTGCCGGTCTCGTCATTGCCGTCGCGCAGTTTGCGGCCGAGTTCGTTGCGGGCCAGCACCAGATCGGACACGCCCGCCATCATGCGATCGAGCAGATCGACCGGCAGGCGGATGCTGCGCGCCATGGTGCGCGCGGTGCTGGGCTGGACGGTATTGGGGGTGGCGCCTTCGGGCGCGTCGGCGGGCCCGGCCTGTTCGGCAAGCGCGGCGATCAATTGCTCGTCCTCGTGATGGGAGACGGCGACGCCGGTCTCCATCGCGTCGGTCAGCTCGCCGATCCGGTCGATCACGCCCAGCACGGCCGAAACGAGGCGGGCATCGGGCATGCGGCGGTTGGCGCGCACGTCGGCCAGCACATCCTCGGCCGCGTGGCTCAATTTGCCGAGGCGCGGCAGATCGAGGAAGCCGCAGCTGCCCTTCACCGTGTGGACGAAGCGGAAGATCGCATCCAGCCGCTCGCGATCGCCGGGCGCCGCCTCCCACGCGACGACCTCGCCGGCCAGCGCCTCCATCGTCTCGCGCGTTTCGGCAATGAACTCTGTCAGCAGGTCGTCCATCGAGGCCCTGTCCCATTACTACCGGGCCGGCATGACAGCGGATGGTGAACAAAGTGTTAGCCATGCGGCGCAATGCGTTGCGAAGGGCTACGTAAATTATGGCGTGCGGCGCGGGCGGCTTTGCCCTATGCGGATCTATATATGCCCCTGTTCTCCAAACCCGCCCGCAAGGGCCAGCACTGGACCCACCAGCGCCGCCGCCCGGTCTTCACCGGCGACACGCGCGTCGCGCTGATGATCGCGGCCGGCGCCATAGCGCTGATGCTGGTGTTCCAGTCGCTGATGGCCAAGCGCCCGCCGGTGCCGACCGAGGAGCAGATGGCGATGTACCGCAACACCAACCAGCGGCCGCAGACGATCAACTGATCGGGTCTTTGGCTCGGATCGGGAGGCGATGGCTTCTAACCCGCCTGCCACACCCGCACCGCATCCACCGGGTGCACCAGCATCAGCACGTTGAGCGCCAGATTGTCGCGGATCGCGGCCAAAGCGATCAGTTCCAGCGCCACCACCAGCAGCACCGATCCCCACGCCGGCAGGCGCCGCGCGACGACGAAGCCCACCATCATGCAGGCGATGTCGCTCAGTGAATTGAGGATGCTGTCGCCCGAATAGCCGAAGGCCATGGTCGCGGCGCGGTAGCGGTCGATGATGACCGGGCTGTTCTCGGCCAGCTCCCACGCCGCCTCGATCCCCACCGCGACGACCAGACGCCAGCCCCAGGCCAGACGCGGCAGCACCAGCCGCAGGGCGCCGTAGAACAGCAGCCCGTGGACGATGTGGCTGAGGCTGTACCAGTCGGCGATCTGCTGGCTGTTCTCCGGCCCCTGCACCTCCCTCGCCCACAGCCGCACCCGCCCGCAGCGGCAGATCGGCGGGCGGGCCATCAGCCATTCGATCAGCCCGGTCGCGGCCACGACGGCAGCGGCGGCGATAGCATGGCGGCGGCGGAAGATATCGGGTCCGGTCATTCCCGCATCGTCTGGCAAAGCCCGCGCGACGGCAAGGGCCGCCGCAACGCAACCAATCGCCGCCCTCGCCGTTTCGCACATGCGAAAGGCATGTCATAACCCCCCATATCGGGGTGGTGACGATGTTCGGGAGGGTCGATAGCGGCGGGATGAGAGACGACGGACCCGGCACGCCGATCGGGCGTGGCACCAGTTCCGAAGTGTATCGCCGGGCCGACGGCCGGGTGGTCAAATTATACGGCACCGAGGTTCCCGACGCGCTGATCGCGCGCGAGGAGGCCGCCTCGCGCCATGCCGCCGCCTGCGGCCTGCCCGTGGCGGCCGCCAGCGCGCGGATCGAGGTGGACGGGCGGCGGGGCCTGCTGTTCGATTATGTCGAGGGCCGTACCGTTCTGGCCGTCACTGGCCGTGCGCCGTGGGGCATCGCCCGCGCCTTCGCCCGCATGGCCCGCGCCCAGGCCGCGATCCACAGCCGCCGCCCGCCGCGCGACATGCGCCGCCAGCGCGACGTCACCGAATTGCAGATCGTCCATTCCGGCTGCGACATGGCGACCCGCTCGGCCGCCCTCGCCCGCCTCACCCGGCTGGGCGCAAGTGGCGGGATCGACCGGCTGTGCCATGGCGATTTCCACCCCGGCAACGTGATCGACACCCCCGCCGGGCTGGTCGTGATCGATTGGGGGCGCGCCTCGGCCGGCCAGCCGCTCGCCGATCTGGCCCGCACCGAATTGCTGATCCGCTTCGGCGCCTTCCCCAGCGGCAACGCACTGCGGCGCGGGGCGGTGGCGCTCTGCCGCGAGCTGGCGGCACGCTGGTACGTGTGGTGCTACGCCCGCGCCGCCGGCATATCCCCGGCCGCCGTCGCGCCGTGGCGCCTGCCGATGGCGGTCGCCTGGAGCCGGGGCCTGCGCTCGACCCGCGACGACGCCTTCGCCGCCTTCGTCGCCCGCGAGGTCGCGGCGGCCGAAGCGCCGGCGGTGGAGCGGCGCCCCGGCTGGCGCACCGCCCTCCTCCGCGCCCGCTGGCAGGCGACGCTCGGCGTCTCGATCCTGCTGCTGGGGTGCGATCCGGGATTCGCGTTTGGTTGAGCCCTGATCCGGCTAGGCCGGATCAGGGGCGGGGCCGGCCGCTATCCGCGTGAGCGGATCAAACTAACGCGCCATCATCCCCCGGATATCTTCCCGGAACGCCTGCCCGCTCGCCGGCCGGCTGTAGAACATGTGGCCGCCGGCATAGAGCGACAGCTTCACGCGGTTGGGATCGCCCATCACCGGCAGCTGATCGATGATGAGCCGGCTGGCGAAAAAGGGGCAGGACAGGTCGTCCATGCCGTGCGCCACGATCACCCGCATCTTGGGGTCGGCCGCCATCGCCTTGCGCAGATCCTGCACCGGCGTGTCGCTGTTGTCGCGCACCCACATGCGATTCACATCGTAGGACAGCGCATTGTAGCGCGCGTCCACCTTCCAGCCGACCGTGGTGGTGACGAAATCGACCATCGCGCTCGTCGTCGGCGCGATCAGCGCGTCGAGGATGGGGTCGTTGCTGTCGCTGTCGGCCTTTTCGGGGAAGGGATCGTAGGCGGTGACATTGCTGTCGTAGACCGAGCCGATCTTCTTCTCGCCACGATGGATCTCGCGCAGGAAGGTGCCGAGATCGACCCGGCCCTGCAACTGGCGCACGATCTTCGGATCGAGGCCCGTATAGGCCGACACGCGCGTCGTCAGCCGCTCGACCGCCGCCGGATCGGAGCGGCCGCGCAGCAGATCGACGATATATTCGCCGCGCGTATAATCCTCCACCTCCTGCAACGCCGCCGGGCTGAGCTGGCCCTTGCGCTCCAGATTGGCCGCCGCCATCGACGGCAGGGTGGCCATATAGGGCAAGGGCGACAGCGCCGTGCCCTGCGCGCGCAACGCGGTCGGATCGAGATAGGGCGACACCAGCACCAGCCCGTTCAGCCCGACGCCGAGCTGGCTCTGAAGATGGTAGGCGACACGCGGCACGCGGTAGCCGCCATAGCTTTCGCCCGCGAGATATTTGGGCGAGGTCAGCCGCCCGTTGCGGAGCAGCCAATCGTAGATCACGCGCGACAGATATTCGATGTCGGGCTTGGCCGAATAGAACAGCTTCTTGGTCTGCTCCTCGTCCACCAGCGAGCGCGAGAAGCCGGTGCCGACCGGATCGATGAAGACGATATCGGTGAAGTCGAGCCAGGAGGCGGGATTGTCGGTCAGCACCGGGCTGTCCGACGGGCTGTCGCCCTGCGCGCCGAACTGCACCCGCTTCGGCCCGATCGCGCCGAGGTTGAGATAGACCGACGACGCCCCCGGCCCGCCGTTGAAGGCGAAGGTGACCGGCCGCGATCCGCGCGCCGCGCCCGGCATCGTATAAGCGGTGAACACCACCTCGCCCGCGATCTTGCCCTTGGCATCGCGCACCGGGATCGTGCCGACCGTGGCGTCATAGGCGATCGACCGGCCGCCGATCACCGCCTGCTGGCGGACGGTACGGTCGGCGGGCAGCGGCGGCAGATCGCTGTCGTCGCTTTTCTTCGGCGCGGGCGCCTCCTTCTTGGGCGCGCCCTTGTCCTGCGCGGCGGCCGGCACGGCGGCGGTCAGCAGAGAGGTGAACATCAGCGCGGCGGCGAAACGGCGAATCATCGGCGGGGCATATCCTGAGGAAAGAGGCGGTATGGCGGGCAGGATCGCCGCCCGTCGCCGATCCTGCAAGCGCGGTTCATGTCGTTCGTCGATCGATGGACGGCGCTCGTACCGCCGGTCGGGCGATCGGCGCCCCCGATCGAAGCTCGATCGATCGGCCGACCCACCCCGCCTAGGAAGGGCGGGCCGGGCGGTGGCCCCACCAACCGCCCGGCGACCCCAGCCTCCTCTCACGAGAAGGCCCTGGGGGCCCCCGACCCAGGAAAGGAATTCATCATGTTCAAGACCATCCTCGTCCCGCTGATCGCCGCCCCGCTGTTCGCAGCGGCCGCCGCGCCCGCCTTCGCCGCTACGCCGGTGACCGAGCCGACCGCTGTGCGCGTCGCCACCGCCGATCTCGATCTCGCCTCGGCCGCCGGCAAGAAGACGCTCGCCAAGCGCATCTCGAGCGCCGTCAACGCCGTCTGTCAGGCGCCGACCGACTATCGCGACCTGACCGCGCTCCAGCACAGCATGGATTGCAAGGTGCGCGCCGAGACGGCCGCGCAGGTGCATCTGGCGAGCATCCTGGAACTGCGCGAGACGCAGCTCGCCGAGGCCGGATCGCCGGCGCACGGCGGCTGATCGCCCCCGCGATCCCCGTTCCTCACGCGGGCGGAGCCGGCCATCCGGTTCCGCCCGTCGTCGCGTGGAAATGCCGTGCCGGCCCCCGCTTGGCCGCTTGCAGTGCAGCACAACGCCCCCTAAAGGAACCGCTGTTCGCCTTATCGCGGCCTTGAGAGCCGCATATAAAATCGGGGGTTAGGCAGGCAATGAACGACCGCGGCAACACGATCGCCGGATGGGTGCTGGCCGGCGGCATCGCTGCTCTTGGCCTTTCGATCGTGACCGGCGAGTATTTCCACGCCGAGCGCCCCGAGACGATGGGCTACACCGTCGAGGGTGTCGAGGCCGAGGCCGGTGGCGAGGAAGCCGCCGCCGAACAGCCGATCGAAGTGTATCTCGCCAAGGCCGACCCGGCCAAGGGCGAGCAGGTCTTCAAGAAATGCGCCGCCTGCCACAACGCCGACAATGGCGGCCCCAACGCGCTTGGCCCCAACCTGTGGGGCGTGCTGGGCGAGAGCATCGGCACCGGCGCCAACGGCTTCGCCTTCTCCGATGCGCTGAAGGGCAAGGGCGGCACCTGGAACTGGGACAATCTGGCCCAGTGGCTGAAGAATCCCAAGGCCTTCGCGCCCGGCACCAAGATGACCTTCGCGGGCCTTTCCAAACCCGAGGATCGCGCCGACGTGATCGCCTTCCTTAACCAGCACAGCGCCAGCCCGTTGCCGATGCCGGCTGCCCCTGCCGCGACCGCCACCGCAGCCGCTCCCGAAGGCGCCGCCTCGCCCGAGAAGGCCGCCGCCGAGGGCAAGGACGACGCGCAGAAGGCCGGCAACGTGCCCGTGCCGACCGAAGCGCAGGCCGCCAAGCAGCCCGCCGGCAACATCGCCGGCCCGGCGGCTCCTGCCACCTCCGGCCAGCAGGCCCAGCAACGCCCGACGAAGTAAGCGGCGGGCGTTACGGCGGCGGTTGGGTTTGCGGGCGCGTTCATGATAATCGCGCACATCGTATCAGAACATGGCGATGCGCAGCTCGGAGCATGGGAGTTCGACGCTCTCCCCCGAGTTGGCGATCACATCACGCTTCGTTCATATCAAATTGAGCAGTTCAAGGCGTCTGCGATCGAACATTGGCCTATCGAGAATGGGCTTGATCCCCATGATACCGTGATCGAGATGACAAGCCGCATCATAATTCGCGTCGTACCGACCGGCGTCGTCTATTAACTTCCCGATCAGCGTTGCTTGTTTGGGCAGAAAAGTCGCTTTGCTGAAACGCGGCGTATTGCCCCCCTTGGCCAGTTCACCTCCGCGCCCCACTTCGCTATGCCCGGCGGGCATGACGCGTTTCCTCCTCCTGCTTCTCGCGCTCGTCGCGGCCCCCGCCCCGGCGCAGCTGCGCGTGTTCGCCGCCGCCTCGCTGACCGAGGCGATGCAGGAGGCCGGCCGCGCCTATACCGCGCGGACGAAGGAGCCGGTCAGCTTCTCCTTCGCCTCCAGCGGCACGATCGCCCGCCAGTTGGAGGGCGGCGCGCCCGCCGACCTGTTCGTCTCCGCCGACGCGGAATCGATGGATTATGCCGTCGCCAAGGGCAGCATCCGCCCCGGCACGCGCCGCGCCCTGCTCGGCAACAGCCTCGTCCTCGTCGCGCCTATGGCCAGCCGCGCGAAACCCGTTGCCATGATCGACGGACGCTTCCCGCTGCTCGCCCGGCTCGGCCCGAACGGGCGCCTCGCGGTGGGTGACCCCGCCTACGTCCCCGCCGGCCGCTATGCCGAACAGGCGCTCACCAAGCTCGGTCTGTGGCGCGCCGTCCAGCCCCGCCTCGCCCGCGCCGAGAATGTCCGCGCCGCGCTGGCCCTCGTTTCGCGCGGGGAGGCGCCACTCGGCATCGTCTACGCGACCGACGCAGCGCTCGACAAAGGCGTGGCGCTGGCCGGCCGCTTCCCCGCCGCCAGCCATGCGCCGATCAGCTACCCCATGGCGCTCACCACCCGCGCCGCGCCCACCGCGCCGCGCTTCGCCCGCTTCCTGCTTTCGGCACAGGCGCGCGCCATCTTCGCCCGCTACGGCTTCACGCCCCCCAAGTGAGTGCGCTCGAAGCCGAGGCGCTGTGGCTGAGCCTGATCGTCGCCGGCCGCGCCGCGCTGGTCGGGCTGCCGCTGGCAATCGTCGCGGCGTGGATCGTCGCGCGCTGCCGCTTCCCCGGCCGCACCCTGATCGATGCGCTGCTCCATGCGCCGCTGGTGCTGCCCCCCGTCGTCGTCGGCTTCGCCTTGCTGTTGCTGTTCGGCGTGCAGGGGCCGATCGGCGCCCTGCTCGACAAGGCCGGCATCCGCCTGGTCTTCACCTCCACCGGCGCCAGCCTCGCCGCCGGCACGATGGCCTTTCCGCTGATGGTCCGCGCGGTGCGGCAGGCGCTGGAGGCGGTCGATCCCAGGCTGGAGGAAGCCGCGCGCGGGCTGGGCGCGGGCTTCTGGGATCGCCTGTTCACCATCACCCTCCCGCTTGCCGCCCCCGGCCTGATCGCCGCGCTGGTGATCGGCTTCGCCGCCGCGCTGGGCGAGTTCGGCGCGGTCATCACCTTCGCCGCCAACGTCCCCGGCGAGACGCAGACCCTGCCGCTCGCCATCTATTCGGCGCTCCAGGTGCCCGGCGGCGAGCGGATCGCGCTGCGGCTGGCGCTGATCTCGCTGTCGCTGGCGGTTGCGGCGCTGCTGCTGTCGGAATGGCTGCTGCGCGCGATGCGGCGGGAGGGTCGCGATGCTTGACGTCGCGATCCGTCGCCGGCTGGGCGGCTTCGCGCTGGAGGCCGCCTTCACCGCCCCGTCGGATGGCGTAACGGCGCTGTTCGGCCCCTCCGGCGCGGGCAAATCCTCGATCCTCGCCGCCATCGCCGGCCCGACCACGGGCGAGGGCCATGTCCGCCTCGACGGGCGCGACCTGCTCGCCTTGCCGCCGGAGCGGCGCCGCATCGGCATCGTCCATCAGGATTCCCGCCTGTTCCCGCACATGACGGTCGAGCGAAACCTGCGTTATGGCCTGCGCCGCAGCGACCGGAGCGGCATCGGCTTCGACGAGGTGGTCGAGGTGCTCGCGATCGCCCCCCTCCTCTCCCGCCGCCCCGCCACCCTTTCCGGCGGCGAGCGCCAGCGGGCGGCGATCGGTCGCGCCCTCCTCAGCCAGCCCGATCTGCTGCTGATGGACGAACCCCTCGCCGCGCTGGATGGCGGGCGCAAGGCGGAGATCCTGCCCTTCCTCGAAACCCTCAAGGCCCGCTTCCGCCTGCCGATCCTTTACGTCACGCATCACGTTGGCGAGGCGCGGCGGCTGGCGGATCATGTGGTGCTGATCGCCGAGGGGCGGGTGGTGGCCGAGGGCGGGCCGGAGTTGCTGGCGGGGGCCGAGGGCGAGGTCGTGGGGGTGGAGGGCGATCTGGTGACGATCCGGGTCAGCGGGCCCCTGCCCCGGCCGGGTAGCCACGTCACGCTTACCTGACCCCGGCCGTGCTCCTGTGAAAGCAGGAGCCCAGGGGCGACAAGCGATCCGCCCTGTAACCCTGGGCTCCTGCCTGCGCAGGAGCACGGAAGCCGGTGGCCGAACGCCCACGTGACAGACCGCCCCAAACGGTCCATGCATCACTTATGGAAGCGGCCCCCCAGCCCCCCGGCGAACCGCGCCGCACAATCCTGCGCCACCGTCTTTCGACGCGCATCTGGCACTGGCTGAACGCGCTGACCATCTTCGTCATGCTGATGAGCGGGCTGATGATCTTCAACGCCCACCCCCGGCTCTATTGGGGGAAGGCCGGCGCGAACTATGATCGGGCGTGGCTGATGATCGGCGCGACGCCGACGCAGGGCCGGCTCGTGATCGGATCGGTCGTGATCCCCACCACGGGCGTCCTCGGCCGGTGGGAGGACAAGCAGGGCCGCACCCAGACCCGCGCCTTCCCCTATTGGGCGACGATCCCGTCCCGCTACAGCCTGTCGATGGCGCGGCGCTGGCATCTCGCCTTCGCCTGGGTGCTCGCGATCGGCATCCTCGCCTATATCGTCGCCATCCTCGCCAACGGCCACGCCCGCCGCGATCTCGCCCCGACGCGGGACGAACTGCGCCCCCGCCATCTGTGGCGGGACATCAGGGATCACGCCCGGCTGCGTTTTCCCAAAGGCGAGGCCGCCGCGCGCTACAATCCGCTCCAGAAGATCGCCTATGTCGGCGTGATCTTCGCGCTGATCCCCTTGCTGGTGCTGACCGGCCTCACCATGGCGCCGGGCATGAACGCGGCCTGGCCGTGGCTGCTCGACGTGTTCGGCGGGCGCCAATCGGCGCGGTCGATCCACTTCCTCTGCGCCGCCTTCATCGCGCTGTTCATCCTCGTCCACCTCATCATGGTGGTGCTGGCCGGGCCGATCAACGAACTGCGATCGATGATCACCGGCCGCTTCCGGCTGCCCCGCGCATGACGATCACGCGCCGCGCGCTGATCGGATCGGCCACCGCCGCCGGCGGGCTGCTGCTGGCCGGCTGCGACAAGCTGGGCGCCAACCCGACTTTTCACGGCGCGCTCGCCTCGGCCGAAAAGCTCACCTATCGCGCCCAGCGCCTCATCACCGATCGCGCGGCTCTCGCCCCGGAGTTCGCCGGCGCGGACATATCGCCCGTGTTCCGCTCGAACGGCACGCGCACCCCCGCCGGGGCGGACTATGCCGCGATGGCCGCAAGCCATTTCACCGACTGGCGCCTCGCCGTCACCGGCCTCGTCGCCAGGCCGCTGTCGCTGTCGCTCGCCGATCTCGGCCGGATGCCCGCGCGCACCCAGATCACGCGGCACGATTGCGTCGAGGGGTGGAGCGCGATCGGGAAATGGACCGGCACGCCGCTGCGCCTGATCCTCAACGCCGCCGGCCTTTCCCACAAGGCGAGATATATCGTCTTCCACTGTGCCGACCGGATCGGCTCCGCCACCTATTACGAGAGCATCGATCTGGTCGACGCCTTCCACCCGCAGACGATTCTCGCCTGGGGATTGAACGGCGCAATGCTACCTGTGGCCAATGGCGCCCCGCTCCGCCTCCGGGTTGAACGGCAGCTCGGCTACAAGCAGGCCAAATATCTGATGGGGATAGAGGCGGTCACAAGCCTCGCCGCCATCGGCGCCGGCAAGGGAGGATATTGGGAAGATGTCAGCGACTATGAATGGTATGCCGGCATCTAGATCGTCGCAGGCAAAAAATCGCTGTCCTACAGCCCCCGCTTTGTGCGAGGCGGCCGCCATGTTCGCTTTTCGTCCCCGCTTCGCCGCCCTGCCCGCCAACACCCCGCCGACCGGCGCGAAATACTGGGCGGTAGGATGCGAACTTCGTGACCTTACACGGATCGCCGCGCTCCTGCTGCTCGGCGTCGCGCTGCCCACCGTCGCCCACGCGCAGGACACGGCCGAGATCGTCGTCACCGGGCGCGGGCTCGCCGCCTCGGCCGGCGAGGCCGCCTATGACGTCTCCACCATCGGCCGCGACCGGCTCGATCAATCCGCCAGCGGGCGGCTGGAAACCGTGCTGCAATCGGTCGCCGGCTTCGCTCAGTTCCGCCGTTCCGACAGCCGCTCCGCCCACCCGACCAGCCAGGGCGCGACCCTGCGCGGGCTCGGCGGCAACGCCTCGTCGCGCGCGCTGGTGGTGCTGGATGGCGTGCCGCAGGTCGATCCCTTCGGCGGCTGGGTAAACTGGCAGGCGTTCGATCCGCAGCGGCTGAGCGAGGTGCGCGTCACGCGCGGCGGCGGCAGCGGCGCCAACGGCCCCGGCGCGCTGGCCGGCACGATCGACATCTCCAGCGCCGGCCCGACCGAACTGGCCCCGGTCTGGGGCGGCATCGCTTATGGCAGCCGCGACGCGATCGACGCCAATGCCGGCATCTCCACCACCGTCGGCGGCGGCTTCGCCAGCCTGTCCGCCAGCTACGGCCGGGGCGACGGCTTCATCCCCATCGTCGAGGCGCGGCGCGGCACCGCCGACCAGCCCGCCGCATACCGCCAGGGCAGCGTCGCCGCCCGCGCGGTGTTTCCGATCGGGCCGGATACCGAATTGCAGGCCAACGGCGTCATCACCCGCGACGCCCGCAGCCGGGGCCTGCCCTTCACCGGCAACACCGCCACCGGGCAGGACGCCAGCGTCCGCCTCGTCGGGCGCGGGCGCTGGGGCTGGGAGGCGCTCGCTTACCTTCAGGTGCGCGAATTCCAGTCGAGCTACGGCAGCCTCAACGCCGCCCGCAGCCTCGCCACCAAGACGCTCGACCAATATTCCGTCCCCGCCACCGGCATCGGCGGCAAGATCGAGCTGCGCCCGCCGGTCGGCACCGGCATCGAATTGCGCCTGGGCGCCGATGGCCGCCGCACCACCGGCGCCACCAAGGAACGCTATACGTTCGTGGCCGGCCTCCCGACACGCGGCCGTGAGGCGGGCGGCGAGACGAGTACCTTCGGCGGCTTCGTCGAGGCGACGATCTTCCCGGTCGAGGCGCTGACCCTCACCGCCGGCGGCCGGATCGATCGCTGGCGCATCGCGGACGGCTATCTCAACGAGCGCACGCTCGCGACCGGCGCGCCCCTCACCGCCCTCGCCTTCGCCGATCGCAGCGGGTGGGAGCCGACCGGGCGCCTGGGCGCGGCGTACAAGCTGGATGGCGGCATCACCCTGCGCGCCGCCGGCTATCGCGGCTGGCGCCTGCCGACGCTCAACGAACTCTACCGCCCCTTCCGCGCCGGCGCCGACGCCACCGCCGCCAACGCCGGCCTCAAGCCCGAGACGGTGACCGGCGTGGACGGCGGGATCGACTGGCGCCCGCTGCCCACCGTGCGCCTCGGCGCGACGCTGTTCCGCAACGTGTTGAAGGACGCGATCGGCAACGTCACCGCCGGGGTCGGCCCCGGCACCTTCCCGATCGTCGGCTTCGTGGCGGCGGGCGGCGCCTATCGCGTCCGCCAGAACCTCGATTCGATCCGCTCGCAGGGCATCGAGCTGGAGGCGAACGGCAGCTGGAACAGGATGTTCGCCGCCGCCTCCTTCGCCCTGTCTGATGCGAAGGTCAGCGCCTCCGGCGTCGCCGCCGCGCTCGATGGCCTGCGCCCGGCCCAGACGCCGCGCACCACCGCCTCGCTCACCCTCGGCTGGAACGACCCCAGCGCGCTGCGCCTCGACGCGACCGTCCGCCGCGTCGCCCGCCAATATGAGGACGACCAGAACAGCCGCGCGCTGGCGGCGGCGACAACCCTCGACGCCACCGCCTCCTACCCCCTGTTCGCGGGCCTGCGGCTGGAGTTGCGCGCCGAAAACCTCACCAACACCCTCGTCCCCGCCACGATCGCCGCCGACGGCACCATCGAACGCGCCACCCCCCGCACGCTGTGGGTGGGCCTGCGCTTCGAGCATTTCTAAGAAAGGCTTGGCCGCCCGCTTTTCCCCCTCTAAGGGAACCACGACCTCGGGGAGTGGCGCAGCCTGGTAGCGCATCTGGTTTGGGACCAGAGGGTCGCAGGTTCGAATCCTGTCTCCCCGACCATTTTACCGCAACGAAGGTGCCGATCTTATCGCGCGCCATCGCCATGGGCATGCCTTCACGGTTAACCGATCGCTAACCAGTGTCGCCTAACGCATCCGATATGGATATTCGCGTGGGGCAACCGGGATGATGGTGGCGGGGCAGATCGGGGCGGTGGTGCTGGGGCTGGGGGCGCTCACGCTCGCGCCGCCGGCGCGGGGGCAGTTCCTGCTCGTGCCGGTGACCGGCCATGGCGCCGCGATGATCGCGGTCGCGGCCGGGCATGGCGCGCGGCTGGTCGGGCTCGGCCCCCTGCCCGCCTCAATCGTGGTCGAGGGGGATCGTGATCGTCTCGCCGCGCCGCTGCGGGCCGAGGGCGTGCTGATGCTCGCCGCGCCGGCCACCGGCTGCCGCACCACCCCGGAGAGCCGGGCATGACCACCGACGCCCTCGACGCGCTGCGCCTGCGCGGGCTGCAACTGCTGGTCGGCGCCGCCTGGATCGCCTTCGTCGCGCTGATCTTCATCGGCTGGGCGACCGGCGCCGACCATCTCGGCGCGGTGCTGGCCATCGCGCTCGTCACCAATGCCGCCCCCACCGCGATGGCGCTGCGAGGCCGCCACGACGACAAGGCACGGCTCGTGACCGGCACGCTGGCGGCGGTCTATCCGGCGCTCGGCGTGTATCTGATGGCGGGGCATCCGTGGCAGATGGACGGGCACATGTATTTCTTCGTCGGCCTCGCAGCGCTGACGGTGCTGTGCGACTGGCGGCCGATCGCGCTGGCCGCCGGGCTGGTCGCGGTCCACCATCTGCTGCTCGAAACGGTGATGCCGTCGTGGGTGTTCGTCGGCGGGGGCAGCAATATCGGCCGGGTCATGATCCATGCCGTCGCGGTACTGCTGCAACTGGCGGTGCTGAGCTACGTCACCCGCCGGCTGCGGCTGCTGCTGAAGAAGCAGGATGTGGCGCGGGTCGAAAGCGAGCGGCTCACCGCCGAGGCCGTCGCCCGCCGCCAGGAGGCCGAGACCGCTATCGCCGCCGCCCGCGCCGCCGAGGCCCGCGAGGCGCAGGAGCGCGCCCGCCGCGAGCAATTGGAGCGGGAGGCCGCCGAGCGCCGGCGCGGCGACATGCTGGCGCTGGCCGATGCCTTCCAGGCGTCGATCGCGGATATCGTCGGCTCGGTCGGATCGGCCTCGACCGGGCTGGAGGACAGCGCCCGCTCGCTCAACGAACTGGCGCGGCGCACCTCGCGCAAGACCGCCGACACCGCCTCCAGCGCGAACCGCTCATCCGACAGCGCCGAGCGGCTGGCGGACAATATCCGCGACCTTTCGGGCTCGATCGCGGCCATCGCCGCACGGGTGGACGAGCAGGCCAAGCTCAGCGGGCAGGCGCGCGGCGCCTCCAGCTCGGGCCGCGCCGCCGTGGCGACCTTGGCCGAGCGATCGGCGACGATCAGCGGCTTCACCGATTCGATCCAGCAGATCGCCCAGCGCACCAATTTGCTCGCGCTCAACGCGACGATCGAGGCAGCGCGCGCCGGCGAGGCGGGGCGCGGCTTCGCGGTAGTCGCCAACGAGGTGAAGCAATTGGCCGCGCAGGCCACCGGGGCCACGGGCGAGATCCGGCTGCTGGTGGGCTCCGTCACCGACGGCGCGGGCGCGGCGCATCAGGCGCTGGCCGAGATCGCCACGATGGTGGCCAACCTCACCTTCACCGCCGAGGCGATCCGCGAGGAGATCGACCGGCAGCGCGACACCGCCGCCGCGATCGAACAGACCGCGCGCGACACCGCCAGGGGCGCGCACGACATGGCGAGCGAGATCGGCACGATCCTGGAAGTGGCGGGCACCACCGAAAGCCTGTCGGGCCAGGTGTCGCACGCGGCGACGGGGCTGTCTTCGACCGCGCAGGAATTGCGGATCGCGACGGACCGGTTCGTGGCGCAATTGAAGGCGGCGTAAGCCGGGTCAGCCGCCGCTCAATCCCCCGAGAACGGATAGGGGTTCACCCCTCGTTCCCGATCGGTCATCCGTAACGGCCGCCCCGCCGGTGGATGCGCGCGCTGCGGGCAGTCCGGCCGCGTGCAGGCGCGGCAGCCGAGGCCGATCGGGGTGGCACCCGGCCCGGTGAGATCGATGCCGCGCGCCGCCGCCATCACGCCGGCATGGCTCGCCTCCACCCCGATCCCCACCGCGATCCGACCCGTCACCCCGCCCGGCCCACGCCCCGGCCGGTCGATCGCGCGCGCCAGGGTGAGCCAGCGCGCGCCGCTCTCCTCCTCGATCAGCTGCACCTGCGCGCGGCCCGGATCGGTGAAGGCGGTGTGAAGATTCCACAAGGGGCAGCGGCCATCGGCGTCCGCCAGCGCCGATCCCGATGCGCCCGCGATGCGCCGCACCATCTGCCCCGCTGGATCGACCGCGACGAGGAAGAAGGGCAGGCCGCGCGCGCCGACCCGCTGCAGGCTGGTCAGCCGCCCGGCGATCGCGGTGAAGCCCACGCCGAAACGCGCCGCCAGCAGATCGGGATCATAGCCCGTCGCCTCGCAGGCGCGCAGGAAACGGCCGTAGGGCATCGCCAGCGCGGCAGCGAAGTAATCGGCGGCGCGACGGCGCATCAACCGTTCGCCGGCCCGGTCATCGAGGCCCGCGCCAGACACGATCGCGTCGATCTCCGCCCGCGCCTCCAGCAGCGCGATCTGCACGCCGATCTCGAGAATGCGGTCGCCGGGGGAAAGCAGTTCGGACAGCTGCAACTGTCGCGCGTGAAGGTCGAGCCGGGCGAGTCGATCGGGCATCACCTCCCATGGCAGGATGCGTAGCGACAGCTGGTGCTTGACGCGCAGTCGCTCGGAGAGGCCGCCGAACAGGTCGCCCGCGCCCAGCCGCAGTTCGTCGGCGATGGCCTCTGCCTGCGCGTCGAGGTCGGCGAAATGGTTGCGCCAGCGCGCCACGGCGCGCTCGACCGCCACCTCGGGGTCGGCCGGGCCGATCGCCGGCCCCGCGCCCCCGGCGATCAAGCGGTCGAAGGCCAGCGCGAAGGCCGTCGCCCCGCCGGGCGCCGCCGCCAGCCATTCGTCCACCTCGGCGCGGTCGATCGCCAGATCGGCGAACATCGGATCGGCCAGCCGCCGCCGCATCGCCTCCGCCCCGCCGCCCGGCGCATCGCCCGACAGGGTGCGCGGATCGAAATCGTAGAGGTCCGCCAGCCGCATCAGCAATGTGGCCGTCACCGGCCGCTGGTTACGCTCGATCAGGTTGAGATAGCTGGCCGAGATGCCCAACCCTTCGGCCATCGCCGCCTGGGTCTGCCCCTGCGCCCGCCGGACGCGCCGCACGCCATAGCCAGCGAAGAGTTTGCGATCCGCCATGAGGTAAATTTATGACAACGCAACACTGGCGTTGCAAGCGCGATCCACTGTCCACCGGATCGCCCACAACTAATCTCGATCAAGCGTCGCGAACGGGGAACCTGCGTCGCAGCCTGGCGTTTCGCGGCATTGGGGACATTGTGTGCTGCCGTTACGAAACGGCATGTTGCGTATCGAAGGGGGCTCGTTGACGGGATCAATCCAGCCGCGCGTGGCCGCCGCCGATCATTTCCGCCGTTCGGGCGGGGTGATGGGCGCGCGCATCGCCGACCATGATTGGTCCGCAACCCCGCTCGGCGCCATCGCCGGCTGGTCGCCCGAACTCGTCACCTCGGTCGGCATCTGCCTCAGCTGCTCCTCCCCCACAGTGATCTACTGGGGGCCGGATCATCGCATGATCTTCAACGATGCCTGGGTGGCGATACCGGGCGGGCGCGGCGTGGAGGTGCTGGGCGAGGCGGCCGGCGCGGTCTGGCCGGCCTGGTCGGTGATCGGCCGGATCTGCGCCGAGGCCGAGCGGACCGGCACGGGATCGGTCACCAACGACCTGCGGCTGACGATGCGGCCGCACGGCCATCCGGTCGAGACCTTCTGGAATTACAGCGTGACGCCGATCGTGGCGGGCGACGGGCGGATCGCGGGCCTGTTCAACCAGGGGCAGGAGACGACCCAGCGGGTGGCCAGCCTCGCCCGCGCCGCCCTGCTGGTCGATTTCGGCGAGCGGGTGCGCCGCGCGCGATCACCGCAGGAGGTGCTGGCGATCGGGCTGGAACTGCTCGGCCGCCATCTCGGCGTGGCGCGGGTCGGTTATTCGGAGATCGACGAGGCGGCGGGCCTGTCGCGGGTCGAGCGCTGCTGGGGCGACACCGATCTGGCCGACCTGACCGGCACGCACAGCCTGGAGGCGTTCGGCGGGCAGATGCATCGCGCGCTGGCACGCGGCGAAGTGTTCGTCATCGAGGATATCAACAGCGATGACCGCTTCCCCCCGGAGGTGCGCGCCAAATTCCTGAGCTACGGCATCGTCGCGGCGGTGGTGGTGCCGGTGCTGACCCGCACCGGGCTGGTGGCGGGCCTGTTCGCGCACGAGCGACGGCCCTGCCTCTGGAGCGAGAGCCCGATCGGCACCATCCGCCGCATGGCCGAGCGGCTGTGGCAGGAAGTGACCCGCACCCGATCCGAAATCCAGCTGCGCGACAGCGAGCAGCGCTACCGCCTGATCTTCGAACAGGCGCAGGACATGATCTTCACCGCCGATCTCGATCAGCGCATCACCGCCGCCAACCTCACCTGTGCCGAGGCGGTCGACGTGCCGGTCGCCGATCTCATCGGCCGGCGCCTCACCGATTTCCTCCATCCCGACGATGGCGACGTCACGCTCGCGATGCTCGGCCAGAAACTGCGCCACGGCGGCACCACCAAATATGAGGTGCGGTTGCAGCGGCCGGGGCGCGAGGCGATCCGGGTCGAGGTCAATTCCACCCTCGCCACCGATGCCGACGGGCGGCCGAGCGGCCTCCACGGCATCGCCCGCGACATCACCGAGCGCCGCGCCTTCGAGGATCGCCAGGCCGCGCTGATCGACGAACTCAACCACCGCGTGAAGAATACGCTGGCGCTGGTGCAGGGCCTCGCCCTCCAGAGCTTCCGCGCCGATCGCGAGGCATCCGAGGCGCAGGACGTGTTCCAGCATCGCCTCGCAACACTCGCCTCGGCGCACGACCTTCTCACCCGTTCGCGCTGGGAGGGAGCGGGCTTCGCCGAACTCGCCGCCACCGCGCTCGGCCATTATGTCGATCCCGACGGGCGGCTGACGATCGCCGGGCCGCCGGTGCGGTTGCAGCCCAAGGCCGCCGTGTCGCTGGTGCTGGTACTCAACGAACTGGCGACCAACGCCGCCAAATATGGCGCCTTCAGCACGCCGGAGGGCCGCATCACCGTCGCCTGGGGCATCGCCGACGGGCGGCTGACGATCGACTGGCGCGAGGAGGGCGGGCCGCCGGCCAGGGCCCCGGCGCGGCGCGGCTTCGGCCTGCGCATGATCGAACGCGCGCTGGCCAACGATCTGGCGGCCGAGGTGACGATGGATTTCGGAGAGGCCGGCTTCCGCCTGACAGCGGACGCGCCGCAGGGGAAAGTGCAGGCATGAGCGACGGGACGGGCCGGATTGCGGGGGTGCGCGTGTTGATCGTGGAGGACGAGACGATCATCGCCATGGCGGCCGAGGATATGGTCGAGGACATGGGCGCGATCGTCCACGCGACGGCCGCGTCGCTGGGCGAGGCGATGGCGGCGGTGGCGGCGGGGGGCTTCGACATCGCCTTGCTCGACATCAACCTGCACGACGAACGCTCGATGCCCGCCGCCCACGCGCTGGAGCTAGGCGGCACGCCGTTCCTGTTCACCACCGGCTATGGCTCGGGCGGGCCCGATCCCGCTTTCTCGCACGTCCCCGTCCTGCCCAAACCCTACCGGCAGGCCGACGTCGCCGCCGCTATCGCGACCGCACTGGGGCGCTGATTTCGGCGCCCACGCCCTCTTCCCCCCGCGACACGCCCCGCTATGGTCGTGCCATGGACGAAACCACTTCCCGCCCCGGCATCCTCGCCAGCATCCGCCCTTATTGCGAGCGGGCGCCGCTGGCGGCCTTCGCGCTGGGTCTGTCGTCGGGCTTCCCCTTCGCGATGATCGCGGCGACGCTCACCACGCGGCTGGCGCAATCGGGGATCGAGAAGAAGAGCATCACCACCTTCGCGCTCGCGATCCTCGCCTACAATCTCAAGCCGCTCTGGGCGTGGATGGTGGATGGCGTGCGGCTGCCGATCCTCGGCCGGCTGGGCCAGCGCGTGTCGTGGATGCTGTTCGCCGCCGTGCTGGTGGTGCTGGCGGTGTTCAACCTGGCGCGGCTCGATCCCACCGCCGGGCTGCTCGACATGGCCTATGCGGCGGTACTGGTGGGCGTGGCGGGCGCCACCTTCGATATCGTGATCGACGCCTATCGCATCGAACTGCTCGAACCGCGCCAGCTGGGCGTGGGCGCGGGCATGTCGCAATATGGCTATCGGCTGGGCAATGTCGGCGCCGGATCGCTGGCCTTGTTCGTGGCGGGCGCGGCGGGTGTCGCCGCCGGCAACACGATCGAGCATGGCTGGACGGTCGGCTACATGGCCTGCACCCTCTTCGCGCTGCCCGCCGTCGTCACCGCGCTGCTGATGGGTGAGCCCGAACGCCGCCGCGCGCCCGCCGAACGGCGTGGGCTGCGGCTGATGATCGGCTCGATCGTCGGCCCGTTCGTGGAATTCTTCAAGCGGCAGGGCGTGAAGGTCGCGCTGCTGATCCTGGCCTTCATCCTCTTCCACAAGATCGGCGACACGCTCGCCAATCTGTCGCTGCGCCTGCTCCTCAACGACAACGGCTTCTCCAATGAGGAGATCGCGACCTACGACGTGATGTTCGGCCTGATCGCGACCCTGCTCGGCACGTTCGTCGGGGGCATCCTCTATGCGCGGATGGGGCTGAAGCGGTCGGTGCTGCTCAGCCTCGTGCTGATGGCCTTCACCAATCTCGGCTTCGCGGGGCTGGCGGCGGCGGGGCACAATAACTGGGCCTTGTCCGCCACGATCGGCTTCGAGAATTTCGCCAGCGGCATCGGTGGCGTGTGCGTGACGGCCTATTTCTCGGCGCTGTGCGACCTGCGCTTCACCGCCGCGCAATATGCGCTGATCTCGGCGGGATCGAGCATCGTCGGCCGCTTCGTCACCGGCACCACGGCAGGCGCGCTGATCGAGGGGCTGGGCTATGTGAACTATTACCTGCTCACCACGATCATCGCGGTGCCGGGCATCCTGCTGTTCTGGCTGATGATGCGGATGGGGCTGATCGACAGCGCCATGGGCACCGCCGGCGAAGTGGGCGAGGGCGACGCGCGCGACGAGGTGGCGGCGTAGCCTTTCCGCGTTGCTCCTGCGGCGGCAGGAGCCCCGCAGCGGAACACAGCGCATGTGACTCTGGGCTCCTGCCTGCGCAGGAGCACGGCGGGAACTACGCCGCTCTCACCCCATCCACCAAGGCTTGCGATCCCGTCCGAAATGCGGTGGCTTCAGCATCTTGTCGCGCCCTCGAAGCACGAGGTTCGCGATGATGACGGGAATCGCGAACCCGATCATGAACAACCCGAGGACACCCTGGACCAAGTGATCGCCGGGCGTCGGCTGGACGCAATAGCTCGTCCTGACAAGGTTCTGACACAGCCAGTCGGTGGGCGGGTTCGCCGGAATGGTCCACGCGACGATCGGCCGGACGTTCATCAGATAGCTGTCGAACACGATCAGCGCGAAGAACAGCAGGATGGCAGGCACATAGAGGCGGCGAAGCGCACGGCCGATACGGGATTTGTTCACCGGCCAACACCAGCCGGTGGAATCATCGGTTGGAACGGGATGCCAAGGCGGCGCGACGGCGTGGCCAGGTGAATTCCTAGCCAGACAAAGGATTGCTGCTTCGCCTTCATGCGGTCAGGCGGCCGCCTCGGCTTTCTCTTCCTCGGTCACCGGAAAGTCGATCTCGCCCAGGAAGCGTTCCGCGTCCAGCGCCGCCATGCAGCCGGTGCCGGCGGCGGTGATCGCCTGGCGGTAGATCTTGTCGGCCACGTCGCCGCAGGCGAACACGCCGTGGACGTTGGTGCGGGTCGTGCCCGGCTCGACCACCAGATAGCCGTCGGCATCCATGTCGAGCTTGCCCTGGAACAGCTCGGTCGCGGGATGATGGCCGATCGCGACGAAGCCGCCGTCCACGTCGATGCGGCTGATCTCGCCGGTCGTCGTGTCCTTCAAATCCATCGCGACGAGGCCGGCCGCGCCCTCGCCGCCGACGAACTCCGCGACTTCCTTGTTCCACAGCACCTTGATGCCATGATGCTTGAACAGCCGCTCCTGAAGGATCTTCTCCGCGCGCAGGCTGTCGCGGCGGTGGATCAGCGTGACATCGTGGCTGTGGTTGGTGAGGTAGAGCGCCTCTTCGACCGCCGTATTGCCGCCGCCGATCACCGCCACCTTCTTGCCCCGGAAGAAGAAGCCGTCGCAGGTGGCGCAGGCCGACACGCCCTGCCCGCGCAGCCGCTCCTCGCTCTCGATATTGAGCCATTTGGCCTGCGCGCCCGTCGCGATGACGAGCGTGTCGCCGAGATAGACCGCGCCCGAATCGCCGACGAGGCGGAACGGACGCGCGGACAGATCGACCTCGACGATCATGTCCCATTCCATCCGCGCGCCGACATGCTCGGCCTGCGCCTGCATCTCCTCCATCAGCCACGGGCCCTGGATGACATCGCGGAATCCGGGGTAATTCTCGACATCGGTGGTGGTGGTGAGCTGCCCGCCGGGCTGGAGCCCCTGCACCACGATCGGCGCGAGGCCAGCGCGCGCGCCATAGATGGCGGCGGACAGACCGGCCGGGCCGGAGCCGAGGATGAGCATGCGGGTGGAATGGGTAGCGGCCATCGGGGGTTCTGATCCCTGTTGCGATTCGATGGCCCGTATATGGGGAGCGCCACGGCGCTTGGCCAGCGGCCGGCGGCGGCGCCCCCCGGTAACGCCTCGGCGATCAGCGCCAGGTGCAGCGGCGGACCTTGCGATGATGATACCAGGTCACGCGGCAGACCTTGCGCTTCTTGCGGTAGTGATGGACCGGGCCGGCATGATGGCGCTCCACCACCACCACGCGGGGGGGCGGCTGCGCGTCGGCGGGCAGGGCAAGGCCACCGAAACCGACGGCGACAATCGCGGCCAGGCCCCATGCTTTGATCTTCATGTGCAAAATCTCCCGGCGCCAGACATCGGCGCCGGCTGTGTTACGTTTCGTTGCTAGAGCGGTTCCCCCGATCAGCGGCGGCGCATCAGCCGATCGACATATTCGTCGCTGTTGGGCTTGCCGCGCGCCTGCTCGTCGGCGTCCTGGCATTCCTTTTCCAGATCGGCGCGGATCTTCTCGATCTCGCGATCGGTCTTGTGTTCGATGCCGATGAACTGGGCGCGGGCATCGTCCACCGCGCGGATCAGCTCGTCGAGCTTCGCCTGCATCGCCGCCGCGTCCCTGTTCTGCGAATTCTGGATCAGGAACACCATCAGGAAGGTCACGATGGTGGTGCCGGTGTTGATGACGAGCTGCCACGTATCCGAATAATCGAACAGCGGCCCGGTGATGCCCCATACGATCACGACCAGCGCCGCGATGATGAAGGCCCAGCTGTCGCCGACGAAGGCCGCGATGCGATTGGCGATGGCGGTGAAGAGATGATCGAGCATGGCGGCGCGCTCCGGGAGGGAGACCGGTTCAACGCCGGATCAGGCCCGCGCGCAATGCCAATGTGGGCACCCCGACTCGCCGATCGATCGTTTTCGGCAGACGCCAAACTCCGTTGCGCGACGAAATGGAGCATTTCTCCCGTCCGCCTGAGGAACCCTGCCGGGCACGGGATGTTGCGACTGCACAGTCGAAGTGCTAGTGCGCCGCCCGCGCTGCCGGGGGCACCGACCGCGTGGGATGGAAGCGTATGATGATCCGCGGACTATCGGCCCCTCGATGAACGACACCCTAACGCCTTCGACGGCCGACGGCCTTGCCCCGCAAGGCGACGCCGATCCGCTCGACCCGCCGTACAACCATCATCACCCCAAGAAGGGGCTGGGCGCGCTGGCGCTCGGCGCGGTGGGCGTGGTCTATGGCGATATCGGCACCAGCCCGCTCTATGCGATGAAGGAAGTCTTCGTCGGCCACCATCCGCTGGCGGTCGACCTGCTTCACATCAACGGCGTCATCAGCCTGATCTTCTGGTCGCTGATCGTCGTCGTCTCGTGCAAATATGTCTTCCTGATCCTGCGCGCCGACAACAAGGGCGAAGGCGGCAGCCTCGCCCTGCTCGCCCTGATCCAGCGGCGGACGGGCGGCGGCAAATGGAGCAAGAGCCTCGTACTGCTCGGCGTGCTGGCGACATCCTTGTTCTTCGGCGACTGCATGATCACGCCCGCCATCTCGGTGCTGTCGGCGGTGGAGGGCCTCGCCACGGTGGAGACGGGCTTCGCGCCCTTCGTGTTGCCGACGGCGATCATCATCCTCGTCGCCCTGTTCATCATCCAGTCCTACGGCACGGACTTCATCGGCCGCTTCTTCGGGCCGATCATGACGGTCTATTTCATCGCTCTCTCCGTGCTGGGCGTGATCAGCATCGTCGCCAATCCCGAGATACTGTGGGCGCTCAACCCGATCTGGGCGGCACGCTTCGTGCTGCACGATCCGATGCTCGCCTTTCTGGCGCTCGGCTCGGTCGTGCTGGCGCTGACGGGGGCCGAGGCGCTCTATGCCGACATGGGCCATTTCGGCGCGAAGCCGATCCAGTGGGCCTGGGTGTTCCTGATCTTCCCGGCGCTGATGCTCAATTACATGGGCCAGGGCGCGCTGATGATCCGCTCGCCCGAAGCCGCCGCCAACCCCTTCTTCCTGATGGCGAGCGAGGCGTGGCGCCTGCCGCTCGTGATTCTCGCGACGCTGGCCACGGTGATCGCCAGCCAGGCGGTCATCACCGGCGCCTTCTCCGTCGTGCAGCAGGCGGTCCAGCTCGGCCTGATGCCGCGCCTGCGAATCGATCACACCAGCGCGTCCACCGCCGGCCAGATCTACATCGGCTCGGTCAATTGGTCGCTGATGATCATGGTCATCCTGCTGGTGCTGATGTTCGGCGAATCGTCGAACCTCGCCGCCGCCTACGGCATCGCCGTGACGGGCACGATGTTCATCACCACCTGTATGCTGGCGGTGCTGCTGTTCCGCGTGTGGAACTGGCCCAAGTGGGTCGGCGCGCTGGTGCTGGCGCTGTTCCTGCTGTTCGACGCGCTCTATTTCGCCTCGAACCTCACCAAGGTGCCCGATGGCGGCTGGTTCCCGCTGCTGATCGGCCTCACCGCCTTCACCCTGCTCACCACATGGGCACGCGGCCGCGCGCTGATGCAGGCGCGGATGAAGGAAGCCGCCATGCCGGTGCAGGTGTTCGTCCGCTCGGCGGTGAATTCCGCCACCCGCGTGCCGGGCACGGCGGTGTTCATGACCTCCTCGCCGCACGGCGTGCCCCACGCGCTGCTCCACAATCTGAAGCACAACAAGGTGCTGCACGAGCGGGTGATCCTGCTGACGGTGAAGATCGCCGACATGCCCTATGTCGACGAACCCGGCCGCGCGAAGATCGAGGATATCGGCCAGGGCTTCTACCGGATGCTGCTCGTCTACGGCTTCATGGAAGACCCGGACGTGCCCTTGGCGCTGAAGATGACTGACGAATGCGGCGCCGACTTCCGCATGATGGATACGAGCTTCTTCCTCGCCCGGCAGACCCTGATCGCCTCGTCGCGGCCGGGGATGGCGCTGTGGCGCGAGAAACTGTTCGCCTGGATGCTGCGCAACGCGGAAAGCGCGATGGAATTCTTCCGCCTGCCTACCAATCGCGTGGTCGAACTGGGCAGCCAGGTCGAGATTTGAGGGGGCTTTTTCAGCCCCCCCCTCCCCGTCTCCGTCTCCGTCCCCGAAGTTCAGGAGCCAGCCGGCGGCGTCTTCCGCACCGGCGGCATCGCCGTGCAAAGATCGATCGCCCCCGCCGGCCGCAGGAAGAAATCGTCCTGCCGGCTGGCCCGCGCCGACAGCCAGGCGGTGAAGGTGGGCGTATCGGTGCGCAGCACCTGCCATGCCGGGCGCTCGGCGGGCGTCAGGTCCGCCGCGAGCCGCACCGCGACGATCCCGGTCTTCTGCGTGGGATCGGTGTAGAAGCCGAGCGGCCCGGTGCCGCGCGGGCGGGCGCTCAGCACCTCCATGCCGGCGATCACCCGGCCGACGACCGCGATGTTGCGATCGAGCGCGCGCGCCTGATGGCCGATCACCGCATAGAGTTCGGCGCCGGTCCCCACGTCGGGATTCTTGTCGCGGCCGACACCGACCATCGAATAGCAATGCGCCAGCCACGCCTGCCCGCCCTCGCTGGCGGCCGGCATGCCGCGCGAATAGCCGACCGTGGCGGCATAGGTGTCGCGATAAGGCAGCACGTCGAGCGGCACGCCGGCGGCGCTGCGCTCATATTCGGCAGGCAGTTTGGCCGGCATGTCGGCCGGCAGCGGCTTCTTCTCGGTCGGGTCGCCCCATTGGGTGACGTAATTCTCCTGGCTGCGGACGATCGCGATCCCGTCGAACCAGCGCGCCTGCGCCAGGGTGATGATGTTGGCGACATGCTCCGGCGCGAATTCCGGCGCCAGTTCGATCAGCACCTGGCCGCCGCCCGCGAAATCGATCACCAGCAGCCGATCGGCCGGCACCTCGCGCCAGGCCTCCGCCGGCGCGCCCGCCAGCACCGATGCCGGCGTCGGCCGCGCGGGCGCCGATGACGCGGCCGCCGGGCCCGCCGATACCGGGGCCGGCGGCGGTGGCGGCGGTGGCGGCGGCAGGCTCGCCGCCGGGTTGACGGGCTGATAGCGGGGCGGGGCGGGCGGCGTCTGCGCCACGGCCGGCAGGAGGCCGATCGATCCGGTCGCCACGAGCAGCGCCGCAAGGCGGATATGTCTGGTCATGGCGCATATCCTGCCACGCCCCCGCCGCCCGCGATAGACCCGCCCGCTACGCCTTGCGGAACCCTTCCCGACCGGCTAGGGCGCACGCCTTCCAGTGCAATGCGGAGCGGTGGCCGAGTGGTCGAAGGCGCTCGCCTGGAAAGTGAGTATACGTCAAAAGCGTATCGAGGGTTCGAATCCCTCCCGCTCCGCCAAGCATCATTGAAATCATTACATTTTCTTCCGGATCGGACGTCTGTGTCTAACTCCGTGCCCAATTGCGGCATGGCTGTTGACGGCTTTGAGCGATCATTGGCGAGCGATCGGGCTCTCATCCGTTGCCGTAAAGTAATCCGTCGACGGGCAGGTGGAGACACTCAGCGGACCAGCCCCGCTCAAGATAGAGTTCGGAATCGCGGATGCCTTCGGCGCAGGCCCGCCAGAGGATGGTATCGACCGTGGACACACGGCACCCCGCTTCGTGGGCGTGCCGCAGGCATAGCTCCTGCGCGGTGACACCCTCGGCTCTGGCGAGGCGGGCGAGGTGGATGTCGGGCTTGGCGACATCGAGGCCCAGGTCCTTGGCAAGATGATATCTGGTGATCTCGCCGATGAACGGCAGCTCGGCACAGAATGTCAGCTTGTCGGGATCGGCGAGGTAGGCGGCGTGGAGGTCGTGGCGATTGTCCCATATCTCGTCGATCGCGGCGGCCTTCTTTGTGGTTGAAGACGCTGCCGGCAAGACGATCGGCCTGGTCACCGGATCGCCCAACTCGATCATCGTGATCGACTCTGCCGCGATCCAGCGCTTGCCCACCGCCTTGGTGCGGTCGGCCGCCTGCTTGCCCAGCCATTTCAGCCCGAAGCTGTCGTGCAGCAGGAGGCGGGTATCGCTGATCCCCGAGACAACGGTGAAATGGCTGTACTCGCCCCGGATCAGGAGGATGACGGCCCGCTGCCCGCGAATGGCAAACTCGACGAGGTCGATAATCGTCTCCGGATCGGGCGGACGGTCGCGGGTGAACATGTCGCGGGCGACGATCCGGTGGGCGAGCAACGGCTCGGCCTGAGCTATCATCTCGGCCAGCAACTGGCGCCATAGCGACTGGCTCATCCCCCAGCGCACGGCGGCGGCGAGGCGGTCGCGCGTCTGGAGATAGGCAACGCCGCGTTTGAACAGCCGCAGGCTCACCTCATAGCCGATCGGCACCCGTGGGGCCGCACCCCCCGCATTGCGGTGGGTCTATAGGGCCTGCCGAGCCACCGGCCCCCGCTTGGCAGGTCTCAGGGATCGGCCGATGCGCGTTTCCATGTCGCGTAGCCAGTCTTCCGAGCCGATCGGGCGGCCGACGCTTTCGGCGCGCCGCAAGGCGGCGTAGCCGAGGGCCTCGTCGAAATCCTCGCCGAGGAAGGTGGCGAAGTCGCCGACGCGCTCCAATCCCGGCGCGACCCGCGCGACGGGATCGTCGCGGCCAGCAAGATGCGCCGCAACGCTCGACCAGCGCCATTGCTCAGGCCGCTCGACGAGCCGGGCGCGGACGGGATTGAGCGATATGTAGCGCAGGGCAGTGACGAAGTGGGCGTCGTCGATCGCCACCGAGTCGTAGCGGCCCTGCCAGAGGTGGCCGGTCGTGCGGCGGCGGGCATTGATATAGCCGGTGTAGCGGCGGTGGAGATCTGCGAACGTCGCGCGCAAGCCGTCGGGGTCGGAAGGCGTCACCACGACATGAACATGGGTCGGCATCAGGCAGTACGCCCACACCTCCACCCTTGCACGGTCCGCGGCATCCGCCAGCAGATCGAGATACAGCGCATAGTCGCCCTCTTCGAAAAATGTCTGCGCCCGGCCATTGCCGCGCTGCGTCACATGATGCGGGATGCCGGGAAGGACGATCCGTGGGAGGCGGGCCATAGCAGTATGGTGACAGATTTGGGGGTTTAGTAAACTGTCACTTTAATTTATTTCGATGTGCAGACAACCGCTTAGCAGCCGCGAGGAGGCGCTGCCATTATCTTGCAATGAAAATCCGACGAAGCTTCCACCCCACGTTACCTGCTAACCCGCCAATGAGAGTAATCAGCATGATACCCCAGATCGACACATGAACGCTTGTCGTGAACTGGCGTGCGTAAATCGCGACCGTACCAACAACAAGTGCTCCAGACAGGAGCATGCCGCCTGCAAGCCAGTTGATTCTCATCCGACGTCCTCCTGGCTCTCTCAGCTAAACGATTGCCATTAGCTATGGTCGAATTTAAGGGCAAGTTGCTTGCTTATCGCACATTCAGCAAGCCGTCGAATAGCATCCGCCTCCGCCGCCACTTCACTGCTAAGAGCCTTCGTGCAAATCAATGCGCACTCAACAATTAAAGCAAACAAATCAGCATCTTTAATTACGACCGGATCGATATCCATCCAAGCAACTTTAGAGAACACAGGAAACTCAGGGATAAGCGTCTCTCCGGTCGGAGAAACGCCCATGCAATCAGCACCGAACTCGAGTGTCCACCTCTGAAATCGCCCAGGTTCAAGCCCAAGCTCGCCATAGAATGTCCCAACATTTGCAATGAAGGACTTTGCTCCGGAGCACTCGTGGCTCGGCTTCTCCTCAGAGTCGACCACCGTAATCATTGCACCATTCGACACGGGCATTCTCATCGGGGGTACGAGGTCAGCACCGTCTGACAGTCGCTCAACGTCACCAGGTGGTTTGTATAAGCCGGCTGGTCCGACGCATCAGTTCCGTATGAGGCGTATATGCCTATGTAGCTTAGGAATGCGAGTGGATGGGGTGCATCAAAAGTATGGAGACCTCGAACCGGATCAAAGCTCTGTACACCATACTGATATGTGAAAGAGTTATTGTTTATTACGCCCCGGAACCCGGCGTTCTGATAATACTGAGACACCCATCTTGTGCCCGACAGATGGCGATCAATAATATGATCTTGTGTGCTCTGCGTTCGACCTTTGTGGAGCATCTTGCTGTAGTCCAGCTTGCTGGCATTCGCCGCAGATTGGACGCATTGTCCAGGTTGATACGCCACCTGCTGCATTTGCGGCGTAACACAATTCATAAATCCGCCTTCGGATGCGCACATTAACGTGCGCATCTCCATTTCCCGGGCGTCCGGACCGCCATATCCATTGCTGATACGTAGTTGAAACCACCATCCAGTCCCTGGTTGCGGTCCATACCCGGACGTACAGCGAGGATCGGATCGATGCAGACCGCAGTTCACGCCAGCAGTGACGCCAATTTCCTCGTCTTCTAACCCCATTGGGTCGCTAAAGTTAATCGGATCGCTACGGACATAGTTATACATGTTCATGCCATCGCCGTATCCGATGGGATCGGTCTGCATGAAGCGGCCGAGGGTGGGCGAGTAGATGCGGGCCTTGTAGTAATACATCCCCAGCGTCGGGTTCCACTGCTGGCCGGTGTAGCCGAAGCGCCCGAGGTTGCCCGTCTTGGGGATGCCGTAATCGTCATAGGCGTTGATCGCCATCGACTGCCCCGCGCTGTTGGCGACGTTCACGACCGAGCCCCGCTCGTCGGCGAACAGCGCCCGGCGGTCGCCGTAGCCGCTCCCCTCGAACCAGAACAGCGGCTCGTCGGTGCCCGGGCCATAGACATAGTGGCGCGTGATCTGGCCGTTGCTGCTGTCATGCTCCATCAGCAGCTTGTCGCCCATGTAGTTGAGCAACTGGCCGGCGCTGCTGTCGATGTCGAGCCGGCCGACCGCGTCGTAGAAGAACCATTGGTTGTTGCCGGTCCAGGCCAGCTGGTTGGCCGACGTGTAGCCGTACACGCCCGAGCCCGACCCGGTCAAATTGCCCCGCTCGTCGTAGCTCATCCCCTGCCCACCGGCGCTGGTATATTGGTTGAGCGCGTTCACCCCATAGGTCCGGTAGACGCTCGCCTCCTGGTCCCACAGATAGGCGTCGTTGGTCATCTCCCGCTTTATGATCTGCCCGGCCGCGTTGTAACTGAACCCGTAGGCGACGTTCGCGCCCGGCGAATGGATGAAGGTGTGCGACAGGCTCGAGAGCCGCGACGCCCCGTCATAGCCATAGCTCGTGGCCATGTCCCCGCTCCGCCACAGCTGGGTGCGACGCCCCAGATCGTCGTAGGTGAAGGTCGCGATCGTGGTGTCGTTGCCGTCCTTGATCCAGGTCATCGCGCCGGTCGCGTCATAACCGTAATTGACCGCGAAGCCGTCGCCATAGTCGATCCGGGTCAGCCGGCCCATGACGTCGCGATGCATCGTCTTGTTGGTGTAAGGGCCATATTCCAGCGTCGGGCGGCCCAGCGGATCGGTCTCGAACCGCACATTGTGGCCATAGACCGAGTCATCGGCATTCACGAGCTGGTTGAACAGATCATAGGCGTAGGTGATCTCTCGATCCTGCCACGCGCCCGTGGGCGGCGTCATCCGCGCCATACGCCCCAGCGCGTCATAGCCATAGGTCACATGCTTGGTATCCCGCAGACGACGGTCCACCACATTGCCCACGCCATCGTAGCTCAGCTCCTCGTAGGAGCCGTCAGGATAGGTCGTCCGCTGAGGGCGGTCCAGACCATCGTAGAGATAGCTGGTCGTATTGTTGTTGGCATCCTGTACCGAGGCCACCTGCTTGTTCTGATGATAGGTGTAGTAGCTGACCCGCCGCCCCTGCGGGGTGCCGATCCCGTCATGCACTTTCGACAGTAGCCCGTTGGGCTCATATTCGTAGAGCGTGATCCGGTCGGGACCGTCCGGCCCTTCCGTCGATGGCGTGCACGCCCAGTCCGGCAGCGCGTTATACACCGCCGGGTTCATCCGCACGGTCTCGCACTCCAACAGACCGACGTCGCTATAAGTGCGCTGGGTCAATTGGTGGAAGGTGCCGTCCTTGGCGAGCGCCTCGCTCGTTCGCCGGCCCAGCGCGTCATAGCCATAGTCCGTGCGCTGCAACTCGGTCCAGTTCGCGCCATTCTGGTCATCGGCGGCACCGCGCCGCTGCGCGGCCACCGTGCCATCGGCGTTATAGCCGATCTGAACGGCGCGCCGCCGAAGCGGACCGGCGCCGTCCGGGTCGGGACCCACCACCATCGTCGGCTGGCGCGCCGCGTTATAATAGCTCCGCGTCACGTTATTGAGCGGGTCGGTCACGACCGTCACGTTGCCGTAGATGTCGTAGCCATAGGTTGTCACAGATGGCGTGAGCGGACCAGCACCGGCCTGCGCCGTCACCTTCTTCGGCAGGCCGTTGTTGTCGTCATAGTCGTAGATCGTTACCCCGCCCCGCTCGTCCGTCGCGCTCTCAGGCTTGTTACATTTGAAAATGTTGTCGCAGGTCGCCGGATAACTGGCAAACGTCTGCGTCCAGGCGGTCCCGCTACCGGGCTTGCTGACGTACCAGACGTGCGTGACATTGCCGCGAGCATCATAGGCGATCTGGGAATTATTCCCCTCGGGCGCGGTGACCTTGGTCACACGGCCTGATCCATCACGCTCGTAGGTCGTGATGCAGCCCGTTTCGTCCCTGTTCCATATCAGTCGGCCGTTCGCGTCCAAGGTTACGCGTCGCTCGTGACCGCGCTGGTTGGTAATCGATCGAACGTGATTGGTGTCGTCGTAATTGTAGGTCCAGGCCGGCCCGGCCTGGATGACTTGATGAACCTTGATCGCGTCCCAGTAGCTGATCGTGATGGCATCGCTCGACGCGCCGGGGCGACGTATGCCGGAAAGGCGGCCAAAATCATAGCTATACTGCCAGGTCCGTCCCGCCGCGTCGATCACGGACCGCCATTCCCGCCCGTCCCAGCGGATTACCTGATCCTCGCCCACCGTCACCACATGGGCCTGCCCGTTCCATTCCCGCACCAGTGGCGCGCGCCGGCGAGGCGACCGGCTGCTCCGCCGCCTCGGCGCTGCGCTCTCGGGCGCGGCCCCCTGCCCGACCTCAACGCCGATGGCGGCGAGGCACGCGTCGGTGGCGAAGGTGCCGGTCTCGCGTTCCTCGACCAACCCCGCCCTTACCAGGGAGGCGATCGCCATGGTGACGCGCGAGCGGTTGGTGATCGAAGCGGGCAGCGGGTGCAGGTTGCGGTCGGCGCGCTGGGCGGCGGTCGAGAGCAGGATCGTCTGGGTGTCGGTGAGCTTGGCCATGATGGCCTCCGGTCCGGCAGAGCGGCACCGCGCCGCCCCACCGACCGAAGTCCCGGCAAGATCGTCATCCCGGGATCAGGCAAGCCGCAACCAGCGAGTCGCCCCGACGCTGTCGCTCCAACCGCCAGTGAAGTCGATAGTTTTATGATACTATTTCAATACACACGCTAACAGACTAGCGGTCGATTAGGCAGATCCATGTATAGATTGAATGCATGTCGGACTGAATATCTCTACAAACTCAACGAGTGCGCTTCCCTCACGCTCTGCACGAACGCGCGAACGGCCGGCCCGGGCTCGCGCCGCACACTTGTCGCGCAGCACAATCGCATTTGGGGCAGCATGTGATCCGCTGGCACATGCGCGAAGGTTTTTAGAAAGTCCGTTGTCGAGGTGAAACCCCTACGAGCAAGGCCGATCGTGTCCGATGTTTCGACAATGCGGGTGACGATCGGGAAGTAATCGATCACATGCAGCCGCCGACGCCAATCCCCATCCTGGCCCAACATGGCGCGGATGACCGGGCCGTAGGGGCGCGAGTCACTTGGCAGGACAAGATTGTATCGCCCAAGGTCTGCCGATGTGATCTCGGGCAGAGCGAGGATGGGATGCCCCTTGCGAACGAAAAAGCTGAGATTCATCGTTGTGATGTGTTCGCACTTGAACTCGCCCCATTCCGCGAAAGCCTCCTCGAAACCGACGCCCACGTCGATCGCGCCGGTACGCAGAAGTTGGGCACCATGCTCGAAGGTCGATCGCACGACGTCGAACCGGATGCTGGGGTGATGATGCAGCAGGGTTGCGAGCGGCTCCACCAGCAGGAGATCGAGCGAGGACGGGCACACGCCGATCCTGAGCGTCTGGGCGAAGACATCGCGGGTCTGGTGTTTGCCCGCGAGCAGGGTGCGGGCATCGTCGAGCAGACGTTCGGCGCGATCGACAAACTCCCGCCCCTCCTCCGTCAGCGTCGCGCCGCGCGCAGTGCGATGGAACAGCGAGAAGCCGAGTTCCTCCTCGAGATCGGCAACGCTCTTCGTAATGCCCGATTGCGAGATGCCGACCGACTGGGAGGCCTTCGTAAACGATCCGGCATGCGCGATCGCGACCACATGACTGATGCGTCGGTCAAGCATGGTGGCACGCCGATCGGTCGCCTGGGCATTGCCGACAAGAGATAAACTGGTGGCGAACCGAGATCATGGCATCACTCAATAGACCGCTGGCATCCGCGTCGCCACCGCGTTCGACAGGCTTCGAGGCCCGATGCTAGAAGACGCCGGCGCTGGCGAGATCGGGCTCATCACCGCAGAGATCGCGACCGAGCAGCATCTCGTTATGCGCCGCCCCGCTGCGGATCATCGGATAGCAATTGTCGAGATTGGCGACGGTACAATCGACGAGCACGGGGCCGGGCTCCGCGAGCATGGCGGCGATGCCGGCGTCGAGATCATCCGGACCGGTGATGCGGATACCAGCCCAGCCATAGGCCTCGGCCACTTCGACGAAATCCGGCAGGGCATCCGAATAGCTGGCGGCATATCGCTCGCCATAGCCGATCTCCTGCAACTGCCGCACCATGCCGAGATGGCGGTTGTTCAGCATGAACATCTTGATCGGCAAGCGATATTGGACGGCGGTGGCCATCTCCTGCATGTTCATCTGGAACGAGGCATCGCCGGTGATACCGACCACCAGAGCGTCGGGATGGCCGATCTGCGCGCCGATCGCGGCGGGCAGGCCGTAGCCCATCGTGCCGAGCCCCCCGCTCGTCAGCCAGGCATTGGGCCGATCGAAGCCGAGATGCTGTGCAGCCCACATCTGATGCTGGCCCACGTCCGTCGTCACGATCGGGCGTCGATCGCGAACCTGTGCCCAGAGCCGGCGCAAGGCGTCCTGCGGGGCCAGCTCCCCTGCCCTGCCCTCGAAAGCGAGGCAATCGGCCGCGCGCCAGCCGTCGATCCGCTCCCACCAGCCATCGAGCGGCGCCGGGGAGAGCCCCTTGCGCCGCCATGCCGCCAGCATCGCCGAAAGCGCCGCCCCCGCATCCGCGACGATGGGAAGATCGACACGCACATTCTTGTTGATCGAACTGCGATCGATATCGATGTGGATCTTGCGCGAGTGCGGGCTGAACCCGTCGATCCGCCCGGTGACCCGATCGTCGAAACGCGCGCCGATCGCGACGATCAGGTCCGCCTCGTGCATCGCCAGATTGGCTTCGTAGGTGCCGTGCATGCCCAGCATGCCCAGCCATTGCGGCGACGATGCGGGGAAGGCACCCAAACCCATAAGAGTCGATGTAACCGGCGCACCTACGAGCCCGGCCAGATCGCGCAGATGGCGGGTCGCGTGCGGGCCGGCGTTCACGACCCCGCCGCCGGTATAGAAGATCGGCCGTTCGGCGCCGTGCAACATCGCTACAGCCGCCTCGATATCGCGCAGCGCGGGATCATGGATAGGCTTGCAGGTTCGGGACGCTGGAGCGGCTCCACCCGTTTTCGCAGAGGCTCGCCCGACCTGAACGTCGCGCGGCACGTCTATCAGCACCGGACCCGGCCGCCCGGTCGTGGCGATGGCGAATGCTTCGTGTATCACGGGCTGGAGACGCGCGGTCTCCTTCACCAGATAATTGTGCTTCGTGCAGTGCCGGGTAATGCCGACCGTGTCGCACTCCTGAAAGGCATCGGTGCCGATCAGATGGGTCGGCACCTGCCCTGTGATCGCGATCAGCGGGATGGAATCCATGAAGGCGTCGGCCAGGCCGGTGACGATATTGGTGACGCCCGGCCCGGAGGTAACCAGCACGACTCCGGGCCGGCCAGTCGATCGCGCATAACCCTCGGCGGCATGCACCGCGCCCGCCTCGTGTCGCACCAGGATATGGCGGATACGGTCCTGCATCAGCAGTTTATCGTAAATGGGCAGAACCGCGCCGCCGGGGTAGCCGAAGATCACTTCGACGCCGAGGTCGGCGAGCGTCCGCAGGATAATCTGCGCGCCGGTCGCGTCGTCCATATCGATCAAGTCCGGTAAGGGGTATTTGGCAATCAGCCGACGATCAGCAGCGGCGTTTCGACATAGTTGCGGAACGCCGCCATGAAGCGGGCCGCGACCGCGCCGTCGATCGCGCGATGGTCGAAGCTCGCCGTCGCCGCCATGATCGTGGCCAGAGCGATCTGGCCGTCGACCTTCCACGGCTGCTCGATGCCGGCGCCGATGCCGAGGATCAGGGCCTGCGGCGGATTGATGACCGGCACCATCTCGTCGATCCCGAACATGCCGAGATTGGAGATCGAAGCCGTACCGCCCTGATATTCCTCCGGTGCGAGCCTCCCTTCGCGCGCCTTGGTCGCGAGGGCCTTGCTGGCCTGCGCGATCGCCGACAAAGAGAGGGTACCCACGTCGCGGATGATCGGGGTAATCAGGCCACCCTCGATCGCGACGGCCATGGCGATATCGACCCGGCCGAAGCGATGCAGTTCCTCGCCACCGAACTGGACGTTGGCGTCGGGCACATCGACCAATGCCAGCGCCATCGCCTTGATGAGCATGTCGTTGACGCTGAGCTTGATGCCCCGAGCGGCAAGGCCGTCGTTCAACTTGGCGCGCAGCCCGAGCAACGCATAGAGATTGCACCGCACGGTGAGATAGAAGTGCGGCACGCTCTGCTTGCTATCGCTCAGGCGCCGCGCGATCGTGCGGCGCATAGAACTCAGCTTGACGGTCTCGACCGGCACCCCGGCGGGCGGGGGCGATGCGACGGGCAGAACCGCGACCGGCGTGGTGGCCTGGCTTGCCGGAGGGGGCGAGGCGATCGGTTTCAGGCCCAGATCCGAACGCACGATCCGCCCGTTCGGCCCGCTGCCGGAGATGCCCGACAGGTCGATGCGCTTGGCTTCGGCGATACGCAGCGCCAGCGGGCTGACCTTGACGCGATCGGCCGGAGACGGACGGGCACGGCTGGTCGCCGGCGCTTCGGTGCGGGAGGGCGGCACGACGGGAGCAGGCGGTGCCGCTTCGACGATCCCCGCGATGGCGGGCACGGCCTCCTCGAGCGGGCGGGACGCGGGGCTGTCCGCCTCCTGCCCCAGCAGCGCGATCACCGTGCCGACCGCGACATCGTCGGTCCCCTCATCGACGAGCAGTTGCGCGATACGCCCCTCGTCGATCGCCTCGAATTCCATCGTGGCCTTGTCGGTTTCGATCTCCGCCAGCAGGTCGCCGGGCTTCACCCAATCGCCTTCCGCGATCAGCCATTTGGCCAGAGTGCCCTTTTCCATCGTCGGCGAGAGGGCCGGCATCCTGAGTTCGATCGCCATGTCAGTGTCCCAGAAAGAGTTCGGCAGCCGCCTCGACGATCGCGTCGGAATCGAGCCGATAGGTGTGGTATAGATCGGGCAGGTCGCCGGTCTGACCGAAGCGATCGACGCCGAGCGGACTGACCCGCAGACCGGTCACGCCGCCCAGCCAGGACAAGGCCGATGGGGCGCCGTCGAGTACGGTCACCAGCCCGGCGCCGGGCGCCAATACCGATAGCAGGCGCTCGACATGTGACGCGTCATCCGCCCCGCCGCCCCACCGCGAGGCGCGGCGGGCGGACCAGCCACGATGCAGCAGATCGGGCGACGTCACGTTGAGGAGGCCGAGGCCGGGCAGATCCTCGGAGAGTTGCTCCCACGCGGCAAGGGCTTCGGGGGCCACCGCGCCGGTGAACACGATCGCCGCCTCCGCCCCCTCCGCAGGTCGGCGCAGCCAATAGCCGCCATCAAGCGCATCCGCCTCCCACCCATCATTGTCGCGGGCCATCTGTGGGATCGAGCGGGTGGTCAGGCGGAGATAGACCGAGCCGCCATCCGCCTGCTGCATATGATCGAACGACCAGCGCATCATGAGCGCCAGTTCGTCGGCATAGGCGGGCTCGAAATAGGTGAGGTTGGGCTGTCCCATCGCGATCAGCGGGGTGTTGATCGACTGGTGCGCGCCACCTTCGGGCGCCAGCGTGAGGCCGGACGGCGTACCTATCAACAGGAAGCGTGCATCCTGATAGCAGCCGTAGTTCAGGGCATCGAGGCCCCGCGCGATGAAAGGGTCATATACCGTGCCCACCGGCAGCAGGCGCGTTCCGAAATGCGGCGCGGCCAAGCCCAACGACGCCAACAGGATGAAGAAGTTATTCTCGGCGATACCGAGTTCGATATGCTGCCCTGCCGCGTGCTGAGACCATTTCTGTGCCGACGGAATTTTGGCCTTGTGAAAAACGTCGGCCAGTTCCTGCCGGCGAAAGACACCCCGCTGATTGACGAAGGCGCCGAGGTTCGTGGTCTGCGTCACGTCAGGCGCTGTGGTTACGATCCTATCAGCCAGCGCCTCGGCGGACTTCGCCAGATCGAGCAGGATGCGGCCGAACGCGGCCTGCGTCGATTGCTCGGCGCCCTGCGGCACGGGCAGTCGATCGGGCACAGGGACCGCCGACGCAACCGGCTCGCGCGATTTCCGCGCGAACGGTGTGGCCTCAACAAACCCCTTGAGCTGCGCGGCGGCATTTTCGCCCAGGCCGCCCCAAGGCTCCCATTCCTGCCCTTCGACAATTCCCAGGCTGGCGCGGAACTGCTCCATCTGTGGGACATTCATCATGCCCGAGTGATTGTCCTTATGCCCGGCGAGGGGCAGGCCGAAGCCCTTCACCGTGTAAGCGATGAACAAGGTCGGGCGGTCGTCGTCGGCGCTGTCGAACGCATCGATCAGCGTCTCGATGCAATGGCCGCCGAGGTTGGTCATCAAGGCGGCGAGCGCCTCGTCGTCATAACTGTCGAGCAGCTTTCCAACATGAGGCTTGCCGCCGACGTCGGCTTGTAGCCGCGCGCGCCACGCCGCCCCGCCCTGATAGGTGAGCGCGGCGAATTCGGCGTTGGGACAGTTGTCGATCCATTCCTCGATCGTCTTGCCGCCCGGCCGAGTAAAGGCTTCGCGTTGAAGTTTGCCGTACTTGAGCGTGACAACGCGCCACCCACACGTCTCGAAAATGTCGTCGAACCGGCGAAACATCCGGTCCGCCGTGGTCGAATCGAGCGACTGGCGATTGTAATCGACGATCCACCAGCAATTGCGCAGATCATGCTTGTAGCCCTCGATCAGGCATTCGTAGATATTGCCCTCGTCCAGTTCGGCATCGCCCATCAGCGCGATCATCCGGCCGGCATCCTCGGCCCGCACCTGGCCGTGGGCCACCAGATAATCCTGCACCAGGCTGCTGAACGCCGTGACGGCCACCCCCAGCCCCACCGAGCCCGTCGAGAAATCGACCGGGATCGCATCCTTGGTGCGGCTGGGATAGCTCTGCACGCCGCCCAGCCCGCGAAACCGCTGCATCTGCTCGCACGACTGCTGGCCGAGCAGATAATGGATGGCGTGCAGGACGGGGCCGGCGTGCGGCTTTACCGCCACCTTGTCCTGCGGGCGCAAGGCGTGGAAATAGAGCGCCGCCATGATGGCCGTCATCGAGGCGCAGCTCGCCTGATGGCCGCCGACCTTTATCCCGTCCCGCTTCGGGCGGATGTGCGTGGCGTTGTGGACCATCCACGACGAAAGCCAGCGCAGCCGAATATCCAGTTGCTGCAAGGATGCGACGATTTCGGCGCGATCCTGCTGGAGCGTATCTGCCATCTTGATTCTATCCTGCGATCGGGCTCCGCCGCGGAGCCGGCATCCTGCTCTGTCGGGGGTCGATCAGGCGTCCCACTCGACGGGCAACTCGTGGAGGCCGTACATCGTGCCCGTTTCCTTGAAGCGAACCGCATCGAACGGGACGGCAAGCCGCAGACTGGAAATGCGCCTCGGAAGGGTCGCCAGTACGACCTGCTGCTCCACGCGACTAAGATACTGGCCGGGGCATTGGTGCACGCCATAGCCGAAGGCCAAGGTGTTCTTGGCGTTGGGCCGATGGATGTCGAACCGATCGGCATCCGGGAAGATCTGCTCGTCGCGATCGGCCAGCGTGTTGGCGATGATGACGCCTTCGCCCGGCTGGAGGATCTGATCGCCGACCTGCACTGGCGCGGTGATGACCCGCCGACGCCCCGTGTGGGTGATGCCCAGGTAGCGCATCAGTTCGAACACGGCATTGGTGAGAAGTTTGCGGTCGTCGGTCGCGACGATCTCGGCCATCTGATCGGGATGTCGCAGTAGCGTCAGCATGCCGAGGCCGATCGCCGAGGTCGTGGTCTCGGTGCCCGCGAACACGAGCGAGCGGACGATTTCCTTGACGTCCTGGCGGGTCAGCTTGCCCGACGCCATCTGATTGTGAATGAGCCGGCTCATCAGCGCGTCATCCGGCTGTGCCAGCTTCGCATCGACCTGCCGGTCCAGATATTCGAAGAAGGCTGCCGCAGCGGCTTCGGCCTCGGCCTGGGTTGTCGCGTGGGAGAAGCTGGTTTCGACGTTGCTCGCGAAAAATTCGCGGTCCGCGTAAGGGATGCCCAGCAGGTCGCAGAGGACCTGCATCGGGATCACGGCGGCGAAGTCCGCGACCAGATCCGCCTTGTTCCCCTTTGCCAGCATATCGTCGATCAGGCCGTCGACGGTCTGCTGGATCTTCGGCCGGATCGCCTCGACGGCATGGGCCGAGAGACTACCCATGATCATCCGCTTTTGAATGTCGTGCTCGGGATTGTCGAGGGTACGGAGCGAGCGATCCGCGCCGACGGTTGCCTTGTAACCCGCGTTCTGTTCCGGATAGCCGGGCTTGCTCGGATCGGCGCTGACCCGGCTCTCATCGGCGAACACCGCTTTCACATCCTCGTGCCGGGTGATGAGCCAAGGCTGGCTTTCGTTCCAGATCTTCACGCGCCCGATACCGGCGGACCGCTGAAGGTCCGTCAGGACGGGGGCTGGATCGAACGGGCATTTCATGCTGCGCGGCGGCGGAAAATTGATGAGGTCGTCCTGCGTGTCCATCGCTTCAATCCTCTTCGATCGAGATCACGGCGCTCGGGCAGACCGAGGCCGCCGTACGTACGCTGGCATGCAGTTCCGGGGCTGGCCGGTCCTGAAGGAGGATGACCACGCCATTTTCGTCCTGATCGAAGACCTTGGGTGCCGCCAGGACGCACGACCCGCTGGCGACACACCAGCTTTCTTCCACTTTGATTTTCACGAAATGCTCTCCTTTGGAGCGTCGATGGGGAGACAGGCGAGTTCGATCTCCCGGCGGAGTTGCGTCATCGCCTTGGGGGCATTCCATGTGGCGGCGCCGATCAGCCGGCCCTCCACCTCGAACCGCACCGCGATCGCACCCTCGCGCCCCTCGACCGGCACGACCATCTCCCGCGCCGCCGGGCTGTAGGCGCCCGCGAACTGGATTTTCACGTCGAACTGATCGGTCCAGAAATAGGGCACCGCCTCCAGGCGTTTCAGCGGCAGCCCGGCGCGCGCGGCGAGGAGATTGGCGGCGACAAGCCGGCCATGATCGATGGCGTTCTGCTTATGCTCCTGCCGGCGCCCCTCTTCCGTTAAGCCCGGAATCCGCGCGACATCGCCGGCGGCCCAGATGTGGTCGACGGCCATGCCGAACGGATCGCAAACGACGCCGTCCGACAGATCGAGCCCGGCCTTCGCGAGCCATTCGACGTTCGGCCGGCACCCGATCGCGACGAGGATATCCGATGCCGGCACGACGCGGCCATCGGTGAGGCGAAGCCCCTCGATGCGCCCGCTGCCGGACTGGCCGGCCTCGAAACCGACGGCTTCCACACCGAACTCGAGCCTGACGCCATGGGCGCGATGCAGATCCAGCAGGCGTTGCGCCAGCGTCGCGCCGAGCTTCGCCGCCAGACCGGCCGGCGTCTGCTCGATCACGCTCGCCTCGCACCCCAGCCCCCGCGCGGTTGCAGCCACTTCGAGACCCAGCACGCCCCCGCCGACGATCGCGATGGAGCCGCCGCGAGCCAGGGCCGCACGCAGACGGCCGGCATCGGCGGCCGTGCGGAGCATGTGAAGCCCCTCGATCGGTTCCCGGTGGTTGGAGCCTGGGAAAGCACGGGGGCGCACGCCCGACGCGATCACCAGATCGGAATAAGCGAGCGACCGGCCGTCGGCGAGACGGAGCAGTCGGGCATGCCGGTCGACCCCCGTCGCCGCAGCGCCGAAGATACAGCTCATCGCCAACGCCTCCCGGCGGATCGCGGGCACCACATCATAGACGGTCGTCTCGCCGGCGGGAAACAGCGCGGCCTTGGACAAGGGCGGACGATCTCCCGGAAAGCCATCGGCCGAATCCACCATGACGATCTCGCCGGAATAGCCGTGACGGCGCAGCGCCTCGGCTACGCTGAGCCCGGCCACCGATGCGCCGACGATCACCACCGGCCATTCCGCTGCGGCCGATCGGCCGGCCGAGGAGAGGTCCGGCGCGAGCGTATCGGTCGTTGCGCGGGGCAAGGTGTCAACAATCGAAATCAAGCTGCCCTCCACCCTAGCTCGTTATGTACGCATTGCGTCTTGTATGACCGCTATGCGGATTAATCACAGAAAGGCCGGCGTTGGTCAAGCGCCATTAAGCAACCGGCCGCCGTTCGATCGCCTTGACAGGCGAACGTCATCACGCCACATCAATCGTCCGCATAGCGCTTTACTTGGCCGCATAGCGTACATCCATAAAGACAACCAGCCGGCAGGCGATCATGGAGATTTGGGCGATGACCGAAGGTGACATTGCAATCGCGCCGGACGCGCGCACCGGCACGCTCGGGAAGGAACAGGGTTTTCAGTTCGCCGAGACCCACGCCAAGGAAGTGCGGGTCATGAAAGGCCGCCGCAACTGGATGGAATATCTCGATTACGGCGTGACCGACGCCACGAACGGGCGGATGCGGGCGCAGCGGATCATCGTGACCGGCAAGACCCAGGGCACCGGCTGGCACTATCATCTCTGCGAGATGCAGTTCGTCTATCTGTTCGGCGGCTATATCGTCTTCCAGCTCGAAGACGGCCGGACATTGCGCCTTGAAGCCGGCGACACCGTGTTCATTCCCGGCGGCTTCAAACATACCGAAATCGACATTTCGGAGGACTTCGACTGCCTCGAAGTCTCGGTGCCGTCGAACCTCGGAACTGTGGCGTGCGACATGCCGGAGATCTGGCGCGATCGGGCCGTCGCCTGAACTCCCGTCCGCCGGTTCGGCGCCCCTCCCTCGCAATCGAAAGACCGATCATGGTTCGGGTTGAACGGATCGAGACGATCCTCCTAGACGTGCCGACGATCCGGCCGCACGTCCTCGCCATGGCGACGATGCGCCATCAGACGCTCTGCATCGTGCGGCTTCACTGCTCGGACGGAAGCGTTGGGATCGGCGAAGCCACTACCATCGCCGGGCTCGCCTATGGCGAGGAAAGCCCCGAAGGCATCAAGCTGGCGATCGATACCTATCTCGCGCCGCTGATCCTGGGCACGGACGCGGACAGGCCAGGTGCGGCGATGCAGCGGCTGGCGCGGGCCGTGGTCGGCAACCGCTTCGCCAAATGCGCCATCGAAACGGCCCTGTTCGACGCCCTCGGCCGGCGCACCGGGCTGCCGGTCAGCGAGTTGCTCGGCGGGCGGGTGAGGGATCGGCTGCCGGTGCTGTGGACCCTGGCCAGCGGCGATACCGCGCAGGACATCACCGAAGCCGAGGACATGCTCGCCCGGCGGCGCCACGATTGCTTCAAGCTGAAGATCGGCAAGCGGAGCATAGCCGAAGACGTCGCGCATGTCGGGGCGATCAAGCGAGCGCTCGGCACGAAAGCGTCGGTGCGGGTTGACGTCAACATGGCGTGGAACGAGGTGGAGGCGCGCCGGGGGATCGCCATGCTCGCCGATGTCGGCTGCGATCTGGTCGAGCAGCCGATCGCGGGCTCCAACGTGGCCGGAATGGCGCGTTTGCGCGCGGCGGCGGCGATCCCGATCATGGCGGACGAGGGCCTGACCGGCCCGGCCTCCGCGCACGTCCATTCCAGCCATGCCGCCTGCGACGTGTTCGCCATCAAGATCGAGCAGTCCGGCGGGCTCCGTGCCGCGCAACAGGTGCAGACCATCGCCGACGTGTCGGGCATCGGCGTCTATGGCGGCACGATGCTGGAGGCCGGCATCGGCTCGATCGCCTCGGCCCATGCCTTTGTCACCTTCCCGAAGCTGGACTGGGGCACCGAATTGTTCGGCCCCCTCCTGCTGACCACCGAGATTCTGCAACAGCCGCTGGACTATTCGGATTTCTCTCTCGGCGTGCCGGCCGGGCCGGGGCTGGGCATCGATCTCGACGAGGATGCCGTCTCGACCCTGCGGCGCGACCGCCCCGCGCGGCTGTTCGTCGATCAGGCCGTGGGAGCCTAGCCATGCTGTTTCAGGTGACGATGGACGTCCGCATCCCGCTCGACGCCGACCCGGCCACGATCGAACGCCTCAAGGCGAGCGAGAAACAGCGGTGCGCGGACCTTATGGCGGCCGGCACATGGCGGCACATCTGGCGGGTGGCGGGGCGCTACCGGAACGTCAGCATCTTCGATGTCGCGGACAATGGCGAGTTGCACGACATATTGATGGGTCTTCCGCTGTTTCCCTACATGGCGATCGAGGTCACGCCTCTCTGTCGCCACCCCTCGTCGATCCGCCCGGACGACCGCTGACCAGCAGATTACACGACAGGAGAGGATGATGCGGCTTGCGACCTTTTCGGCGAAGGCAGACGGGCGCCCGCGACTTGGCATCGTCACCGATGCGGGCGTCATCGCTTTGTCGGAGCTGCCCGATGCGCCCGCCACGATGATTGACCTGATCGCCGAGTGGCCAGACTGGCAGGCGGCGGTGGAGGCGCTGACCTATCGCGCGCCGACCCATCAGTTGGAGGATGTCATTCTCCATGCCCCGGTGCCGCGCCCCGGCAAGATCATGGGCATCGGCCTGAACTATGCCGACCATGTCGCCGAAGCGACTATTGAGGCGCCCAAGGAGCAGCTCTGGTTCTCCAAGCAGGCGACCAGCGTCAATGATCCCTATGGTGCGCTCCAGTTGCCGGAAGTCTCGTCGGCACTGGATTATGAGGGCGAGCTGGTCTTCGTGGTCGGGCGGCGCATCCGCCATGCTACCCGGGAGGAGGCGAAGGCCGCGATCTTCGGTTTCTGCTGCGGCAATGACGTGACCGTGCGCGACTGGCAGTTCAAGACATCGCAATTCACCCTCGGCAAGTCGTTCGACACCCACGCGCCCTTCGGCCCCTGGATCGTCACCAGCGACGTCCTCGATCCGCACGCACTGGGCATCCGTACCCTCGTCAATGGCGAGCAGCGGCAAGCGTCCAACACCCGCTATCTGATCTACGATTGCTACGACCAGATCGTGCATCTCTCGCAGGCGATGACGCTGGAGCCCGGCGATGTTATCTTCACCGGCACGCCGGGCGGGATCGGCTCGGCGATGCGGCCGCAGCGCTGGCTGGCGGCGGGCGATGTCGTGCGGGTGGAAATCGACGGGATCGGCATGATCGAGAATGTCGTCCGCCCCGAATGAGCGGAGGGTGATCGACGAAGCGGGCCGTCCACATCGGACGGCCCGCCCCTGTCCCGCTCAATAACGATAGGTGAACTGCAATTGCACCGTGCGCGGGTTGTTGGCGTAGCCGCGCTGGTCGCCCAATATCCCGGCGGCCGTGCCCGTGCCGGAACCGGTCGAGGGCGTATCCAGCGCACCGCTGATGACGAACCGATTCGTCAGATTCTTGCCGATCAAGGTCACGTCCCAACGATCCGCGCGCAGCGATAAGGAGGCGTCGAGGTTGACGTAGCGCCCCTGCGTCGCGAGCGGGTTGTGGAACGGCGACGCATTATAGCTGCCGCTGTAGCGCGCGTCCGTCGACACGGCGATCTTGAGGCCCCCGCCCGCCTCCGCTTCATACGTACCGCCAAGCGATCCGGTCCAGTGCGGCGCATTGGCGGTCGGCGCACCGCTCAGATCCTGCACGAACAGCCCGCCGAACGGGCTGGCCGTGGTCGTCTGACAGCCCTGTGCCGGAGTCTGCCCGGTCACGCACGGCGCGATGAAGCGGATGTAATAAGCCTTGTTGTAGTTCACCGAACCACGAAGGCTCATCCCCGGCACCGCGCGCGGCGCGAAGTCGGCGTTCAACTCCACGCCCTTCGTCCGCGCCGAACCGGCGTTGGTGGTGAGGAAACGGAAGGACTGCGCTTCGAAGAAATCGACCTGAAGATTGGTGTATTTGTAACTGTAGGTCGCGAGGCCCAGACGCAACTGATTGTCCAGCGTCGTCACCTTCACGCCGCCCTCGAAACCCTTTGCCTTTTCCGGCTCGAAATCGAGATCCGCGGGGTCGCTGGCGTTGGTATAGGCGCTCTCGTTCGAGAAGCCGCCCGACTTGTAGCCGGTCTTGAACCCGCCGTAGATGTTGAGGCTGGACGTCGGCCGGTAGGAAACGACGATTTCCGGCGAGTAATTGTTGAAGGTCTGCTTGGTGAAGATCGGCTGGTTCAGGCGATAGATCTGGCCGGGCCGCACCACCGGATGAATATAATAGCTGTCCTTAGTCTCATGCGTGTAGCGGATGCCGGCGGAAACCTCGATCTGCGGCACCACCTTCCAGACGACCTGGGTAAAAGGCGAGATTGTCTCGCCGTCGGTCGTCGAATATTTCTCATAAGCGATATATTGATCGCGAGCCGGAGCGGTGCTGACCCGCGAATTCCCGAAATAGACCGGCTGGTTCGCGAACAACCATGTCCGCTGGTACAGCAGGCCGGCCATGAAATTCACCGGGGAATCGTAGTTCGTCGTCGCGCGAACTTCTTCGGAGAAGGCCCGCCACCGCTCATACGAGCCGGCCCAAAGCTGGGTGACGCGCTGCTGGTAATCGCTGTCCGACAGCCACTGGCTGCGCTGGAACTGGTAATTGGTGTTCGCCGTCAGGGTCACCCCTTCAAGCGCATATTCCAGATTGTTGGTGATCGCGAACGAGCGATAGTCGGCATAGAGCTTGCCATCCTTAGCATAGGGGAAGTCGGCCGCGATCTCCGCCGGCATGTCATTATGATAGAAATGCCATTTGCGTTCGCACGGCACGCCAGGCTGTAGCGTGCTGGTGCCGTTGGCGCAGGAAAAGACGATGTTGTTCCAGCCCGGATCCTCGACATGGTTGAGCGCGCCGGACAGCTTCAGCACATTGGTCAAGCCATCGATCGGCTCCCACTGCACCGTCACCCGGCCGACGAACTCGCGCTCCCGCGGCGTCTTGCGCGTCGTGGGCGGCGCCGTCACGGTCTGGAGCGGCTGCCGGTTCAGGATATCGTTGATCGTGTAGGTGACGGGCGTCGCGCGATTGCGGCTGTATCCGCCGAACATCTTCGCGCCCCGGAGCGCGACCCGCACGCCCAGCGTGTCGGTCAACGGCCCCGACAGCATCAGTTCGCCATAAACCTGCTGCGCGCGAAACTCGTAACCGGCGCGGGCCGACCCCTCGAAGCTGGTCGTCGGGTTGGCGCTGTCGATCGCGATCACGCCGGCGGTGGCGTTCTTGCCGAAAAACAGCGCCTGCGGCCCCTTGAGCACCTGAATCCGGGCGAGATCGAAGAAGCCTTCGTTCAAAATACGGCCGTTTCCGTAATAGGCGCCATCGACGATGATCGCGGTGGAGGATTCGATGCCGAGGGCGCTGGCCGGCGTGCCGATGCCCCGCAACGAGATCTGCGCGCCCGAACCCGACGTCGCCTTGCCGACCGTGAGGTTCGGCGTGGCGGCGGCGATCCGCTCGATCGACGAGATGTTGTTGCGCTGGATCTGGGCGGGGGTGAAAGCCTGCACCGCGACCGGAATATTCTGCAATGTCTCCACCCGCTTGCGCGCGGTGACGACGATTTCCTCGAGGCCGCCCGCTTCCGCCGGCGGGGTGGCGGCCGGGCTCGCCTCCACCCGATCCTGCGCCCACGCCGAAGGCGCAAGAGCGAAAGTGGAGACCGAAGCGAACAGCAGCGATCCGCAACGCGCGGCGAAGATGTTTTTCATATTTTCCTCTCCCTTTAGTCGGCCTTTTTTCCGGCCTTTATTGTGCAGGGACCTGGTGCGTTAAATTTCCTCTTAGAAAACAGAGCGATGGCGGGACGGCATTCAGGGCAAGGTGGGGAAGAACGCCTTGCTCGGCGTCGGCCAGCCGATCGGGTTCATCGCGGCGATGCCCGCCTCACCCACCGGCTGCTGCCATTCCGATCCGACGATGCGCTTGCAGTTGGCGGCCGCCCCCTCGTCGCCGAGCAGCCACATCAGCGGCGGCACCATGACGTCAGGCTGGAGCATGTTGGCCCGATCCCATCCGCAATCGTCCGGGATGATGGCAGTGTTTGTGATGCCGCCCGGAACGATCACGTTCATCGTGACGCCGGTGCCGGGCAGTTCTTGGGCGAGAATGGCGGAATGGGCCTCCAGCGCCGCCTTGGTGCCACCATAGCCGATGTTGCCGAGCCGCAGCAGCGAGTCCGCGCTGGTGGTGACGTTGATGACCCGGCCCCAACCGCGCGCCTTCAGCTTCGGCAGCAGTTGCAGACACAGCGAGAAAGGCGCGATCGCGTTGATCTCGAACATGCGCCGGGCGATCCTGGGCGACATTTCGTCGGAGATCACGGGTCGGCGGAAGATGTCGCCCCGCACGATGCCGGTCGCGACACCGGCATTGTTGACGAGAATGTCGATCGGGCCATGCTCCGCCTCGGCCCGATCGATCAGCCCATCGACCTGGTCCGCCTGGGTGAGATCGACGATCAGCGGATAGAGCCGCGCCCGCGCCTCGTCCGACACCTGATCGAACAGGGCCGTGAGCAGCGCCGCATCATATTCGGCGCAGATCACGCGATGGCCGGCATCGACCAGCGCCAGCACCATCGCGGTGCCGAGACCGCCACCCGCACCGGTGACCAGGGCCAGCCGCTGCACGGCGCCGGACGAGTTACTCTCCATCGATGATCTCCTTGCTTGTTCGGTGAGGCCCGCGCCGGGGCCAGCGATGTCGGATGCGCGGAATGCGGGGGTGTCAGGCCTCGGCCGGGACGCGCCATGCTTCGGGAATGTCGCAGGGGCGCGTTTCGATGACGGCCGGAACCGTCACTTCGAGGACATCGAAATCCTCCGAAATGTCGAGTTCGTTATGCTTGTATCCGCCGGGGATGAGCGCCGAGTCTCCCCGCTCCAGCCGCAGAACGCTTCCGTCCTCGAACTGCATGGTGACGCCGCCGCCCAGCAGGTAGATGAACTGCATCTCGCAGATGTGGTAATGCCAGCCGGTGCCCTCGGTCTGGCCCTTGGCCATCGCCCGCTGCGCCCGCATCCGGCCGTGGGTGGCGTCCGTGACGCCATAATCGAAATATTCGACCCACGCCCTGCGGCCCGGCATGCGCGGCAGATTTCGCTCCAGCGCGGCGAAGAATTCGACCGGTGGTTTCTCGATCGTCTCGGCGATGGTGCCCCTCGGCGCGTCGGTCATCCCTCATCCCCTTCCGTTCGCGACGCCGGCATCTCCGCCGTGCATCCAATCCCTCGCGGCGAGCCGCAGGGGTTTTAGCGCAACAATCACTGAACGCATTGCGGTCATGTTGTGCGCTATGCGGCACGTTTGCCTTGACGTGGGGCGTGTGTCAAGGAGCGGGCAGGCGCTTGGACGGGACGAACACGAGATGGCGGACGCCGATGCGCCCACGGACACGATCAACGAGCGGGATTTCATCCAGAGCATCGAACGGGGCTTCGCCGTCCTGACGGCGTTCGATGCCGACGCCCCCCGTCCCACCCTCGCCGACATCGCCAAGCGTACCGGATTCTCTCGGCCCGCCGTCCGGCGTATCCTGCTCACGCTCCAGCAGCTGGGCTATGTGACGGGCAGCAACGGCCGCTGGACGCTCACGCCGCGCGTGCTGAGCATCGGCCAGCATTACACCGCATCCCATGCGCTGATCGAAATCTCGCAGCCGCATCTCGTCGCTTTGGCCGAACACACGTCCGAACCGGCCTCGCTCGCCGCGCTCGATGGGACCGAGGTCGTCCACATCGCCGACGTGCCGGTTCGGCGCATCATGAGCGTGAACGTCTCCGTCGGCATGCGGGCGGCGGCCTATCCGACGTCGATGGGGCGGATCTTGCTGGCGTGGCGTGGGTCGGAATTCATCGAGAGCTATCTGGGCCAGGTGAGCATCGAACCGTTCACCGCGCAGACCGTGAAATCGCCGGACGAATTGCGGCGCGTGCTCGAACAGGTTCGACACGACGGCTATTCGATCGTCGACGAGGAACTGGAGCAGGGCCTCCTGTCCGCCTCGGCACCGGTCCGCAACGCCGAGGGCGAAGTCGTGGCGGCGCTCGCCTCATGGACCTCGAAGGGGCGTTCGACCGCGAAGCAGATGCGGGATCGCGTGGTGCCCAAACTGGTCGAGTTGGCCGCCTCGATCAGCACCGATCTGGGCCACAAGGCCGGCATCACGAAGATGCGTGGTTCCGGCCGGGGCTGAGCCCGCCCGCGTCCGGCGACGGCCGCGTTTCGCTATCCTGACAGCCCCCCGAAATCGCAGGCTCATGCTGCTTGCCAGCACATTCCAAATCCGTCATTTGATCGCATAGCGAATAATATGAACGCATAGCGTTCTTTGCGAGGATGGTGACGATGGCTGAGCGGATGCCCCATAATCCGGGCTGGCATCTGGCGCCCGGCTTCGAGCCCGTCGCCGAGGTCTTCGCCGAACTCCTCGCGCTCGGGCTCGATTTGGGCGCGACATTCGCGGTCAGCCTCGAAGGGGAATGTGTCGTCGATCTGTGGGGCGGGCATCGCGACGACGGACTGACGCGGCCGATCGAGCGGGACGCGCTGTTTCCGGTCTGGTCGGCAACCAAGGGGGCAACGGCGACCACCATCGCCCTGCTCGTCGATCGCGGCGTGCTCGATTATGACGCGCCGGTCGCCCGCTATTGGCCGGAGTTTGCCGCATCAGGCAAGGAGCGGCTTACGGTCGGCGAGATGCTGTCGCATCAGGCTGGCCTTTGCGGCATGCGCCGGCCGACCACGATCGAGGACCATTATGCGCATCACCGGCTGGCCGCGGAGTTGGCCGCGCAGGCGCCCTTCTTTCCGCCGGCTTCGGCCTGGGGCTATCACGCCCTCACCTTCGGCATATTGGCGGACGAGTTGGTCCGGCGGGTTGATGGCCGCCCGGTCGCGCGAGTCTTTCAGGAGGATCTCGCCGGGCCGCTGGGACTGGAACTATTCATGGGGCTGCCCCCGGCCGAGCTTGATCGGCAGGTGACGATAACGCCCCCTCCCGGCCGCCAGCAGGCACTGGTGGAGATACCCAACCCGGCGGCGTTCGAGGCGGCTTTCCAGAATCCCGTTCTGGAAGGCGGCATGGCCAATACGACGGCATGGAAGCTGGCGGGTATTCCGGGGGCCGGCCTCGGCGGCAACGCGCGCGGGCTCGCGCGGCTCTATGCTCTTCATGCCAACAACGGCGTTCTGGACGGGCGGCGATGGCTGTCGGCGCCGACCGTCGCGGCCGCTCGCAGCCAGCGTGTCGAGGGCGTCGATCAGGTGACCGGAAACTATCGTCGCTGGGCGGCGGGCTTCCACCTCAACATGCACGGGCTGATGGGGCCGAACCCCGATGCGTTCGGCCATGCCGGCTGGGGTGGCAGCATCGGTTTCGCCGATCCGGCCGGCCGGCTCGCTGTCGGCTACACGACGAACCGGATGCTGGTCTCGCCCCCCGGCGAACTCGACCAACGGCTGTCCGAACTGCTCGCGGCGATCTATGCGGCGCTGGACGCCCGGAAGCCGCCGTCTCAGTCGGCCGCGAAGCGATAGGGGCCGAGCAGCATCGCCAGCAAGGTGGCCAGGCCGGTCAGCGCCGCGCAGATCAGGATCGCCACGCTGTAATCGCCATAATGATCGTAGGCCGCGCCGGCGATCAGCGCACCGCACCCGCCCCCCATGGCGATCACCCCGCCGAGCCAGCCGTAGATGGCGCCGAACGCCCGCCGGCCGAAGTAGCGCGAGGCGAAATAGGCGATCATGTCCATCTCGGAGCCGAAGGCGAAGCCGATCAGCAGTACGGCGATCAGGCTGAGGACGGGCGATCCCGCCCCCGCCAGCAGCAGGAGAAGCCCGGCCGTCGCCAGCGCCGCGACGATGACCGCAACAACAGGCCCTCTCGTCCTATCCAGCACCAGACCGACCACCAGCCGCCCGCCGAGCGACGAAAGGCCCAGCATCGACGCGCGCGCCGCCGCTTCGCCGAGCGAGGCGCCCGATTGGTGGAACATGGGAATGAGATGGCTCGCCAGACCGATCAGGCCGATCGTCAGCGACAGACCGATCGCCATGAGCAGCCAGAAACTGATCGTGCGCGCCGCTTCCGTGATGGACAGCCCTTCACGACTGCTCTCGCCCGGCTGCGCGGCGTCTGCCGATGGCAAAGCGTTGCGGCCAGGCAGACAGAGCCAGACGATCGGGATGGCGGCGAAGGCAAAGCCTGCGAATACCTTGTAGACGAGCATCCAGCTGCCGATGCCGATCAGCCATACCGCCAGACGCGGCACCCAGAAGGCCGACAGCCCGATGCTGGCGAAGACGATCCCGATGGCGATGCCGCGCGCGATCGAAAAGCGATCGGCGACCGGCTTGAGGAGCGTCACGGCCCCCGTCCCCGATCCGATCCCGCCCGCCAGCAGATACAGCAGCCAGAAAGGCGCGCGGGGGACCAGCCAGGGCATGCCGAACAGCAGCCCACCGTAGAGCAGCAGCGACACCGTCGCCACGCCCCGCGCCCCGAAGCGATCGGCCAGCATGCCCCACCACGGCCCGGTCGCGAACACGCCGACCGCGTAGAAGGTGAGGCCCAGCGACAAAGACGCGCGCGACCAGCCGAAATCGGCCTCCAGTGGCGTCACCAATGCCCCGTAGCTGTAGCCGATCGTGGACGTCACGCCGACGCTCAGCCCCAGGAACGCGCCGAGCAGGATGGGCCAGCCCGCGCGCAGTTCGCTTGCCTTCGTCGCCGAAGTCATGCCGTCGCCCCAGTTGGCGCGGCATCCAGACCGAGACAGACATATTTCAGCTCGAGATAGTCATCGAGGCCGTGGTGCGACCCCTCACGTCCAAGCCCCGACATCTTTACGCCGCCGAACGGCGCGACCTCGGTCGAAATCAGGCCGGTGTTGACCCCGATGATGCCCGCCTCGATCGCCTCCGCCACCCGCCAGATGCGCGACATATCGCGCGCGTAGAAATAGGCGGCCAGGCCGAAATCGGTCGCGTTCGCCATCGCGACGACCTCCGCCTCCGTGTCGAAGCGGATGACGGGTGCGACCGGGCCGAACGTTTCTTCCCGAGTTATGAGCATCGCCGGTGTCACGTCCCGGATCACGGTCGGCTGGAAGAAGCGCCCGCCGCGCGCGTGGCGTTCGCCCCCCGCCAGCACCCGTCCCCCGAGGGCCATGGCGTCGGCGATATGCCGCTCGACCTTGGCGACGGCCGCCGCGTCGATAAGCGGGCCGATCGACACCCCCTCTTCGGTGCCCGCACCGACGGAAAGGCCCTCCACCGCATGCGTCAGCCGCTCGACGAAAGCGTCGTAGACGGCGCCCTGCACATAGATGCGATTGGCGCACACGCAGGTCTGGCCGGCGTTACGGAACTTGGACGCCATCGCCCCCTCAACCGCCGCGTCCAGATCGGCGTCGTCGAAGACGATGAAGGGCGCGTTGCCGCCCAGTTCGAGGCTGAGCTTCTTGATGGTCGCCGCCGACTGTCCATAAAGCAGCGCCCCCACGCCGGTCGATCCGGTGAAGCTGATCTTGCGGACGATCGGGCTGGCGGTCAGGACGCCGCCGATCTCGGCCGCATCGCCCGTGACGACATTGAGCAGGCCCGGCGGCAAGCCCGCCTCCTCGCCCAGCGCCGCCAGCGCCAACGCCGTAAAGGGCGTCTGGGGGGCGGGCTTCACCACCACGCCGCAGCCGGCCGCCACCGCAGGCGCGATCTTACGGGTGACCATCGCCGCCGGAAAATTCCAAGGCGTGATCGCCGCGACCACGCCCACCGGCTGCTTCAGCACCATGATGCGCTTGTCGGCGGCGTGCGCCGGCACGATCTCGCCATAGGCCCGCCGCGCCTCCTCGGCGAACCATTCGAGGAAGGAAGCGGCATAATCGATCTCGCCGAGCGCCTCGGCACGGGGCTTGCCCTGTTCGGCCACCATTAGGTCGGCCAGAGCCGCCCGGTTGGCCCGGACGAGATCGAAGAAACGGCGCAGGATATCCGCGCGGGCCTTGGCGGGACGGGCAGCCCACTCGCCCATCGCGGCCTGTGCCGCCGCGATCGCCCGCCCGGTCGCGGCGGCGTCCATCATCGGCACGCGGCCTATGATCGCCCCGGTCGCGGGATCGTCGACCTCCATCCACCGCTCGGCCGTAACCCATTCGCCGCCGATGAGGCAGGCCTCCCGCATCAGTTCCAAGCCATGATCCTCTTATCGCCTCAGGCGGCCTTGTTGATGACGACCGCCTGCGGGCTGGTGAATTCAAGCAGGCCGGCCAGGCCGTGTTCGGCGCCCAGCCCGGATTGTTTGCGCCCGGCGAACACCCGATCGGGCGACATGCTGTGGATCTCGTTGATCCACACCGTTCCGGTCTCGAGCCGACCAGCGATGCCGCGTGCCAACTCCCAATCTTTCGTCCAGATCGAGGCGGCTAGGCCGAAGGGGCTGTCGTTGGCGCGCGCAATAGCCTCGTCGACGTCGGCGAACTTCAGGAACGGAACCACCGGGCCGAACGCCTCCTCGGTCACAACCGCGGCATCGTCCGGTGGATTGTCGATCACGGTGACGGGGACGAAAAATCCGGGACCATGGCGCTCCTCACCGCCCAGCGCGAACCTGTGCCCCGCTTCGCGCGATGACGCGATCAGCCCACGCACCTTGTCATATTGCATGCGGTTTTGGACCGGCCCCAACTTTACGGCCGGATCAACGCCGCTGCCGAGCGGCACCCCATCGGCAAACGCTACGAAAGCCGCCAGGAAAGCGTCGTAGATGTCGGCGTGGACATAGATGCGCTTGGCCGCCACGCAAAGCTGACCGCTGTTCTGGAAAGCGCCCCAAAACAGGGCTTCGACGGTCTTGCCGATATCCACGTCGGGCAGCACGATGGCGGCATCGTTACCGCCCAGCTCCAGTGTCAATCGCTTCAACGTGGCCGAAGCGCTCTGCATGATCTTGCGTCCGGTGGCGGTCGATCCTGTGAAGGATATCTTGGCGACATCGGGATGCGATGTGAGTGCCGGGCCGATATCATCTTCGCCGGACACGACATTCACGACGCCGGGCGGGAGGATCGGCTGGAGCAACTCCCCCAGCCGGAGCGTGGCCAAGGGGGTGAAGGGCGAAGGTTTGACGACCAGCGTATTGCCGGCGAGCAGCGCGGGGGCGATCTTGAACGCCACGATCATCAGCGGATAATTCCACGCCGATATTGCCGCCACGACACCTAGCGGAAGATGATGGACTTCGACCGACCGTTCGGCGCTGTCCTCGATCACCTGGACCGGGATATCCTGCTCCGACAAGGCGTGACACCAGTAGATCGAGCCATCCACCTCGCCGCTGGCATTGCCGCGCGGCTTGCCCTGTTCGTGGATCAGGATTTCGATGAGTTCGTCGCGATGTTCGGCGATGCAATCCCCGATCGCGCGCAGATAGCGCTGCCGCTCCGCCAGCGGCAGCGCGGCCCAGGCGGGAAAGGCCGCCTTGGCCGCCGCGACCGCTGCGTCGACATCGCCGGGCGAACCGTGCGGCGCATGCGCGAAAACCTCCTCGGTCGCCGGATTGACGACGGGCAGCCGCCCGTCGGTCGTGACGGATCGCCCGTCGATCGTCATCACGAAGTCGCGCATGTTCGCCATGGTCAGTTCCGCTCCGCACATCTTATGTTTTGCAGCCGGCCGGGATCGTGGGCAGGGTTATTTCAGGTTCATCTTCGCGGCGTTGCCGTCCCACAATTTCGAGGGCGCATAAGCGTCGGCATCGACGATCACATCGAGTACCGTCAGCGTATCGGCGGCGAGCGCCGCCTCGAGCGCGCCGCGCAGATCGGCGGGATCCTCGATCCTGACACCGAGCGCACCGGCCGCGCGGGCGACGGCCGCATGGTCCACCGGCGCGAAGGCGATCGCCGACGAGGTCTTGCCGTAGAAGAGGTTCTCGGCGTGGCGCTGATAGCCCAGCAGCCCGTTGTTCAGCAGGATGACGACGACCGGGATATTCTCCCGAACCGCCGTCTCGATCTCCGACCAGACATGGGCGAAGCCGCCGTCGCCCACGATCGCCACGACCCGCGATGCCGGCGAGGCCAGCTTGGCCCCCATGCCGAGCGGCATGCCCCAGCCAAGCCCCGCCATGCCGCGCGGCAGGAGGAAGCGCTGCCCGGTCCGCTTGGCGGTGAGGTAGCTCGACACCCAGATCGAGGCATAGCTCGCGTCCGCCACAACGATATCGTCGGCGGTGAGCAGCGCATCGAGTTCGGCGAGCATGCGCTGGGGCAGGATCGGCGTTTGATCCGACCGGAAGATCGGTGCCATCACTTCCTTATGTCGGCGGCGCCCCTCGGAGATCGTGGTCAGCAGCGACGCGGCCCCGGCGGTGCGCTGCGACAGATCGGCCCGTGCGAGCCCGTCCGACACGTCTTGAAGCGCCAGCAGGGCATCGCCGACGAGGCGGATCGCCTCGTAATTGCGTCCCACTTCCAGGCTATCGACGTCGATGTGGATGTAGGTCGCCTCGGGCGACGTGAGGGTCCAGCCATCGGTGCCGTTCTCATTCGTGCGCGAACCGACGAACAGCACGACATCCGCCCCCGCGATCAGCGGGATATGGAAATGGGCCGGCCCGTTCTCGCCCGTGACGTTGGCGGCGACGCCGAGCGACAGGGGATGGTCCTCCCCAATCCCGCCCTTGCCCATGTTGGTGGTGACGACCGGGATCTGGCCGATCTCGGCCAGCCGCTGCAATTCCTGCGCGGCCCCCGACAGATGGACGCCGCCGCCCGCCACGATCAGCGGCGATCGCGCGGTGGCGAGCGCATCGACGGCGGCGCGGACGCTTTCGGGATCAGGCCGCGTGCGATCGAGCGGAAATGTACCGCTGCTCCGCGAACGGGCGAACCGCGCCGGCTTCGCCTCCATGTCGAGGACGTCGCGGGGGAGCAGCAGCACCACGGGGCCGGGGCGCCCCGAATTAGCGACCGTGATCGCCAGATCGACATAATCGTCCGCCCGAGCCGGGTCGTCGAGGCGGCGCACCCATTTCGAGACGCCCGCGAACAAAGCGAAGTGATCGAGTTCCTGAAAGGCGTTGCGATCCCTGAGCGACGCCGGAACCTCCTGCACCAGCACCAACATCGGCAGCGATGCCGTCAACGCCTCCGACATCGGCGCGACCGCGAGCGTCGCGGCCGGGCCGTTTTGCGCGACGAGAACGCTGATCTTGCGGGTGATCCGCGAATAGCCATCGGCCATCACGCCGCCGGCATTCTCCGTGCGGTAGAAAATCTGGCGCATCCCCGCCTCTTCGGCCGAGATGCTGAACGAGATCGGATTGCTCTGCCCGAAGAACAGGCTGATGCCATGCCGCTGCAAGGCGGCGGCGACGACGTCGGAAACCTTCATCAATGCCCTCTCCACAAGCCATCGAAGGCGGCTGGCGACCGGTCGGCCCGCCCCTCGCGCTTCGCATCGGCGGGCGATGCTCGCCCGCTGTCAGGGTCGGGCGGACGCTGGCCCGACCTGATCTTCGGGCTTCGATCTGGGGCACGGCGGGACCCGGCGTCCAATTCCTTTTAGCGAAGCCCCATCCCCTTCTTTCATGGCTCGAATTCGCCATTCCCGGCAGGAATAGGCCGGGAAGACTAGGCATTTGCCCGACCCGGCCGGTCTGTGGTGATAGGCCGGCCAAGGCAGGAGAACGGCGCATGCCGCCCTGCCCCGCAAAGAGAACAAGCTCGGCAATCCGGGAGGGATGCGATGAAGAACAGGATTTCACTCTGGCTGTGCTCCACGGCGGGCGCCACGCTGCTGGCGGCCCCCGCTCTGGCCCAGACCTCGGCCACCCCTGCGGCGCCAGCCAATGGCGAGCTCCCGGTGCAGGAGATCGTCGTCACTGCCCAGAAACGCTCGGAATCGCTGCGGAATGTTCCGGCATCCGTGACGGCTCTCGGTGGCGTCGCACTCGAATCCAGCGCCGTGCTAAGCGTCAACGACGCGCTCCGCGCGGTGCCCGGCATCACGAGTTATAACTCCTTCCAGGGCGGCATGACCAAATTCTCGGTCCGTGGCGTCTCGTCCAACCCGTCACTGTTCAACGGCAGCAGCGTCGTCGGCTATTATCTCGATGAAATCCCCTTCGCCTTTGCCCGCTTCCCCGTGTCGCCGGACGCGAATGCCTATGACATGGAGCGCGTCGAAATCCTGCGCGGCCCGCAGGGTACGCTCTACGGCTCCAGCGCGCTCAACGGCGTGGTCCGCGTCCTGACGCGGGATGCAAACCTCAACGAATTTCAGCTCAAGGCGCGCGGCTCGGCATCGAGCACGCGCTACGGCGGCGACAATCTGCGCGGCGACGTGGCGGTCAACATCCCGATCGTGCCGGGCCGCCTCGCCGTGCGCGCGGTCGGCGGCTATTCGGACTATGCGGGCTGGATCGACCTGCCGATCCCCGGCATCAAGAATGTCAACGACAGCAAGACCAAGAACCTGCGGCTCAAGGCCAATGCCGAGCCGGTCGACAATCTGAATGTCGAGGGCCTGATCTGGATCAACCGTAACGACATCGGCTCATCGAACAATTCGCGTGACGACAAGACCTGGCTCGCCCGCTTCCGCCAGCCGGCCAGCACCGATTTCGACGCTTACGGGCTGACGGTCTCCTACGACTTCCCGACCTTCTCGCTCCTCAGCGCCACCAGCCACATCAAGTTCAAGAATTCGAGCATCATCGACGCGCCCGTCGGTGGCGCCCGCCATCTGACCGAGTTGGGGGCCAGATTGTGGTCGCAGGAGGTTCGCGCGGTTTCGAGCAATGACGGCCCGTGGGGATGGTCGATCGGCGGCATCTACCGCGATGCGCAGGACAATCAGCGGCAGAATTTCGATACGCTCTTCTCAGGCCTGACCCTGGATTTCGATTATGGATCGAAGTCTTACGCCGTGTTTGGCGAGATCAGCCGCAAGTTCCTCGACGATCGGCTGACGGTGACGGGCGGGCTGCGCTACTTCAAGGACAAGACTAGCTACCACGAAACTTCCTACTGGGTCGCCGGGCCGCTGCTCCCGGATCGGCGCGAGAATTTCGACGCCGTGACGCCGCGCGCCGTGATCGCGTTCCGGCCGAACACGGCGCTGTCGCTCTACGCCAGCTATTCGCAAGGCTTCCGCAGCGGCTTCAGCCAGAACGGCCAAGTCCTGCGGATCACCAATGCCGCCCAATCCGTGCGGCCCGATCGCCTCCACAATTACGAGATCGGCGCGAAGGGGCGCCTTGCCGACGGCCTGTTCGAGTTCGACACCGCGCTTTACTATATCGACTGGAAGGACACGGTTCAGGTCCTCAACGTCATCGTCCAGACGCCGGCGGGTCAGTTCGGCGTCAACCAGGCGATCAACTCGGGCTCGGCAAGCGGCCTAGGCGCCGATCTCGCGGTCACCGTGCGCCCGGCACGCGGCTTCGATTTCGGTGGCACGATCAGCGTGAACAATCTCGAATTCGATCAGGACATCATCTCGGGCACGGCGGTGCTGTTCCGCAAATCGTCCAGGCTGCCCGAATCGGCGAAGATGACCGCGACGGCCCAGGCCGGTTATGCTTTCGCGGTATCCGAAGATTTCCGCCTGCGCCTGTCGACCGCGCTCACCCACATGTCGAAGATCTACAATACGTCGGGGTTCACCCTGCTGTACGGCAACAACACGACCAAGGTGGACACCGAGATCAAGCTCACGTCCACTAAGGGCTGGAACGTCTCCCTCTTCGCCGACAACATCACCGACGATTACGGCCGTGTCCGCCGCGTCGGTCCCCAGCCGGTGAACGATTATGCCGACCGCCTCCGCCCGCGCACGATCGGCGTGCAGTTCGAACTGGAAATCTGAGGGCGGGGGGCCCGCCGCTCTCCCCCCACTCCGCCCATCGATCGAAGGACATCGCGACCTATGACCATTCCGGCCTCACCCTCGACCAGAATTCAGGCGAAGCTGATCCAGCTCTGCTTCGTGGTCGAGGATCTCGAGGCCGCCATGGCCGACCATTCGCGGATTTTCGGGGCCGGCCCGTGGTTCCTCTACAAGGAGCCGCCGGCCCACCTCGACCGGACGCTCTATCGTGGCCGGCCGACACCGATGGGCACCCGTGTGGCGCTGGGTTATGCCGGCGACATGATGTACGAACTCGCATGCCCGCGCCCGGAGATGCCCTCGATCTTCCGCGAGGTGGTCGATCGGCAGGGATACGGCCTCCACCATCTCGGCTTCGGCGTGCGCGATTTCGACGCGGTGGCGGAGACGCTTCGCAGCGATGGCCTCGAAAGCCTGCATTATGGGGTAACGCCACGCGGCGCCCGGTGCGTCATGGTCCGCCGCGAGGGCGCGCCGCACGCGATCGAGGAATATATCGAGCTGTTGCCGGCGAGCGACGCCTTCTACGCTTTCATGCGGACATGCGCTGCTGAATGGGATGGCCGGTCACTGGTCTACGACCAGCCCGCCCCCAGTGACGTGATCCTGTCGTAGCACCAAGCGATCGGCGCCCGGCAGGCACGAATATCAGACGAATGATTGGAGAGACGGGAATGGAGCTTCAGCACAAACTGGCCGGACAATGCGCCATCGTGACGGGCGCGGCGCGGGGCCTCGGCCGGGCCTATGCGCTCCGGCTGGCGTCGCTGGGCGCAGATGTCGCGATCCTCGACGCCGATCTCCGCTCGTTCGAGGCGTTCGAGCAGGAGAAGTCGGCGATGACCGCCGACACGGCCATGGCCGAAGTCGAGGCCATGGGTTGCCGGAGCGTCGGGATCGAGGTCGATGTGACCCAACCCGATCTGGTGACAGCAGCGGTCACGCAGGTCGCCGAGACGTTCGGCCGGGTGGACATCGTCGTCTGCAACGCCGGCGGCGGCATGGGCGGTCTGGCCGAAACCGGTGGAAGCGTACTGGAGGACGAGGTGCTGGACGCCGTCATCAGGCGCAATCTTTACGGCACGATGTACACCTGCCGCGCCGCCGCCACCATCATGAAAGCGCAGCGATCCGGCAGGATCGTTACCACGTCCAGCCTCGCCGCCAAGCGCCCCGAGATGGGCGGCGGCTATGCCCATTATGGCGCGGCCAAGGGCGGGATCGAAGCCTATACTCGCTATCTGGCGCAGGAACTCGGCCCGTTCGGCATCACCGCCAACTGCATCGCGCCCGGCATCATCCGCACCGGCCGGACGGCGCCGATCCACGACGCGCTGGGCAGCGATACCAAGTCGAAAATCTCGCTCCAGCGGTTCGGCACGCCGGACGATTGCGCGGGGGTCATCGAGTTTCTGGTCACCGACCTGGGATCATACGTCTCCGGGGCGCTCATCCCCATCGATGGCGGGCTGTTTTGAGCGATATCGCGCCTTCCATCGACGGCGAGGCGCGGCCCTCTTCGGGGTCGTCCGCGAAGGTGGCGGAATTCCGCTCGCACTGGCGCGCGCTGCTGGCGGTCGTCATCGGCCTGAGTACAGGGGCCGCCTCGACCCTCGGATATAGCCATGGCGCGCTGATCGGCCCGCTGGAGGCCGAATATGGCTGGTCGCGCAGCTATCTGTCGCTGGGCATCACCGCCTTCGGGCTGGCCGTCCTGCTCGGCGGCGCGCGCTGGGGTGCGTTGTCCGATCGCTTTGGGGCGCGGCGCGTCGCGGTATTATCGCTGCTGGTGTACGGTACGCTGCTGGCGTCGGCGCCCGATCTGATCCACCTTCTCCCCTTCTGGTTGATCTATTTCATCACGAGCATCGCCGGAACCGGGGCGACCGCCGCCGCTCTGACGAAGCCGATCAACGACAATTTCTTCGCGGCGCGCGGCATCGCGCTCGGCGTGGCGTTCGCCGGTATCGGTCTGGGCGCCTTCTGGGTGCCGCTCGCGACGCAATGGCTGATCGAGCAGGGCGGCTGGCGGTTCGCCTATCATGCGCTCGGCGCGATGTCGTTCGCCGCCGCGCCCATCGTCTGGTTCCTGCTGGGGCCGTCGGCCGACGCTGCGGCGACCCCGGCCGTCACGCATGCAGGAAAGGATGAGCTGGACGGCCTGACGCTCCATCAGGCGGCGCGGACCCGGACCTTCTGGCTGCTCATCATCCTCGGTACCGCGCTGACACTTGGGATCGTCGGGATGACGAGCCACCTCATCCCGCTGTTCCACCATGCCGGTGCCTCCCCGGCCCGCGCGGTGGCGATCGCCTCGATCCTCGGTCTGGCCTCGATGGCGGCGCGGCTGCTCGTCGGCTTCGCGCTGGATCGCGCCAGAGGGCCGATCATCGCGGTGCTGGTGCCGATCGTCGCCTCGGCCGGCATCCTCCTGCTGCTCCCCGGCCCGGTCACGGCGCCCTTCGCCGTGCTGCTGATCGGCCTGGCCTTCGGGTCGGAAATCGACATGATCGCCTATTTCACATCGCGCTATTTCGGCCACCGGGAGTTCGGCGCGATCTATGGCTGGATGTTCGGCGTCTTCGGGATTTCCGGCGGCTGTGCCTCCTATCTTTCGGGTGCGATCTTCGATCATTTCGGCAGCTATCACCTCGCGATCCTCGCCTGCGTCTCGCTGACGGCCCTTGCCGCGCTGCTCGCCACGCGGCTCGGGCCGTATCGCTTCGAAACCCGCCACACCGTCTCTCACTGACGCATTGCCCCGCCCCAGCCGGCGCGAACGCCTGAGGCCATCAATCCGAGGATCCGAGATGCTGAACCAGATGGATATGCCAGAGCGGATCGCCCCGCCGATCAGCCCAGCCCCCTATGTCGCGGCCGGCTTCGAGGATGTCGCCACGGTCTTTCAGGAGCATCTCGCCACCGGGGCCGACATCGGCGCGGCGGTCGCCATCACCGTGGGCGGGGAGATCGTCGTCGATCTGTGGGGCGGCCATGCCGACGAGGCCGGCACCTGCCCGGTCGATCGCGACAGCCTGTTCGCGATATGGTCGGCATCGAAGGGCGTCACCGCGACCTGCATCGCCCTGCTCGTCGAACACGGCAAGCTGGATCACGAGCGGCCGGTCGCCGATTACTGGCCGGAATTCGCGGCGGAGGGCAAAGGCCGGGTCACTGTGGCGGAGATGATGTCGCATCAGGCCGGCATCTGCGGCGTGCGGACGCCGATCACCATCGAGGATTATTACGGCCATCACACCGTGGCGCGGCTGCTGGCGCTGGAAAAGCCCTTCTTCACGCCCGGCTCGGCATGGGGCTATCACGCCCTGTCGATCGGCGTTCTGGCGGATGAACTGGTCCGCCGGGTCGACGGCCGCACGGTCGCCGAATTCTTCCGTCAGGAACTGGCGGGGCCGTTGTCGCTGGACATCTTCATGGGCCTGCCCGTGGCGGAGGCGTCTCGGCTGACCGAGACCATTCCCCCGTCCGGCGACCGGCAATATTCACTACAGGTGGTGCCCAATCAGGAGGCATTCGACGCGGCAGTGCTCAATCCCCCGCTGGCCGCCGCTTGGGCGAACCAGCGGGATTGGCAGGAGGGCGGCCTACCGGCAGGCGGCATCATGGCCAACGCACGCGGTCTCGCCCGTCTTTACGCATTGCTGGCAAACGGTGGGCAACTGGGCAATGTCCGGTTGTTGTCGCCGGACACGATCGCCGCCGCTTCACTGGAACGGATCGACGGCATCGACGAGGCCACGGGCAATTATCGCCGGCTTTCGGCCGGCTACCAACTGGCCACCGGCGGCCGTATGGGGCCAAACCGGTCTACCTTCGGCCACTCGGGCTGGGGCGGCGCGATCGCTTTCGCCGATCCCGAACTTCGCCTGAGCTTCGCCTATACGCCGAACCGCATGGTCGTCGATGATCCGCGCATCGCGGACGAGCGCCTGTCACGCCTTCTGACGGCGACCTACCGGGCGCTCGGCGTGACCGCGCCGTTCATCTGACGGCGCGGCCGCTCACCGCCATTCCAGTCGCGAGCTTCCCTGCGCCACCAGAACCGGATCGTAGGCACCGGGCGTGCGTGACATCGTCACCTGATCCGTCACCCCCTGATAATCGCCCAACGGCGTCTCCGCGGTGAAGATATCCGGGTCCAGATAGCGATGCGGCTCGGACATGCCGGCCGTCCGATAGGCCCAATCCTTGTCGAATATGCCGAGCGCGAGGATCCACAGCGCGACCCGCGATAGCGAGACATGGACATGGTACGAGCCACCCTCCGCGGCGCGACGACGCAGCGCGGACACGACACCGGCCTGCGCCAGCCACGGTGTCAGAAAATCGTTGACGACGCCGACTGGCGGCAGCGCGGGCCGATCCGGCGATCCTTCGAGCGCCATGATGCCCGTCACCGAACCGGCGGACTGATCGAACCCCGGCCGCTCGGCCCATGGCCCGCCGTTGCCATGCAGGGAGACCGACACATAGATGATGCCGGGCCGCTCCCGCGCGACCTCGTCCGGCGTCATGCCGATCTCGCGGAGGAAAGCCGGCCGCCGGTTCTGGAAGAAGATGTCCGCTCCCCGCAGAAGCTCGATCGCGAGCGACCGATCGGCGCGCGGATCGAGCCATGCCGAACGCATGCCGACGTGGGCCGAGCAATAGGTGATCTCATGCTCGCCATCGCCCGGACGCCACAGATTAAGGACATCGCATCCGTGCAGCGCCAGCGACCGGCCGAGCCCCGCCCCCGCGATCACATGCGCCATGCCCAGCGCGCGATAGCCGGAGAAGGGCAGCGCCCCCACCGGCCGCAGCGGCTCGGGATCGGACTCGCCGATCTTCGTCACCTCGATCAGGGGCAGATCAGCCAGCACCTCGGTATATTGCCGCTCCTCCATCATCTCCGGCAGTGTGCGCACCACCGGCATGACCACGCCGGCTTCGTGCGCCGCCTGCTCCAGGTCCGCCGCCTTCCAGCCACCGATCGCCTTAGCGATGGCATTCCGCGTCAGCGGCACCCCGAGCAACTTCTGGGCGCGAAGGCGCAAATTGGGATAGCCAGCCTGCGGAAAGACCCAGCGATCGTCGGCCGTCCGATAGAAATCGAACATCATCTCGTTACCGACTTCTAGTGTCGTCTTAGTCGGATAGCGGCCGATACGCTCCCATTTGTTGTCGTAGAAGGGGCATAGCCGATGCGGCGCTTTGCGGAGATCGATATCGATGTCCTGTCCGGCACCACCCCGCCAGCGATGAAAGGCCGCCGCCGAAACCGATTTCGCGAGAAGCGCGATGGTCGCCGCCCCGCCCAGTCGCAACGGACTGCGGATGACCGGATCCGCCCCGGCATGCGTCACGCTACCATCAGCATCCGCCACCGACATGCCGACGCCACCGAGGACCTCCTCGAGCGCGGCCGTGAGATCGAACGAGGCATCCGTCGCGGGGTTCGCGTAGGAATGTCTCAAACGCGCCGTGAGCGTGGACATGCGTCTCTCCCATATCGTTTTTGTTCTTAGGGCGGTGTACGAGCCGGCCGCCCACAGGGTCATGGCCCTTGCATCAACCCGCCGGTCAACTTGGAGGAGCGGCGTTGCTGTCGTCCAATGCCTTCTTGGGGAGGCTGTTTCTCTTTGCTCATATCGCCGCCCGGCACCGTCATAGTACCGTTCGAGCAGGAGAGGGTCTGTCACTGCGGAGGACTCTGTCAGAGCAAATGCACCGGATGTTAGGAACCAGCCGGTAGCACGGCGAGATGCCTCGCCATCGCAAGCCTCCCAGCCCATTTCGCTATTTCAACTCGTCATCCGAGGTGATCCGGCTCGTGGTGATGATGTACGTGCGCTTTCCACTGAGCTTGCGGAATGTCGAGGACCTGCTGTTCGAGCGCGGTATCACGTCAATAGCAAGATCGAGAACACGGTGCGTTATCTTGGGATCGACGTGGAAGACGCGCTCGCGCTTGCCGAAAACACCGAGATCTGAATTTGTGGGAGCCCGTGTCCGGGGGAGCCGAACACGGGCGCCTGCGACAAAACCATCGTACTCATGCGGCATTCCGAACGGCTGCACCTGTCAAAAGGAGACGTTCAGCCCACGGCCAACCACGTCACAGATCGATAGGAACAGCCGATTGACGACTGACGACCTCCAGGATGGCCGCCGCTGAGAAGGTGACCCAAACTGGGACATTCGCGACGCACCCGAGACTATTCAGTTTCTGGCATTCATTCAGTTTTCCGTGTCGGATCGTTTTGGCAGCCAACTTATCATCTGCTCCGATGGCGGACCGGAGACGCGATTTAAACCGTCCTGCTTGGTACGACCTCGATGATCCGGTCCCCCGTTTCCAGCACGTGTACTTCCGGTTGCCAGAAACCGTAACGCACCTCGTTCCGGTACACGCGCAACCCCATGCCGGTGGTGATCGCCGATAGCGGCTTGCCGATCTCGTGCGGCGCGACGGCGCGTTCGTGGAGCGACACCGCGCCGTGAAGCCCGGCCAGATCCATCATGTAATCGGCCAGATGCGGCCCGCTGGTCGATCCGGCGAGCAACAGACCGGCAAAGCTCGCCGGATTGATCACGGTGTTGGCACCGGCCTGCGTCGCCAGCGCTTCGTTGTCCTCCGACCGGATCACGACGCTGATCGGCAGGGTTGCCGCCAGCCGTCGCGCCGTCAGGACGATCAGGATCGAGGTGTCGTCGCGCCCCGCCGCAACGATCATCGCGCTCGCGCGGGCCACGTGCACCGCCTCCAGCGTGGTGTTGCGCGTGGCATCGCCGGCCAGCACGACGACGCCTTCGCCCTCGGCCTTGTCCAGGGCGTCGGCACGCGGGTCGATCACGACGATCTTGTCGCGGTAGTTGCCGCGACGGATCAACTCCGCGACCGCCTCGGTGCCGCTCGTGCCGTGGCCCGCCACGATGATATGGCCGTGAAGATCGTTCTGCAGGACGCGCATGCGCCACCTCTCCCAAACGCGTTTCAACAGGAAGTCGTAGGCCGTCCCAAGAAAGATCAGCCAGACGAACAGCCGCACCGGCGTCACCACGAAAGTATCGAACATGCGCGCGCGGTCGGTGACGGGGACGATGTCGCCATAACCGACCGTCGTCACCGTGATCATCGTGAAATACACGACGTCGACGAAGCTGACGCTGCCATCGACATTGTCGCGCAATCCCGTCCGGTCGAACCAGTGCCCGGCCAGCGCGACGCCGATCAGCGCCAGCGCCAGGCCGATCCGCCACGACAACGCCAGCCATATTGGTGTGCGGCCGCGCTGGCGCAGGACGGGTGAGCGCTCGACGGGGGGCAGGTCCGGGCGAAACATGGTGGTGCCTTAGCGCGGATCGGCGCGTTGGACAGCCACCGGTCGTCCTGCCGGAAACGAAAAATGACCGTCGGGATAGCGACTTGCTGCACGAACTGACGACGATCATGACCGCCCATCAGTCCGTTCTGGGGCTGGTGTTCGTGCTCGCGCTGTTCGTTGCCTTCGCCACCGAGCGCTTTCCTCCCGTCACGATCGCGGTGTTCGGCGCCGCGCTGATGATCGCGCTTGGCTGGCTGACGCCCGAGCTCGTGACCGACGCCTTCGCCAATTCTGCGCCGATCACGATCGCCGCCTTCTTCATCCTGTCGGGCGCGCTGGTTCGCACCGGCACGATCGAGGCGCTGGCCAGTACCGTCGTCAGACGCGCGGGCATGGCGCCGCGCCGTACCGTTGCGGAGATGCTGGCGGGCGCCGCGACCGCGCCTGCCTTCATCAACAATACCCCCGTCGTGATCGTGCTGATCCCGCTCGTGCGCCGCTTGGCCAAGACGGTCGGGATCCCCGCGACACGTCTGCTGATCCCGTTATCCTATCTCTCGATCCTGGGCGGCACGCTGACGCTGATCGGGACCTCGACCAATCTGCTGGTCGATGGCGTCGCGCGGGCGAACGGACAGCGCGCGTTCGGAATCTTCGAGATCACCGGGGTCGGTCTGGCGGCGATGGCGGCGGGCGTCGTGACGATGCTCGTTCTGGGTCCCAAGCTCCTGCCGGCGCGCGCGGACAACGACATTGCGGACCGGCATCGACTGACCTATCTGACCGAACTGACGCTGGCCGTGGCTCTTTCGAAACGCGACGCCATCGTCCAGGATCTGGCGTTCCTGAAGCGTGACGCAGTTCGCCTGGTCGCGATCCGTCGCGGCGTCGAGTTGCTCCGTGATCCATCCCCGGACACGCGGCTTCTGCGCGGAGATCGGCTCGTGGTGTCCAGTTCGGCCGACGAACTCGACGGGCTTGCGCGCAGCCATGACGTGGTCGTCGGGTTGCAGAATGTCGGGCGGCCGATCCGGCTGGCCGATGACGAGCGCGCCGACGACGTGCGCCTGATCGGCCTGACGATCGCCCCGTCGCATCCCGCCCTTGGTCGCCAGTTGCGCGATATCCCCTTCTTGTCGAACCTGCCGGCACGGGTGCTGGGGATCGGGCGCGCCCGCCATCTGCCGGGTCCCGATCTCGGCAGCGTCCGCCTGCGCGCCGCCGACAGCCTGCTCGTCGCCGCCGATGAATCCGCCATCGCCGAACTGCGCGAGAACACGAATCTGATCGCCGAGGACACCAGCCATGTCCGCCGCTTCCGCCGCCGCCGGGCGCCGATCGCGATCCTGACGCTGGCGGGCGTCATCGTGCTGGCCGCGATAGGCGTGCTGCCGGTCGTGGCGCTGGCCCTTATCGGTGTGGGCGTCGTGCTGATCACCGGCTGCATCGATCCCGAAGAAGCTTGGCGCTCGATCGACGGCAGCGTCCTCGTCCTGATCTTCTCGATGCTCGGGATCGGCAGCGGACTGGAGGCGATCGGCACGGTCGGACTTGTCGTCGACACGATTTCGCCTTGGCTCGGCACGTTGTCGCCGCTGATGCTGATCCTCGTCCTGTATTTCCTGACATCGCTGCTGACCGAGACGGTGACGAACAATGCGGTCGCCGTCATCATGACGCCGGTCGCGATCGGCCTCGCGCACGCTACGGGCAACGATCCGCGCGCGCTGATCATCGCGGTGATGTTCGCCGCATCGGCCAGTTTTGCGACGCCGATCGGCTATCAGACCAATACGATGGTCTATGCGGCGGCCGATTATCGCTTCTCGGACTTCGTGAAGATCGGCATTCCGATGAACGTCATCGTCGGCCTTGCCACCTGCTTTGCGATCAACGCCTTGATCTGAAGGAAGGAAAGCCGTCACGGGCCCGGAACAACGTCGCCACCGGCCCGTTCGCAGAGGATGCAGCCCGTTACGCCCCCACCCGTCAAGAACCCGGTCGACCTGATCGTCGCCAAGCTCCACGTCGCGGCAAACGACTTCTTTCTGCAATCGCCCAATATCCTGGGCGGCATCGTGTTCGTCGTGATCGCCTGGTTCGCGGGCAAGTTGATCGCGCGCGGCGTGCGCAAGGGGTTCCATCACAAGGGGCTGGTCGATCTGGGCGGGGTGATCTCCTCGCTCGTGTTCGGGCTGATCGTGGCGGCGGCGGTGATGATCGCGGCGGTCATCGTCTTCCCCAGCGTCAAGCCGGCCACGATCATCTCCAGCCTCGGCATCGGATCGGTCGCGATCGGCTTTGCCTTCAAGGACATCCTGCAGAATCTGCTGGCCGGTATCCTGCTGCTCATCAACCGGCCCTATCGGCGCGGCGACCAGATCGTCGTCAAGGATTTCGAGGGCACCGTCGAACACATCCAGAGCCGCGCCACGCTCATCAAGACCTATGACGGCAGGCGTGTCATCATCCCCAACTCCGACGTCTATACCTCGCCCGTCATCGTCAACACCGCCTTTCCGACGCGCCGTAGCCAGTTCGACGTCGGCATCGGCTATGGCGACGATCCCGAGGAGGCGTGCCGCGTCTTCGCGGAGGCGGTCGCGAAGGTCGAAGGGGTCGAGGCCGACCCCGCACCGGAGGTGCTGCCCTGGGGTCTCGCCGACAGCTATGTGATGCTGCGCGCGCGCTGGTGGACAGACTCCAAGCGCACAAATGTCGCGCATACCCAAGCACGCGTCATTCTCGCTCTGTACAAGGCCGCGAAAGAGGCTGCGATCGATCTGCCCTATCCGACCACCGTCATGCTGTTCCACGATCAGAGCGAGGCGACCGACGGCGATCGATCGGCGCAGCGCGAGGGCTGGCCTGCGGGCGCCAACCCGCCAGCCGCACGTCGTCCCGCTCGCGTATCCGACGACGCATGATCGACAAGATCGAGCACGCGCTGCTGATGGCGGCCGGTATGTTTTGGCAGACCGGCTGGAGCCTGGTGCTGGGCTTCGGCATCTCCGCGCTGTTACAGGCGATCGTGCCCGCCGAGCAGATGCAGCGTGCGCTGGGACGCGGCGGTATCCGCCAGATCGCATTGGCCACCGTCGCGGGCGCGGCCAGTTCAAGTTGCTCCTACGCATCCGCCGCGATCATGCGGACGATGTTCAAGAAGGGCGCGGCACTGGTCGCGAGCCTCGCCTTCCTCTTCGCCTCGACCAATCTCGTCATCGAACTCGGGATCATCCTGTATCTGTTGCTCGGGTGGCAGTTCATGGTCGCGGAATGGATCGGCGGGCTCGTCCTGATCGCGGTGATGAGTATGCTGGTGAAGCTCACGCTACCCAAATCGCTGGTCGACGAAGCCCGACATCACGAAGAGACCGGCGCCGGCCACCAGCACGAAGGCGCCACCGGCAAGGGTGAAACCTGGCGCCAGCGCCTGACCGCCCCCGGCACGCGCGTCGCCGTCGCGCGGAATTTCACGATGGAATGGCGGATGCTATGGAAGGACCTGCTCGCCGGTTTCCTGATTGGCGGGATCATTTCGGCGTTCGTGCCCGACAGCGTTTGGCGCGCGCTGTTCTTCACCGACGCGCCGCTGGCGATCCAGGCGCCGGCCAACGCGGTCATCGGTCCCATCGTCGCCATGCTGACCTTCGTCTGCTCGATCGGCAACGTGCCGCTGGCGGCGGTCCTATGGGCGGGCGGCGCGAGCTTCGGCGGCGTGCTCGCGTTTCTCTATGCCGACCTGATCGTGCTGCCGCTGCTGGACGCCTATCGCCGCTATTTCGGATGGCGCATGGCGGCCTATATGGGCGGCGTGTTCTTCGTGACGATGGCGATCGCCGCGCTCGTCATGGAGGGCGCCTTCACCTGGCTGCACCTCGTGCCCGACCGCGCCGTGTCGATCCGCGAGCGCGTGACCGATTTCAGCCTGAACTACACCTTCTACCTCAACCTGATCGCGATCGGCGTGGCGCTGTGGCTTTACACGCTATCCCGCAAAGCCCCGATGACGCATGAGCAACACGCATGACCGCTGAGACCACCGAGCACGCAGGTCCGGACCTGAACGAAAAACTGGCCCGGATGGCGCTGTACCGCTGGTGGCGGCGCGCGGTCGTCGGACGGGTCGATCACGAAGCGGTCATCGCACGGATCGTCGAGGATAGCGGCTGGTCGCCGCGCTATGCCTTCATGACGATGATGTCGGCGGGCATCGCCGTGCTCGGACTGTTGCTGTCGTCCCCAGCGGTGGTGATCGGCGCGATGCTGATCTCGCCCTTGATGAGCCCGATCCTCGGCTTCGGATTCAGTCTGGCGCTGTTCGATTTCGCCGAACTGCGCCGGTCGCTGAAGGCGCTGGCGATCGGCGCGGTCGCGGCGGTGGCGTTCACCGCGCTGATCGTCACGGTCTCGCCACTGCAAGCCCCGACGTCGGAGATCGTCGCACGGACGCGGCCCAATCTGTTCGATCTCGCGGTCGCTCTATTCGCGGCGCTGGCCGGCACCTTCGCGATCATCCGCGGGCGCGGCGAGACCATCGTGGGCGTCGCCATCGCCACCGCGCTGATGCCGCCGCTTGCGGTGGTCGGCTATGGCCTCGCCACGCGCAACATGCCGGTCGCCGGCGGCGCCTTCGCGCTGTTCGCGACCAATTTCATCACGATCGCGCTGTCGGCCACCGCGATGGCGCGCTATTATGGCTTCGGGCATCATCTGTCGCGACGGCAGAGCTGGACGCAGACGATCGTGCTCGCGCTGGTCTTCGTCGCGATGGCGATCCCGCTCGGCATTTCGCTCAATCGGATCGGGCGCGAGGCGCTGGCGGTATCGCAGACGCGCTCGCTGCTGACCGGCACGTTCGGCGACGAAGCCCGCGTGACCCAGCTCGATCTCATTTTCTCCGCCGAGCCCCTGGTCGTCCGCGCGGTCGTCATCACGCCGCGATCAGCCGTGAAGAAGACGCCGGCGGTGCAATCGGCGCTTGAGGAGACGCTCGGCCGCCCGATCCGCCTCGACCTCGACCAGATCGTCCTGGAGGCCGGCGCCGATGCCTTGGAGGCACAGCGCGAGGAACTGCGTCAGGCGGCCGACACGCCCAACCCGGAAGCGCAGCGCATGACCGCGCTCGCCCGGATGATCGCGCTCGTCACCGGCATCCCGGCGGATGACGTGACGATTGACCGCGATCACCGCCGCGCGACCGCCGCCGCCGCGCCACTGCCCGGCGCGACGGTCGCGACATACCGCGCGCTGGAAGCTCGCGCGGCGGCGGAAACCGACGGCTGGTCGGTAGCGATCGTCCCGCCGCAGGGACCGCTGCCCGAGATCGAGTTCGCCGACAGCGTCGACACGCTGGACGATGCGGCACGCGGCGCGCTGGCGACATCGATCTGGGCCGCGCGGCGCTGGAACATGGCCGCGCTCGGCGTTCCCGGCCTGCCCGTCGGTCCCGTTCCCAAAAGCCCGAACCTCTCGCAGCGCCGCGCACTCGCCATCGCGAACACGCTGCGCGCGCAAGGCGTGATCCCGGTCGCCGCGCCAGCCTCCGGGCAGCGTTTTGCGCTCGTCACTGGCGTCATCGCGCCATGATCGGCGGCCTGACGCTGACGCCGTTCGATGCCGCCGCCATCCTGATCGTGCTGGCGGCGGCGCTCGGCTATCTCAACTTCCGGTTCCTGCAATTGCCGTCGTCGATCGGGTTGACCATCATGGGCGCCGTCGCGTCGCTGATCGTCGTGGTGCTCGACCGGCTGTTCCCCCGCGCCGGGCTTGGCCACGATGTCATGCGCTTCATCGCGGGGATCGATTTCCACACGACATTGATGGAAGGCATGCTCTCCTTCCTGCTGTTCGCGGGCGCGCTGCATGTCGACTGGACCGAGATGGCGCGCGGCCGCTGGCCGATCCTCGTGCTCAGTACGATCGGCGTGGTGCTCTCGACGGCCTTGGTCGGCGGTGGCTTCCTCCTGCTCGCGCGGCTCATCGGCTTCGAAGTCCCCGCGATCTGGTGCTTCGTGTTCGGTGCGCTGATCAGCCCGACCGACCCCGTCTCGGTGATGGGCGTTCTGAAACGCGCCAATGTCTCGCCCGCGCTCGAGGCCACGGTTGCCGGCGAAAGCCTGTTCAACGACGGCGTCGGTGTCGTGATCTTCACCATCCTTCTCGTCTCCGCGCTGTCGGGGGAACCCTTCTCCGTTGCCCACGGCGCCGAACTTTTCGCGGTCGAGGCGGGCGGCGGCATCCTGCTGGGCCTCGTGATAGGCTGGATCGCGTTTCGCGCGATGCGGTCGATCGACGACTACAAGGTCGAGGTGCTGATCAGCCTGGCGGTCGTCATGGGTGGATACGCGATCGCCCGCCCGCTCCATGCCAGCGGCCCGGTCGCGATGGCGGTCGCGGGGCTCATCATCGGCAATGCCGGGGTCGCGCATGCGATGAGCGACACGACACGCGACTATCTGCACAAATTCTGGGATCTGATCGACGACATCCTCAATACGGTCCTGTTCCTGCTGATCGGGCTGGAGGTGGTCACGATCCCGGGCGACCTGCGACTGTTGGTGCTGGGTGTGGCGGCGATCCCGCTCGCGCTGCTGGCTCGTGCGATTTCGGTCGTCCTGCCGCTGCGCGCCATCCGTCCGCGTTATCATTACGGCCCCGTCGCACCCGTGACGTTGATCTGGGGAGGACTGCGCGGCGGCATCTCGATCGCGCTCGCGCTGGGGTTGCCCGAGGGGCCGCAGCGTTCGGTGATCCTGGCCGCAACCTATGTCGTCGTCCTGTTCTCCGTGATCGTGCAGGGCGGCACTATCAAGCGCGTTCTCGAACATCTGACGGCGAAGGACAGCACATCGTGAGAGCCCGTCTGCTGCGCATTGCCGATCATCTGCGCGAGAGTTACTGGTTCCTGCCGTCAATTATGGCGGTCGGCGCGATGCTGTTGGCGGCGGGACTGGTCTGGCTCGACAGCCATCATGCGACGACCTGGATGGACCGCATGCCCTGGCTCCAGGCCGCGCGACCCGATGGTGCGCGCAGCCTGTTGTCGTCGATCGGTGGTTCGATGATCGGCGTCGCCGGCACCACCTTCTCGGTCACGATCGCGGCGGTCGTCTATGCCTCGGGCCAGTACGGCCCGCGCCTGCTCAGCAACTTCATGTCCGATCGCGGCAACCAGGTGACGCTGGGCACCTTCATCGCGACCTTCCTCTACTCGCTGATCGTGGTCCGCACGATCCGCTCGCCCGGTGAGATCGCGGGCGAGACCGCGTTCGTGCCGCAACTGGCCGTGCTGGTCGGTGTACTGCTGGTGCTTTGCTCGATCGCGGTGCTGATCTTCTTCATCCACCACGTTCCCAGCCGCATCCATATCAACAGCGTGATCGAGCGGATCGGCGACCGGCTGATCGCGGAGATCGACAATCGCTTCCCGGTCTTTGTCGGCCAGCCGCTTGACGAGCGTGCCGACGACCCACGCATCCCCGCCGCCTTCCGCCCCGACGCCGATGTCGCCGCGATCGAGCGCCTTGCCGCCGTCCGCGCGAAGGACACCGGCTATATCCAGTTGATCGACGAGGCCGCGCTGATCGATACCGCGCGCGATCATGGCCTGATCCTGCGCCTGCAATATCAGCCCGGCGACTTCACCCATCGCGGCAGCGTTCTGGTCGAGGCCTGGCCTGCCGAGGATCTGGACGACGATGCCGCAAAGGCCCTGCGCGCCGCCTTCGCGATCGGATCACGGCGGACGGCGTTACAGGATCTGCGCTTCCCGATCGACGAACTGGTCGAGATCGCGGCGCGCGCGCTGTCGCCCGGTGTCAACGATCCGTTCACCGCGAATTCCTGCCTCGACTGGCTCGGCGCGGCGCTGTCCGATCTGGCGCGGCGTGACCTGCCGTCGCGACTGCGCGCGGACGATGACGGCGCGCTTCGCGTTATCGCGCACCCAATGACGTTTGCCGGCTTCATCGACCGCGCGTTCGGGGCGCTCGCGCAATATGCCTCTGCCGACATGATCACCGGCAATCGCTGCCTCGCGGCACTTGGCGACGTCGCGCTCAGTTGCGACGCGCCCGACCGGGTCGCCGTGCTGGCGCGGCAGGCGACCGCGTTCCGTGAACTCGCCGAGGATGCGCTGTCGGGCGCCAATCGCCGCGCGGTGCTGGCGCGCGCGGACCAATTGCTGCATGCGCTTGCCGAACCCGATTACAAGCGCCGCCTGCGCGACCGCAATGCGTGGCTTGGCGGCACTGCTTAAGATCTGACCTGCTCCCCGTTTTCATGCCGCTGATAAGTTAGCTTCGGTGTCCTCATGCCCCTGGCGGGGGCGGTTGGTAAACTCGGCGGGCGCCATGCCGCCGAGGCTGCTGTGCGGACGCACGGTGTTATAGTCTGTCCGCCATGCCTCGATGATCCGTCTCGCCGCAGCCAGCGAGGAGAACAGGTGCTCGTTCAGGCACTCGTCGCGCAAGCGACCATTGAAGCTCTCGACAAAGCCGTTCTGCTGCGGCTTGCCCGGCGCGATGTAATGCCACTCCACGCCCGTGTCCTGGCACCAGGCGAGGACGGCGTGACTGGTCAGTTCGGTCCCGTTGTCGCTGACCACCATGCATGGCAGCCCACGACGCTCGGCGATGGCCGTCAGCTCCCGCACGACACGCCGCCCTGACAGCGAGGTATCGACGATGCAGGCCAGGCACTCCCGGCTGTAGTCGTCGATGACATTGAGCAGGCGGAACCGCCGGCCGCAGGCCAATGCATCCGACACGAAGTCGAGCGACCAGCGCTGGTTGGGTTCCTGCGGAATCGCCATCGGCGCCCGCGTGCCCAACGCTCGTTTTCGGCCGCCGCGCTTTCGCACCGTCAGCCGCTCCTCGCGATACAGCCGGTACATCTTCTTCAGGTTCATGCCCTTGCCTTCACGCCGGAGCAGGACCGCCAGCCGGCGATAACCGAACCGACGACGCTCGTTGGCGATCTCGCGCATCCGTTCGCGCACAGCGTCGTCCTTCCCGCGAAGCGGCTCATATTGCCATGCCGACCGGTTGACCCCGATCAGTCTGCAAGCGCGACGCTCGGAGAAGCCGTGGTCGGCCATCAGCTTCTCCACCGCAGCGTAGCGATCCACAGACCGGGTCAGTTTTTTCCCAGCAGATCCTTCAGCGCCGACACGTCCAGCATCGACTCCGCCAGCAGCTTCTTCAGCCGACGGTTCTCATCCTCGAGCGTGCGCAACCGCGCCGCCTCCGACACGGTCATGCCGCCGTACTTCGCCTTCCAGTTGTAGAACGTCGCATCGCTGATGCCATGCTTCCGGCATAGCTCGGCGGTCTTCACGCCCGCCTCGTGCTCACGCAGCACGCCAATAATCTGGTCCTCGGTAAAACGGCCTCGACGCATCGCTCGTCTCCATCTGACGAGCTAACCTACCAATGGCATGATTTCCGGGGAGCAGGTCAGATCGTACCATGTGCTGGTGTGTCACTCCTCGCAGTATCCGCGACCCATCGATCCGGACACCCCGAATTTCGGCAAAATTCGGCTAGTTTCACATCACTTTTTGGCGAGCCGTGCAAGGTCCGCCAGGTAGGCTGGGCTAAGCGTTTTGAGACGCGTCGCCGCCGGAAGGAGCGTCGGGTAGAATTGCACGAAGGTGGTGTTGGCGGCGGCATGCTGCTGATGGCAGGCATAGCAATTGGCGGTGTATGGAAACATTTCGCCTTTTGCGCCGAAGAATCCCCAGCCACCTTTGAACCGCGCCTTGTCCTTCACATGCGCCTCTAGAGCATTCTGTTATTAGATTGAAGCATAGCCGGAGTTGACGAGGTAATTGGCGCATTCGGACGGGTAGAAGGCGTCGAGGAGCGATCCGATGCGTCGCCATGTGGTTTCGACAGTGCGCTCTGCGGCCTTGCGGAGGAGCGTCTTGAGCTTGGCGAAGACCTGCTCGATCGGGTTGAGGTCTGGGCTGTAGGGCGGAAGGAACAGTAGCCTTGCACCTGCGGCCCGGATGGCGCTGCGCACAGCCTCACCTTTGTGGCTGCCGAGATTGTCGAGGATGACGATGTCGCCGGGGCCAAGCGTCGGGATGAGGATTTGCTCGACGTAGGCGAGGAAGCTTTTGCCGTTGATCGGGCCATCGATCACCGCAGGTGCATCGATCCGGTCGTGGCGGAGCGCCGCCAGGAAAGTCAGCGTCTTCCAGTGGCCATGCGGCACCTTGGCATGGAGACGCTCCCCGCGCCGACAACGCCCATGGGTGCGCGTCATGTTGGTCTTGGCCCAGGTCTCGTCGATAAAGACCAGCCGCCGGGGATCGAGCTTGCCCTGATACCGTTTCCAGCTCGCCCGCCGGCGGGCAACGTCACGCCGGTCCTGCTCGCTGGGCAGCACGGTTTTTTTTGAAGCTGATGCCTTCGCCGGTGAAGAAGCGCGACAGCATGCCGGTGTCCGCCCGTACGCCGCGCTCGGCCAGTAGCCGGGCCGACAGGGCCGCCAGTGTGATGTCGGGCTCCTCCGCGATCGTCGCCAGCAACCAGTCGCGCTCCGGCTTCACCTTCGAGGGACGGTGCCCGCCAGTGCCGGCGCACCGCCGGTCACCCAGCCGCTCGACCCGCTGCACCCATTTGATCGCCGAGGCCTCGCTTACCCCGAAGCGCCGCGACGCAGACCGCCGGCTCTCTCCGCCACGCAGCACCGCATCGATCACCCGGTCCCTCAAATCTTGCGAATAGGCTCGTGCCATTCTGACTGACCTCCTCGCCAGCCAGCAGCTTGAATCACATCCAGCGACCGTCGGGAATCCCCAATCGATTCAATCTATCCGCAGCACGCTCTAGTCCAATCACGCCACTGGTCTGGAACTGGCCGGATCTGGTGATCGAACCCTTGGTCTCCACCGCGCGATTTTCGACGATCAGCACCGTCTTGTCGGGCCAGACGCCGGTCTTGAGAAAAGCGCGATAGGCATCGCGCGGCGCAAACACATTGTCGAACTGGTGCACCGGGCGCTCGGTATAGCTCGTGTCGATACCCGACGAGAGGAACACCCATTCGCGGTAATCGGCCGGAACAATCAATCGGCCACCCTTCGTGTAAGCGGGCGTTCCGCCAGTCGCGGCAGCAGCGCGAGCATTGCCCTGAGCAGCGCGAAACGCGAGCGCCCCGCTTATCGCTACTGCACCGGTTAGCAGAACCTTTAATCGCATGATGACCCCATCATTGCGTCGCGACGATCAGCCCGTCGGCGACCCATCGTCCTAGCAATGCGCCAGCACGGGCGATGCCCTCGGTCTCGCCCCGGGAGGCCACCATCACGTCGCACAATTCCGCGAACGACAGGCCGTCACGTGCCGACAAAAGCGCCTGGCGCTCGTAGTGATCGATCGCGCGGAACTGCGCGGACAGCCCTTGTCGCCATACCAGGATGGCACCGGTCTGCGGAAGTGCCTCGACCGCGGGGGGCACTTCTCCCTCGGCAAGCGCCGACCAGATCGCCGTCGCGTTGGTGGTGAGATCGGCAAGATCGAGCGTCGGGGTCAAGCGCAGGATCGCCGTGTCCCAATCGACGCCTGGCAGCTCCTCCGTCGTCAGCGCGACCGCATCGGGGCCGACAAAAGCCTCGCCGAGCGCAAGATCGATCCAGGCAAGTTCCGCGACCTCGGCATCGTCCGGATAGAGCATCGCCAGCGTTGCCGGGAAATCGCGCGGATAGGCGTCAAGTGTCCAGTTGTTCGGCGGCACGCGGGCGATATGCGTGATGACCGCTTCGTGAAATGCGCCGCCGCCGATCCAATCGCGCGTGCGTGCGAAAGTCTCCTCAAGGCAGGCGACAAGCTGCGCGCGGTAATTGTTCTGGTAGACCCCGAGACCCGGTACGGCCGACACGCCGAGGCGCCGGGCCGCACCCGCGTCCTCATCGACGAGCCACGCCCTGAAATCGCGCTGGAGGGCAAGGAGGCTCACGCCGCGCGCGCCAGCATCTTGCCGCCGATCTGGCGTGCGGTACCAAGTTCGCTCAACAGATCAGCAAGCGGCGGAATGTCGTCGTCGCGCTCGATCATCGTCGCGACCGCACCGAGGCGTGGGATCACGTGCGCGTACAGATCCCAAACCGACGTCGGCACCGGCTTGTCGTGCGTGTCGATCAGCAATTCTTTGCCCTGGCTGTGCCCGGCGAGATGGATCTGGCGGACACGATCGTGCGGGACACCGTCCAGATAGGCGATCGGATCAAAGCCGTGATTGGTCGCGCTGACGAATACATTGTTGACGTCGAGCAACAGACCACAATCGGTCCGCCCGCAAACCCGATCGAGGAATTGCCATTCTGTCATGTCGGCTGGTGCAAAGTCGATGTAGCTGGACGGGTTCTCGATCAGCATGGTTCGACCGAGCGCATCCTGCGCGCGATCGACGTTCGCGCATACGAGGTCGAGCGCTTCCTCAGTATAAGGCAGCGGCAGCAGGTCGTGCGAATTGAAGCCCTCGATCCGCGACCAGCTGAGATGATCAGAGACGAACAGTGGTTCGATCTCGTCAACCAGCGCGCGCAGTCGCGTCAGATAGGCGCCGTCGAGACCGTCGGCCGAGCCGATGGACATCGATACGCCGTGCAGCGCGACCGGGTGGCGCGCGCGGACGCCGCGCAGGATCTGGCGCGGACGGCCGCCGGGTACCATGAAATTCTCGGAGATCACCTCGACGAAATCGACATCGACGTAGCCATCGAGGAAATCGGCATAGTGCGGTTTGCGCAGGCCGAGGCCGTAACCGGCAAAGGGAATGGTCATGCACGCAATCTCTCGGCGAAAAGTCGGCCCGGACGTCTTTGGACGCCCGGGTCGTGAGTTAGATCGACGAAGCTCGTCGATCAGTACGATGCTGGCCGATCACTTCGGCGAGGTGCTGCCGTGCTGCGCCGTGCAGGCCTTCGCCGAGATTTCCTTGAAGCCTTGGCCCTTGCAGTCGTTCTGGCCCTTGCATTCGTGCGTACCCGACTTGCAGTCCGACGTGCCCTTGCACGAGTTGATGCCGTAGCAATGAATCTTGGCGGCGCCTTTGGCGAACGCAGCGGTCGGGGCGGCGGCTGCAATAGCGACCACGGCGGCGGCGGCGGCGAAACTCACGCTGTTACGAAGAATGGTCATGATGGTTCTCCAGAAAGACGTACGGCCAGATTGGCTCTATTCCTTCGCTGTCGATGGGACGGTGGTTACACCCGCCGGAAAAATTACCACCGCAACAGGCGCGGGCCGAGCAGCGCACCGAGCGTGGTCGCGAGCAGTATGCCGAGCGAGTACCAGGTCAGCACGAAGATCGCCGAGACCTCCGGACAGTGGACGCAGTAGACGGTCGCGGCGAACGCCCCGGCCGCCAGTCCCGCCGCAGCACCGGCCGCACGCAGCCGCGTCGGCGCGAGCTTGCGGAACGACCACAACAGTCCAACGAATATCGGCATCGCCAGCGCCAGCACCCGCCACGGACACACCATCCAGCTCGCGCCAAGCCACATGGCGAGCCAGTCGGCACGTGGCGTCCGCACCAGTTCCCACACACCGACGCTCGCCAATAGCAGCACGGGGATTGCCACCAGCCACACCCAGCGCATCCTGTCGCTGTCAGGCCGCGCCAGCTGCGAAGTCACCACGACGGCGGCGAACGACAGCGAGATCGTGTACGCCCATTTCATCCAGAACGCGAAACCGTGCACGGCGATCTGCAGATCGGGCCGAACGCCCATCATCGTGACAACATAGAAGAGCGACACGAGCATACCCATCACGACGCCGATCGTAAGGCGTCGCCCGATGGCGTGCCGGGGCACGGGCGGGACATCGGCCGCGAGGCGGCTGATTAGGTCGTCGGTATTCATCGACGCCCTCCCTGGATGCGCGTAATCAGCGATTTCAAGCCGCGATGTACGGAGACTTTCACGTCAGATTCACTGATGCCGTCGCGCTCGGCGGCTTCGACGGTGCTGAGACCGTCGATGCGCGTCGCTCGGATCATGCGCGCCTGTTTGGGCGGCAGGATTTCCAACAACTGATCCACGTCCATTTGCGCGAGGCATGACTCCTCGAAGCCTTCGGCAACGAGAATCCCCTCAAGGCTCTCAATGGGCACGAGCCTACGTCCACGCCGGAAATGGTCGACCATCTTGTAACGTGCGATTGAGAACAACCATGCCGTAAAGGGGCGGTCGCGATCGTAGGTGCCGCGGCGAGTGTGCACCGCGATCAATGTTTCCTGAACAAGATCGTCGATCTCTCCATCGCCCATGCGTCGTCGGTAAAAGCCCTGCAGCAGCGGGACGAGCGCGCGCAGCAGCGCGGCATGGTCGCCGGCATCGCCGTCGAGCCCGCTGATCATCAAAGCCCGCAATGTGTCCTCGCTCGCTCGCATTCGCGCTCCCGCGAGGCATTCGGCTCACAAGAAACAATGGTTACAGTATCCGCAGAAGAATGCCCGAAAAATGTCACCCGGCGACGTATGTAACCAACCCGGCGGGGTGCCCGAATAGCTGGTGTGATCCGGCTTCCCGCCTCCTGGCCGGATCGCCGCGCGGCCCGATCGACTCTGTGTCGGGCCGCGCGCCAGGAGGCTGACATCCGAGGAGCCTATCTATGCGTCCGACTCATGCTTCGCTCGCCGCGATTCTTGCTATTGCCGTCGCCAGCGCCGCCATCGCGACCTCTGCTTCCGCCCAGACAAAGCCCGGTATGGAGAAATGCTACGGCGTCGCGCTCGCCGGCAAGAACGACTGCAAGGCAGGCGCGGGCACGAGTTGCGCGGGCACGTCTAAAGTCAATTATCAGGGCAATGCCTGGAAGCTGGTCAAGGCCGGTTCGTGCGTGACGACCAAGACCCCGAAGGGCAACGGTTCGCTAACCCCCAAGGCCTGACGCCCTGCCGGGGCGGCAACACGATCGCCGCCCCAAACCCTTCCAAGTGGAGAATTCGGATGAATTCGCTCGTCGCGCGCTATGATTGCGTGATCCGCAGCCTGTGCAGGCGCGTGCCCGATGCGCTGCTGCTTTTGATCGGCCGGCTTGGCATTGCCGCCGTGTTCTTCATGTCGGGCCGCACCAAGGTCGACGGCGTGCTGCACATCACCGATGGCACCTACGAGCTGTTCCGCACCGAATATGCGCTGCCGCTCGTGCCGCCCGAGATCGCGGCGGTGGCGGCGACCTATTCCGAGCATCTGTTTTCCATCCTGCTCGTGCTCGGGCTGGCGACGCGCTTCTCGGCGCTCGCCCTGCTCGGGATGACGCTGACGATCGAGATCTTCGTCTATCCCGATGCGTGGCCGACGCATCTTAGTTGGGCCGCGATATTGCTACCGCTGATCGTGCGCGGCGGCGGCACCTGGTCTCTCGATGCCATGGCGCGGCGGGCGGTCGGCACGGTGCGATAGCGGTGCGACGGCATTGCTTCATCGCCCCCGGGGCGGATCAGCGTCCCTGAAACGGATCATGCCGAAACCCGCTGCGACGATCATGCCGCCGAAGCGCTTGCGCGATTACTTCCCGTACTCGGTTGTGGCGAGGAGGCTGCGGCCGTCGCGTTTGACGATCTTGCGCGTCGGGAAAGCGTGGACGAGGCCAAAGCGCTCAACATGATCGCGGCGGAAGAGCGCCTTCACGATGCTCTGGCCCGTCAACTCCCCGCTACAGGCCCGCCGCCCGGTCTGCTGAAAACTACGCAAAGTTTCCATGCGAGCCTCGGTTCGGGCGGCACGACCTTGCACCTCGCGCGCATCGCCGCGCTCGATGCCGCGGTCTGCACGATCCTCGGCGCCTTGCTGTGCGCGGGCGCACCGCTGTCCACTCATCGCCACGCTGCGCCCGTCCTGCACCGGATCCGGCGTAACGAGGTCCGCCATGTGAGGATCGCGCGCGCGATCGTCGCGCGGCGCGGCGCAGGTGTGTCGGTGCGAGACGCCGCAGCGGCGACGCGTGAGATGCTCGCTCAGATCATCATGCCGCTAAGCGATGCGCTGGAGGTGTTGGCGGTTGACCCAAGAGTGCTGGACCGTCGCCTGCGACGGCTGCCTGAGGGATTGCTGAGGCCGTGAGCCAGCCAAATCAGCCCTGGCTGTCCCATGGTCGCGTTTCAGTGCTTGGCACGGGCGCGGCGTTTTCGGGGCCGCCAGTCCCTACGGACGCGTTGATTGACCATATCGCAACGCATTTCACGCTCTCACGACATCGAGAGGCGGCCGCGATCGGACGGCGGCTGGCGATCGAGACACGCTATCTATGCCGGCCCTTCGAGGTGGCGCACGAAGTGGCGCGCGCGGGCCAATCCAATCCCGATTTTGCCGCTGCGGCAGTCGCCGCCGCCCTACGCGAAGCCGGACTGGCGGTCGGCGATATCGGCTATCTGATCGGCCATACGACGACGCCGCTGCAGCCACTCCCCGGCAACATCGCCTTCGTGGCCGACCGGCTGGGCTATGGCGGGCCGCATCTCGAGTTGCGGCAGGCGTGCACGGGATTCGCCAATGCGCTCATGATCGCTTTCGGACTGCTGGCGATGCCAGGCGCGCAACCGGTGGCGATCGTGGGATCAGAAACGGGTTCGCTCTTTTTCGACCCAAACGATGCCGATCGCTGTCCCGGTCAATGCGTCAATCTCGTACAGATGGGTGACGGAGCCGGCGCGATTGTCCTCGGGCCCGGCGGAGGGCGCGCAAGCATCGAGGCTGCCTGGTTCGGCGCGATCGGGCTGAACCGTGCTACCGGTTTGCAGGCCAGCGCCGAGACGCCGCGCACGTTCGGGCATGATTTCGCGACGATCCTGGCATCGGGAGCGCAGCTATTCGAGGCTGGCAAAGGCGCCGCTGCACAGCATGGGGTAGAACTCGACGGCGTCGACACGATCATTCCGCATCAGGTGAGCGGGCGGATCGGGCGCCAGGCAGCAGCGCATTTCGGCCTCCCGGCGGAGCGCTTCTCCGTCAACGCGGATCGGCTCGGCAATACCGGTTCGGCGGCGATCTGGTTGGCGCTCGCGGAGCTACGACGCGCCGGCCCGGCGCGGGGGAGCCGCACACTCATACTCGGCGCCGAAGCGACCAAGTTCATGCACGGCGGGTTCGTCTATGAGCATGGCTGAACCGCTGATCGACGTGACTGGGCTCGGGAAGAGCTACGGCGGCCTCCGCGTCGTGCAGGGCGTGACGCTAACGCTCGCGCGTGGCGAAATCGTCGGGCTGGTCGGCGCCAACGGCGGTGGCAAGACGACGACGCTGCGGATGTTCGCCGGACTGATCCTGGCAGACGATGGCTGCGGCACGGTTCTCGGCCGGGACATTCGCCGAGGACAAGGCTGCGGCATCGGCTACATGCCGCAGCGCCTGTCGCTCTACCCCGAACTTACCGTGCGCGAGAATTTGCGCTTCCGTGCCGAACTTCATGACATACCCAGGCACCGGATCGACGAACTCGTCGAACGGCTTGGCATCACCACAATGCTCGCGACACGCTTCGATCGCCTGTCCGGCGGCTGGGCGCGGCGCGTGCAATTCGCCGCGACGATGCTGCCGGCGCCCGCTGCTGCTGCTCGACGAGCCGACCGCGGGGCTCGACATCGTCACGCGCAACGATCTGTGGCGCTGGCTGACCGATCTCGCCGCGCGGGTTTCACCATTGGCGGTGGCACCTGGACGAGATGTACGTGAAGCTGAATGGTGAGATGGTCTACCTCTGGCGAGCCGTGGATCACGAGGGTGAGGTGCTCGAGAGCTACATTACAAAGACCCGCGACAAGGATGCGGCTCTCACCTTCATGAAGAAGGCGCTGAAGCGCACGGGTCACCGGAGGCCATCACCACCGATGGTCTGCGCTCCTATCGCGCGGCGATGAACGACCTGGGCAATGCCGAGAAGCAAGAGGTCGGTCGCTGGGCTAACAACCGCGTCGAGAACAGCCACCTCCCCTTTCGACGACGAGAGCGGGCGATACTGAGATTCAGGCGAATGAAGACACTTCAGAAGTTCGCCTCGGTTCACGCCAACGTCCACAACCACTTCAACCTCGAACGCCACCTCGTCGATCGTCAGACCTACAAGGACCGTCGCTCCGCCGCCCTGGCGGAGTGGTAATCCCTCGCAAGCTAGTCCCCTGCCCTCATAGACCGAACACCATCGTGGGGAGAGCGGTTCGCGTTAGACTGACAGCACCATCGAGGCGATCGTGCGGTCGTGGCTGAAGAAGATCGGCGACACGGTCGCGATCAACGACCCGCTGGTCGAACTCGAGACCGACAAGGTCACGCAGGAGGTGCCGTCTCCGGCGGCGGGCGTGCTGACCGAAATCCTGCTCGATACGGACGCCGAGGCGCTTCCGGGCGCCTTGCTGGGTCGGCTCGGCGTCGCGCAGGCGGCCCAGCCGGCGCCCGTGGCGGCGCCGGTCGAAGCGCCCCGCCCGGCGCCCGTGCCCCCGCAGCCGACCGGCGAGCGCAACACCGCTCTGTCGCCGGCCGTCCGCCGCGCGGTCAAGGAAGCGGCGATCGACCCGGCGCGCATCGAGGGCACCGGTCGCAACGGCCGCATCACCCGTGCCGACGTCGATCGCGCCGTCGCGACGCGCGATCAGGCGCCGGCGGAGCCCGTCCCCACGCCTGTCCCCCAGCGGATCGCGGCGCCGCCCTCCCCCGCCCCGGTCTCCGGCGCTGTCCAGTCGATCCCGCACAACCGGATGCGGCTCGCCATCGCCGAGAACATGTTGAACTCGGTGACGGTCGCCCCGCACGTCACCGCCGTGTTCGAGGCCGATTTCTCCGCGATCATGGCGCATCGCCGCAAGCACAAGGCGACGTTCGAGAAGGACGGCATCGGTCTCACCTTCACCGCGTATTTCATCGCCGCCTGTGTCGAGGCGATGCGCGCCGCGCCGGCGATCAACTCCCGCTGGTACGACGACCGGCTCGACATCTTCGGCGACGTCAATATCGGGATCGGCACCGCCCTCGGCGACAAGGGTCTCGTCGTGCCCGTCGTCCACAAGGCGCAGGAACTCTCGCTCCGCGGCATCGCCGCGCGGCTGGGAGAGCTGACCGCCAAGGCCCGGGGCGATCGCCTCCAGCCCGCCGACATGCGCGGCGGCACCTTCACCATCTCCAACCATGGCGTGTCGGGTTCGCTCGTCGCGATCCCGATCATCATCAGCCAGCCGCAATCCGCCATCCTGGGCGTCGGCAAGCTGGAGAAGCGCGTGGTCGTGCGCGAGGTGGGCGGCGTCGATACCATCCAGATCCGGCCGATGGCCTATGTGTCGCTGACGATCGACCACCGCGTCGTCGACGGACACCAGACCAACGCCTGGCTATCCCGCTTCGTCGATGTCATCGACAATTGGCCGCTGGAAAGCTGACAGAGAGAGGCGATCGGTGATCATTCGGCTGCGCCTGAAGTTATAAAGCGCGTGCCCTGTCGGAGGTAAGGCTATGCCTACGTCGAGCCATAGCCGACGAACTCAAACCGGCCGATACCGGGCGGGCATAACATGTACTATAATGCATCATGCCCTCGAGATTCGCATGAAAAAGCCCGATGCACGCCCCACTACCTGCCCCGTCAGCGAGGGCGAGGTGGGCGCGATATTGCGCGCCGCGCGGTTGAAGTCGGGGATGGCCCGCAAGCAGTTGGCCCAGACATCGGGCACCTCGGAACGCTATCTGGCGCTACTCGAGTCCGGGGAGGGCAATCCCACCCTGAGCGTGCTGATCGCGTTGAGCCAGGCACTGGATCTTTCGCTCGCCGAACTGTTGCCACTGGGTGGCGAGCGCGATGCGCCCACCGCCACACTTGTCGGCCTCGTGCGTCATCTTTCCTTCGACCGACAGGGTGCGCTGGAGGCATGGCTCCGCGAGGAGCGGGCGACGACGCCGGCAACGACAAGAGACCGGCGCGTCATTCTCATCGGGCTTCGTGGTGCCGGAAAGTCCAGTCTGGGCAAACGCCTGGCCGATCTGCGCGGCGTTCCTTTCGTGGAAATGACCAGCCTCGTCGAAGACGCCTATGGCGACGATATCGGCCAGTTGATCGAGCGCAACGGCTATGCCGCGCTACACCGCTACGAGCGTGCGGCGTGGCAGGACATATGCCGGACGCATCGCGCTGCCGTCATCGCGGTGCCGGGCGGGATCGTCGCCGATCCCGATCTGTATGACGAGATGCTGACGACAGCCTACAGCGTCTGGCTGAAGGCGTCGGCCGACGATCATATGGCGCGGGTCATCGCGGAGGGTGGCGTGCGTGCCGGTGCCGCCGCTCGCATCGCGAGAGACGATCTGGAGTCGGTGCTCGACGCCCGCTCGCCCGATTACGCGCGGACGCAGCTTCATTTCGATACATCGGGGCTGGCGTTCGACATGAGCCTGACCCGTTTGGCCGAGCAGGTCGATAAGGTGATGGCCGATCCCCGGCCCCAGCCACCACTCCGAAGCGGTCAGGAATAGACGGGTAACGGCGAAACGGTCGGGCTGGTATCGTCCGCGACCCGATTTTCAAGCGTTCCCAGCCGCTCGATCGTCACGCTCACGACATCCCCCACGCGCAGAAAGCGGGGCGGATCGAAGCCTTTGCCGACACCCGCGGGCGTACCGGTGGCAAGAATATCGCCGGGCTCGAGCGTGCAGGCCGCGGAGAGTTCCGCGATTATGTCCTCCACCCGCGCCACCATATCGGCCGTGCTGGCATTCTGTCGGATCTCACCATTGACGCGCGTCTCCAGCGAGAGCGCGTGAGGATCGCCAATTTCATCCGCCGTGACCAGCCACGGACCGATCGGCCCATGCGTGTCGTGGGATTTACCCAGCGTATGGGTCGGCGCCTTCGCCTGCCAGTCCCGCATGGAGACGTCGTTGCAAACCAGATAGCCGGCGATAACCGACCGCGCGTTCGCGGCGGATACGTTGCGGCATCGAACGCCGATGACGATCCCCAACTCGCCTTCATAATCCAGCTGGCTAGTGATCGCCGGGTGCAGGATCGCGCTGTTCGGCCCCACGACGCAGGTCACCTGCTTGTTGAACCAGATCTGCCCGAACTTGTCGGCCTGTGCGGCGGACGCGCTTTCGGCGCGATGCGCCCGATAATTACCGCCCAAAGCGAGATATTTGGATGGGTTCGGGATCGGGGCGAGAAGCGTAACCGACGACGCGTCGATCCGTGGCGCGGCGGGCAGCGCCGCCTTCACTCGCCGCACCAGATCGCTGCCCAAGGCAGCCAGCAAAGCCCGCAAATGCAGCACCCCCGGAAACTTGGGGGCGAGATCGACGATGGCGCCGCCCTCCACCACGCCAAACGATACCCGCCCCTCGTGGCGAAACGTCACCAGTTTCATCGCGATTCACTGTCCCTTCGATACGTGGTTCCAGGAAAAAGGCTCTGCGGCCGGCCACTTGACCCTGTATGCCGCGATGCGCAAAGCATAAGCGATGGGTGCCAGATCGACCGAACGGCAGGAAGAGGAGCGCGGCGATACGGCTTCGCTCACGCCGGTCGCCGATCAGCCGCTGCATGACCGTATCGCCGATCGTCTGCGCGACATGATCGTGTCCGGCGAACTGCCGGCGGGCGATCCGATCTCCGAAAAGGATCTGTGCGTTCACTTCGGTATCTCGCGCACGCCGATCCGCGAGTCGCTCAAGGTCTTGGCCGCCGAAGGTCTTGTCGATCTCCGGCCTCGTCGCGGCCCGATGGTGTCGGAAATCCGCGCCGCCGACGTCGCCGACAAGTTCGATATCGTGCGCATGATCGAAGGCTATTCGGTGGGCTGGATCTGCGATCATGCGCCGGACGCGGCCGTGGCCACGCTGCGCGCGCTGCACGAGCGGCTCCTCGACGCCCAGCGATCGGCCAAACCCGTCGAATATTTCAACGCCAACGAGCGGTTTCATTGCGCCCTGGTCGAAAGCACCGGCAACCAGTCGCTGATCGACATCCATCGCTCCCTCGTCGCGCATCTCCGCCGCGCGCGGTTCCAAGGCATGGATCAGGCCCATGTCGGCGACCATTTTATCGACGAGCATGAAGCCCTGCTGGAACAGTTGATGGCGCGCGACAGGCAGGCTGCCGTCGCGGCGATCGAACTGCATCAGCACAATGTCGAACGCGAGACGCTGACCATGCTGCGTGGCGGCACCCGATTATGGGACGATTATCGCTAGGTGATGGTGCCCGGCGCCGCACGTCAGTCGCGATAACCGGGATCGAGCCGGTCGATGTGGCGGACCCAGGCCGGCCAGTCGGCCCCGCCCCGCCCCGCATCATGCGCAACATACTGACGCGCGACCTTCTCCCGCACCATTTCCGGCACTTCGATCATCGGGGCCCCGGTTGCCTCCAGCATGAGCTGCGTCTCGCACGCGATCAGCAGGTCTCTCGTCCGTTCAAAGCCGTCGCGCGGCGTGTTGCCGACGATCGCCAAGCCATGATTGCGCAGCACGACCGCGATCCCATCGGCGCCGAGCGCCGTTGCGATCCGTGGGCCCTCACCGGCGTCCTCCGTGATGCCCTCGTAATCGTGATAGCCGATGCGGTTGTGAAAGCGCAGGGCGTTCTGCGACAGCATGCGCAAGCCGGATCCATGGGCCGCCATCGCCAGACCCACCGAGCTATGGATATGAACCACGCAATTCACGTCCGGCCGGGCGAGCAGGATCGCCCCGTGCAGCACGAAGCCCGGCCCGTTGACCTGCCAATTCGGATCGAAGGGCTTCGTCATATCGGCGACCGCAAGGTTCGACGCGGTCACCTCTTCGTACAGAAGCTCATGACGTTTCATCAGGAACAAATCCGGATGGCCCGGCACCCTCAGGCTCAGATGATTGTAAACACCGTCGGTCGACGGGAAATGCCGATCGATCAGGCGGTACAGTGCAGCCAGATGGAGGCGTGCGCTTGCCTCATCGACGATGGGCGGCAGCGGCGGGAGTACAGCTGTTGTCATGATATCCACGTCAGGATTGAGGATCGATGCCGGCGACGCGGCCGAAGAAGCGATCGGGGGTGACGCCCGGCGGCATCGGCCGACCGGCGGTCATGCCGCCATCGACAGCGATGATCTGACCGGTCACGAATGTGGACAGGCTGCTCGCCAGAAACAGCGCGGCATGGGCAACGTCCTCGGGCGTACCGGCGCGCCCCAGAGGAAGTTGCGCGGCCAGATTACCGGCCACGACATCGATCCGCGATGCGGCCGCCTCGGGATCGAGGCCCGCCGACAGGCCGTAGAGCGCGGTCGCGATTCCGCCGGGGCAGAGGCAATTGACCCGGATGCGATCCGCCGCCAGCTCGACCGCAGTCGATCGGGTCAGCATCGATACCCCCGCCTTGGCCGCGCCATAGGGCTGGAGCACGGATGAAGCGACGAGCGCCGACGTCGACCCGATATTGACGATCGAGCCGCCCCTGCCCTGCGCGCGCATCACCGGCACGGCATGGCGGATTCCCGAGTAGACGCTGCCTAGCACGAGCGCGATGGTCGCCTCGAACGCCTCTGCCGCCAGATCGGCGATACCCTCGATCGGTCCCGGCCGCGCCGCATTGTTCACGATACAGTCGAGCCCGCCGAAATGATCGACCGCCGCCCGAACCGTCGCCGCGACGTCGCCGTCACGCGACACATCCGCCGCGACCTTCAGGACACGGCCGTCCGCGCCGTCGAAATCGGCGATAGCGTCGATGTCCGCCGTCACCACACAAGCCCCCTGGGCGAGGAACAGCGTCGCTATCCCTCGCCCGATGCCGCGCGCTGCCCCGGTGACGATGGCGGTCTGCCCTTTCAGGAGATCGGTGATCGCCATGCCGGATCAACGCGCCCCGAACTTCACGCTCAGCTCGACGCCGGCGCGGAACGACAGATTTTCCAGTCGCGCGCTCGCAACGCGGAAGGCGAGCGGCGAGAAGAAATCGGGTGCGCGCTTGCTGGTCAGGTTCTTGCCATACACCGCGAGCGTCCAGCGATCCGCCTCCACGCCGACGCGGGCATCAAGGAAGGCCGCCGGCTGGAAGGTGAATTGTTCGGTCAGATCGTACGAGATCTTGCCTCGCCGGTTGCCATCGAGGCGGAACAGCGCCCGATATCCGTCCATCACCTCGGGATTATACTGGATGCTGAGCTGCTCATTGTCCGAATAGACGTTCGGGGGCTGATTGCCGACGTAGAGCGCGGTGCCGTTGAAATCGCGAATTCTGGCATGGGTGATCGAGACCGCCCCGGTGATCGTTACGTCCGCGACGGGGCGCAGCACAATATCGGCCTCCAGCCCTTTCACCCGAACCTTCGGAATCGACGTGATGAAACGCGCGGGCACCGGAACGACGAGCGTTTGCTGGAACTGCGAATTCTCGAAATTGGTGAGGAAGGCCGCGACGTTGAACGTTAGCCGCCGGTTGAACGCCTGCGACTTGAAGCCGGCTTCGTAACTGGTGGACATTTCCTTGGGATAGATGCGCTGCGCCCCAATTGCCGGGATCACAAGGTTCTGCGCGTTGAAGCCTCCACTGCGGAAACCGCGCCCGACAGTGCCATAAGCCATGAAGTCGGGAGAGAATTGATACTTGACGGTCGCGGACGGCTGCCAGGCACTAAAGGTATTACTCACGCCGCTGCCGGGCACGTTCGTTAGCTCGTCGAACCGCTTGTCTTCATCGTAGCGGACAGCCGCCGTCAGGCTCCACGCGCCCAGCTCTAGGTTGGCCTGACCATAACCGGCCCACGCCTCGCTGGTCAGGTGCTGGAGGGTCGTCTGGCTCGGCAGCAGCGGCGGCACCGCCGCCGGATCGGGCCGGATATTGACGTCGTTATGGCCGATGCGCTTCTGATAGAAAGCGCCGACGATGAAGTTGAAGGCGCCATCCAGCGTCGAACTGAAGCGCAGATCCTGGTTGAAGGCCGTATCCTTGATCGGATTGGTATTCACCCGACCGGGTACGGGCGAATAGTCGAAGTCGTTGAAATTGCGTGCCAGGGCATAGGCATATTGCGTCACCGACGTGATGGTGCCGATGCCGACCTTCTGGTTGATCTTCAGTGCCGTGTTCCACAGCGTCCGCCGCGTCACGGGCTTCACGTTCTGGTTGGGCTTGTAGGTGTCGAAATCCTTGATGGCGCCGGGCACGCCGACCGGGATCTGCGCGAACAAGGCCCAGCCGTCCTTGGCCTTGGTATAGGATCCAATCAGGTCGATCGCCGTGTCGGCGCCCGGCGTGAAGTGGAGTTGCCCGCGCAACGTGCCGTCATCGGCATAATCGCCGTCCCGATCGAGCGTGCGGATGTAGATCATGCCGTCGCGCTTGCGATAGGACCCGGTCACCTTGGCGGAGAGCACGCCGTCGATCAGCGGGCCGGAGACCGTGGCCGCTCCGCGATAATCCCCGCCGCCCTCAGCCGACAGCTTGAGCGATCCGCGAAATTCGTCACCGGGTGCCTGCGTGTTGATGATGAGCGCACCCGCGATGGCGCCGCGTCCGTATAGCGCGCCCTGCGGCCCCTTCAGCAGCTCGACGCTCGCGATATCGAGCAGATCCTGATTGACCAGCTCCAGGAACGGCACCTGCACGCCATCGACGATGAGCGAGAAGGGCGCATCGCCCCCTTGGACCGCCGCGATGCCCCGCAGCGCAATGCTGGGTACGCCCGGGCGCAATCCCGCCTCGAAACGCAGGCTGGGCACCAGTTTGCCGACGTCGTTGAGCGATTGCACGCCCGCGTTCTGGATGGTCTCGGACGTGACGACCGAAACGGCGGCCGGCGCTTCCTGAAGACGCTGGTCACGGCGCAACGCGGTGACGACGATGTCGCCATCGGTCGCCTGCTCGCTGGCGACGGGCACCGCTGGCGCCGCAGGTTGAGACTGCGCCAGCGCCGGTGCGGCGCACACCATCGTCGCCAGCGCGGTTGCGCCGAGCATCATCATGGCCTTGTTAGTCATACATCTCTCCCCTTGATTGCGCCGCATTCTTGGCTGCGGCATCTTTGATACTGAGTGTTGCGCCCGCTCGGGCCGCGATTACTTCAGTCTTTGCTGAAGATACGGGATGATGATCGCTCGAAGCTGATCGAAGCCGTAACTGTTCGGGATGACATCGCCATAATGGCCCATCATCGGCACGATCCGCAGATCGACGTCACTGTTGCCGGCGGCCTCGATCGCCTCCTTCATCCAGATCGACTGCTCCGGCGGCGAATGCATGTCGTGCTGGCCATGGACCATCAGTACGGGTTGTTTGATGCGGTCCGCATATCCGATGGCCTGGACCTTCTCGTAGAAAGACCGCTTCTCAACCGGATCACCGAGCCAATCGACGAGCATCCGGTGGCGGCCGGGCGCGTAGACCGCCGTCCCCTCAGCCTGCTGCACGAAATTCGTGGCCGGGCCGAACGTGACGACGAGCTTGAGCCGCGTATCGAGCGCCGCCGCCCGCAGGGTGGCGTTCCCACCGCGCGACATACCCATGATCGCGATCCGCTCGCCATCCACATCGGGCTGCTGCTGAAGCCAGTCGACCACCATTGAGACGTCGTCCGGGTCATGTTCCGGCGAAGGCGCGCGCCAGCTCGTCGTGACCGTGAAGATGCCGGCATCGCGCGCGGCCCCCGCGATCCATTCCATGATCTCGAACATCCCCGTGCCGATCCCGCCGGGGCACAGGATCAGCGCCGCCGACGGCCGCTCCGCGCCCGGCTCAGGCCGGTAGACATGCACGGGAAGCGACAGACCGCCCGCGACGATCGTTTCGTCCGCACCGGTCAGTTCGATGCCGCCGATACCCACTCGCGTCATTTTCCGCCCCCTTCTGTTCAGACGATGCCGCCGCCGACCCGCAGATTCTGCCCGGTTATCCAGCGTGCGCCGCTGCCAGCAACGAAAGCGACGACGTCTGCGATGTCGTCCGCCTCGCCGATCCGGCCGAGCGGCGTCTGCCTGAGCGCCATTTCGTAGCGTTCCTCGACATTTCCGGCCGCCCGCGTGGCTTCGGTGTCGACGAAGCCCGGCGACACGGCGTTGACCGTCACGCCGCGCGGTCCCAGTTCCTTGGCAAGCACGCGGGCATAATGTTCGGCCGCCGCCTTGGCGCCGCCGTAGATGGCGGACCCCGGATAGCAGAGTGCCGTCATGCTGCTGGCGATGACCACGATCCGCCCGCCGTCCCTCACGGTCCGCGCCGCCTGCCGCAGCACGAAGAAGTTGGCGCGGGCGTTAAGCGCCATCGCGGCATCATATTCGGCCTCGGTTACGTCGACGACCGGCTTCACCACGGCATCGCCGCCGGCGTTACTCACGACGATATCGATCCCGCCAAAGGCTTCGGCGGCTTCGGCGAACATCGCCTCGATCTGTGCTATGTCGCGCACGTCGGCCTTCACCGCCTGGGCAATGCCGCCGGCTGCGCGGATCTCGTTCACAACCTCCTCCGCCGCCGCTGCCTCGCGATCGAAGGGATAGTTCACGGCGACCTGAGCCCCCTGCGCGGCGAGTTTGATAGCGATCTCGCGACCGATCCCGCGCGACGCGCCGGTTACGATGGCGCCCTTGCCATCAAGGGTATGCGACATGAGGTCTTCCTTGTCCGAACATGAGGTGGCGGCGGACCGAGCCCGCCAGAATGACGAGGAGCAACGCCGCGAGCGCGGCAGGCAGGAAGCCCAGGGCGAACAGGCCCTTTGGCGACACGCCGAAGCCGAGGAGCGCCCCGCCCACCACGGGACCGATCAGCGAGCCGGTCCGGCCAACCGCCTGTATGAAGCCGACAGCGCGGCCACGGACCGCTGGTGGGAAGCGCGTCGCGGCATAGGCGCTGAGAGACATCTGCGTGCCGATGAGGAACACGCCACAGCCTGCCAGCGTCATCAGCACCAGGGCCGGCGATCCGACCATCCGACCGGTCAACGCAATCACGCAGCCCGCCGCGAGATAGCCCACGATCAGATACCAGAGCGGCTGCGCGACATTATCGATCACGCGGGCCAGCAGATAGCTGCCGGCGATGCCGCCGAGATTGACGGCCACGGTGCCGAGGATGGCCTGGGCCAACGACATGCCGGCCGCCTCAAGCAGTAGCGGGATCCAGTTGAGCAGCAGGTAGGTGAGAAACAGGCTGAGGAACATGGCGGCCGAAATCACGGCCGTCGGTAGCGCGAGCCCCTTGGTGAACAATATGCCGACGCCGGCTTGGCGCGCCTCTTCCGCAGACGCAGGGACCAGCACGGCCCCACTGGCACGAACGGGATCGATGCGACGAAGCAGCTGCACGATCATTGGCCGATTGGTGGCGCGCTGCTCCAGGAAGCGTAGCGATTCCGGCAGGTACGGAAGCAGGAAGGCCGCCAGCACCAACGGCGCGATCGCGCCGGCGACGAACACCGACTCCCAACCGAACCGCGCGATCAGCGGGGTCGCCGCCAGGCCACCCAGGGCCGCCCCGGCGGGGAACCCCCACAATGTGAAGGTCACGATGGTGGCCCGCTTGCGTCGAGGAGCATATTCCGATGCCAGCGCCATCATGTTGGGGATCACGCCCCCCATCCCAATGCCGCCGAGCAGCCGGAACAGCAGCAGCATCTCCACATTGCGGGCGAACGCGCAGGCACCGGTGAACAGGCCGAAGATCACCGTGTTCAGCAGTACCAGCCGCTTGCGACCCACCCGATCGGCCAGCACGCCGAAGACCGCCGCGCCGATCACCGTACCTAGCAAGGTAGCGGAGAATACGAACCCGAAGCTCAGTTTCGACAAGCCCCATTCGGTCGAGATGGAGGGAGCGACGAAAGCGATCGACTGGGTGTCGAACCCGTCCAGGAGCGACACCAGGATGCAGAAGATGAAAGTGCGGATCTGTAGCCAACCTACCGGCGCTTCATCGATGATATCTGCCACGGAATGGCCTTGAGGCATGTCGCTCTCCACGGGTCGCTCTCCGGCGTCTGATTCTGTAATTACGCTTACATGCACTATGATGCAATATATTTTGCTATCATAATTACGATTGAAATGCGCTTTCCGAGGGCTCCGACAGCGGCGCCAAGCGCTGGATGTGTAACGCGTAACGGCGCGCCAGGCTGGCGCACACGATCAGCTGGATCTGGTGATAGAGCAGCACCGGAAGCACGATCATGCCGATCGCCGGATTGCCCGCGAACAGGATTTTGGCGATGGGCGCGCCGTTCGCCAGGCTCTTCTTCGATCCGCAGAAAACCGCCGCCGCCTCGTCCGCCGTGTCGAGCTTCAACAGACGGCTGATGCTAATCGTAAAGAACAGCGCGAGCGCCAGCATTCCGGCTGCAAGCCCGGTGACGATCAGAAAACTCTGGGGAGAGAACTGGCGCCAGAGGCCCGAGGCGGTCGATTCTGCGAAGGAGCCGAAGACGATTAGCACGATCACGCCACGATCCAGGGTCGATACGACCTTCTTGTGGCGATGGAGGAAGGCGCCGATCAGCGGTCGGCACGCCTGCCCCAGCGCGAAGGGCAGCAGAAGCGTCTTGAGGATATCGAGGATCGCCTCCCCCACAGCCGGGCCGCCCGCGCCGACCGTACTGACCAGTCTCACCAGCAGCGGCGTGGCGACCATTCCGATCAAGCCGGACAACGTCGCGTTGAATACCGCCACCGCCACGTTACCGCGCGCCATGGCCGTCATCGCGACGGACGAAGAGATCGTCGATGACAGAGCCCCCAGATAGAAGAAGCCGAGGCGCAGGCCGTCCGGCAACCAGCCTTCGCTGGCGAAATAGAGCGCTGCGCCGATCAGCGGGAAAAAGAGGAAGGTCGTCCCCTGCACCAGCAGGTGCAGCCGCCAGTGCAGAGCCCCGTCACGCAGCGCCTTGGGCGCCAGATTGGCGCCATGCAGGAAGAACACCCCCGCAATGCCGATCGTCGTGAGGATGCCCAGATGGACAGGACCATCGTCCATGCCGACCCAAGGGAACAGCAACGCCAACACGATGGCCGATGCCATCGCGATCAGGAAACCATCGATTTTCACTGTGCGGTCTCCATCGCGGGTTGCGGCCGGGCGCGCCGATCGGCGCGGATGCGGTCCGCCATGCGCTCGGCGATCATGATGACGGGGATATTGGTGTTTGCCCGCACGATGGAGGGCATCACGGAAGCGTCGACGACCCGAAGGCCGTCCACGCCGATCACACGGCATTCGATATCGACGACCGCGTCGGCATCATCCTCCCGACCGATACGGCAGGTTCCCACGACATGCCCCGTGGGCACGCTGTGTCGGCGAACGATATCGCCCAGCGCCGCCTCATCGCCCGCCAATCCAGCCAAAGACACACCGCCCCGTCGGACGAGGGCGCGGCGCATGGGGCCGGGCAGCGAAAAGAGCGCGGATGCGGCGTGGCCCATCGTCCGGCTCATCGCATCGTCTCGAGCGAGACGGCGGATCAGGGCCATGTTGCTCGGGATGAAAGGATCGCTCGCGACACGCTTCACGGCTGGCTGATCCAGCCACGACAGGGCCTGCCGCAGCGCGGCCACCTGCCGCGCGAAGTCACGCGGATCGGAAAGAAGGTTGAAGGAGAATTGGGGTGGCCCGAGCGGATCGGCCGGGTTCGGCCGTACCCAGCCTCGGCTGTAACTCTTATAAACCGAGAGCATCAGCGCGCCGATCCGCGCCCCGACGGGATGCAGGCCGGTCTTGTTGAGGATCGTCATGAAAAGATCGCCCGGCGCGCAATCGTCACGGCCCGAGCTGTACCGGACGCAATTCTGAAACGCCGGACGGATCGCCGCTTCCTGCCGGGCAGCGGACGACAGAACGACGGAGACTGCCAAGGCCGGGTGGTTCTGGAGATTCTGGCCGACCCCTCGCCGTTCGACGACGAAACCAGCCGGGCCGACCCCCGAAGCCATCAGCAAGGCGGGCGAGTGGATCGCCCCGGCACTGACGATCGTCTCGCCCGCATCGATGGTGCGGGCAGCATCGCCCCGGCCGATACGGACGCCCACCGCCCGACGACCATCGAACCGAACCTGCGTCACCGCCTGATCCGCCAGTATGTGAAGGTTAGGCCGGGCGCGAACCTGCGGCGTGAGATAGGCGGATGCGGCGGACACCCGTCGCGCAGGGCTGTTGGTCATCGGCACCGAGCCAACCCCATCGTGCGTCTCACCGTTGAGATCGGCGATGGTCGGCAGACCGTCCTGGTTGAGGACCGCCTCCATTGCACGACAGAAAGGCGGCCAGTCAGCGGGCCTATGCCGACGGATCAGCACCGGTCCGCCCGATCCATGTAGCGGGCCGCCGAAATCCTGATCGCGTTCCAGCTTGCGGAACCAAGGCAACACGTCGGCCCAGCCCCAGCCGGCTGCACCGGCATCGGCCCAGGCCTCATAATCGCCGGGTAGCCCGCGCAGCGCCAGCATGCCCATGATGCTCGATCCGCCGCCGATCACGCGGGCCTGTTCGAACGGGCGTGGAGCGATACCGTCGTCGCGAGTGGCCACCAGACCCGGCCACATGTAGGCGGGCGTCGCCGCTCGCGGGAAGCTGTCGGCGATGTCGGCCGGCTCCTCGCCGGGCGCATGGTCGCCACCCGCTTCGATCAGGATAACGGTGCTGGCCGGATCTTCGGAGAGGCGGCTGGCGAGGACACAGCCGGCGGAGCCACCGCCCACGATCACATAATCCGCATGGGATGGAGGCAGCGTCATTGGATGCCGCCACCGACCTGAACGATCTGTCCGGTCATCCATCGGCCGCCATCACTGGCCAGGAAAGTGATGACGTCAGCAATGTCGTCGGGCTTTCCAAGCCGGCCCAGCGGGATCATCTTGGCCACCTCGGCCTTGCGGGCCGGGCTGGTCTGCGCCTGCATCGTTTCGGTGTCGGTCGGCCCCGGTGCCACGATGTTCACGGTAATGCCGCGCGCCGCGACTTCGTAAGCCAGAACCCTGGCGTGGATTTCGGCCGCACGCTTCGCGCCGCCATAGCCGGCCGTGCCGGCATAGGGTCCGGCGACGCTGCTGCTCGACAGCACGATGATCCTTCCTCCGTTCGTCAAGGCACGCGCCGCCTCCTGCATCACGAAGAATTGACTGCGCGCGTTAAGCGCCGTCACGCGGTCATACTCCGCCTCGCTGGTATCGGCGACCGGCTTGATGGCGGCATTGCCGGCCGCGTTGCTCACGACCAGATCGAGCCCACCGCATGTTTCGAGCGCCATCGCGAACAGGGATCGGATCGCGGCCACCTGCTCGACATCGGCGACGACCATCTTCGCCCATCCCCCGGCCGCCTCGATCTGCGCCACCACTGCCTCCGCCTGCGGGCATTGCGCCTCATCGCGACAATTGATGATGACCGCAGCCCCTTGAGCGGCCAGCGCAACGGCCGTCGCGCGACCGATGCCGGTCGCGGCGCCGGTCACGAGCGCGCGCTTGCCATCCAGGGGAAGCGTCAGGCTCAAGCTGCGGCGCGGGCCATGGCGGGGCCGACGGCGGGGGCCAATGCCGGCATGACTTCGGCGGAGAAACGGCCGATCGATTCCAGCACTGCCGCCTGCGGCATGTCGCCGATGTTGCATTGGAGCAGGAGTCTGGTGAGGCCGCTCGCCTCCAGGATCGCCTGGAGTTTCTCACGAACGGTATCGGCGCTGCCGACGACGAACGACCCCACCTTGCGGGCAGCCTCGAGGCTGTTCGGCAACGTGTCCCGTGGCATCGCGTTGTTGGCGCGCCATAGATGCGTCATGTTGTCATACCACATCGCATAAGCGTTGGCGGCGATACGCTCGGCTTCCGCGTCGGTTTCGGCCACGAACAACTGGTACATGCTGGCGATCTGCGGTGGGCGCGCCTCCGGGCGCCGCTCGGCCCAAAGCTCGCGATAGCGGTGCGACAATTGCCGCAGACGCGGCGGCGGCCCGTTCAAGGTGATGTTGAGGCCGTGTTCGGCCGCGAAATCGAGGTTGCGCTCGGTGAAGGCGCCGTACCACATCGGCGGCCCACCCGCCTGAAGCGGGCGCATCGTCATCGGCACATCGTAATAGCGGAAGAAGGTGCCGCGATGAGACAGCACCGGCGCGGTCAGCGCCTGCTTCAGCACCGCCAGCGCTTCCTCGAAAATGTCCCGCGCCTCCTGCGGCGCGACTCCGTACAGCCCGATCTCGTAGGGCGAAGCACCCCGCCCCACCCCGATATCGAGCCGGCCGTTGCTGAGATGATCCAGCATGCAGATCTCTTCGGCCAGCCGGAGTGGCTGATAGGCCGGCAGGACATGGACCATCGATCCGATGCGCATCCGCTCGGTTCGTTGCGACAGGGCCGCCAGAAAGACGCTGGGGGACGGAGCATGCCCCAGCGGCGTGGAATGATGCTCGGCGATATAATAGCCCGCAAAACCGGCCTGCTCGGCCGCCGCCGCGAACGCCAGCCGATCAGCATAGAGCTTCGCGATCGGCTCGCCGCGCGCGTCGAGATGGTCGAAAACGCAAAATTCCAGGCTGCTCATGGCAGGCGCCACTCCCCAATCGATCTCGTATCCAATGCCGCAAAGCTAGGCTCGGCCGCCGCTGACAGGCATCACACTGACGTGCGACGATCTGCGGAGCAGGGCCGCCGCGCCGCCCCCGAAACTGCTAACCCCGCAAATCGATTCGCGGGCCGAACGCCGCCACGGCCTCGGTCGGCCTCACAAGAAATTGTGACGCAGGCAACGCCGCACCCTTGACCCGTACCCCGTTCATGGGTCAGAATTTCAAGACCGACCGTTCGATCAATGAATGGCAACAGGAGAGATTTATGGGGCTCGGCAACCTCGCGTCGATGGCGCGGATCGATCATCTCACCCTGGCGATCGCGGAAGACAGTTTCGGCGATGTACTGGCGGACGTGGTGAAGGCGGTGGGTGACGTCGATCACGTCATGGTCTTTGCTTACTCGCCCCGCCAAACGCCCAGAAATGTCGTGAATTGCGGGCGGATCGACGGGGAAACCGCGCGGACGGCGGCGGATCGTTTCTGCGATTATCTGTATCTGCTCGACCCCAATTACTCCGAGCTTCGCTTGCGGCCGGATGACCCGGCGGCTTGGTTCGATTGCGAGCGCCCCGAACTCTATTGCGAGGAATTCCGCAATGCTTTCTTCGCGCCCTGCCACATCAGCGATCTCACCAGTTTTGCGGTCGGCCAGGATGGGGTGATCTACTACGTGCTATTCCTGCGCACCGGGGGCTTTCGCTTCGCCGGTTCCCAACGTTGGCTGTTGAAGGAGGTGGGCGAGATGATCTCGGCCCACATCCGCAAGCATTTCTCGCATCTCCACGCGGTCGCGGGACGCGAGCAATTCCTGGTCGGGCGGGTGATGAAGGAATCGCCGGTCTTCGCCACGCTGACGCCCCGCGAGGCTGCCGTGTGCACCGGCATCCTTACCGGCCATACCTCGGAAAGCATGGGCATCAACCTGGGGATATCGATCAACAGCGTCCTTACCTATCGCAAGCGGCTGTACGAGAAACTGTCGATCAGTTCGCAGAACGAGCTGTTCGTGACATTCATCAACGCGATGCTCGCGCTCAGCCGGAACGATACGCGCACCGGCCAGGGCCTCACCCCGCTGCATCGCGAGGACAATGCGACGCCCGCCCGCGATGCGATGAAGGAGGAAGCGCTGATGGCCGAAGGCCTGCTATTTTAGGAAACGGCCCAGCGGCGCGTCGCACGCCGCTGTTACTTCGAACAACGCCGCCGACCGCTAAACAAGCTGGGGCGGCGCAAGGTCGCCGCTTGGGAGAGTGACATGAAATTCGGCCTGTTCGGCGGTGCCTCCGCTTCGACCACCCAGGATGCCAGCGATAGTATGCAGGGGCTCGACGGCTTTACGGCCTATGTCGAGGAAGCGGATCGGCTGGGGTATTACGGCCTCTTCCTGGTCGAGCATCATTTCATGGGCACCGGGCAGATTTCATCGGCCCTTTCGCTGCTGGCCTATCTGGCCGGCCGCACCAAAAATATTCGCCTGGGCACCGGCGTCGTCGTGCTGCCGTGGCACAATCCCGTCCTGGTCGCCGAGCAGGTCGCGACCATCGATCAATTGTCCAAGGGCCGCTTCGATTTTGGCATCGGCCGTGGCTATCGGCCTAACGAGTTCGCCTGTTTCCGCGTCTCGATGGAGGAAGCCCATCGCCGTTACGAGGAGACCTACGCCTTCCTGCGCCGCGCCTGGATGAGCGACCAGCGTTTCAATCATCGCGGCGAATTCTGGTCCTTCGACGATGTCGTCATCGATCCGCCCGTGGTGCAGCGGCCGCATCCGCCGATGTGGGTCGGCGCGGCGAGCGAGGCATCGATCGCGCGTGCCGGGCGCGAGGGGCTCAACCTGCTCCTCGACCAGATCGGTACGCCGGATGTGGTGGCGGAACGCATCCGCATCTACCGCCAGGCGGTGGAGCAGAGCGGCCGAACCTTTCAGCCGGCGTCGGTCGGCGTCACTCGCGCCCTCCACCTCGTCGCCAACGATCAGGAATGGCGTGCGGCACACGAATTGCGGGCCAAGCTGCGCGAGCAATTGCGTGCGCAGGCGGGAAGCGGTTCCTCCTCCTTCGCGACGGACAAGCTCAAGACCTTTTCGGATTCGTCGCTGACTATCGATGAGGCCGCGCTGATCGGCTATCCGCATGAGGTGGCCGACAAGATCGCCGTACTTCGCGACGCCGGCGTCGATTATGTGCTGCTGGCCGACATCACCGGATCGCAGGATTCGCTGCGCATCTTCGCCGAACAGATCATGCCACGTTTCGCCGACGCGGCGCCCGCCAAGGCCCGCGCCGCCTGAAACGCCCGCGACCGGCCGGGCGTGGGGCCCGGCAGGTCGCGGCAAATCAGAAGCCGTAGATATCCGGCAGGGATTGCCCCTCGGACCAGGTGATCGGCCCGTCCGCCCATGCCAGCAGGCGGCAGCCGAACTGGCTTTCGATCGAAACCTCCGTGCCGGCCTCGATCACCACCACCGCCCCGATCGGCACCGGCACATTGTTGATCGTGGCCCCACCAGCCAGCACCATCCATTCGGTGAGCGCCGTCACTCGATGCGCGGGAATGCGCATGTCGGGCCACAACGTCAGCTCGACGAAGCGGTGGTTTTCCTTGGCGATACTGTAATCGAACAGCATGCGCCGCGAGAGCCGCGCGATCGAGGTCGCATATTGCCGCGCCGATCGCAGGGGAAAGTCGAGCGCGGGCATTTCTTCGGGTCGGGGATTGGCGAAGATCGCTTCGCCCGCCCCGACATGCCCCGCCCCCTGCCCCGCGTTGGCCGGCAGATAACTGGTTGCCCCCTCCAGCCGCGACACGAAGGAGCAGCCTTCCCAGGTGATCGCATCGTGCGTCGTGCCGTCGAGGTTGATGGTTATGGTGTCGCGGCCGTAATTGTCCTGATAGTCGCTCAGCGAGCCCCCGAGCATCAAGCTCGTCGCCGGGCCATGGTGCTGATGAACCCCGGACGAAATCATCGGCTCGAACGCGACGAGCCCAAGGAAGTGGCCGGATGCGCGATCGGCCCGGATCGCCTTCTGTCGAATGCCGGGGCGACCAGTCTCCTGCCAGGGCAAATTGGGCATATCATAGGCATAGACGCCGGCACCGCTCGACGTGTGTAACTGCGCGCTCATGCTCGCTCTCCGTTGAAATGATTGTTCAGGCAAAGGCGACGGTGCGGAACATGCCGCCATCGACATAGACCATCGGCCGCACCGCGCCGGACGAAGCGACCCCGTCCACGGCAGCGATCACGACATGATGGGTGCCATGATCGATCACGCGATCGGCGTGACAGACAAACCAGGCCTGGGCATCGGCCAGAACCGGCACACCCCGCTCCTCTCGCCATTCACCCAGCGCGAACCGCTCCTCGCCCCTGAATGGCGCGATACAGCGCAAAGGCAGTTCGTCGTGCGCGTCGCCCAGCACGTTGATTGCGAAGACCGCGCCCTGCACGATCGGCACGGCGAGGCTCGCGGTGCGATTGATGCACAGGACCAACGACGGCGGGTCCAGGCTTAGTTCCACGACCGCCGTCGCCGACATCGCCAGACGCTCGCCCTGCCAGCGCGTCGTCACTACCGTCACCGATTTGGCAAAGCGCCGGAGCGCCAGCTTCATCGTCCCCGCCACATCCTCGACCATGCTATTTCCTTGTTCTGCCGCCCCCTTATCCCGGGGCTCGATTGCCCGAGACATTCCGCGATCGTGTGACCCGGCGCAGCGACAAGGCCCCATGTCGCACGTCGTTGTGATGCCGCGCGCGCTGCCCCGAGCCCACCATCAGGAAAACGACGGGAGCGGAGCTTGAGGGATCTTTTCGCAGCGACCAGCGCAGGACGGATACATTGCCGGGCCACCGGCGATGGCCCCCCGCTCTTCCTGATGCACAGCAATGGGCGGTCCGCTCATGAATTCGATCCGCTCGCAACCGCGCTGGCCGATCGCTTCACGATCATGTCCTGGGACATGCCCGGCCAGGGCGACTCCGATCGGCTGACCCGGCATTTTCAAGTCGCCGATTACGTCGCCATATTGCTCGAGGTGGTGGATGCGCTCTGCTCCGCGCCACCGATCATCGCCGGTTCCTCGATCGGCGCGGTCTTCGCGCTGGCGGCGGCGGCGGAGCATCCCGACCGCTTCGCCGGCTGCATCCCGATCGAACTGCCGATGACACGCGACGGCGGCTGGTGGGCCGATCACTGGCCCATGGTCGAACGGATGTTCGCTGTTCCGGACGAGACCCCCGAACAGGTTGCGGGCCGTTTTCGCGCCGTCCCCGCGGACCTCGCGCTCCGGCTTCGCATGGATCGGCACAAGGCGGGCGGCTGGACGATGATCGACGTGCTGTGGGCCGGCCGCGACGATGCGGACGCAACCCTTGATCGGATCCGCTCGCTCCGGGTGCCGACGCTGTTCCTCAACGGCATTCGGGGCGTGGCGCCCGATGCCGCGTTGCTGCTGCCGACACTCAATCCGCGCGTGCAACTCGAGATCATCGGCGACAGTGGCCACTTCCCCCAGACCGATGATCCCACCGCCACGGCGGCGGCGATCCTGCGGCATTTCGGAGGCTGACGATGGCTAAAGCCTATTGGATCGGCCGGTCCCATGTCGTGGACCCCGATGGCTACGCCGAATATGCCCGCCGCGCCGGCGAGGCGAGCGCCCTGCTGTTTCCGACGATGGGCGCCCGTTTTCTCGCGCGCGGCGGACGGCAGATCGTGCTGGAAGGCGGTTCCACCTTCGAACGACATGTCCTCGTCGAGTTTCCCGATGTGGCGACCGCCGTGCGCTTCCATCAATCGCCCGAATATCGCGCCGCGGCGGCCTATCGCCTTGGCGGCGCGGGGATCAACGAACTGGTCGTTGTCGAAGGACCGGACGACATGAGCGGGAGTGTATCCGAATGATCGCGCGTGACGGTTTCGTCCAGGTCGAAGGGCGTCGCATCCACTACCTTGAAGCCGGTGAAGGTCAGCCGTTGGTCCTGCTGCACAGCGGCGGCGGATCGGCCTACGAGTTCGAACATGTGATCGCACCACTGAGCGAGCATCACCGGGTGATTGCATGGGACATGCCGGGTCACGGTGATTCCGATCCGCTGCTGCGCCATATGACGATCGCCGGTCACGACGAAGCCCTTGCGGGTCTGATCGCCGCCCTCGGTCTCGCCGACGTGATCCTGGCCGGCGTCTCGATCGGTGGCTACATCGCCATGCATCACGCGGTCACCCGACCGGCCGGCCTGTCGCGCGTCGTCCTGGCGGAAGCGCCGCTGCGCGATTCCGCCTGGTATGACGCCAACTGGCCGATGTTCGAGGCGATGTGCGCCATCCCCGACACGCCGTTTGACGCGCTGGCCAAACGCATCCGCGCGCTCACCCCGGATCTGCATCGTCGCTGGAACATCGATCGTAACAAATGCGGAAGCTGGACGCTGGTCGATCTCGGCTGGGCGGTGCGCGATTTCGATGCCGCCGGCACCTATGCGGCAGGCTCGGTTCCGGCCACCGTGGTCATCGGCGGCAACGGGCCTACCCTGGCCGACAGGGCGAAATTCGAGGCACTTCGCCCGGACGCCGCTCTGATCGTACTGCCCGGGTGCGGCCATTTCCCCATGCTCGACGATCCGGCCGCCTTCGTCGAGGCAGTGTTGCGGGGCGCGGCCGATGGCGAAGGCGCAACCGACTGACGTCCAACCGGGCGTCACAGGTCGTTCTTCCATAATATGGAATAGAAAGCCCCAACCTCGACCCTCCCTCGCCACCGGGTAATCTGAAGAAACAGAAAAACAAGTCGGGAAGAGGAAAGCAGGAATGGCGAGCGAGCCGACGATTGATACCGCGCAGCATCACTGGCCGAGAGCCGGACTGGAAGAAATTCCGGTACTCGATCTCGGCGATTATCTTGCCGGCAAGGCCGGCGCTGCGGAGCAGCTTGGCGCGGGTCTGCGCGATGCCCAGGAGCGGATCGGTTTCTTTTACATTCACAACCACGGCGTGCCGCAAGATCTGATCGACCGCATGTTCGCGGAGACGTCTCGTTTCCACGCGCAGCCGCTTGATCGCAAAACGAGCATAAAGATCGATGAGCAGCAAACCGGCTATGCGCCGATGCAGAGCAGCGAGATCAAATATGGCGATGCGGTCGTCGATGGTCGCCATAAGCCCGATCTCAGCGAGGCGCTGTGGCTACGACGGGACATCCCCGATGACGATCCCGAACTGCTCGCGGGCCGCCGTTTCCGGCGCAACAAGTGGCCGGAAGGACTCCCCGGATTTCGGGACACCGTCGGCGAGTATATGGTGGCCATGGAGCAATTGGGTAGGCGGATGCTGCCGCTATATGCCTTGGCGCTCGATTTGCCGGCCGATTATTTCGCTCCGTTCTTCGTCCGAGCCGACATTCCCTGCCGCTTCGGCCATTATCCCGCGCACCTCGGTGGTCCGGATCACTTTGGCGCCGCGCCACATACCGACGCCGGCTTCATGACCCTTCTCCCGCAGGCCAAAGAGGCGGGCCTCGAGATCTTCACCCGATCGAAACGGTGGATTCCCGCGCCGGTACGGCCCGGCGATATACTGGTGAACGGCGGGAATTGCCTCGTGCGTTTCACCAACGGACGTTTCCTCGCCACGCCGCACAGGGTCGTCGGTGGCCTCCCGCGCGATCGCTATTCGATACCGCTGTTCTACAATCCCGCGTTCGATGCGGTGGTCGCGCCGGTGCCGACCTGCGCACGGGCTGATGGTTCGGCGGGTTTCGCACCAATCCGCTATGAGGACTATATCGCCGGCTATCTCGCCTCGGTCTACGCGCATCAGGCTCGCGCCGCCGCGCGGGAACAATCCGCTCAACATGCTTAGCCCCGGCACGTCCGATGGGTTCATCGCTTGGAAGGCGGCCTCTCCCGGCGCGCAGTCCATCAATCGCGCGGCAGCGGTACTGCGCGTGCTGGCGGTGCATGGCAGCCAAGGCGCAAGCATCGCCGACGTCGCCGCCGCGACCGGACTGGCGGCATCGACGACACACCGATTGCTGGTCGCCTTGGTCGACGAGCGGCTTGCGGAGCGCGCGCGAGGATCGCGCCGCTATCGGCTCGGAATGGAAATCGTGGCGCTGGGCGCCGCCGCTGGCCCCAACCATGACCTGCGCAGTTTGGCCAAGGGCTCGCTGGTGCGGATCTGCGACCAACTCGGGCACGGTGCCCATTTGCTCGTGCGCTCGGGCTATGATGGGCTGTGCATCGATCAGCGTGTGCCGGATGGCCATGCCCCGACGATCGGCCATGTCGGCTCGCGCGCGCCGTTGGGCGTCGGCGCGGCGGGACTGGCGCTCCTCGCCTTCCTCAATTCGCACGAGATCGAAGAAGTGATGGCCCACAATCGCGATCGACTTCAGGCGCACCCGACGTTCGCGCCGGACTGCCTGAAGGCGGCGCTCGCCTCGATCCGTCGGCAAGGTTATGCGACGGCCACGCTCGGCCACGCTCCCCGGATGTTTGGCCTGGCGGTACCGATCTTGGACAGTGCGCGTCGCCTGCTCGCGTCGATCGGCATCACCACGATCAGCGGCGCGCGGCTCTCCGGCGCAGAGGTCACGCCGCTGGCGCGCATCCTGACCGACGAAGCCTGGACGATCAGCCGCGCTTATGAAGCCCGATACCATGCGGAGAGCGGCGCGAAGTGGTGGAATGCCCCGCATGAACGCGCCGATGCCGATATGACCGGAGCTTCGCGATGACTGTCGCTGCGGACGATCTGTTCCACCTCGACGAATTCGAAGCACAGGCCAAGAGGCTGATGTCCACCGCGGCGCGTGACATGGCCAATGAGGGCGCGGGCCAAGGAGCCGGTGTGCGCGCCAATCGCCGGGCGTGGCATGAATGGGGACTGCGGTCGCGCGTGCTGCGTGATGTCAGCCGATGCGATCCATCGACGACGGTTATGCAGACGAAACTCTCATTCCCGGCGATGATCGCACCGTCCGGCCTGCACGGCCTCGTCCATCCCGACGCGGAATTGGCGACCGCGCGCGCCGCCGCAGCCGCCGGCACGGTGATGGTGCTGAGCATGAACAGCAGCCTGCCGGTGGAAGATGTCGGCAAGGCCGGCGCCGACCTCTGGTTCCAGCTGTACTGCGGACAGGAACGGGCCTTCGTCGCGGATGTTATGGCGCGCGCCGCGGCGGCCGGGTGCAAGGCATTCTGCCTGACGGTAGACATGCCCGTGCGCCCCTGGGTTCTCGGCCCGATGCGCGCGGCGCTGGCGGCGGTTGGGCATATCCATCCGGCACATGGCCATCCCCGCAGCGGACATCTCGCGCCCGGCGATCGGTGGGATCATGATGCGCGACTGACATGGCGCGACATCGAATGGCTACGGGCGCAAAGTGCGCTGCCTCTCGTCATCAAGGGCATCATGACGCCAGAGGATGCCGTGCTGGCTGCCGATCATGGCGCCGATGCGATCATCGTCTCCAACCACGGCGGGCGGCTGCTGGAAGAGGGGTTCGCCACGGCGGAGGTGCTACCGGCGATCGCCGGTAGTCTGGACGGGCGGATCGAAATTCTCGTCGACGGCGGCATCCGAACGGGCGCGGACATCGCCAAGGCGCTGGCACTGGGCGCGAGAGCGACATTGATCGGACGGCCGGCGCTCTGGGGTTTGGCGGTAAGCGGCAGCGCAGGGGTTCAGCGCGTGCTAGCATTGCTCCGTGGGGAGTTTGAATCGATCATGGGTATGATTGGCGCACAAACACCGAATGCAATCGATCGATCAACGATTGCACACCGTAAGAGCTTGTGCTGTCAAAACGAATGTATCGGATATTGGCGGCTGGCAGGGGTTTGTCAGACCCACATGGCAACGCCGACTGACGGATGATATCAAGTTGGAATGAGCCGTAAGTCCAGGGCGCTGCCGCCCTGCCCGTTTCGCTAATCCAACTCATCGCCCGGGGTGATGATGTATGTGCGCTTTCCGCTGAGCTTGCGGAATGTTGAGGATCTGCTGTTCGAGCGCCGGATCGACATCTGCCACGAAACGGTGCGGCACTGGTGGAACCGCTTCGGCCCGATGTTCGCTGGCGACATCCGCCGGCAGCGCGTGTCTCGCATGCGCGGGTTTCGTCATTGGCGATGGCATCTGGATGAGATGTACGTGAAGCTCAACGGCGAGATGGTCCACCTCTGGCGCGCCGTCGATCACGAGGGCGAGATGCTCGAGAGTTACGTCACGACCGAGGGGGCTCCACCGCAATACCCCATCGATCATTTACGGATCATAGGTCTGGCCACCAGGATAAGCCTTGCTAAAATTGCGCTGCATGGTCTCGCGGCTCGAAAGAATGTGCTTTCGCATCAGTTGTTCGGAGCCGTCCACATCCCGCGCGCGGATAGCGGCGACGATCGCCAGATGGTCGCGATAGGATCGCTGGGTATCGGCCTCGCCGAACAAGCGGCTGACTTGAGATGCGCTCTGGAGGCGTTGATTGGTGTCGAAGATCAGCGGTAGGCGCTGGGTCTGAATGATGACACCACCCAACATTGGATTGTCGGCCTGCTCGATCAGGAGTCTGTGGAACAAGAAGTTAAGATCAAACCAGCGGAAGCTTTCGCGCTCGCCCCAGATCGTACCAAAAGCCACAGCATGCATCTCGCTCATGATTTCGGTCAGACGCGCATCTGCTTCGGCGCTCAGCCCCTTCTCGGCGACGAGACGGCAAACCATTCCCTCCAGTGTAGCGCGAACGTCGAAGGCGTCCAAGATATCCTTCAGGCTGAAACGACGGACCACATACCCGCGATTGGGCGAGTAAATGACCAGTTGCTCCCGCTGGAGGAGTTTAAGCGCCTCGCGCACCGGAGTCCGTGATGTACCGGTGAGATTACCGATCGCCTGCTCCTGCAAATGGGCACCCGGCAACAACGCACCATTCACGATCCGCTCACGGATCCATGCTGCGACCGCTTCTCCCCGCGTCCCCGTATCGGGCTCTATCATCTTGTCCTCAAACGGCCAGGCTGCGCCGCATATGATCCGTCAAACCTCCTCTATAGGCGCCATCAGACCCCCACCTCAATCGTCACGGTCGGTGCGGTCGAACAGCCGGAGCAGCGCTGACAGATCGTCGTCCGGCGACACTTCGGGATGTGCGACCGCCCGATCGAGCGAATGCCTTGTTTCCCGGAGCATCGGCGCCTCCACGCCGATGGCCGCCGCCATGCCCGCCGCAAACGCCGCATCTTTCGCCATCAGCGCGATTGAGCCCGACCGGGGATAAAATCGATGCGCTGCCATCCTTGGCCCGAACAATTGCAGCGGCCGGGAATCGGCAAAACCGCCACGCAACGCCGCAGGCAGACACGCGACATCGACGCCGGCCGCTCGTGCGATCGCTATCGTCTTGGCAATCGCCTTCAAGCTAGCGGCGACGATGATCTGGTTGCAGAGCTTGGCGGCCTGACTGGAACCGGCACCACCGAGACGGGTTCGGTTCGCGGACAATGCCGCCAGGAGAGGCTCAGCGCTCGATACCGCATCGATCGTATCGCCGATGAACATCGTCAACTGGCGGTCGCGCGCCGCCTCGGGGCCACCGGATACCGGCGCCTCGACCCATGCAACACCGAGCCCCGCCGTTCGCGATGCGACCTCGCGAGCGTATTCGGACGATCCGGTCGACAGATTGACGATGGTAAGGCCATGACTGGATCGATCCGCGAGCAATCCGTCATCGCCGAACAGCACCGCATCGACCGCATCGTCACTGGTCAGGCAGAGGCCAACCAAGTCGCAGGCGGCTGCCAACCGAGCGGGAGTATCGCAGGTGACCGCTCCGTGCGCGGCGAGGGCGTTGCTCCGCGTCTTCGTGCGGTCCCAGACGCGGAGCGGATGCAGTTCCAGTAATCGGCCGGCCATCGCGGCGCCCATATCGCCCAGCCCGACGAAGCCGAGCCGATTCATTGATCGCGTGACCAGACCACCCCACCCGAATGGGTAACCGCGCCTAGATGCGCCGGCCCGACAGAGCCACGGTATTTCTCGAGTAGTCCGCCCAGCCGTTCAAGGTGAGCCGACGGTAGCGCTGCCCGGCGTGCCGCCATCTCCTGGGCCGAAAGATCGACATCCAGGACGAGTTCGCCGGCACGCGCATCGATCGCGATCATGTCCCCGTCACGCACCAGTGCGATGGGGCCACTGTCCGCCGCTTCGGGGCAGACATAGCCGATACACAGGCCGCGCGTGGCACCCGAGAAACGGCCGTCGGTGACGAGGGCGACGGTCTCGCCCCGTCCCTGCCCGTAGATCAGGGCCGTGATGCCCAGCATCTCGCGCATGCCCGGCCCACCACGCGGCCCCTCGTTGCGGATCACGATCACGTCGCCGGGATCGTAAGCCATGGCCTTGATCGCCTCCAGGCAATGCTCTTCCGATTCGAACACGCGCGCCGGGCCACGATGCTCCAGTTTGCGCAAGCCGGCGACCTTCAATAGTGCGCCATCAGGAGCAAGGCTGCCCTTCAGGACGACGACGCCTCCGGTCGGCGCGATCGCATCGGCCACGGCCCGCACCACTTCGCCATCAGGCAGCGGCGCCTGTGTCAGTTCTTCCCCAATCGAGCGCCCCGTCACCGTCAGGCAGTCGCCATGGAGGTGGCCGCCGTCAAGCAAGGAGCGCAGGATCACTGGAGCGCCGCCCACGTAGAAGACATCTCTCGCCAGGAACCGCCCGCCCGGCTTGAGATCGGCGATCAGCGGCGTGCGCGCGAATACCGCGGCAACGTCGTCCATCGTGAAGATGAAGCCGCATTCATGGGCGATCGCCGGAAGATGCAGGGCTGCATTGGTCGATCCCCCGGTGGCCGCAACCAGTGCGCATGCGTTTTCGATGGAGCGCCGCGTGATGATGTCGCGCGGTAGCGGCCCATCCCCTGTCACCGCCGCCATCAGGACACGCGCACTGCGGCGCGCGAGAGGCGCCCGTTCGGAAAAGACCGCCGGAACCATCGAGGAGCCGAGGAGCGCCATGCCGAGCGCCTCCGAGACCATACCCATGGTGTTGGCGGTATATTGGCCGGCGCAGGAGCCGGCGGTCGGCAGGCAGGCTCGCGCCACCGCCTCCAATTCCTCGACCGGCTCCGCGCCGGCCAGAACCTTGCCGATCATCTCATAGGTATCGACGATGTTGACGTCGCGGCCATGGCGTCGGCCGGGCAGCGCCGATCCGCCATAGAGAAACACCGAAGGCACGTTGCAGCGCGCCATGCCCATGAGGATGCCGGGAATATTCTTGTCGCAACCGCCGATGCCAAAAATGCCGTCCCATTGGTGGCCACGCACGGTCGCTTCCACGCTGTCGGCGATCAGTTCGCGGGAAATCAGCGAGAAGCGCATGCCCGAATGCGCCACCGACAGGCCGTCCGAAACCGAGACTACGGGACATTCGTGCGGCGTGCCGCCATGAGCGTAGACCCCGGTCTTGGCATGCTGCGCCTGCGCCTGAAGCGTGAGATTGCACGGACTCATCTCTCCGCCGGTATGGATCACGCCAATATGCGGGCGAGCGATGTCCTCATCGTCCTGGCCGAGACCGTAGAGGAAGCTGCGGGTCGTGGTGCGTATGATGCCGTCGGTGATGGTTGCCGAACGATAAGGGGGCCGCGTCATCGGTGTTCCTTCGAGGGGCTAAAGGATGCGGCCGGCTAGTGGCATGCCGGAGCGAAAGGCGCGGACGTTCGCGACGACATGTTCCAACATCGCGACACGGGCATCGCGCGTTGCCGAACCGATATGGGGCGTTAACAAGAGATTGGGCGCTTCGAGCAGGTCGGGGTCGAGCGCCGGCTCGCCGCGAAACACATCGAGCGCCGCCGCGCCTAATCGGCGGTCACGTAAGGCGGCAATCAGCGCCCGCTCATCGATCACGCTGCCCCGCGCGATGTTGACGAGCATCCCCTCCGGCCCGAGCGCGTCAAGGAAGGCGGCATCGACGAACGCCTCCGTTTTCGCCCCACCGGGAAGCGCGACAACCACGACGTCGGCCCAGCGCGCGAGCGCCAAGGGATCGGCTTCGTGCCGTAATTCCGACCATAGGACTGCGCTGCGGCTGTGGTAACCGACGATCATGCCGATCGCCTCCGCCCGCAGCGCGATCGCCTGTCCGATCCGCCCGAAGCCCAGAATGCCGATCCGGCGCCCTCGCGCCGATCGGCCGAGCGGGAGCGGTCCGCCGGTCCAGTCGCCGGCGCGGACGAAGGCATCGGCGTGGGCATTGCCCCTGAGAAGAGTCAGTATCTGCCAGAGCGCCATATCCGCGACATCGTGGGTGAGGACATCGCCCGAAGCGGTGATCGCGACCTGCCCTCGCCGTGCGGCTTCAACGTCGATCAGGTCGATCCCGGCGCCGAAATTGGCGATCAGCTTCAAGTTTGGCAGAGAGTTCAGTAGCGCCGCCGGCGCCCCACGCATCGAATGGGTGATTAGGCACTCCACGTCGCCGCCTTGCGCGCGAAGCCAAACGCAGGGATCGTCGAGCTGATCGAGGATCGGAACCGCGTCGCCGAGCAGATCACTTGGCTGCTGCGGCGACGGGAGCGGGGTCGTCTGCAAAATCGTCATTCGAAGCCGCCATCGATGCCGATGAACTGGCCGGTGATCGATCGACCGGCGGGTCCCGCGAGGAACAGGATCATGTCGGCGATATCTTCGGGTTCGACCAGCGCACCGGTCGCATGGCGACCGAGGAACCGGTCGCGCGCCTCCTCTGGAGAAAGAGCGGTGGCGGCCGCATAATCGCGCAGAACCTGATCGATCCGCTTACCGCGCGTTGTTGCGGGCAGGATCGCGTTCACGCGGATGCCGTGCCGCCCGACTTCGCGCGCCAGCGCCGCCGTCAGCCCCAGCACGCCGGCCTTGGAGGCGGCGTAAGCGGCTCGGTTGCGATAGCCGATACGCGCCGCGACCGAAGACATGTTGACGACGGAGCCCCCCTGCCCCGCCGCCAGCATCAGCGGTATCATCGCGCGACAAGCCAAGAATGGCGCGGTCAGGTTCACGTCGAGCAAGGCCCGCCACATCTGCGGATCCAGGGCTTGGACGGGCGCGGTCGGCCCGGAAATGCCGCCATTGTTGACGAGCAGGTTCACCGCGCCCGTCGTCGCCACCACCCGATCGATCGCGGCCTCATCGGCAAGATCGCAGAGCAGAAAACAACAGCCGATCCGCGCCGCGAGTGCCTCGCCGACAGCGGAGTCGCGATCGGTCACCGTCACGTCATAGCCGGCAGCGATCGAACATTCGGCAAGCACCGCGCCGATCCCCCCCGCGCCCGCCATGATAAGCGCGCGACGAGTCCCGGCATCAGCCATGGCGACGGTCGATCTCCATCCATTCATCCATGCCCATGATGTTGGTGAGCGTGGCAAAGGTCGGCAATTCGCCCTCCTCGGCGAATTTTCCGGTGCGGAGAGCCGCGAGGGTACGCTCGAACGTGCCAATCATGCGGAGGAGAAGCGTCGCGGGATAGAGGATGATGGAGAAGCCCATGTCGCGATAGGTTTCGGGGGACAGCACCGGCGTCTTGCCGCGTTCGGCGGCGTTGACGATCAGCGGTACATCGAATGCGGCGCCGATCGTCTCCAGTTCCCCGATCGACGTCGGCGCCTCTACGAACAAGGCATCGGCACCCTTATCGATGTAGCGGCGGCCGCGTTCGATCGCCGCGTCCAGCCCCTCCACGAGCCGTGCGTCCGTCCTTGCAACGATCGCGAAATCGGGGTTGCGCCGGGCTTCGATCGCGGCGGCGAGTTTCGCTTCGGCGGTCGCCACCGGCACGACCTCACGGGTCACCGCCGCGTGGCCGCACTTCTTGGGGCTGACCTGATCCTCCAGCACGATCGCGCTGACCCCCATATCCTCATAGACCCGGACCGTGCGGACGACGTTCTTGACGTCGCCATAGCCATCGTCGGCATCGACGATCAGCGGCAAGCGTGTCGCGCCAGCGATGTCGCGTACGGCCGCACTGATCTCGCCAAAACTGGCGAGGCCGAGATCGGGCAGGCCGGTACGGCACCCGATCACGCCGAAGCCGCCGATCGCGGCGGCGGCGAAACCCGCACGCTCGATCATGCGGGCCGACAGCGCATCGTGCGCCACCGGCAGCAGCAGTGGATTTTCCCGCTTGAGCAGGTCCGCGAGGCCAACAAAATCCGTCATGCGGCCTCTCCCACGATATCATAGACCCAAGGCCGGCGCAGCCTGTCTGCGGCCTGATAGGCTGCGATCTGATCGTCCCGCTTGCGCGTCGCATCGATCGCGTCGAGCCCCTCAACCAGCCGCTCGCGCTGAAGGTCGGGGAGATGAAAAAGATGCTTGCGCCCATCGGGCGAATGGATGACCTGGCCCGCCAAATCGACCGTCATCACGCAATTGTCCGGAGTGATCTCGTCGGCGATCGATTGAACGGCAGCCTCCTCGATCGCGATTGGCGCAACGCCGTTCATGTAGCAGTTGCTGGTGAAGATCGCGCCGAAACTGGGGGCGATCACCGCCCGGATACCAAAATCACGCAGCGCCCAGACCGCGAACTCCCGCGAACTCCCGCAGCCGAAGTTCGGCCCCGCAAGCAGGAATTTCGATTCCCGAAAAGCACCCTGATTAAGAATGAAATCGGGATCGTCCGAGCCATCCGCCAGATAGCGCCAGTTGAAGAACAGCCCTTTGCCGAAGCCCGTCTTCTGGACCTTCATCCCAGTGTGGCCGGGGGTGATTTGGTCGGTATCGATATTATTGCGCATGATCGCGGCGGCGACGCCGGTTTCGGATACAAACGGCTTCATGCTCATCAACGATCTTCCTGGCTGGCGAAGGCGCGGGCGTCGGCGATGCGACCGGCGATGGCCGATGCGGCGACGGTGACGGGGCTGGCGAGGTGCGAGCGGACATGAGGGCCCTGTCGATCCTCGAAATTCCGATTGGTGGAGGCGACAACGCGGGCGTCACGCTCGAAACTCTCGCCGCCCGTGGCGCCGCTCATGCAGAGCGAGCAGCCCGCCTCGCGCCATTCGAAACCCGCGTCCTCGAATATCTTGTCGAGCCCCTCGGCCTCGGCCAGCAGCTTGGTAGCGGTCGATCCGGGCACGCAGATTGCCGTCACCCCCTCGGCCACCTTGCGCCCCTTCAAGATCGCTGCCGCCGCACGCAGATCATCGATACGGCTGTTGGTGCATGACCCAATGAAAGCACCCGTGATCGGCAGACCCACCAGCGGCGTGCCGGGCGCGATCTCGGCATAGCCGGCAGCCCGCTCCCGCGATGTCCGCGAGACCGCATCATCGGTCGCCAGCGGATCAGGCATGACGTCGCCGAGCGCTGCGCTATGCTCAGGACTGGTGCCCCAGGTGACCTGAGGCTCCAGATTGGAGCAGTCCAACTCATATTCGCGATCGTAAACGGCATCGGCGTCGCTCGCGAGCGTGCGCCAATAAGCGACCGCGCGTTCCCAATCCTCGCCCTTCGGCGAGAATTCGCGATCCTTCAAATAATCGAAGGTGACGTCGTCGGGCGCAACCGTGCCCGTTCGCCCGCCGAATTCGACCGCCATGTTGCACAGGGTGAGCCGCCCATCCATCGGCAGCGAACGGACAGCCTCGCCGCCAAACTCGACAGCGTAACCCGTGCCGCCATCGGCGGTATATTTCGCGATCAGGGCCAGGATCATGTCCTTGGCGTGGACGCCGGGCTGCAATTGTCCGGTGAAATTCACCCGCAACGTCTTCGGTTTGGTCAGGATCACGGTCTGCGTCGCCAGCGCATGTTCGCTGTCGCTCGACCCCACACCCCAAGCGAAGGCACCGACCGCGCCCACCGTACAGGTATGGCTGTCACCGCAGATGAAGGTCATGCCGGGCAGCGCCGCGCCCAGTTCGGGCGCGATCACATGCACGATACCTTGGCGCCGATCCTCCAGACCGAAGAAGCGGATACCGTGTGGGCCGATCCGTTCGGTAAACTCGCGCAGGAAATCGTCGCCGCCCGGCATCCGTGTCGTCATGCCGCGCCCCGGTACGGTCTCCAGCACATGATCGACCGTGCCAAAGGTCAGTTCGGGATTACGCACCGTGCGATGACGTGCATCGATTTCCTTCAGCGATACAGCGCCGCTCACTTCATGCAGGAAATGGCGATCGATGTGGATCAGGAAGGCGCCATCGCCCAGATCGGCGACGACATGATCGTCCCAGATCTTCTCGAAAAATGTTCTGCCCATGAGGAATGTCCGTCGTGAGGGATGAAGACGATCGGCGTCAGACGCGACGCATCAGGCTGAAGCTCTGCGCGGTCGGGCCGATGTCGGGCTGGCAAGCCATGAACAGCGCGAGCGGTACGATGTCCTCGGGCGCCTTCAGCCATTCGTGCGATCGCTTGGAGGAAATCGGCTCCCCGCCAGCCGGGGTGGCCGAAATAACCTGGCCGAACGTGTCTTCGTAGAGCTGGGTGCGGACATTGCCGGGCAGCAATTCGTTGACGCTGATATTGTAGCCAATCAATTCGGCCGCGACCGAGCGGGTCAATGCCCAGGTGCCGGCTTTCGACGCGGCATAGGCCGAAGTCGAAGCCGTGCCATTATGCCCCTGCCCCGATCCGACGACGATGATTTTGCCGGCGCCCCGCGCCTTCATTGGCGCAACGGCGGTGCGAATGCAGTAATAGGAACCGATCAGATTAACGTCGATCGTCCGCTGCCAGTCCACCGGATCGGTCGTCTCGACTGGACCGACAGCCAGCGCGACGCCATGACTGAGCACCATCAGATCGAGCCCACTGTAAGCCGCGATTGTCGCGTGAGTCATGGCGGTCACGCTCTGCAGATCGGTCACGTCGGCGGCGAAGGCCATAGCGACGCCGCCCTCCTCCTCGATCAACGCTACCGTCTCGGCGATCTCGCTTTTGGACCGCGCCGCGCAGCAAACGCTCGCGCCCGCCGCCGCGAGGCCCTGTGCGATGGCCCGGCCACAACCGCGCCCCGCTCCCGTTACGATGGCGACCTTGCCCTTGAGGGGCTGCGCCGTGCGCGCCCAATCGTCCCACATGTGCATCAATGATTGTCCCTTGGTGAAGCGACCACGGCGGCGACGCTCTCAGCATCGGCCAGTACCGCGCGAAGTGGTCGGCGGCTGCGAAGAAGGAGCAGCGCGGTGATCGGGCCAACCACCGCGCATGTCAGTGCGATGGCGGAGCCGATCATCCGATCGCTACCGAAAAGAAGGTCGGTCGACATGGCGACCGCGATCGGCCCCAATGCTTGCCCCATGACATTATAGAATACGAAGAAAATGGCGGTCGCCTGGCCGCGATACTGGCTGGGCGTGGTCAGTTGCAGAATCGCGCCCGCGACCGGAAGAAAACCGCCGTGCAGGGAATCGTAGATGACGATCCCGACGTAGGCGATGATCGCATTCGGCGCGAGACCGATGAGTATGCCGGCGGCGGCCAGCACGAGCACGCCCCAGACGTAAAACATCATGTGAATGTCCCGTTGGCCAGCTCTGAACATGCGATCGACCGTTCGGGCAACCAGCAGCATGCCGAGCGGCCCCACCGTCAGTTGGAAGGTCGCCAGCAACATGCCGACGCGCCCGACGGGCTCGCCGTAGGTTCGCATGATGTGTGTCGGCAGCCAGGAAGAAACGCCGGCCGTCATGATCGCGAGTGTGCTGAACCCGATGAAGTGAAGCGCGTAGAAGCCCGCGTGCCGCCTCAGGTAGGTGGCGGCGCCCGCGCTGCTCCGGTGCTGCATGTTAGCGTGGCCACGCCGCGGCTCGCGCACCGCGAAAATAAGCAGCGCCAGGGGAATGCCGGGGAGGCTTGCCAGCAGCAGCACCGCCTGCCACGGCAGCATCGAGCCGATCAGAGGGAGATCGATGCCGTCCCCCCGCTTGAAGTGACTCAGCATCGTCCCGCCGATCGCGAACGACAAAGCGGAGCCGATGAAAGCGCCCAGCGTAAAAATACCTAGGGCGCGCGATAGTTTGTCGCGCGGAAAGAGGTCCGCGATCATCGAATGCGCGGCCGGCATAAGCGCAGCCTCTCCTGCCCCGACCCCGAAGCGGGAGCCGAGCAATTGCCAGAAACTGCGGGCGAGGCCGCCCAGTGCGGCGAACACCGACCAACTCGCCACACCCCAGAAGATGATGTTGCGCCGTTGCATCCGATCGACCGCCCAGCCGATCGGAAAGGAGAAGATTACGTAGAATGAAACGAAAGCCGCTCCGGACAGCAGACTCATCTGGAGGTCCGTGGCGCCGATCGTCTCGCGGATCGGATCGATCAGGAGTGTGATAAGCCGTTTGTCGAAATAGGCGATCGCGTAGAGGAGCGTAAGAATCCAGACCGTTGTCCATGGTCGTGCGTCGGGGTTCCGGGGTGATGCCTCGCCAGCCGGAGCCTCGATCGTCTGCAAATGGCCTATCGGTCCGGTCATGATCGGCTGATCCTTCAGAAACGCAGATTGGCTTGCAGCGCGATGCTGCGCGGTTCGTCCGTACCGATCAAATAGGAGCCGCGCGACTGAGCCAGGTTGGTCCCGAAGACGCGGATGAGCCGGTTGGTCAGATTTTTGCCGACGAGCGACACTTCCCACCGTTCATCGGTGTCGGTAATTCCCAGAATGGCCCCCAGGCGGACGTATTTACCCTGCGTGAGGAATGGGTCATTGTTGTTCGAGAAATTGTATCGATCCGTGAAGAAGGCGCTGCCATTGAGCCGCATCTTCAATCCGCTGGTGATCGGCGCCAGATAATCGAGCGTGTAATTGCCGCTGTACTTCGGAGCATAGCGTGTGCGCACCCCTGTCAGGTCGACGAACGGGCGCCCCTGTTGCACGTCGAGCGCGTTGCCGCCAGCGTTGCGATAATCGGTGAATTTGGAGTCGAGCAACGTCAGGCTGAGACCGGTGGTCAGCCCACTGATCACGCGCCAGCGCCCCTCCACTTCGACGCCCTGCGCCCGCGCGCCACCGGCATTACCGATCACGTTGATGACGCCGACACCGAAATTCTGCGAAACCGAGACTTGCAAATCCTTGAAGTCGTTTCGGAATACCGCGAGGTTCAACGTGAGGCGGCGGTCGAACCACTGGCTCTTGATGCCCGCTTCATAGCCATCGACATATTCGGGATTGAACGACAAGGCCGCCGCCGCGCCGGTATGCTCCAGGCCATTGAAACCGCCGGCTTTGAAGCCGTTGGTATATTTGGCGTATATGTTGAGCGTCGGTCGGGGTTGATAGGTGAAGACCGCCGAAGGACTCAAGTGTGCGTCCGACCGCCGCGCCTGGCGTACGCCTGCGACGCCAAGACCCGCAGCGGTACCGAAGCGACTGCCAAGCGCCTCCAAGGTAGCAGTCGGATAGGGCGTGATGCTGCCGAACGAGCCCAGCGAGATGCCGAAACCCTGGTTGAGGCTGATCGATTTATCGACCCAGCTCTGCCGGCCGCCGACCGCCAGGGTCAGCTGGGCAGTCGGGCGGAAAGTAGCGAAAGCATAGGTTGCGTAGGTCTTCGACCATTGCCGGTAATCATCGAACTGCCCGAATGACCCGAGAGGCGCGAGCGCGGCGAACTGACCGGTGAGCCGAGAGTTGAGCGAGGTGAAGTTGTAGTTCACCCCGCCCCGGATAAACTCGCGATTGAGATAAGCGCCAGCATCCAGCGCGATCCAGCTATCCCGGCGCGTCGCGACACGGAACTCCTGGCTCATCTGCGAGAAGCGTTCCGGCGTCGTGAAATGCGTAAGTGTTGCGCTCGTACCGTCCGTATCCAGCCGCTGGGTGTATCGAGTCCGACCGTAGGCGGTGATCGACGACAGTTCGAGCGGCCCCGCGTCGTAGCTGAGCGACGACACATAGCTTTGCGTGTTGACGTCGATGCCCTGACCCGGGCTGTGGGAGCGGACCTGGTTGAGCCGGACATCCTCGCCCCTGTTGAGCGCGATGAGACAACTTCCCGTGGCACCGGCCGTGAACAAGGGATCGGGCGGACAATAAGCGATCTCGTCAGCGATGGCGCCGGTCTGGCGGCTCCGTTCGCCACTTGCTTTAATGGTCCAAGTCAGATCGTCGATCGGCTGCCAGCGCACGGTGGCGCGGCCGGCGTAGGATCGAACGCGCGGAATGCGCAGCCCACCCAGCCCAAGGTCGCGAATATAGCCGTTACCTCGCGTCACGATCCCCGCCACGCGAATTCCGAGTGTTTCGGTAAGCGGGGCACCCACAGCGCCCTCCACAGTGCCAGCGTTGAAATCGAAATTGTAGGATCCGCGAACATAGCCTTCGAGGCGGTCACCGGGATCGCGAGTGACGATATTGAGAACACCGGCAATCGCATTGTTTCCGAAATAAACGCTCTGCGGCCCCTTTAGAATTTCGACCCGAGCAAGGTCGAGAAAAGCAGCCCCGTTCGATCGCGACCGTCCCTGATAGACGTTGTCTACAAATGTCGCGACCGACTGCTCGAACAAGGGGTTATTATCACCCGAGCCGACGCCCCGAATCGACAGGCGATTGGCGGCGCCGCCCTTGGTGACGACCACGGCCGGCGTCTCCGCCGTCAGTTGCTCCAAGGTGATAAGATTCTTCTTCTGAAGTTCCGCTCCGCTCACGACGGTAGCGGAAATCGGCACGTCCTGAAGCCGCTCGACCCGCCGCTGCGCGGTCACGACGATCTCATCAGGAGCTGCGGTTGCTCGAATAGGCGCCTGCGCTTGAAGCGGCGCAGCCAGCCCCAAAGCGACGACCGAAGACGACCAAATGTAGCCCCCCCTTTTTCTCATGATTGTCACGACCCTCTCCAACATCGTTATATTCTCACATGTTTGTATGCGTGTATACAATGATCTGTCAAGCGCTATGGGTTGGCGTGGCGACCAAGTACGATAGACGTTTTTGCCAGATTTCAGCCAAATTTCGCGATCAGTCTGGGCGTGACGCCATCAGCCCAAAAAATTATTCGACCGCGGGGCCGGTTTATGTTGGAGTGGTTCGGCATGAGGGTAGCGGGCGGTGTCAGGGCAACGTGGCAGGAACATGCGATCGACAATATCTGGCCAAACCGAGCCGCAGATCACGAGCACTTCCTTCAAGACGTCTTCGCTATTTCAATTCGTCACCCGGGGCGATCCGCCTCGTGGTTATGATGTATGCGCGCTTTCCGCTTAGTTTGAGAAACGTCGAGGATCTGCTGTTCGAACGCGGGATCGACATCTGCCATGAAACGGTGCGGCACTGGTGGAACCGCTCCGGGCCGATGTTCGCGGGCGATATTCGTCGGCAGCGTATTTCACGAATGCGCGGGTTTCGCCATTGGCGGTGGCACCTGGACGAGATGTACGTGAAGCTGAATGGTGAGATGGTCTACCTCTGGCGAGCCGTGGATCACGAGGGTGAGGTGCTCGAGAGCTACATTACAAAGACCCGCGACAAGGATGCGGCTCTCACCTTCATGAAGAAGGCGCTGAAGCGCCACGGGTCACCGGAGGCCATTACCACCGATGGTCTGCGCTCCTATTGCGCGGCGATGAACGACTTGGGCAATGCCGAGAAGCAAGAGGTCGGTCGCTGGGCTAACAACCGCGTCGAGAACAGCCACCTCCCCTTTCGACGACGAGAGCGGGCGATACTGAGATTCAGGCGAATGAAGACCCTTCAGAAATTCGCCTCGGTCCACGCCAACGTCCACAATCATTTCAACCTCGAACGCCACCTCGTCGATCGCCAGACTTACTAGGAACGTCGCTCCGCCGCCCTGGCGAAGTGGCAATCGCTCGCAAGCTAGTCCCCTGCCCTCATGGACCGAACACCATCGTGGGGAGAGCGGTTCGCGTTAGACTGACGGCCCCGAACCAGTCCCTCATCGACGCTCAAACGGCGGTCAGCTATGAAGCAAATCCAGATCGGCCGGGCGATTGATGTTGGCGGGCGCGGGGTGGGGCAGCAATTCCGCCCGGAGCGTTTCCGACCAATGCCGCATCGATCGCCGGCGTGTGGTGCGCAAATGGGCCTCCAGTCGCGCCGTGGCCCCGCTCCGCCAGATGCCGATGACGGGCAGGTCGGCAAGGCAGGCATCGCCCTCGGCGTCGCGCAACCGGATCAGCAGGCTTTCGCTCAGAAGGGGCGTATCGCAGGGCGCGGTGATGACCCGATCGAAGCCGTTGGTGGCAGCATGGTGCAGCGCGGCGGCAAGGCCGCCCAGCGGACCCAGATCGGGTGCGGGGCGGTCGGCGAGGCTCGTCCAGCCGCCATAGGGGCGGCCGCATACCACGATGTGCGACGTGACGGTGGCAAGGCTGTCGATCACATGATCGATCAACGGTCTGCCGTGCAGTTGCGCCATCGCCTTGTCGGAACCGAAGCGGCTCGACCGGCCTCCAGCGAGGACGGCGCCAAGGATCATGGCGTGGTCGCCAGGCAGAAATCTGGCCGGGCGAGAACGCGGAGGGCGAGGCCGGCTTCGGCCGCGCGGCGGACAGCGAGGTCGGTGGGGGCGGAGATGGTCGCGAGCATCGGGCAGCCGGACAGGACGGCCTTTTCGACCAGTTCGTAGGAGCAGCGCGAGGTGAGCAGGGCGAAACCATCGCCCCATCCTTGGCCGGCGCGCAGCATCGCGCCGATCAATTTGTCGAAGGCGTTGTGGCGGCCGACATCCTCACGCACATCGAGGATCATCCCGTCGTCCGAGCATAGAGCGGCGGCATGGACGGCGCCGGTCTCGCGATTGAGGGGCTGCCCGTCCTTCAGCCGATCCAGCGCGGCGAAGATGGCGGCGTCCGAGCCCGTCCAACGGTTCGCCAGCACTGGCAGCGGGCGAAGCGCCTGTTCCAGATTTTCGATCCCGCACAAGCCGCAGGAGGCATCCGACGTGCGATGACGGACACGCTGGGCGAGGCGATCGCTGACGGGCCGCGCGGCGGTGATCCGCAGGATGTAGCCGGCTTCCGTCTCGTGCGGTTCGACATCGACGATCTCGCCCGCCCATTCGATCAATCGCTCGGTCAGCAGAAAGCCATAGGCCAGGTCGATCAGGTCGATTGGGCTGGCCATCAATACCGCATAGCCCAGCCCGTTGATCTCGATGGCGACGGGCGCCTCGACAGCCAGCGCGCGCTTCATCCGCTCCACCGCGCTATCGGCCGACAGGCGCGTGAAAGCGGCGCTTACGCTCGCGGTCATCGTCGGCCGCTCAGGCGACGATCCTCACCGGCACCGATTTGGCGGCCGGGACATGGCTCTGCTCGGCATGATGCTCCACCGGGATCAGGCCGTTGCACTCGGGATAATAAGCGCCGAGGCATCCGGCTGGGATGTCGTAGGGCGTGACGATCAGGCCGTCACGGCGGCGGGCGACGCCGTCCCCCGCATCGCTTTCCAGCGCGACGATCTGGCCCTCCGTCAGCCCGGCGGCGGCCATGTCGGCGGCGTTGATGAACAGCACGTCGCGCGTGCCCTTCACCCCGCGAAAGCGATCGTGATAGCCGTAGATGGTGGTGTTGAACTGGTCGTTGGAGCGCAAGGTCATCAGCCGGTAGCGCCCGGCCGCGTCCGCGAAGCCGGTGGCGGAAAGCCCGGCCGGCGTGTGGAACTCGGCCTTGCCGCTCTCGGTCAGCCAGATGCGTTCGGAAGCCTTGTTACCCTTCCACATGCCGCCCGGCTTGAAGAGGTTGGCTTCATAATCCTTGAACACATCCGGATAGGTTTCGGCGATCGACGCGCGGATTGTGGCGTAATCGGCGACCCAGCCGTCCCAATCGGCCCTGGGATTGGCGGGCAAGATGCGCTTGGCGATCTCGGCGACGATCGCCGGTTCGGACAGGAGGTGCGGGCTGGCCGGCGCCACCTTGCCGCGCGAGCCGTGGATGCAGCTGGTCGAATCCTCGACCGACACCGCCTGCGGGCCGCTCGCCTGCACGTCCTCCTCGATCCGGCCCAGGCAGGGCAACAGATAGGTGAGCTTGCCCGGCACCAGATGGTTGCGGTTGAGCTTGGTCGCGATCTGCACCGAGAGGTCCAGGTTCGGCCAGGCCGCCTCCATCGCCGCGGTCTCCGGCACGGCACGCAGGAAATTGCCGCCCAGCGCCACGAACGCCTTCACCGATCCGTCGATCACCCCCCGGCAACTCTCGACCGTATCGAGCCCCTTCTCGCGCGGCGCGATGAACCCATATCGCGCCTCGAGCCTGTCGACCGGGACCAGATCGGTCTTCTCCGTGATGCCGACGGTGCGCTGGCCCTGCACATTGGAATGGCCGCGCACCGGCGTCGGCCCCGCACCCGGCTTGCCGATATTCCCGCGCATCAGCAGCAGGTTGACGACCATGCGGACATTCTCGACGCCCTTCACATGCTGGGTCAGCCCCATGCCGTAGATCGCCATGACCGCTTTGGCCTTCGCATAGACCTTGGCGCTTTCCTCCAGTTCTGCCCTCGCCAGACCGGATTCGCGCTCGATCGCGTCCCATTCGGCGGCGCGGACCGTGGCGGCGAAGGCGGGGAAACCGTTGGTGTGGGCCTTGATGAAGGCGTGATCCAGCACCTCGGGTTCGCCTGCCGCCCGCGCCGCATCGTCCCACTCGATCAGATATTTGGCGATCCCGGTCATCGCCGCGATATCGCCGCCGGCGCGCACCTGATGATATTGGGTCGAGATGTTCGTCTCGGCCAGGGTCGCCATCTCGATCGGGTTCTGCGGATCGGTGAAGCGTTCCAGCCCCCGTTCCTTGAGCGGATTGAAGGTGATGATCTCCACCCCGCGCTTCCGGCAGGCACGCAGGTCGTGCAGCATACGCGGCGCGTTCGACCCGACATTCTGGCCGAAGAACAGGATCGCGTCGCAATGCTTGAAATCCTCGAGCTGCGTCGTGCCGACCGGCACGCCGATCGCCGCCTTCAGGCCGACCGAGGTGGATTCGTGGCACATGTTGGAGCTGTCGGGCAGGTTCTGGTTGCCGAACATGCGCGCCATCAGCCCGTACATGTAGGAGGCTTCGAGACTGGTGCGGCCTGACGAATAGAACACCACAGCCTTGGGATCGATCGGCTTCAGCGCGGCGCCAATGCCGTCGAAGGCTTCGGCCCAGCTACAGGCGACATATTTGTCGGTCGCGGGATCGTAGCGCAGCGGGTGGGTCAGGCGGCCGTGCTGCTCCAGATCGTAATCGCGCCAGCCGCGCAGTTCCGTGAGCGTATGCGCGGCGAAGAAATCGGGCGTGGTGCGCAGGGTGGTCAGTTCCCATGCGGTCGCCTTGGCGCCTTCCTCGCAGAATTCGAACGGATGATGGTCGGCGGGCTTGGGCCAGGCGCAGCTGACGCAGGCGAAACCGTCGGGCTTGTTCTGCCGGCCGAGTTCGACGAGCGTGCCGGGCGCTATCTTTTCGCGCGGCATGATCTCCGCCAGCGACCGCACCGATCCCCAGCCGCCCGCCGGCCCGGCGAACGGCTTAATCTCGGGCTCGTCCGATTTCTGCTCGGTCATTCTGTTCCCGCTAACCCATATTAATTTATCGGCTTTTTTGGCCGAACGACTGTCCCATGGGCGGAACGACACGACAAGCGAATGGTTCAGTGTCCGAATATTTCGGAGGAAACACGCATGACCCATCCCGTGGCCTACTCGCCCGACGTCGAAAAGCACGAACCGGACGAGGCGGAGACGGTGCGCGGGCTGGAGGATCAATTCAAGATCATCCTCGACACGACCTCGCAGGATTATGGCCATGCGGTTCGATCGGTGCACGCCAAGGGCCACGGTTTGGCCAAGGGCAAGCTGCGCGTGCAGGAGGGCCTGCCGTCCGAACTGGCGCAGGGGATGTTCGCGCAGTCCGGCGATTATGAGGTAATCCTGCGCTTCTCGACCAATGCCGGCGATATCCTCGACGATTCGATCACCCTGCCGCGCGGGCTGGCGCTGAAGGTGATCGGCGTACCCGGCGAGCGGCTGCCCGGTGCCGAAGGTGACACGCAGGATTTCGTGATGGTCAACGGCCCGGCCTTCGCGGCGCCCAACCCGAAAAAATTCCTGACCAACCTGAAGCTGCTGGCCAAGACCACCGACAAGGCGGAGGGCGCCAAGAAGGTGCTGTCGGCGTTCCTGCGCACGGCGGAAAGCGCGCTGGAGGCGGTCGGCGGCCAATCGTCGATGTTCCAGACGCTGGGCGGGGCCAAGCCTTTCCACCCGCTGGGCCAGACCTATTTCAGCCAGACGCCGTTCCGTTACGGCGCCCATATCGCCAAGTTCCAGCTCGTCCCCATCTCCGCGATCAAGGATTTCGCGGAGGAGCAGATCGACGCCACCGGCCGCCCCGACGCCATCCGTGAGGAGATGAACCGGTTGCTGCCCGAACAGGGCGGCGTGTGGGAGCTGCGGGTCCAGCTCAACCGTGATCTGGAGAAGATGCCGATCGAGGACGCCTCGGTGCCATGGGACGAGGCGCTGAGCCCGTTCCTGACGGTGGCGACGCTCACGGTGCCGCCGCAGATCGCGTGGGAGCATCCGGCCAGCGAGGCGACGGAAGACGCGCTGTCCTTCAGCCCCTGGCACGGCCTTGCGGCGCACCAGCCGCTGGGCGGCGTCAACCGCGCCCGCAAGGATCCGTACAAAATGTCGGCCGACTATCGCGGCAAATTCAACGGCTGCCCGATGCATGAGCCGCGCTCGCTGGCGGAGGTGGGCGGCTAAGCGTCCTCATCTGAACGCTCCTGGAGTGAACGGCGGATGGCCTGCCAAGGCCGGATCATCCGCCGTTCGGCCCTGAAGAGCGGCCCGCCGTTAGCCTATGTTAGCGCTGTCTTTCTTTCTCGCACATCGCTGAACCATCAGCCTTTCCGCCGGTTTAGGTCGCTCCAGCGGAGGAGCGAATTTCATGGCGAAGCAGCAGACCCTCGACCCGAGCAGCGGCAACGGGGGCGAAACGCACCAGATCGCAACCGGCGACGATATCCTGACGACCAATCAGGGCATCCCGATCTCGGACAATCAGAACCAGCTCAAGTCCGGCGCGCGCGGCCCGGTGCTGCTGGAGGATTTCGTCCTCCGCGAGAAGATCTTCCACTTCGATCATGAGCGCATTCCCGAGCGGATCGTCCATGCGCGTGGCTCTGCGGCGCATGGCTATTTCGAGCTGTACGAGAGCCTGTCCGACATCACGGCAGCCGATCTCTTCCAGCGCGCCGGCGAGAGGACGCCGGTGTTCACCCGTTTCTCCACCGTCGCCGGCGGTGCGGGCTCCGTCGACACGCCGCGCGACGTGCGCGGCTTCGCGGTGAAATTCTACACGCAGAAGGGCAATTGGGATCTCGTCGGTAACAACATCCCGGTGTTCTTCATCCAGGACGCGATCAAATTCCCCGATCTGATCCATGCCGCCAAGATGGAGGCGAACAAGGGCTATCCGCAGGCCGCGACCGCCCACGACACCTTCTGGGATTTCATCTCGCTGATGCCGGAATCGACCCACATGATCATGTGGGCCATGTCCGATCGCACCCTGCCCCGCTCCTTCGCGACGATGGAGGGGTTCGGCATCCACACCTTCAAGCTGGTCAATGCCGAGGGCAAGGCGACCTTCGTGAAATTCCACTGGAAGCCGAAGGCCGGGCTGGAATCGACCATCTGGGACGAGACGGTGAAGATCGCCGGTGCGGATCCCGACTATCAGCGCCGCGACCTGTTCGAACGGATCGACCGGGGCGACTTCCCCGAATGGGAACTGGGCCTCCAGCTGTTCGACCAGACATTCGCCGACAGCCTGCCGTTCGACGTGCTCGATTCGAGCAAGCTGATCCCCGAGGAATTGTGCCCGGTCCGCAAGGTTGGCCGGATGGTGCTCGATCGCTATCCCGACAATTTCTTCGCCGAGACCGAGCAGGTCGCCTTCTGCCCGGCCAACATCGTGCCCGGCATCGATTTCACCAACGATCCGCTGCTTCAGGGCCGGCTCTTCTCCTATCTCGACACGCAGCTGAAGCGGCTGGGATCGACCAACTTCCACCAGATCCCGATCAACGCGCCCAAATGCCCGGTGATGAACTTCCAGCGCGACGGCCACATGCAGATGCAGGTGCCCAAGGGCCGCGCCAATTACGAGCCCAACAGCCTGAGCGAGAGCGGCGAGATCGCCGGCCCGCGCGAATGCCCCATGTCGGGCTTCAAGACGACCAATACCGCGACCGGCGCCGACGAGCAGGGCGACAAGCTGCGCATCCGCCCCGAGAGCTTCGCCGACCATTATAGCCAGGCGCGGCTGTTCTTCCGCTCGCTGGCGGTGCCTGAGCAGGCGCATCTGGCCTCGGCGATCGTGTTCGAGCTGTCCAAGGTCGGGCTGGAGCATGTCCGCACGCGGATGCTGTCCAACCTCGTCAACGTCGATCCCGATCTGGCGGCGCGCGTCGCCGACGGCCTCGCCATGGACCTGCCCGCCGCCTCGCCCACGGCGGTGCCGGTGCAGGATCTCGACCTGTCGCCCGCGCTGCGCATCATCGAGGGGCCGCTGGTGCCCACCTCGATCGAGGGCGCGGCGATCGGCATCCTCATCGCCGACGGCTCGGACGCCGCCGCCGTCGATGCGCTGACCTCGGCGATCGGCGACGCGGGCGGCAAGCCGATCCTGATCGCGCCCAAGGTGGGCGGCACGAAGATGTCGGACGGGTCGCTGCTCAAGGCCGATGCCCAGCTGGCGGGCTTCCCCTCGGTGTTCGTCGGCGCGATCGCGCTGGTGCTTTCGGAAGAGGGCTGCGCGGCGCTGCTGAAGGAGGCCGCCGCGATCCAGTTCGTGATGGACGCCTTCGGCCATTGCAAGGCGATCGGCCACAGCGAGGCGGCCAGGCCGCTGCTCGACAAGGCCGGCGTCGAGCCGGACGAGGGCATGGTGGGTCTTGGCAAACCCTTCGTGAAGGCGGCGGCGAAGCGTTTCTACGCGCGCGAGCCCAAGGTCCGCACGCTGGCCTGATGGGCGGCGAGGCGGACGACCTGCGGCGGCGGATGGAAGCCGCCGCCGCCGCGCTCGATTTCGAGGAAGCCAAACGGCTGCGTGACCAGCTCAACCTCCTGCGGGGCGGCACCTCGCGGGAGGAGGTGGCTCAGGCCGATACGTCGGGGCTAAGCCGGCAACAGCCGGGCGCCATGGGCCTGGGCACGAGCCAGCAGAGGGTCACGCCGCCCGCCGGCTGGACCCCGCCGAAGAAGCCCGATCCGATGACGCGCGGCCGCAATCGGCGGGCGAAGTAGCTCCCGGCGCCAACACCGCTACTTCGCCCACCCCACGGCCGCCGGTTCGAGCGTATCGAGAAACGCAGACGCGTTCGCGCGATAGGCGTCGCGAACCTCCGGCTTCATGCGATCCCAGTTCGAGTACATGTGCACCATGCGGCGGTTGCGGCGGAAGCGGCGTTCGTGACGGGCGAGGAAATCCCAGTAGAGGGCGTTGAACGGGCAGGCATCGGGGCCGACCTTCTGCTTCACGTCGTAGCGGCACCGGCCGCAATGGTCTGACATGCGATCGATATAGGCGCCGCCGCCGGCATAGGGCTTTGTGGCGAGGCGGCCGGCATCGGCATGCTGGCTCATGCCGATCACGTTGGGCAGTTCCACCCATTCATAGGCATCGGCGTAGACCACCAGGAACCAGTCGGCGACATCCTGCGGCCGGACGCCTGCCAGCATGGCGAAATTGCCCAGCACCATCAGCCGCTGGATATGGTGGGCATAGCCATGGTCGCGGGTGTTGCGGATCGCTTCGGCGAGGCACAGCATGTCGGTCTCGCCGGTCCAGTAGAATTCGGGCAGCGGCCGCGTCGCGCCGAGCGCGTTGGCGGCCGCGACATCCGGCATCTCCATCCAATAATAGCCGCGAACATATTCGCGCCAGCCGATGATCTGGCGGATGAAGCCCTCCGCCGCGTTGAGCGGCACATCCCCTGCATGATAGGCGCGGGCGGCGGCCCCGGCGACCTCGAGCGGGGTCAGCAGGCCCAGGTTCAGCGCGGGGCTGAGCCAGCTGTGGTAGAGCCAGTCCTGTCCGGTCACCATCGCATCCTGATAGGTGCCGAAATCGGGCAGCGCCGTCCGCACGAAATGGGCGAGCGCGCGGCGCGCCTGCCCGGCGGTCACGGGCAAGGCAAACTTCTCCAGCCGTCCGAAGTGACCGGCGAAACGCTCCGCCACCAGCGCGATGACGTCCCGCGTCGTCTCGTCGGGCGCGAAGTGCATCGGTTCGGGATAGTTGAGACCGTGTTTCGGCGGCGCGCGATTGTCCTTGTCGAGGTTCCACTGCCCGCCTTCGGGCTGGCCGTCGGCGGTCATCAGCAGGCCAGTCTTGCGGCGCATCTCGCGATAGAAATATTCCATCACCAGATCGTTGCGCGCCTGCGCCCAGGTCTGGAATTCGAGGATGCCACACAGGAAGCGGTCATCGACCAGAATATCGACGGGGATGCCGAAGCGCTTCGCCCAGCCGCCGATCATCATCTTTACCCGCCACTCGCCGGGCTCGACGATGCGGATCGCGCTTGGACGGTGGCGTTCGACCGCGCGCGCCACTTCGCCGGTGAAGCTGCCGCTGTTATCGGGATCGTCGAGGCGGATGTAATCGACCGTCCATCCCCGTCCGCGAAGCTCGTCGGCGAAATGGCGCATGGCCGACAGGATCAGCGCGATCTTGCGCTTGTGGTGGCGGACGTAGGTCGTCTCGTCGGCGACCTCCATCATCAGGACGACGGCATCGCTTGGCGGAGCATCGCGGAGAGCCGCGAGATCGTGGGTGAGCTGATCGCCGAGGATGGGAATGAGGATCGTCATGGCGCGAGGCAAACGCTTGGGCCGCAGATCAGCGCCATCGAACTAGAACGACGCTCGCACCGATACCCTCACCTGTCGCGGCTCAACCGGATGGACGTGATAATCCTCGACCCCGCCCGCCGCTTCGCCCTGTAGCCGCGATGCGTAGAAATAGGTGATGTCGTTGTCCTTCGAGCCGAAGGCGTTGAGCAGGTCCACGCCCAGCTTGAAGCGACCGACGCGGTAGTAGGTGCCGAGGTTCACCAGCGTCGTGGCGCGCGAGCGGGCGGTGTTGTCCTCGATCAGGGGGGCGGCGCCGAAGTGGCGGAGGCGGGCGGAGGCGGAGAGGCCGCTGGGCAGGTCGATCGCGGCGCCGAGGGACAGGACGTTGCTCGCCGAATTGGGGATGCGGGTCCGGCCGGGGGCGACGCCCCGGAAGCGGGCGTGGCTGAGGGCGGCGGAGCCATCGAGTGCCAGCCAGGCAAGCGGGCGCCAGAAGAGGGTCGCCTCCCCGCCGTAGCGGCGGGTGGCGTCGTTGGGTTCGGTGGTGCCGCCGTCGCCGGAGAACACCAGTTCCGAGCCGAGGGTGAGATAATAGGCCACCAGCGAGGCGCTGAAGCGCGATCGTTCGTAGCGGGCGCCCACTTCCGATCCGCGCGCCTTGACCAGCAATTGCACCCGATCGGCCGGGTCGCCGGTGACGGGATCGATGCGGATGGTGGCGCCGCGCGCGTCGTTCGAATGGAAGCTCTCGCCGTAATTGGCGTAGAGTTCGAGATGATCGGCGGCCCGCCAGGCGAGGGCCGCGTTGGGGCCGAGAATGAAATCCGTGCCCCTGCCCGAATTGGCGGCAAGCGTCTGCGCGCGGACCTTGTAGCCGTAGAGATCGCCGCGCAGACCGAGGGTCAGGCGGAGGCGATCGGTGGGCGCCACGGTCGCCTGGCCGTAGAGCGCGCCGCTCGCCTCATCCACCTTGTCCTGCCGGACGGGCGCGCCGCGCATGCCGGCGATGCTGTCGTAAAGGCCGATCTTGCCGATCGCGTCGTAGCGACCTTCGCTGCCGAGGGTGACGGTGACCGGCAACCTGCCGATCGTGGTGGGGAAATCGCGGGCGAGCGATCCGCCGAAGATCAGTCGCCGGTCGCGCTGCTGGAATTCGTCGCCATTAACCGGATCGTCGAGGAAGTAGGTGAAGTTGGAGGTGAGGCGAAAACTGTAGGCGATGGTGTAGAGATTGATCGCGGTATCGGCGGCGCGGCCGGTGGCGGTGAGGCCGATGCGGGTGGTGGTGCCGCCAAGGTAGGGATCGATATTGCCGAAGCGGCCGATCAGGCCGCTATCGACCGCGCGCTGCGGCACCTGATCGGTCGCGGCCCAGGTGGCGTGATAGCCGGTGAGGCCGAGGCTCCAGTCGCCGGCCGTATATTTGACGAGGCCGTTCACCTTGCGCAGCCGTTCGTCGAGCACCCACGGGCCATCGGAGAGAGTGCCGTCGATCGCGGCGAGCAGATGGCCGTCGCCGAGGCTGGCGCTGCCGGCCGCCAGCGCGCGATAATAGCCGAAGCTGCCGACCGTCGCCTCGATCAGCGGCGCGTGGAGCCGGTCGACAGTGGTGAATTTCACCGTACCCGCCGCCGAGAAATCGCCGGTGTCGGCGAAATACGGGCCTTTGCGATAATCGATCCGCTCGACCAGCTCGGGGATCAGGAAATTGAGGTCGAGATAGCCCTGGCCGTGCCCGTGGGTACGCATGTTGACCGGCGCGCCATCGACAAAGCCCGCGAAATCGGTGCCGTGATCGAGATTGAAGCCGCGCAGGAAGTATTGGTTGGCCTTGCCGGTGCCCGAGTGCTGGGTGGCGATCACGCCCGGCACGTTCTCGACCAGTTCACCAACGCGCGACAGCGGCCGGTCCTCGAAATCGCGATAGCCGACCACGCCCTGCGAGCCGGACAGCGCCAGGCCGATCTGCGGCAGCGAGCGGCCGTAGACGACGATCTCGCCCTCGCTGGAAAGCGACCGATCGATCACTGGGATCGCCGGCCCTGTCTGCGCGACGGCATCCCCCGCAATGCCCACCAGACAAACCGCCGCCATCACGATCGCCGCCCGCATCCGCTTCCCCCTCTGCGATGGCGCTCGCACGCGGCGCCATACCCGACCGCTACGCAGCAAAACGCCGCTCGGGTGCATCTCAAAAATAATTTATCGGGCGCTGAAACTTTGTACGCCGCGCCTCCGTATCAAAAACTAGCCAAAATGCGCCAATTTTGAATTTATGCGTTTCCTATTGAAATCAATGTTTTGCGTGAAAATAAATCTTGCCCTCCGATGAACGAAATCGCCGGGCAATAGTTTTACTCGCAACAAAAGGGGGGATTTCCATGCGCGTGACGTATTTCAGGCCGCTTGTTCTGGCTTCGACCACCGCGCTGGCGCTGGGCATGGCCGGGGGCGCGTCGGCGCAGACCCTTCAGACCGTGGGCGCGGGCAACACGCTGGTTTCGATCGGCGCGACGGCGCCCGGAACGGTGACACGATCGGTCGCGATCACCGGCGTGGCCGCCGGCACCACGATCGGCGGCATCGACTATCGCCCGGCCAGCCCGCGCGTCCTCTACGGCGTCAGCAACGTCGGCCAGCTCTATGCGATCAACTCGCGCACCGGCGCCGCGACGGCGGTCGGCACCCCGGCCATCCCGACGATCTCGTCGATCGCGCTCGATTTCAATCCGACGGTCGATCGTATCCGCCTCATCACGCAGGTCGGTCAGGATGTGCGGATCAACCCCGATAATGGCGCGCTCGCCGCGATCGACGGGCCTATCGCCTACGCCACGACCGATGCGAGCGCCGGCCAGATCGCCACGGTGGCGGGCGCGGCTTATACCAACAGCGTCGCCGGCGCGACGACGACCACGCTGTATGTGATCGACAATCGCGGCGGCCTCGCGCCCGCCCGCCTCGCGACGCAGGGCAATGCGACGGTCTCGCCCAACAACGGCACCTTGTTCACGGTCGGCTCGACCGGCGTGGCCAGCACCGGGTCGGTCGGTTTCGATATCTCGCGTGAAGGCGCGGCCTATGCGACGCTGACCAACCCGACGACGGGCGTGACCTCGCTCTATTCGATCAACCTGACGACGGGCGCGGCGACGCTGATCGGCGCGCTTTCCGGCAACACCACCTATAACGGCCTCGCGGTGCAGCTGGCATCCTTCGCGTCGATGGGCACGACGCCCAATCAGGCGGCGGTGGGCGGCGTGCTCGACGGCTTCGTCGGCCTGCCTTCCGGCAACACGCTGGCGCTGTTCAACGCGATCGACGGCACCTTCGCCACGCCCGGCGCGCAATCGGCGGCGCTGCTGGCGCTGAGCCCGGCGGCCTACAGCAATCTGCCCGATATCTCGCTGAACGCTGTGGAATCGCAGGAGACGACGATCGGCCGCGTCACCCGCGCCGGCCGCACCGGCGCGGCGATGGGCGACGGCTCGCGCGCGGCGCTGGACGCCGACGGCAAGGCCAACCTCTGGATCTCGGGCGGCTCGCGCTATGGCCGCTACAAGGCGGCGATTGATCGCTACGGCGCCGATACCGACGAATATCACTTCATCGGCGGCGCGGATTATCAGATCATGCCGACGGTCGCGGTCGGCGCGTTCGGCGGCTACAGCAGCACCAACGCCCACCTCGGCCCCAACGCGTCGCGCGGGCGGCTGGAGAATGGTTTCGGCGGCCTCTATGCCACCGCATCGGTCGGCCCGGCCTATGTGACCGGCTGGGGCAGTTACAACGACCTGACCTGGGCCGTGACCCGCAACGTTGCGATCGGCGCGTTCAGAGACAGCAATTCGGCGCGCACCAAGGGCACGGTCTATGCCGGCGGCGGCACTCTGGGCCTCGCCTACGACTTCGGCGGGTTCGAGTTGGAGCCGACCGCCTCGGTCCGCTACGCCTACACCAAGATCGACGGTTTCATCGAGCTGGGCGGCGTAAGCGCGCTGACCATTTCGCGGGCGCGGGATGAATCGCTGCGATCGAACCTCGCCCTGCGCGCGGCCAAGTCGTTCGAGATCATGGGCGCGACGGTGAAGCCCAGTGTCCACGGCGGCTGGTATCACGAGTTCCAGAACCGCCAGCACCTCATCAGCGCCAGCTTCCTCAACACGGCGACGCCGACGCCCTTCACCTTCACGACAACCGCGCTGCGCCGGAATTACTACAACGCCGGCGGGTCGCTCGACATCGGCGGCGGCGGGCCGATCTCCTTCTTCGCGGGCTATGATGTCCAGTTCGACAAGGATCGCGAATTCTACAACATGACGCTCGGCATGAAGCTGGCGCTGTGATCGGCGGGGCGCGGAGATAGCAATGTCCGCGCCGACCCGTCGACGCTGGATGGTGGTGCCGGTCGTGGCGCTGCACGCGGCCGCGCTGGGGCTGATCGCCATGGCGCATGGCGCGCCCGTAAACGCGCCCGCCGCAGGGCGATCGATCGCGTTGTTCGATGTCGCGTCCGCCCCGGCCGAAATGCCGGCGGTGACCGAGGCGGCGCCCGACGCGGAGCCGGTGCCGGCACCGATCATCCCGGTCGCGCTGGTTCCCACCCCGCTTTCGATCGCGCCGCCGGTGATGGCGATCACCGATACCTCGACGGGGATCGGCGAGCCGTGCGATCTGGCGGCACGGGTGCGCGACGCGCTGCGGGGCGATGCGGCGGTGCAGGCGAGCCTCGGCCGCCTGCCGCATGACGCCCGATCGGTCGCCAATGCGGTGATGCTGTGGGACGGCCGCTGGATCGACGGCGCCGACCGGGCGAGCCATCGCGCGCTCGATACCGTGCGGCAGGCGGTGCTGGCGACGGTCGCGCAGGCGCCCGGCATATGCCGCACCGAAACGCAGACCGGCCCCAGCCTGCTGACCTTGGCCGGCCCGCCGGACACGGTGCTGGCCCTCGGTTCCGGCCAATGGCGGTGGGACGATCTGTTCCTCACCGCCGGACCGCCGGTGGCCAACGAAATTCGAGGCCCGCGCATCGCGGGTGCAACTTCGCCCTCGCCGGGCACGTAGCTTCGGTGAGGGCTAGGTCCATCGACCATCGGGAATATCCGGACGGCGCGGCCGTGCGGCGGAATGAACAGGGAGAGACGGGAATGAAGCTGCTCGGGAAATTCGCGCTTGGTACGGCGATGGCATCGCTCTGCCTGGCCAACGCCACCGCATTCGCCTCCAGCCACCGGGAAGCGCCCGGCATCACCGAGCGGCCGAAGGTGGACAATACCGACGTCTACGCCTTCCGCAGCTACGAGCCGGGCCGCGAGGGCTTCGTGACGATCATCGCCAATTTCCAGCCCGACCAGAGCCCCGGCAGCGGCCCCAATTACTTCACGATGGACCCCGATGCGATCTACGAGATCCACATCGATAACGACGGCGACGCCATCGAAAACCTGACCTACCAGTTCAAGTTCACCAACACGCTGCGCAACGGCACCGGCATCACCCTGCCGATCGGCGACAAGACCCTGCCGATCGCGCTGCGCGCCGCCGGTCCGGCGACCGCCACGGACCAGTCGAACGTGGGCGAACTGGAGACCTACACCGTCACCCAGATCACCGGCGATCGCCGCGCCGGCACCCGCGCCGCCATCGCGGCCTCCACGGGCGGATCGACCACCTTCACCAAGCCGATCGACAATACCGGCAACAAGACTATCCCCGATTACGCCGGCTACGCCAACCAATATGTCTACAACGTCGCGCTGCCGAGCTGCTCGACGGCGGGCCGCGTGTTCGTCGGCCAGCGTGCCGAGGCGTTCGCGGTCAATCTGGGCGAAGTCTTCGATCTGGTGAATTTCGTGCCGATCGAGGGCGACAGCGCACCGGGCGCCAATGACGGCCGCGGCTTCCCCGGCGGCATCCGCCAGAGCCGCAACAACGACGATCTCGTCGGCAAGAAGAACGTCACCTCGATCGCGATCGAGCTGCCGATCACCTGCATCACCGGCGGCGGCAACGGCGTCGTCGGCGTGTGGTCGACCGCCAGCCTGCCGCAGGCCGAATTGCGCGACCCGACGCCGACCTATGCGGTGCCGGCGCTTCAGGGCGGCGCCTATGTCCAGGTCTCGCGCCTGGGTATGCCGCTCGTAAACGAGCTGGTGATCGGCCTGAACCAGAAGGATCTGTTCAACGCCGTGAAGCCCACCGCCGACGCGGCGCTGGGCGATTACGTCACCAATCCGACGCTCCCGGCGATCCTCGATCGCCTGTTCCGCGCGCCGGTGAACGCGACGCTGGGCACCAGCTTCACCAATCTGGCGCCCAACAACTTCCCGCGCAACGATCTGGTCGCGACCTTCCTGACCGGTATCCGTACGCTCAACCAGATGTCGCGCGTGACGCCATCGGAGATGATCCGCCTCAACACCGCGATCGCGCCGACCCCGCGCGCCACCCAGAGCACCTTCGGCGTGGCGGGCGACGATCTCGCCGGCTTCCCCAACGGGCGCCGTCCGGGTGACGATACGGTGGACATCACCCTGCGCGTGGCGATGGGCCGCCTGTGCCATCCGGTGCCGATCAACCGCGTCGCCACCGATCTCGGCCTGTGCACCCCCGCCAACGCGCCGACCGGCATGGTCGCCTATACCGATGGCGCGCCGATCAGCGCGCGGGATCTGGGTACGGGCTTCCCCTACCTCAACACGCCGATCCCCGGCTCGCCGCGCACCGCCCGCAACGCGGCCGCCGCCGCGCCGGCCGTCCAGTGAAGGGCCCGATCATGACGCGCAGTCTCCGCAACCTCGGCATGGTGGCCCTCGGGCCACTGATCCTCTCGGGCTGCGGCGGGGGGAGTGCCGGCGGGACCGCCAGCACCCCCTCCCCCACGCCAACGCCGACCGCGACGGCCAGCATCCAGTCGCGCATCAGCACGCCTTTCGCCGCGGCGTTCGACGCGGCCAGCACGGCCACGGCCAACAAGCCCGCCGCGACCGACGTTCCGGCCGTCAACCTGACGGCCGAACCGATCGACAACTGATCCGTCCTGCCTGGCGGATAGACACCCACGGCGTACCCGACGCCGTGGGTGTCATCATGTCCGGGTCGGTCTCAGCGTCGTTTGGGGCCGTAGCCGAAGGTGAGGCTGGAAAAGGTCGTCTCGAAATCCGCTGTCGGATTGCCCCTGATCGGCTTGGTCCAGATCACGTTGATCAGCCATGCGCCATGATCGGGCACGGTGAAGATCGCCCGGCCGGCCCTGTCGCTGCGATGCGTTTCCAGTGGGCGGGTGTCGAAATCGAGGTTGGTCAGCTTGACGAGCGCGCCCGCCAGCGGCCGCCCCTCGAACAGGATGCGCACCGGCAAGGGCTCGTCGGCCTTGAGGCGATAGGGGTCCTTCTCGGGCACGATCTCCAGCGTGAGGCCGACCGGGCGGGTGACCTGCGGCTGCGGCGCATCGGTCGGGCCGACCTGGATCAGCGCCTTCACCCGCCGGCTGTAGGTTTCGCGACCGTTGGCGTTGGTCTGGCCGGTGCGCTGGCGCAGGGCGAGCGCGGGGGTCAGCCCCTCTTCCGCCGCGAAGCTGTTGTAGCGCAGCGCCGGCAGGTCGCTCGCCGCCGGCGTGGTCTGCATCGCCAACACATAGGTGCCCGGTCTGGCGAAGCGCAGTACGCCGTTGCCGCCGCTGCTGTTGCCCAGGTCGGCGCGATGATCCTGCCGCCCGTCGGGGCCGACAGCGATCAGGAACTTCACCCGCGCCGGATCGCCCGACCAGCGTTCGCGCGCCGGGCCATGGCCCACCAGCACCGAAAAGGGCGCGGCGGCGGGTGCCGGGAACTGAAAGCCCTTGGGCTGGAGCCAGAAATCATGCGCCAGCGCCGGCGCCGCGATCGCCACGCCGACACCCACCGTCAAAGTGATCGGCAACCCGTATTTCGCCATGCGATCCGCTCCCTGCATCCTGTCGTTGCCGCCGTTCGTATCACAACCGGGCGACGAAGGTTTGACTTGATCCCGATCGCTGCGCCAAGCCGGTGACACGGGCGGCCCGTCGAACGATTCCCTCTACGCAAGGATTTGGCATGTCGTTTCGTTCCGGCCCCTCGCCCTTGCTGAAAATCATCGCGGCGCTGGCGCTGGTCCTGCTCGCCGGTCCGGCATCGGCGCATCTCGACGAGTCGCTGACCGGCGGCTTCCTCGCGGGTTTCCACCATCCCTTGTCCGGGCCGGATCATCTGCTGGCGATGGTGGCGGTGGGCATCTGGGGCGCTTTCCTCGGCCGGCCGCTGGTGGTGCTGCTGCCGGTGATCTTCCCCACGGTGATGGCGTTCGGCGGCGCGCTGGGGATGGCGGGCGTGCCGATGCCGCCGGTCGAGATCGGCATCGCGCTGTCCGTGCTGCTGCTGGGCGGGGCGATCGCCTTCGCCTGGCGCGCGCCGGTGTGGATCGCGGTGACCTTGGTGGCGATATTCGCGATCTTCCATGGCTATGCCCATGGCGCCGAGCTGCCCTCGATCGCCGACCCGATCGCCTTCAGCCTGGGCTTCGTGCTGGCGACCGGCCTGCTCCACGTCGCCGGCATCCTGCTCGGGCTGCTCAACGACAGGCCGGGCGGCGAGATCGCCACGCGCGTCGTCGGCGGGCTGATCGCGGCGACGGGCGTCTATTTCCTGTACCGGGCAATCCCGTGAGAGGCGGCGCGCTTCCGGCGGCGCTGCTGTGCGTCGCCTTCGCCCTGATGCTGGCCTTCGCGCCCCGCCGGGTGGTGTTGCCCGCGATCCTGCTGACGGCGGGCGCCGCCGTGGCCGGCAGCTTCCTGCCCATCGGTGGCCCCTCGATCGAGATCGCCTTCCTCGCCTGCTGGGCCATCCTGATCCTCGCCTGCGCGCTGATCCACCTGCCCGGCGGCGTGCCGACGTGGCTGGCGCTGGCCCTCGCCCCGATGGCCGGGCTGGCCGCCGGCGCCGTCATCGCGGGTGAAGGCGCCCGAACCGATCTGTGGCGCGCCCTCCCCTGCCTGCTCCTCACCCTGCCCGCCCGCCTGATCCTGGCGCGAGGCTGGCAGATCGCGATCAAGGTGGTGAGCAGTTGGCTCGTCGCCGTCGCCCTGCTCGCCGCCTTGCTGCCGCAGATGGCCAAGACGCCGGGATATGTCGCGGATCACATGGATTGACTCTGTCAGAGCAGGTGCATCTGCCGTTGGGAAACGCCAGGTAGCGCGGCGATATGCCTCGCCATCAGAAGCCACCCAGCCCGTTTCGCTATTTCAACTCATTGCCCGAGGTGATCCGCCTCGTTGTGATAACCACCTGGGCAATGCCGCTCGCCCGCATCAGATCGCCCGTGTGATAGTGCCAGGCCACCTGTAGCTTGTTCACGTTCTGCGGCATGATCTGGGTCAGCGGCGACCATTTGTCGCCGAACCAGCTGCGACCGTAGGCTGTCCAGTCATCGTCGGACACGCCGGCATAATTGGCCGTCACCGCCGCGCGGGGTCCGGGGAGCGTGCCATCCTGATCGTGGACGTCCCGTGCGAGCGATACCAGACCCACGACCGTGGCGACGCCGAGCGCGAACATCAAGGGGCCGGCCTTGGCCCTCAAGGAAGTCCCCGGCCGCAGGCGGCGCGTAATCCACGGTGTCGCGAGAAGCGCCCCCATCAGGAAGATGAGATCGCCGCGCGGCACGAGCGGCCACCAGTCAAAGCCGATTTCCCAAACCGCCCAGATGACGGTGCCGAGAATGACGGCCGCGAACAGGTGATCGAGGCGGCGACTACCCGCGACGGTTACGGGTTGAAGCCCGATCCCGCCATGCTGGCGGCGTCGGCGAGCGCATCGATGACGACGCGCAGCTTCGGCTGGAGATAGCGGGACGCCGGCCACACCGCGTGGATCGGCATTTCGGCGCCGGCGCATGCATCGAGCACGGGCACGAGGCGGCCGGCGGCCAGTTCGTCGGAAATCAGCCAGGTCGGCAGCTGGCACAGTCCGCCGCCGGCGAGCGCCGCCTGCACCATCGCGTCACCGTCGCTGAATTCTAGGCGTACGTGGATTTCGTGGCGGGCGACCGCGCCCGTTTCGTCCTTCAGCAGCCAGGTGGGCCTCGGCACGCGCCGCCAGCCGATGATGCAGTCGCGCGTCAGCAAGTCCCGCGGCGTCGCGGGCGCGCCCTGCGCGGCGATATAGGCGGGCGACGCGCAGATCAGCAGCCGCTGCGTGCCCAGTCGCCGGGCCGTCAGGTCGGCATCGTCGCCCAGCGATCCGATCCTGACGGCGAGATCGACGCCCTCGTTGACGATGTCGGTCGTGCGCTCGGTGAACATCACGGACAGGTCGAGGCGCGGATGGCGCGCCGTGAGGCCCATCAGCACCGGCATCACATGCCGACGCCCGAAGGCGGCGGGCAGGTTGAGCCGGATCGTTCCGACCGGACTTTCGCGGCCGGTGGTGATGCCGCTCTCCACGCCGTCGAGATCCTCGAGGATGCGGACGCAGGCCTCGAAATATTCCTGGCCCTCGCTGGTCAGGGTCAGCCGCCGGGTCGTCCGGTGCATCAGCTTGGTGCCGAGCTTCGCCTCGAGACGGGACAGGCTCTTGCCGACGGCGGAACTGGTGACGCCCAGGTGGGCCGCGGCGGACGTGAAGCTGCCGTTGCGTACGGTCGTGACGAACTCGGCAAGGCCCGTGAAGCGGTCCTGATGGATCATTGTAGAGCTGTGGGATGAAGTGTCTTGCCTTACAAGCGGATTATCTTGCGCCGGTGAAGGGATAGATCGGCTGTGACCTCTCGACCGCTGTATCCCGAAGGATTCCCGCCTTGCGCACGCTGTTCTCCCCGTTCGACCTCGCCGGTCTCGCATTACCGAACCGTATCGTCATGGCGCCGATGACGCGCGCCCGCGCGATCGACACGATTCCGGACGATCTGACCGTGCTATATTATCGTCAGCGCGCGACGGCCGGCCTGATCGTCAGCGAAGGCGCGCCGGTCTCGATCGAAGGGCGCGGCTATCTGTTCAACCCGGCGCTCTATACGCCCGAGCAGGCCGCCGGCTGGCGGCGGGTGACCGACGCCGTCCATGCGGAAGGCGGCCGCATCTTCGCGCAGCTCTGGCACGTCGGCCGCGTCTCGCACGCGACGCTCCAGCCCGATGGTCGGGCGCCTGTCTCCTCCGCCGCCACGCGCGGCCCCGCCTCTTGCGCTTTCGCTTATGGGGAGGACGGCACGCCCGGCCTCGTTCCCGTGAGCGAACCGCGCGCGCTCGAAACCGGAGAGATGGCGCGCATCACGCGGGATTTCGTGCGCGCCGCGCGCATGGCGATCGACGCCGGCTTCGACGGGGTCGAGCTGCACGGGGCGAACGGCTATCTGTTCGAACAGTTCGTCAACGGCACGCTCAACCGGCGCGACGACCGATATGGCGGCTCGATCGAGAACCGCCTGCGCTTCATGCTGGAGACGATCGACGCGCTCGTCGCCGAGGTCGGCGGGAACCGGGTCGGCGTTCGCATCTCGCCGTTCGGCCGCCTGTTCGACATGCACGCCTATCCCGACGAAGCCGAAACCTGGGTCGCGGCGGCCGCCGCCTTCAACGCGCGTCCGCTCGCGTATGTGCATCTCAGCGACCAGCTGACGATCGGCGCCGAGCGGATGCCCGAGGGCTTTGCCCACGCCTTCCGCCAGGCCTATCGCGGCACGCTGATCGCCGCCGGCGGGTTCGATCGGGACAGCGCCGAGGCGGCGCTGAAGTCCGGCGACCTCGATCTGGTCGCCTTCGGGCGGCCCTTCATCGCCAACCCCGATCTCGTCGACCGCCTGCGGAACGGCCACCCCCTCGCCGTTCCCGATCGCGCCACCTGGTACGGGCCGTCGGGCGAGAAAGGCTATACGGATTATCCGACATGGCCGCAGCAGGCTGCGACCGAGACCGCGGCGTGAGCGGCGCGGCGATCGGGGGCCTCGACCCGCGTCTCGCGGCGCTGCTCGATCGCGAAGAGATCCGCGAGCTGCGCCTTCGATATTCACGCTGCCTGGACAGCGGCGACTTCGACGCCTTCGACAGCGTCTTCGCCGCCGATGCACGGGTGATCGTCACCGTGGGCGAGATGCAGGGGACCGAGGCGATCGAGGCCGGCCTGGCCGACGCCTATCGGCAGTTCGATCGCGACGGCCGGGGCCATTACCCGTTTTCCGCACGTCGTCGCCAATCACCGGATCACGCTCACGGGCGACGATGAGGCGGCGCGCCGGCTATGCCGCCGTCGCGACCTTCTCGGCGGTCTGCGGTGTCGCCGCGCTGATCCTGATCCCGCCGTTTCGCAGGACCACCTGAAGGATGCAGATGGCGTAGAATATCCGGATGTCGCCGTTCATCAGCGCGATCGCCACATAGCTGAGCGGGAAGCTGACGACGCCGACCGACGCGACCCGCCGCACGCCATAGAGATCGGCCAGCCGCCCGGCGATCGGCACGCACACGAAGATCAGCAGCACCACCGTGCCCGTCATCGCCCATTGCGCGCGGGTCCAGGCGAATTCCTTGATGAGGTAGGGGGCGAAATTGCTCGCGACGAAATTGTTCAGCGACAGCGCCGAGCCGACCCCCAGGAAGCAGGCCGTGAGCGGCCGCCAATTCTGTCGAAACTCGCTCAGATCCAGCTTTGCCATCCGTCCTTCTCCCAGCTTTTGCCCGATTGCTACCGCACGCCACGCCCGGGGTCACCGCACCGGTCGCCGAAGCCGCCCCGGCGATGAATGCGCAATTGTATAAGGCGGGACGCGGTTCGTAAGATGATTCCAACGGTGACGCGCTTGACATGCTGAGCATATGCACAGCATTTCATGTGCCAATCAGCGTGGCTCTGGCGTCACGCCCAAGACCGGACGACGGAAAGTCTCGTCGATCCGGCTGAAGGAGAGACGATCCGATGGCACCCGATTTCATGCCCCGCCCCGTTCAGCGGAGGCCCTGATGGCGGCGATCCGCTTGCGGGTGAACGGCGTGGCGCAATCGCTGGACATCGATCCGGCGACGCCGCTGCTGTGGGCGCTGCGCGACCATCTCGGGATGACGGGCACCAAATTCGGCTGCGGGATCGCCCAATGCGGCGCCTGCACGGTCCATCTCAACGGCGAGGCGACCCGATCCTGCCAGGTGCCGTTGGAAAGCGTGGCAAACGCGGAGATCGTGACGATCGAGGGGCTGGCGCATCACGGCGGCGCCCGCCTCCAGACGCTGTGGAACGAGCTGAACGTGCCGCAATGCGGTTACTGCCAGGCCGGCATCCTCATGGCCGCGGCCGATCTGCTGAAGAAGATTCCCCGGCCGGCGGACGCCGACATCGACGCGGCGGTCTCGAACATCTGCCGCTGCGGCACCTACCCCCGCGTCCGCGCCGCGATCCACCGCGCCGCGCTCGAACCGGCCTGACGGACGATCGCCATGAACAGCATCACCCTCGATCGCCGCCGCTTCATCCTGGTCTCCGCCGCCGTCGGCGGGGGCTTCGCGCTCGGCATCGGCCGCGCCGTCGCGCGCGAGGCCGATCCGGTCCAGAGCGGCCCATGGGGACCGGACAGCCCCCATGGCAGCGAGTTCGGCGCCTGGATCGAGATCGCCCCGGACGATATCGTGACGGTGCGCGTGCCCCAGCCCGAGATCGGCAACGGCGCCATGACCCAGGCGGCGATGACGGTGACGGAAGAGCTGGCGTGCGACTGGGGGAAGGTGCGCGTCGCCTTCGCCTCGATCCAGCGCAACCATATCGAAAACGGCGTCTATGCGGTCGGCTTCCAGCCGTTCTTCGGCGGGCACAGCACCGCCGCCAAGCGGATGGCCCATTTGCTCCAGCTCGGCGCCAGCGCGCGGGAGCGGCTGAAAGCGGCGGCGGCGGCGCGATGGGGCGTGTCCGCCACCGACATTGCCGTGAAGGACAGCGTGCTGAGCCATGCGGCGACGGGGCGCACCCTGCGTTTCGGCGAAGTGGCGGCCGACGCCGCCAGGATCGGCCTGCCCGCCGAGCCGACGCCCAAGCCGCGCGGCGAATGGCGGCTGATCGGCAAGGCATCGCTCCCCAAGCTCAACGTCCCCGCCATCGTCCACGGCACGGCCGCCTACGGCATCGACGTTCGCGTGCCGGGCATGCTGCATGCCGCGCTGCTGCAATGCCCGGTGCACGGCGGCAGGCTGAAGCGCCACACGCCCGAAGCGGTGCGCGCCATGCCGGGCGTCCGCGCGATCGTGGTGATCGATCCGGCGAAATCGCGCGGCAGCCCCGTGCAGGACAAGAGCACCTTCGGCATGGGCGATACCACCGCGCAGAGCGGCGTCGCGGTGATCGCCGATCATTATTGGCAGGCGCGGCAGGCGCTGGAGGCCCTGCCGGTCGAATGGGATCTGGGCGGCGGGACGCAATGGGCCGATGCGGAGGCGATCTACACCGCCGCCCGCGCCCTTCGCGGCAAACCCGGCTGCGAGATACTGAAAGCCGCCGGAGAGATGGCCAAGGCGAGCGGCACGCGCGTCGTCGAGGCGGATTACGGCACGCCGTATTGCGAGAATGCCGCGATGGAGCCGCTCAACGCGACCGTGCTGGTGACGGCGGATCGCGCGGAGGCCTGGGTGGCGACGCAGGACCAGCAGCAGGCCTATTGGGTGGTGATCGACGAGACCGGATTGCCGCCCGAAAAGGTGACGGTCCACCAGACCTTCGTGGGCGGCGGTTTCGGCCGGCGGACGCAGGCGGACGACGTCCGCATGGCCGTCGCCGTCGCCAGGGAATTTCCCGGCCGGCCGATCAAGGTGATCTGGTCGCGCGAGGAGACCTTCCGGCAGGGGCGCTACCGCACGCCGATCTTCGCCCGCTATCGCGCGACGCTGGACGACGCGACCGGCCTGCCCAATGCGGTCGAGGGAGACATGGCCTATGTCGGCACGCGCCAGACGTTCAAGCTGCCGCTGGGCTATTCGGACCAGCCCTACTTCCATGGCGGGGCCATTCCGAACATCCGGCTGACCGGCGCGAGCCTGCCGATCCATATCCTCAACGGCGCCTGGCGCGCGCCCTGCTACAACAGCCATGTCTTCACGCTGGAGACGTTCATCGACGAATGTGCCGTCGCCGCCGGGATCGACCCGCTGGACTATCGCCTCAAGCTGCTCGCCCACTGGGGGAAACCGTGGAGCGACGCGCTGCGACTGGCGGCGGAGAAAGCGGGCTGGGGCGGCAAGCTGCCCCGCGGCGAGGGGCTCGGCATCGCCATTTCCTGCTGGCCCGTCGCCAGCATCCCCGACAACGGATCGGTCGTGGCGACGGTGGCGCGGGTCGCGGTCAGCAAGGCAGGTGAATTGCGCGTCGCGAAGGTGGATGTCGCCTTCGATTGCGGCAGCATCGCCAACCCCAACGCGGTGCGCGCCCAGATCGAGGGCGGCACGATGTTCGGCCTCAACGCGGCGCTGTTCGAGGAACTGACGGTCAAGAACGGCGCCATCGTCGAAGGCAATTTCGACGAATATCGCATGACCCGCATCCACGAGGCGCCGGCGATCGACATCCACTTCGGGGCGCTTTCCGGCCATGAGCGGATGGCGATCATCGGCGAGGCGCCGACCGGCCCGATCCAGCCGGCGATCGGCAACGCGATCTTCGCCGCCACGGGCAGGCGCCTGCGCCGGACCCCTTTCACCAAGCAGGATATGAGTTGGTCGTGATGACGCGGGAGACAGGCATGATCGTTCGCATCGTCGCGGCGCTGGCGCTGGCATCGGCCGCCCCGGCGATCGCCCAGCAGAGCGGCGAGCAACTGTTTCGCCAGCGCTGCCAGGCCTGCCACGCGACCGATCCGGCCAAGCCCGCGATCCTGGCGCCGAACCTGCGCGGCGTGGTCGGCCGAAAGGCGGCCGCGACCCCGTTCGCTTACTCGCCGGCGCTGAAGGCGGCGAAACTCACATGGTCCGCCGAGACGCTCGATGCCTATCTCGCCGGCCCGGCCAAGCTGGTGCCGGGGACGCGGATGATGATCAGCATCGCTGACGCCAGGCAACGCGCCGCGTTGATCGACTATCTCGCCACCCTGAAATGATCGGCGCCCGGCCTGCTCACGCCTAGAAGGTGCTGGTCCTCACCACGGGCGCCGCGCCGATCAGATAGCCGTAGTTGACGAGGCCGATGCGGGTGCGGCGGATGTGCATGACCAGGGTCGCCTGCGCCGTCTCCACCTCGCGCCGCTCGAACGCGCCGAACAGCAATTTATGCTCGGTCTGCATGATCCGGGCGCCGTTCTTCAGCGACAGCTTCGTATAGGCGCGGCGATAGGGCTGGGTCGTATCCCACAGCCGCTCGACGATCTGCGCGAGCTGCGGCGCATTGTGGCGGCGATAGGCGGCGAAATGGAATTGCCGGTCGAGCGGGAGATACGCCTCGACGTCGGTCACCGCGTCCAGCCGGTCGAGGATGTCGCGCATCTCCTCGATGTCGCCGTCCGTCAGGTGCGGCACGCTTTCCTCGAGCAGCATCGGTTCGAGCCGCTCGCGGATCTTGTACGAGACCTCCATGTCGTGCGTGGTCATGCTCGTGACCCGCGCGCCGGCGTTGGCGCGCAGCGAGACGAGGCCGCGCGATTCCAGAATCCGCAGCGCATCCCGCACCGGGATGCGGCTGATGTTGAGTTCCTCGGTCAGCACGTCCTGCTTGATCCGCTCGCCGGGCTTGAGTTCGCCCGAGAGGATACGTTCGGCCAGCAGATCGGCGACACGCTGGCTGACGACGGGGGAATGATCGGTGGGTTTCATGCGGTTTCCGTCGTGTTCGCCTGAAAGCAGGCACATGGTTCGTCACGGACGCCAATTGCCCGTAACCTTTGCGCTCCGCTGATATCACCCCAGCGGTATATGTCGCCATATATACGATATCACGTCGCCTCGTTTGACTTGACCGCCTCGCCCCTGTGACATTCCGCCTCGCGGATCGAAGGCTGACACCGATGCGGCGCGGATCGATGTATCCAACCGAAGAAGCCAGCGCCGATCCCCTCATATGACAAGGGAGAGAGAGATGTCGCTGCAAGGTAAGGTCGCGGTCGTGACCGGGGCTGCCCGGGGCCTGGGGCGGGCCATCGCCATTCACCTCGCCAGGGATGGCGCCGCCGTCGGCGTATGGGATCTGAACGGTGCCGGCGCCGAAGAGACCGCCGCCATGATCCGCGACGCGGGCGGCCAGGCCGTCGCCGCCGCCTGCAACTCCGCCAAGGCCGACGAGATCGCCCGCGCGCTGGAAACCACCCATGACGCGCTCGGGCCGGTCTCGATCCTCGTCAACAACGCCGCCCTCTCCCCGTTCGTGAAGTTTGAGGACATCACCGAGAAGGTGTGGGACGATCTGATGGCGATCAACATGAAGGGGCCATTCCTCTGCTGCAAGGCGATGATCCCGGACATGCTGGCGGGCGGCTGGGGCCGGATCATCAACATCTCCTCCTCGTCGGCGCAGGGCGGATCGCCGTGGCACGCCCATTACGCCGCGTCGAAGGGCGGCGTGATCGGCTTCACCAAGGGGCTGGCGCTGGAATATGCCCAGCGCGGCATCACCGTGAACAACGTGCCGCCGGGCTTCGTGAATACCGAAGGCCTGCGGGAATCGCCGGTCGACGTGACGATGGTCTCGTCGATCTCGCCGATGCGCCATCCCGGCCGGCCGGAAAACATCGCCGCCGCCGTCGCCTTCCTCGCCTCCGAGGACGCCGACTACATCACCGGCCACACGCTGAGCGTCAACGGCGGCCGCTATCTGAACTGATGGGCGGGGTGGCGGCCCGCCGGGTCGCCGCCCGTCCGTGGATCAGGCGTCGATCGGCGCGCTGGCCTTCGATCGACGCCGGGCGGCCCTGGCGGGGCCCGCGATCAGGTCGCGCACGATCGCCAGCGTCTGAGCGTGCCCGCCCGACATGCCGAGCGCCTCCTCGAACCCCATGCAGCGCGTCAGGCTTTCGATGATGAAGGCGACGGCGGGCGCGGGCCATTGGGCCGTGTCGATGCCGCGCGCCTTCAGCATGCCCGACAACAAGACGCTCTGCCGCTTGCGATAGGCTTCGCCGAAATCGGCGATGGCGGCCTTCAGCACCTTGCGATGATTGGCCATGGCCACGAATTCGATGCTGAGCGCCGAACTGGTGGCCGTACGGCTCATCTCCCACAGCGCTTCCAGCGGATCGTCCGCGTCGAGCACCGCCATCTGCCTGTCGGCCAAATCCTCCGCCACGCGATGGAACAGCGCCAGGAACAGATCGTCCATCGTGCGGAAATAATAATGGACGAGTTGCGGCTTCAGCCCGGCGACGGCCGCCAGCTGCCGCGAGGTGACGGCGGCATAGCCCTTGTCGCACATCAGCTGCTGGGCCGCGTCGAGCAGCGCCGTCCGCGTGGCCGAGCCTTCGTCGCCAACCCGCCGCGTCGCGGCCATAGGCCTGTCCTCTCATCCCGTACGCCGACCATCGCCGCACCGGACGAATATAACGCCGGCCGCCCCGAAAGGCGACCGACGCCCCCTTTTAGAAGTTGAACCCGGCCCGCACGCCATAGGTGATCGGCTCGGCGAGGCTGCCATAGTCACCGTTGGAATTGCCGGTCGAGGTGATGCGATAGCGGCGGTTGGTCAGGTTCCGCCCGAAGATGCCGATGTGGTAGGTGCCGGTCGGATCGGTCCAGGTGATCGTGCCGTTGACCAGCGCGTAATGCTTCTGGCGATAGCGCTGCTGGTTGGCGAGCGCGCCGGCCAGCGGCCCGAACAGCGAGGCGTTGTTGACCACATAGCTGTCGGTATAATTGACGTTGCCGGTGAACATCACGCCGCCGTCGCCCATCGGGATATTGTAATCGAAGCCGGCGTTGCCCGCGAAGCGCGGCGCGCGGGCCATCTGCTGGCCGGACCAGTTCTGCGGCTGGTTGATGACGTTGGTATCCGTCACCGGGTTGAGCCCCGTGCCGATCGCGTTGATGAAATTCTTGTAGCGGGCGTGGAGATAGGCGCCGCCGGCCCGCAGGTTGAGGTTCGCCACGGGGGTCACGGTGATCTGCGTGTCCATGCCGTAGATTTCGGCCTTCGGCGCATTCTGGAACTGGCTGAAGAAGGATTGGCAGGTATCGACCGCCGGCGGCGCCGGCACCGGCCCGCAGGCGGCGTTGCGCGACGCCACGTTCACATGCAGATCCTTGTAATTGTAGACGAAGCCCGCGACGTCGAAGCGGAAGCCCCGGCCGGCCGTCTTGAGCCCCAGCTCATAGGCCTCGATCGTTTCGGGCCGCACGGCCGCCCAGGCCGACGCCACCGCCGGCGGCGTGAAGTTGAAGGCGCCGCTACGGAAGCCGCGCGACCAGGAGGCATAGACGTTGGTGCGCGGCGCGAATTCGTAGCGCACCGTGGCGCGCGGGGTGAATTTCGACCAGCCGTCGCCGCGCGAGAGCGGGCCGACGACGGCGACGCCCGCCGGGGTCGCCGTCAGGCTGTCGACATCCTTGCGATCGTCGCTGTAGCGCCCGCCCACGTTGATGCTGATCGAATCGCCCAGATGATAGGTCGCGTCTGCATAGACGGCCCAGGCCCTGGTGGTCTGGTGGCCCTTGATGTTGAAATTGACCGTGCCGTTGATCCCCAGCGACTGGGTGAACGGATCGTCGGTGATCTTGTCGTGATAATAGAGTCCGCCGACGATCAGATCGAGATTGTCGATCGCGTCGATCGTGAAGTCGGCGGCGTGCTGGAAGGTCTTCTGGCGGAAGCGGATCGCCGTCGCGCTGAGATCGCGGAAGGTGCCGTCATTGTCGAAACGCAGGCGCTGCCTGCTTTCGGAATAGCCGGTATAGGTCGTCAGCTTGCCGATGCCGACATTCCATTCGAGCTTCAGCGTGCCCTGATCGTTCGATGCCTTGGCATAGGTGTCGCCGTTGAAGGAGGCGGCGCGCTCATCGATCGCGCGCAGTGGCGGCGGCGCGACGGTCGACGCGATATGCGCGCGCGGCGTGAAGATGTTGCTGCGCGGATCATCGACATGGACGTAATTGTAGCCGACGGTCGCCTTGATGTCGGCCGAAAGGTCCGCCTCGAGCTTCACCCGCACCGCCGCCTGCCGGATCGGTGTCGCGCCGCCGGTGCTTTCGCCGATCTGCGTCGCGCTCGCCAGACGGATGTAGCTTTCGGTATGGCGATAATAGCCGGCGACGCCGATACGAATATTATCCGAGAGCGGGCCTGACACATAGGCGCTGGCGCGCTTGTCCTGGAAGCGGGCGTAGGTGATCTCCGATCGACCGGTCCAGGTGCTGGCGGGCGCCAGGGTGTTCATCAGGATCGCGCCACCCGTGGCGTTGCGGCCGTAGAGCGTACCCTGCGGCCCCTTCAGCACCTCGATGCTGGAAAGGTTGGGCAGGTCGGCGTTGATGACCAGCGGGCTCGGTTCGTAGAAACCGTCGACATAGACCGCGACGTTGTTCTCGATATTGTTGCCGTTGGTAAGCGTCGTCACGCCGCGCACGGTCGGCTGGGTGAAGGCGCCCGCGAAGTTCACCTGCGCGCCGGCGACGACCGCGCCGAGATCCTGGAAGGAGGTGACGCCGGCTTTGGCCAGCGCGTCGCCCTGCACCACCGAGATCGCCATCGGAACGTTCTCGAGCTTTTCCGCCCGGCGCTGCGCGGTGACGATGATCTCACCCGGCTCCGGCGTGGGCGCGGCGGCTGGCTTGGCGGCGGTCTGCGCCATGACCGGCGACGACAGGCCGGCGCCGATCACCACGGCCCCCAGCAGCGACAATTTCACGGATGCGGGGCGCATGCCCCCGGCGAACGCCATTATCTTCATCGACCTCTCCCCTGATGCCCGGTGGATCCCGGCCATTCTCTTCTCGTGATGACGCTGGCGAGCCGCCCTACACGGCGACTGCGGCCATCGCACCGGCCAACGAAATCCATCGACCCATTTTGCGATTGCTCAGCGTAAAGTATCCAATAACTAATAGCCGTCAACTCGGCCCGGAAACGCACACCGCACCAAACCCTAGCCAAACCCCCAGAAAATCGCGTTAATCGGCTTGCCCGCCTCCGCTGCATATCGCCCGAACGATCAAATCGCGATCTTTCATCATGCGCTCAATATGAATTGACTCCTCCATCGGGGCGGATCAGCAATATATACGAATTGGCGCATCGAAGAGCAGATCACGAAGGAGATCGACAAAACTCTGTCCGACACGGCCCAATTCGCATCGATATTGGATATCTTGTCGGTCTGTCAGCTGCGCCGCCGATCATCCGTTCGCCTTGGCCGGAAGCCGGAACAGGCATCGTCGAAGTCACCGACACCGGCCCTGCGGCCCAATCATAATGCAAAACCATCACGGGAGAGAGCGAGAGTGTCCGATAATATACCAATCGCGGTCGTTACCGGCGCCAGCCGTGGCGCGGGGCGCGGCATCGCCATCGGCCTCGGCAGTTACGGGCACACGGTCTACGTCACCGGCCGTTCCGAAAAGAAGGGCGACGCCAGCCTGCCCGGCACGATCTACGAAACCGCCGAGGCCGTCACGGCGGCGGGCGGCAAGGGTATCCCGGTGCGCGTCGATCATGCGGACGACGCGCAGGTGAAGGCGCTGTTCGACCAGGTCGAGGCCGAGCAGGGCCGGATCGACATCCTCGTCAACAATGCCGCCGCCGTCCACGACGAGCTGACCGCCCCCGGCAATTTCTGGGAGAAGCCCCTGTGGCTGGTCGACATGATCGAGGTCGGCGTCCGCAGCAGCTATGTCTCCAGTTATTATGCCGCGCCGATGATGGCCGCGCGGAAGAAGGGCCTCGTCGTCTTCACCTCGGGGTCCGGCGCGGCGCATTACGTCTTCGGCCCGGCCTATGGCGCGCACAAGGCGAGCATGGACAAGTTCGCCCACGACATGGGGGTCGAATTCCGCGACTTCGGGATCACCGCTCTGTCGGTCTGGATGGGCGCGCTGCTCACCGAGCGGCTGAAGATGGTGATCGAATCCGATCCGGTGAAGTTCGATTACGTGGCCAAGATGGCCGAAACGCCGGAATTCACCGGCCGCGTGCTGGGCGCGCTCTACGCCGATCCCGCCCTCCATGATCGCAACGGCCAGACGCTCATCATCGCCGACGTCGCCCGCGAATATGGCCTGACCGACGAGGACGGGCGCCAGCCGGTCTCCTACCGCGAGACCCACAAGGTGGCGCCACTCGTCCAATATCCCGCGATCATCCGCTGAGCCGACAGCAGCAGGAGCCGACCATGGCCGATACCGACCGTCTCGCGCAGCTGGAGCGCAAGCTGCAATATCTGATGGACCGCAGCGACATTCTCGACTGCATCGCGCGCAACGCGCGCGGCTGCGATCGCCACGACAGCGACGTGCTGAACAGCTCCTACCATGCCGACGGCACCGACGAGCATGGCGTGGTCATCAGTGCGGGCGACACCTATTCCGATTATGCCAACATGGTGCACGCGGCGAGCTGCCAGCAGAATCTGCACAACATCACCACCCATTCCTGCGAGATCGACGGGGATGAGGCGCATGCCGAAAGCTATGTGATCGGCCTGTTTCTCGCGCCCGACGGCCTGACCGGGCGACTGATCGCGGGCCGCTATGTCGATCGGCTGGAGCGGCGCGACGGCGCGTGGAAGATCGCGCTGCGGCGCTCGACCGTGGACGTGCTGCTGGTGGGCGACGCCTCGGTCGTCAACGAACAATTCTTCAAGGACATGGGCTATCTGAAGGGCATGCGCGACAAGACCGACGCATCCTATCAGCGCCCCCTGACCCTGGAGGAAACCCCCGGCGACCGCTGGTAGGCCGGGGCCGCCACAAGACCATCAAGGCACATCGCACCACCGCGCATGACGGGGGCGACAAGGGAGACACGGGATGACTTGCTACAGAAATCTGTTCCTCACGACATGCGCGATCGCCGCCGCCGCCGGCTGGACCGCGCCGGCCTTCGCCCAGCAGGCCGCCGCCCCGGCGGAAGCACGCCCGGCGCCGCCGGAGAATGGCGAGATCCTCGTCACCGCGCGCAAGCGGCAGGAATCGATCCTGGAGGTGCCGGTCGTCCTCACCGCGATCGGCGAGGCGCAGCTGGGGCGGTTGCAGACCACCGAGATCGCCGATCTGCCCAAGCTCGTCCCCGGCCTCCAGCTCGGCAATTCGCTGCTGTCGATCGGCACGCTCGCGACGATCCGGGGCATCGGCACCAGCTCCAACGATCCCGGTATCGACCAGTCGGTTTCGCTCAACATCGACGGTCTGGCGCTCGGCAACGGCCTCGCCTTCTGGAGCGGCCTGTTCGACCTGCAACAGATCGAGGTGCTGAAAGGGCCGCAGGCGCTGTTCTTTGGCAAGAGCAGCCCCGGCGGGGTGATCTCGCTGCGCACCGCCGACCCGACCGACAAGGTCGAGGTGATCGGTCGTGCGGCCTATGAGTTCGAGGGGGACGAGGGGCGCGGCGAGCTGGTCCTGTCCGGCCCGCTCGGCGACACGCTGAAGGCCCGCGTGGCCGGCCAGTTCGCGACCGGGCGCGGCTATTTCCGCAACGAGGCGATCGCCGGCACCGGCCTCGGCGCGCGCAACCCGGATCATCGGCGCGAGACGCGGCCGCGCAACTATGTCGTGCGCGGCACGGTCCTGTGGCAGCCGGCCAGCGCCTTCACCGCCCGGCTGAAGGTGAATGTCGCCCACGATCGCGCGACCAACGCCGAGGCGTTTCAGCTGTCGTCGTGCCCCGATGGGCTCAACCGCACGGTGGCGCCCAACAACATCCCCTTCATCGTCGGGGACAATTGCAAACTCGATCGCAATGTCCGCGTCACCTATCTCGATCCGGCGGCCTTTCCCGGCGTGCCCAACAACGGCACGCCCTTCCTGAAGAACGACCAGCGGTTCGGCACGCTGGAGCTGAACTACGATCTGTCGCCGCAACTCGCGCTGACGTCGGTGACGGCTTATTATGATCTCAGTTCGCGCAGCATGGTCAGCGCCAGCCACGGCGCGGTCGCCAGCACGACGCTCGGCATCGACAATCGCTTCAAGCGCCGCGACTTCACCGAGGAACTGCGCCTCAACAGCGATTTCGATGGCGCGCTGAACTTCACGCTCGGCGGTTTCTATCAGGACGCCAGCATCTTCGACCGGGTCAACATTCGCGGCAACCGCGCCCTCCCCGCGCCGATCCCCTTCATCAACGCGCAGGGCTCGACCGCCGTCGACATCAAGACCTATTCGCTGTTCGGGCAGCTGCGCTGGAAGATCCTGCCCCGGCTGGAACTGGCCGGCGGCGCGCGCTGGACGGACGAGACGCGCAGCGAGGATGTGTTCAACTATCTGACGAACCTGCCCGTCACCGTGGCCAATCCCCGCATCAAGGCGAACAACATCGCCCCCGAAGCGACGCTGACCTACACCCCGACCGACGATCTGACGATCTTCGGCGCGTACAAGCGCGGCTTCAAGTCGGGCTCCTTCACCATCGCCACCGTGCCCCTGCCGGGCGCCGACAATGCCTTCGGGGACGAAAAGGTCGAGGGGGGCGAGGTCGGGCTGAAGGCGCGGCTGCTCGATCGCAGCCTGCTGCTCAACGTCGCGGCCTATGATTATCGCTATACCGGCCTTCAGGTCGGCACGACCCAGCCGGCGGTGGGCGGCCTGCCGATCATCCGCACCGTCAACGCCGGTTCCGCCCGCGCCTATGGCGTGGATTTCGACGCCTCCTATCGGCCGCGCAACGTGCCCGGCCTCGGCCTGAACGGCGCGGTGAACTTCAATCGCGGCCGCTACAAGACGCTCAACAACGTGCCCTGCTACGGCGGCCAGACCGTGGCGGAGGGCTGCAACCAGTTCCGCAACCCGGCGACCGGCCGCTTCACCGCGCAGGATCTGTCGGGCACGCCGCTGATCCGGGCGCCGCGCTGGCAGGCGACCTTCGGCTTCGATTACGAGATGGCGGTGGGCGGCAACCTCCGCCTGACCTTCGCCAACAGCAACCAATATTCGTCGCGCTTCGCCACCCTGCTGGCCTTCGGCGACCCCGCGCAGGGCAAATATCAGGGCCGCTTCGTCAAATCGGACCTCAGCCTGGCGCTGGGCGGCGCGGACGATCGATGGGAGGTGGCGCTGGTCGGCAAGAACGTGACCGACCGGATCACCGCCGGCAATTGCTCCATCTCCGATTATGCCGGCGGCAGCACCAATCTCAACGGGCAGATCACCGGCAGCACCGGTCCGGGGCCGGCGGGACGGTCCGAGAAAGGCTGCTTCACCGATCGCGGCCGCTCGGTCTGGCTCCGGTTGACCCTTCGCCCCCTCGCCAATCGCTGATCCGTGGCGCCGACCCCGCTGGAGACGACATGACGCAAGCCGCCCCCGACATCGCCGCGATCGAAGCCCATGAAGCGGCCGTGCTGGGCCAGCCGCCCCGCCTGCCCGTCCCGCCCCGCCACGAGGTGGCGGAGGCGGCGCAGGAGATGTCGATGCGGCTCAGGCGGGGCGCGCTCGGCCCGGACGCCCAGCCGATCCCGCTGGAGGATATCCCGGAGATCATCTTCACCCTGCTTCGCTATCCGGCGCTGTGGAACCTGATCTCGGATACCTCGATGCACCTGCTCGGTTCGGGCGCGCTGGCGCGGCGGGATACCGAGCTGGTCATCCTCCGCACGACCTGGCTCTGTCGCGGCTCCTTTGCCTGGGGGGAGCATGTCCGGCAGGCCAAGGCCGCCGGGGTGACGGCCGAACAGATCGAGTGGGTGGCGCGCGGCGGCTCCGCCGAACCCGGATGGAGCGCCTATGATCGCGCGCTGCTGAGCGCCGTCGAGGAATTGCACGGCCAATCCCGCATCGGCGACGAGACCTGGGCCGTCCTGGCCGACCATCTCGATGGCAACCAGCTGTTCGAGCTGCCTGTGCTGATCGGCCAGTTCACCATGGTCGCCTATTTCCAGAACGCGCTCCGCCTGCCGCTCGCGGCCGGCAACATCGGCCTGAAGGCACGCTGAAATGAACCAGCCCCCGCTCCGTCCTTTCACCGTCGTCCACGCGACGCCGCTCTGCTATTCCCGCCCGTCCATCGACGGGGGGCCGGAGCGCGCGCGTGACCAAGCACATCGAACCGCCCCGCAAGCGGGTACGCCGCGATCCCGAGACCGCGCGGCAGCTCATCCTGGACGCGACCGAGCAGTTGATGGTCGACGAGGGCTATGCCGCCGTCAGCAGCCGGCGGGTGGCCAAGGCGGTCGGCATCAATTCGGCGCTGGTCCATTATTACTTCCCCACGGCCGACGATCTGTTCATCGCGCTCCATCGGCGCATGACCGAGCGCCATTCGGCGAAGCTGGCGGATCTGGCCACGGCGGAGGATCCGCTGCGGGCCCTGTGGCAGTTTCAGACCCATTGGGCGCAGACCACGCTCGGCGTGGAATTCATCGCGCTGGCCAATCATCGCAAGGCCATCCGGGCCGAGATCGCCGAGCGCACCGAACAGGCGCGCGCGGTGCAGGCCGAGGCCCTCGCCCGCAGCCTGGCGAGGGACGGGCCGATCCCCTGCCCCCCGCTCGGCATGGCGACCTTGCTGGTGGCCATATCGCGCACGCTGGCCAACGAGGAAGCGATCGGCATCACCAGCGGCCATGCCGAGGTGCGCGCGATGGTCGAATGGGCGATGGCCCACCTGCCCCCGCCGCCACCGACGGACTGATCGCCGCCGGACGACACCGGCCTTCGGCGGGCCCGACACGCATGAGGCGCGCAGGATGACCCGATCGACCCTGCTGCGGCCCTCGCTCCTCACGGCACTCGCGCTGATGGCCGCCGGCTGCGCCAAGGGCCCGGCCCAACCCGAAGCGGGTATCGGCGCCGATACCAATTGGGAGGCGCCGGGCGGCGGCGCCGACGAGGCGGGCTACAGCCGCCTCACCGGCATCACGCCAGACAATATCGGCAAGCTCGGCCTCGCCTGGTCGATGGACCTGCCCGACGAGGTCACGCTCGAATCCACCCCGCTTGCCGTGAACGGGATCCTCTATTTCTCGGGCGGTTATGCGGAGGTCTATGCGGTCGATGCCGCGACCGGGCGGCAGCTGTGGAAGTTCGATCCCCGGACATGGGAGCGCCGGCCGGACAAATTCCACTTCGGCGCCAATCGCGGCATCGCATACGAGAAGGGCCGCATCTTCACCGTCGAGATGGACGGCCGCATCGACGCGCTCGACGCGCGGACCGGCAAGGTGCTGTGGACCGCCGATTCCATCCCCGATGGCGTCCGCAACAACAGCACCGGCGCGCCGCGCACGATGAACGGCAAGGTCATCATCGGCAATGGCGGCGCCGATCTGGGCGCGCGTGGCTTCGTCACCGCCTTCGATTCCGCCACCGGCAAGTTCCTGTGGCGGTTCTACACCGTCCCCGGATCGCCCGAGCAAAATCGTGGCGACCCCGCCATGGAGGCCGCCGCCAGGACGTGGCGCGGCGAATGGTGGAAGACCGGCGCGGGCGGCGGCACCGTCTGGAACGGCATGACCTTCGATGCGGAGGCCAACCGGGTCTATATCGGCGTGGGCAACGCCGGACCCTACGACCCTGAGAAGCGCAGCCCCGGCGGCGGCGACAATCTCTACAATTCGTCGATCGTGGCGCTGGATGCCGATACCGGCAAATATGTCTGGCATTATCAGGAAAATCCGCGCGACAGCTGGGATTACAAGGCCACGCCGAACATCGTGATGGCCACGATCACCCTGGACGGCCAGCCCCGCAAGGTGCTGCTCCACGCGCCCACCAACGGTTTCTTCTACGTTCTCGATCGCGCCACCGGGAAGGTGATCTCGGCCGGCAAGACCACCGAGATCAGCTGGGCCAGGGGCATCGACCTGAAGACCGGCCGGCCGATCGAGGCGCCGAACATCCGCTACGAAAAGGGCCCGACCGAAATCTGGCCCGGCACCATCGGCGGCCATAACTGGCAGGCGATGGCCTACAGCCCGCGCGCCGGGCTGGTCTATATCCCGATCCAGCAGATCGGCGCGCGCTTCCACCGCACCAAGGCGCAGAGCGACGTCGCGTTCAACATCATGGGCCTGATGGTCGAGCCGGTGGTCAAGCGGCCGGGCGACGGCAAAGGCAAGCTGGTCGCCTGGGATCCCGTGGCGCAGCGCCCCGCGTGGAGCGTGCAATATGACACGCTGTGGAACGGCGGCGCGCTGGCGACCGCCGGCGGCCTCGTCTTCCAGGGCGACGCCAGCGGCTGGTTCAACGCCTATCAGGCGAAGACGGGCGAACGGCTGTGGCGCTTCAACGCGGGCCTCGGCATCATCGCCGCGCCGATGAGCTTCAGCCTCAAGGGCGAGCAATATGTCTCGGTGCTGGTCGGCTATGGCGGCACGACCGCCGCGCTGGGCGACGTCATGAACGTCGGCTGGAAATATGGCGCGCAGATGCGCCGCCTGCTCACCTTCAGGATCGGCGGCGCCGCCCGCCTCCCCGCGCTCGTCCCGGCCGACAAGGTCGTCCATGCCGTCGATGATCCGGCAATCGTGCTGAACGAGGCGGATGTCGCGGCGGGGCGCGGGCTCTCGATCGCCTGCGCCTCGTGCCACGGCGTCGGCTTCGCCTCGCCGGGCTCCCCCGGCCCGGACCTGCGCGAATCCGCGTTCGCGCTCGACTTCGCCGCCTTCAGCCATGTGCTGAAGGAAGGGCGGATGGAAAACGGGATGCCGCGCTTCGACTGGCTCTCGCCCGATCAGACCCGCCAGCTCTACGCCTATCTGCGCGCCCGATCGCGCGAGGTGCTGGGGCGCCGCAAGCCCGCCGCCCCGGCGGCCGGCGAGGCGCCCGACATGCAGAAGATGAAGGGGCCGGTCACCTACTGACCCGCCCCAGAGAACCCCAAGCGCGAGGCCCCATGACCAGCGAACTCGAAGACTTACGCGCCACCGTCCGCGAGCTGAAGGATCGGCAGGACATATTGGATTGCATCCAGCGCGAATGTCGCGCCCGCGATCGGCAGGATATCGATCAGATCGCCGGCTGCTGGTGGGGCGAGGGCGTCGACGAACATGGCCCAAGCATCACCACCGCCCCGGATTATCCCGAGCGGGCCAACAGGGGCCATTACACCAACTTCCACATGACCAGCCACAACATCACCAACCACATCTGCGAGATCGACGGCGATACGGCCTATTGCGAATCCTATGTCGTCGGCGGGCTGTTCTGGCTGGACGGCAAGACGACCACGATCGCCTTCGGCCGCTATCTCGACCAGATGGAGCGGCGGAACGGCGAATGGCGGATGCTGGTCCGCCGCTGCACGATCGAGATGTCCGCCGACACCGACGGCACCTGGGTCCATTCCAAGAATGTGAAGGGCTTCCTGAAGGCGCTGTGGAGCAAGGACGACCCGTCCTATCAGCGCCCGTTCGTCGCCAGCCGCGAAGGGGTGCGCTGGTAAGGCGATACGGCGGGCGGGCGGGCGGGCGAGCGGCTCGCGGTCCGCCCGCCCTCGCGCGGTCAGGCGGTGGCTTCAACGCCCTTCAATGTCGTGCGGTGCATCACCCGGCCGGCACTCGCCTCATAGGGGTAGGAGCGGTGGAGCAGCCCCGGATTGTTGAAGATCACCAGATCGCCCGCCTGCCACGCGTGGCGATAGGTGAAGGCCGGCCCGGTCGCCCAATCCATCAGGTCGCGCAGGATCGCCATGCCGGCCTCATGCTCCATTCCGACGATGTCGTCGGCGGTCGATCCGATCACCATCGACGACCGGCCGTCCTTCTGCTTCCACACCAGGGGATGTTCGCGCGGCGGGAACACCGCCTCCCAGCGCCGGAAATCGTCCTCGGTGGGATCGGCGTACAGCTTCTTGCCGACCGCCGCGAGGCAATGGACCACCCGCAGCCCCTCCAGCGCCGCCCGCCGTTCCTCCGGCAGCGCCGCATAGGCCGCGAAGAGATTGGCGAAACCGGTATCGCCCCCCTCGGCCGGCGCCACCTCGCACTTCAGGAGCGTCGCCTTGCCGGGCACCGAATAGGAGGTGCCGTCCATATGCCAATGATCGTTGCCCCGGATGAAATCGAGCTGGGTCTTGTCATCCTTGTCCAGCGCGATGCGGAAGATGCCCTTCTCGGCGGCGGTCGATCCGTCATCGGTGACGCTCGATTGCTGCATGTCGCCGAGCACGGCGGTCAGCGCGAGAAAGTCCTCGTCCGGCAGATGAAGCCGGGGAAAGACGAGCACGTTGTAGCGGTTCAGCGCCGCCATGATCCGGTCCGGTACGCCGTCACCGAGAATATCGCGAGCATCGAGCCGGACATAGGCGCCGACCGCCGGCGTGATCGGTTCGATCGTCAGCGGGATCACCGGGGACAAGGTTTGCGTCATCATCGTTGGCCTCCTCGGCGCGACGATTGCCGACAACCATCCGCGCGCAGTCGCTCTACCTATTCCATTATTAATCTAAAGATCAATAGTGGTGATCGGGTCGTGACACGGTGCCCTTCGAACAAGGCGCCGCCGCTCGCCAACGATGCCTGAAGCAGACGATCGGCGCGCAAACCAGGCTGATCCGACCCAATCCGACCTTTCTATTTCATCGAACAAAATCGCCAAACTTATGCGGCTGAACCTGGAAGCCAGCGGGCTGTAGTGAATGTCTACCGACCAAGACATACTGCTCTCGCACGAAGGAAACGCCGATGCCCACCGCCACCGCCAACCCCGGCAAGTCGCTGATCTCGCCGACCGACCACATGCTGGTGCTGATCGATTTCCAGTCGCAGATGGCCTTTGCGACCAAATCGATCTCGGCCGAACTGCTGCGCAACAACGCTGCGCTCATCAGCCGCGCGGCCAAGTCGTTCAGCGTGCCGACGATCCTGACGACCGTCGCCGAGAAGAGCTTTTCCGGACCGATGTTCGAAGAGATCGTGGACGCCTTCGGCGGCCAGCCGATGCTCGACCGCACCTCGATGAACACCTGGGAGGATGCGGCGGTGATCGATGAGATCAATCGCATCGGCAAGCCGCGCATCGTCTTTGCCGGCCTGTGGACCAGCGTCTGCATCGTCGGGCCGGTGGCTTCAGCCATCGATCAGGGGTTCGACGCCTATTTCATCGCCGATGCCTGTGGCGACATCTCCACCGAAGCCCATGAGCGCGCTGTGCAGCGGATGATCCAGCTCGGCGCGAAGCCGATGACCTCGCTCCAGTATCTGCTTGAGCTGCAACGCGATTGGGCGCGCACGGAAACCTACGATTCCACTACCGGTATCGCGAAGAAGTGGGGCGGCGCCTACGGGCTGGGCGTCACCTACGCCAAGACGATGTTCGGTGCGTCCGAAGGCGGCCACGCCTGATCCGCCGACACCCGGGCGATGTGCCGCCCGGGTGTTCCTTGCCCCGCGATCCCATACCCCAGGAGAATCCCCATGAGCTACGTCACCACCGCCGACGGCACCCGCATCTTCTACCGTGATTTCGGCCAAGGCCAGCCGATCGTCTTTTCGCACGGCTGGCCGCTGAACGCCGATGCCTGGGACGGGCAGATGTTGTTCCTCAGCCAGAACGGCTTTCGCGTGATCGCCCACGACCGGCGCGGCCATGGCCGTTCGGACCAGCCGGCGACCGGCAACGAGATGGACACCTATGCCGATGATCTGGCGACCGTGATCGATGCGCTGGATCTCACCGATGCCATCCTTGTGGGCCATTCTACCGGCGGCGGAGAGATTTCCCGCTACGTCGGCCGCCACGGCACGGCGCGGGTCGCCAAGATGGTGCTGCTGGGCGCCGTCACGCCCATCATGGTGAAGACCGCGGATAACCCGGATGGCGTGCCGATCGAGGTGTTCGATGGCGTCCGCAAGGCGGTGGCCGACAACCGCTCGCAATTCTATCTCGATTTCCCGGAGACCTTCTTCGGCTTCAACCGGGGCGTGCCGGCCAGCGAAGGGCTCCGCCAGGCTTTCTGGCAGCAGGGCATGTCGGGCGGTGCGTTCGGCCAGTATGCGTGCGTGCGGCAGTTCTCGGAAAGCGACTTCACGGCCGACTTGAAGGCGATCGACGTACCTACGCTCGTCATTCATGGCGATGCCGATCAGGTCGTGCCCTTCGCCACCACCGGCAAGGTCGCCGCGACGCTGGTGCCCGACGCCTCGCTCATCGTCTACGAAGGCGCGCCGCACGGCTTTCCTGCCACGCATCAGGATCGGCTCAACGCCGACCTGCTCGCCTTCGCCCGCAGCTGATCTGCCGACGCCGGGAAGGATCATCCGATGAAACCCTATTTTCTCTCGCTCGGGTCCGGCCTGCTGGTCGGGATCATCTACAGCTTTCTCGGCGTCCGATCGCCCGCGCCGCCGACGATCGCGCTGATCGGCCTGCTCGGCATCCTGCTGGGCGAGCAACTGGTGCCGCTGGCGAAGCGGCTCGGCTGTCGATCAGACGCAATCGCCTACCTCCGCACCCAAGGTGCCGGCCCTGTGCTCGGTACGCTGACGGGGGGTCGACGGGCATGACTCCGACCCGCCGCCAGACGCTGATCGGGGCCGCTGCCGCCGCGATCGCCGCCCCCCTGTCCGCCGTCACCAGGAAACCCGTCATGTCCGATCGCATCATCGTCAACGCCAGGGTGACCACGCTCGATCGCGAGAATCCCGACGCGCAGGCCATCGCCATCCGCGACGGCAAATTCCTCGCCGTCGGCACCGAAGCCGACGTGCGCGCCGCCGCGCCGCTGGCCGACGTGATCGATGCCGGGGGCCGCCGGATCATCCCCGGCCTGATCGACAGCCACATGCACATCATTCGCGGCGGCCTGAACTACAATATGGAGCTGCGCTGGGATGGCGTTCCCACCCTGGCCGATGCGATGGCAATGCTGAAGCGTCAGGTCGACAATACACCGGCCCCGCAATGGGTGCGGGTGGTCGGCGGTTTCACCGAGCATCAATTCGCCGAGAAGCGGCTGCCGACCATCGCCGAACTGAACGCCGCCGCACCCGATACGCCGGTGTTCATCCTCCATCTCTATGATCGTGCCCTGCTGAATGCCGCTGCCCTGCGCGTGGTAGGGTATACGAAGGATACGCCCAATCCGCCCGGCGGCGAGATCGTGCGCGACGCGGCGGGCAACCCGACCGGGTTGTTGCTGGCGCAGCCCAATGCGACCATCCTATACTCGACCCTCGCCAAGGGACCGAAGCTGCCGCCCGAATATCAGTTGAACTCGACGCGGCATTTCATGCGCGAGATGAACGCGCTGGGGGTTACCGGCGTGATCGATGCGGGCGGTGGTTTCCAGAACTACCCTGACGATTACGGGATTATCGAAAAGCTGCATCGTGACGGTCAGCTGACGCTCCGCATCAGCTACAATCTGTTCACGCAGAAGCCCAAGGACGAACTGGCGGACTTTCGCGGCTGGGTCGGCCAGGTTTCGCCGGGACAGGGCGACGACAGCTACCGTCATAATGGCGCCGGCGAGATGCTGGTCTATTCCGCCGCCGATTTCGAGGATTTCCGGGTCGAGCGACCCGATATGCCGCCCAGCATGGAAGGCGATCTGGAACCGGTCATCCGGCTTCTCGCCGAACATAAATGGCCGTGGCGGCTGCACGCCACCTACGACCAGACGATCGGCCGCGCGCTCGACGTGTATGAGAAGGTCGCGCGCGACATCCCGTTCACCGGGATCAACTGGTTCTTCGATCACGCCGAGACGATCAGCGATCGCAACATCGATCGTATCGCGGCGCTGGGCGGCGGCATCGCCGTGCAGCATCGGATGGCCTATCAGGGCGAATATTTCGTCGAACGTTATGGCGCGAAAGCCGCCGAGCGGACCCCGCCGATCGCGAAGATGATCGCCGCCGGCATTCCCGTCGGAGCGGGCACCGATGCTACGCGCGTGGCGAGCTACAATCCGTGGGTGTCGCTCAACTGGCTGGTTACCGGCAAGACGGTGGGCGGGCTTGGGCTGTATCCGAGCGCCAACCGCGTGAGCCGCGAAAAGGCGCTCCGCATGTGGACGCACGAAAATACCTGGTTCTCGAGCGAAGTCGGCAAGAAGGGGCAGATCAGGGCGGGCCAGTTCGCCGATCTCGCCATCCTCTCGGGTGATTATTTCACGGTGCCCGAACGCGACATTCCGCACCTGCGCTCGATCCTGACGATGCTTGGCGGCAAGGTCGTCCATGGCGAAGGCGATTATGCGCCGCTTGCCCCGGCGCTGCCGCGCCCGATGCCGGACTGGTCACCCGTCGCGATCTTCGGCGGATATCACCGCTCGCCGGAGGCGACAAAGATGGCATCGGCCTGCGGCTGCGCCAGCGCCTGCCAGGTTCACGGCCACGACCATGCCGCCGCCCTCGGCGGAACCGTGCCGGCGGCGGACGTGCAGACCTTCTGGGGGGCGTTCGGTTGCGGCTGCTGGGCGGTCTGACGATGAGGATGGGAGAAACCATGATGACATATCCGCAAACGCCCCGCTTCGTGGGCCGCATCCTCGATTGGCCGCCGGTGGGGTTTGTCGCCCGGCTGGCGCTGGTCGGCGCCTATCTGCTCGGCGGCATCGTCAAGCTGTCCGACTGGCCGGCGGCGGTGGCGGAGCAGGCCCATTTCGGCATGAGCCCGCCTGCGATGTGGGCGGCGTTGACGATCGCGATCGAACTGATCGGCCCGCTCCTGATCCTGTCGGGGCGGCTGGTATGGCTCGGGGCGGGTATGCTCGGCGTGTTCACGCTGCTTGCCGCGATCACCGCCAACGCTTTCTGGTCGATGCCGGGTGGGGTGGCGCGCTTCATGGCGACCAACGCCTTCTTCGAGCACACCGGCCTGATCGGCGGCTTCGTGCTGGTCGCCATGATCACCCGCCGCGACCGTGCGTAGGCTGATCCTCGCCGCCGCCGTGATCGCTGCCCCGGCGGCGGCGCAGACACGCGAGGCCTGGCAGCCGCCGACCCTGACGACGACCCGCTACGACGAGGATTGGTCGAACCTCGCCAATGCACCTGGCGGGGAGACGCGCTGGACCGAGCCGTTCAAATATATCCCGCTTGATGCGAATGTCTATTTGACCACCGGTATCGAAATCCGGGCGCGCAGCGAAAGCTATCGATCGCCGTCCTGGGGGGCGGAGCGGGACGACGGGTATCTGTGGCTGCGGACCATGCCCTATGCCGATTTGCACGCCGGACCGATGCGCGCTTTCGTCCAGCCGATCGCCGCTTATGCGATCGGGGTCGCCCCCGCGGCCGGCCCGATCGACCAGACACGGATCGACATGATGCAGGCGTTCGCGGACGTCCGGCTTGGGCCTGTGACCCTGCGCGCCGGCCGCCAGATGCTGTCGCTCGGCAGCGAGCGGCTGATCGGCACCCGGTATGGACCGAACGTGCCGCTGGCGTTCGATGGTTTTCGCGCGCTGGCGACGATCGGCCCGGCGCGCGTAAGCCTGATCGCCGTGCGCCCGGTGACGCCGGGGCCCGCAAGTTTCGACGACCGCCGTGCCAAGACCCGATCGTTGACGGGCATCTATGCCGCATTTCCCGGCATCGACCTTTATCATCTCGACTATCGCAATCACGCCGCGCGCTATGCCGGGCAGATTGGGCGCGAGCGGCGCCACAGCCTCGGCGCGCGCCTCCACGGCAGCCGCCACGACTGGCGCTGGAATATCGAGGCGGTTGCGCAATTCGGTCGCTTCGGGGGCCAACATAGCCGCGCGTGGACCATTGCCGTCGAGGGCGGCAAGAGCTGGCCTGCCGCACCATTGGCGCCCGAGGCGACGCTGCGCTTGAACGTCGTGAGCGGGGACCGCACCGCAGGCGACCGCACGCTCGGCGCCTTCAACGCCTTGTTTCCCAAGGGAAAATATTTCGGTGAACTGTCACCGATCGGCCCGAGCAATATCGTGAGCGCCAATCCCCATGTCGGCCTTTCGCTCGGCAACGGGCTCTCCGCCGGCTTCTCCGCCATGGTCTACTGGCGGTACGCTGCGGCCGATGGCGTCTACGCCATTCCGGGCAATCTGATCCGCCCGGCCGGCGGATCGAGCGCGCGATTCATCGGGAAGGAGATGGAGGCGACGGTTGCCTGGCAGGCCACGCCTGAACTGGAACTTTCCGCCTCGCTCTCCGCCTTCGCGGCGGGGCGCTTTCTGCGCGATACCGGCGCCGCCCGCACGATCGGGATGCTCTGTCTCGAAAGCAACTTCCGTTTCTGAAAGGTCTGGCTGATGCCCGATACCCCCTCTCCGCTTCCCAAACTCCTGCTTGTGCTGTCGGTCGTGACCGGGCTGGTCGATGCGATCAGCGTATTGGGCCTGGGCAAAGTGTTCACCGCCAATATGACGGGCAATGTCGTGTTCCTGGGCTTTGCCGCCGCCAGCACGCCGGGCTTTCGTATCGCGCCCTATCTTGTCGCGATCGGCGCTTTCTTCGTCGGTGCTGTCGTGGCCGGCCGAACGGGCCGCCTGCATGTCGATCGCCCGCTGCGGCGCTGGCTGACCGTATCAGCGCTTATCGAAACGGGGCTGTTGTGGCTCGCCGCGATCGTGGCGATCGATTTCGACGTGCCGACCCAGGCACCGGAGAGCCATGTTTACGCGATCATAGCCCTCACCGCTCTGGCGATGGGCTATCGCAACGCCACGATCCGCCAGTTGAAGATACCCGACCTGACGACCACCGTCCTGACCCTGACGGTAACGGGGCTGGCCGCGGATTCCACGCTTTCGGGCGGTGCAAATCCGAACCGGGGCCGGCGGATCGCCAGCGTCGCGGCAATCTTCGCCGGGGCGGCCATCGGCGCGGTGCTGGTCTCGCACGGTGGCCTTGTGGCGCCCTTATGTCTGGCGGGCGCGCTGGTGATGATCGGCACGCTGGTCTTCGCTCGCCACCCGAGCGCCGCCATGCCTCTGCCGCGCTAGAGCATTCTGTTATTAGATTGAAGCATAGCCGGAGTTGACGAGGTAATTGGCGCATTCGGACGGGTAGAAGGCGTCGAGGAGCGATCCGATGCGTCGCCATGTGGTTTCGACAGTGCGCTCTGCGGCCTTGCGGAGGAGCGTCTTGAGCTTGGCGAAGACCTGCTCGATCGGGTTGAGGTCTGGGCTGTAGGGCGGAAGGAACAGTAGCCTTGCACCTGCGGCCCGGATGGCGCTGCGCACAGCCTCACCTTTGTGGCTGCCGAGATTGTCGAGGATGACGATGTCGCCGGGGCCAAGCGTCGGGATGAGGATTTGCTCGACGTAGGCGAGGAAGCTTTTGCCGTTGATCGGGCCATCGATCACCGCAGGTGCATCGATCCGGTCGTGGCGGAGCGCCGCCAGGAAAGTCAGCGTCTTCCAGTGGCCATGCGGCACCTTGGCATGGAGACGCTCCCCGCGCCGACAACGCCCATGGGTGCGCGTCATGTTGGTCTTGGCCCAGGTCTCGTCGATAAAGACCAGCCGCCGGGGATCGAGCTTGCCCTGATACCGTTTCCAGCTCGCCCGCCGGCGGGCAACGTCACGCCGGTCCTGCTCGCTGGGCAGCACGGTTTTTTTTGAAGCTGATGCCTTCGCCGGTGAAGAAGCGCGACAGCATGCCGGTGTCCGCCCGTACGCCGCGCTCGGCCAGTAGCCGGGCCGACAGGGCCGCCAGTGTGATGTCGGGCTCCTCCGCGATCGTCGCCAGCAACCAGTCGCGCTCCGGCTTCACCTTCGAGGGACGGTGCCCGCCAGTGCCGGCGCACCGCCGGTCACCCAGCCGCTCGACCCGCTGCACCCATTTGATCGCCGAGGCCTCGCTTACCCCGAAGCGCCGCGACGCAGACCGCCGGCTCTCTCCGCCACGCAGCACCGCATCGATCACCCGGTCCCTCAAATCTTGCGAATAGGCTCGTGCCATTCTGACTGACCTCCTCGCCAGCCAGCAGCTTGAATCACATCCAGCGACCGTCGGGAATCCCCAATCGATTCAATCTATCCGCAGCACGCTCTAGATCACAGGCGCGCGGGCCGAAGAGGTGCGGCGCGACGGTCGGGACTGATCACAGCAGGATGACGGCGACATACAGGGCCATGCATGGGCCCGGGGGCCAGCGGGATCGGCCGCTGGCCGACAGCGCGGCGAAACGGCGATCACGCGGCACCTTCAGTCGAGCGTCATGATCCCGACGATGATGGCGATCACGCCATCGGCGAAGGCTTCCATCCGGCGGGCTTCATCGGTCGATCCCTATACGTCGGTCATTCCCGGGATGGCGCGATCCTCGGTGCCACGCGCCACGAACTGGTCGCGGAGCCAGGCGCCAGCCGGGCCGGGCGGCCTGTCGCGCCGCCAGATCGCGCCGAAGCGGTACATGCCGCCCGGATCGTCCGGCATGGCTAGCCGCTGCAGCGTCCCCGCGGCGAGATCCGGCTCGATCAGCGGCAGCGGCATATTGCCCCAGCCGATCCCCTCCCGCAGCAGAGCATGTTTCGCGCCGAGATCGGCCAGCCGCCAGGTGCGCGGACTGAGTACGGAATAGTCACGCCCTTCGCTCAAGGGCGAGCGATCGGTCAGCACCAGCTGGACATGATCGCGACCGGCGCCAGCCGTGATCGGCGCCATTCGTGCGAGCGGATGATCCGGTGCCGCCACCGGCACCATGGGCACCGCGCCAGCGGCGATATTCTCGATGCCCTCGACGCCGGCCGCCAGCGGCCCGGAGATACCCAGCACCGCCTTGCCCTCCAGCACCAGCGAGGCCACGGCACCCAGCGCCTCGACATGCAGGCGCAACGTGACGGTCGGGAATTCGAATGCGAAGGCGCGCAGGACGCTGCCCAGCCGCCGTGTCGGAAGCATGACATCGACCGCCAGATTGACCTCCGCCTCCAACCCTTCCAGCAGGCCCTTCACCTTGGCGCGCAGGCCATCCATGCCTTGCGCCACGCCGCGGGCTTCGGCCAGCACGGCGCGCCCGGCTTCGGTCAGCTTGGGCTTGCGGGTTCCCGCGCGATCAAACAGCACAACGCCCAGTTGCGCTTCCAGATTGGCGATCCCGTAACTTATGACCGACACCGCCCGATTGAGATGTCGCCCGGCGGCGGCGAAACTGCCGCAATCGACCACGGCGAGGAACGTGCGCAACTGATCGAAGGTCGGAACGCCCGGATTTGCCATTTCAATTTTCTCGAATGTTTCGTTGCATCTTATCCGGCTCATCAGTCATGTCGAGCCGGCGTATCTGGTCATCATCGAGTGAACGGGCAGCGGCCCTGCCCCTCGCCAAGCCAGGAGATATCCGATGATCGAACTTCGCCCTTACACGTCACTCGGCGGTGCCAACCATGGCTGGCTCGATGCCAAGCACCATTTCTCGTTCGGCGGCTATCATGATCCGAAGCGCACCCATTGGGGCAATCTGCGCGTGTGGAACGACGATACGATCGCACCGCAGACGGGCTTTCCGCCGCATCCGCATCGCGACATGGAGATCATCACCTATGTGCGCGAAGGCGCCATCACGCACGAGGACAATCTGGGCAATCGTGGCCGTACCGAAGCCGGCGATGTGCAGGTGATGAGCGCCGGCACGGGTATCGCTCATTCGGAATATAATCGGGAGGACGTGACGACCCGGATCTTCCAGATCTGGATCCAGCCCACCCGCACCGGCGAAGCGCCGAGCTGGGGCGCACGCCCCTTTCCCAAAGGCGACCGCGGCGGCCGCTTCGTGGTGCTGGCGAGCGGGTTCGCCAACGATAACGATGCCCTGCCGATCCGCACCGATGCCCGTGTCGTCGGCGCTTCGCTGAAAGCCGGCGAGACGGTGGAATATGCGATCGGCAGGGATCGTCACGCCTATCTCGTTCCCGCCGCCGGCGCGGTCGAGATCGACGGCGTCCGCATCAACGCGCGCGACGGTGCGGCAATCTCCGACCAGGAGGTGATCCGTGTGACCGCGATCGAGGACAGCGAAATCGTCCTCGTCGACGCGGCCTGATATTGCACGAAGGGCGGGCGCGCGCTTCGATAAAGCGCACACGCCCGCCCGATCAGCGCTAGAACTTCGTGGTCTCCTCCAGATTCTTCTCCACCTCGCCGCGCGTGATCCACAGCGTCCGAAAGGTCTTGCTCGTCAGGAAGCGGAGCTGGTCGGAATTGTGCTTCGATCCGGGCTGGCTGGAATTGCCGTAGCTCATCATGCCGACGGCCTTCATCGGCGTGCCGAATTCCACCATCGACACCCAGGTTTCGCCATGCGCCGGCGTGCGCTCGCCGTTCTTCATGGGGCTCCAGGTGATCGTGCGGAACACGCCGGTGTTGCCGAAGCCGCCGTTGCCGGGGACGTTCACGTCACCGATGTGGAAGCGCGACACGTCGCCGAACGGACGATCGACCGCGCCATACAGCGCCTTGGTCTTGGCGACGGCGGCCTTGAGCATCGCGACGGCGGCGGCCGGATCCTTCAGGCCACGCGGCGTCTGGAGCGGATCGTCCAGGGTCCATTTGACGGCGTAATTGGCCTGGCTCTGGAAATTGTTGGGTGCGAACAGCAGCGCCCATGTCTCGAACAATAGGGCACCGCGGCTGTCCGCCTCGAAATCGTGGTTCCAGCCCTCCAGCAGCGCCACCGCCGACTGGATTTCCGGATCGGCATTGTCCTTCGCCGCCGCGATCAGATCGGGCAGCAGCCGATCGGCCATCAGCGAGCTGGTAGTGAGTTTGCGGGCGACGAAGTCGTCGAAGCCGATCTTCGGTGTCCGATCGAGCAGCCTGACCGACATCTGCGCGCGCTGGCTCATCGGCCCGACGGGCGCGACATAGGCGGGATAGGCCTTGGGATCGAGCACGCGCGGCCAGGCGGCGACCCACGGCGGATCGTTGGCGTTCTGGACGAAGCCGCTGGCCGGATCGAACACCTTGGGCATCTCGTCATAGCTGTGGACATCCTTCCACAGCGTGGCGGACGTATCGCCCGCGACCGGCTTCGACCAGCTCGCGAAATCGCCGTCGGCGTGCTTGGGCAGGATGCCGTTGTCGAGATAGAGGATGTGGCCCGCGCGATCGGCGTAGACGATGTTGAACATCGGCACCTGCAACTTGCGCAGCGCCGCCTCGAAGCCTTTCCAGTCATGGGCCTTGCCCATATCGAGATATTGCTGGAGCACGCCCGGCCGATCGAGCCCGGCCACCTTCAGCGCGATCGTCGTCTTGCCGCCCGGCAGGTCGAACACCGGGCCCTGCACCGCATAGCGCTGCTGGAAGGTCACGGTCTTGAGCGAGCCGTCGGCCTGCTTCACCTTGTAGCTCTTGGTCGTCACCTTGAACGGCAGCGTCTTGCCGTCGTAGCGATAGCCGCCATCGACCAGGGTGAGCGCATAGCTCGTCGAGCCCGCGATCGTGTTGACCGTGTTGGTGAAGCCCAGATCATTGTTGAAGCCGAAGCGTAGCACCGGCAGTCCGACCTGCGTCGCGCCATAGATGCTCATGCCGGGGGCCGTGACCTGCGCCTCGTAATAGGTCAGCTGGCTCGGCGCCCAGGGAAGGTGCGGATTGGCGAGCAGCATTGCCTTGCCGCTGGCCGAGCGCGACGGCGCCACCGCCCAGGCGTTCGATCCGCCGGCCTCGTTGGCGGCGGGATCGGCCAGAACCTTGCGGTCGGAGGCGATGTAGACATAGTTCATCAGCCGGTGGGCGTGGGCCATCACGTCGAGCCCGGTGATCGGCAGCACCTGCAACACGGAAGGATCGAGCGTGTCGCGATGCGCGGCGGCGTAGGCGTTGATGCCGGCGGCGAAGGCGTCGAGATCCTTGCGCATCTGCGGCGTCTGCTGCTGGAACCAGAGCTTCGATCGCTCGGGCACGTCGTTGGCGATCAGCCACTTGTCCTGATCGGCGAATTTCTCGCCCCAATATTCGGCCGCCTTCGCGCGCGATTCCCCATAGAGATGCAGCAGGAGGTTGCCGTGGCTTTGCGCCTGGGCGTAGCCGAAGCCATGGAAGGCGCCGTCCTCGGTCTTGGCGTAGATGTGCGGCACGCCGAAGCTGTCCCACAAAATCTCGCCGCCGCCCGATTTTGCGGCGGGGGCCGCGATCGCGATCGCCATCGCGCCCGATGCGACCAGGGCCGCCATTGCTGTCATCGTCCGGCGCATACTCGCCTCCTGTTAATGCCACGATGGCGCGGCGCCGCCCGGCGCCGCGCCCATTCCGAGCTGCCTTAGAAATCCAGTCCGACGCGCGCGTAATAGAAGCCGCCGGTGAAGCCCGTCGGCGAGGTGCCCGCGTACAGGCCCTGCCCCAGCGTGGCGCTCACGTCGGTCGGCCGGTTCTTGGCGGGATAGACGTTGAAGATGTTGTTGGAGCCCACCGCGATGTTGATCATCTTCGAGATCTGCCAGCTGACTTCCAGGTCCGTGATCCACTTCGGGCCGTAGCTGCGGTCGTTCGGGTAGGTCGTCACGCCGTTGGCGACGACGCCGTTGCCGAGCGACTTGAAGGTGCCGAACCGCGTGACGCGCGAGGACAGGCTGAAATCGCCCAGGGTCGCGAAGTTGCTGATCGACAGCTTCGTCTTGGGCAGATTGTCCGTCATGTTGCTGCGGCGCGAGCGATCGAACAGCTCGAAATTGATCGCCGACAGCTGCGACGGATTGGGGATGATGCTGGTGATCTTGGTCTTGTTGTAATTGTAGCCCAGGTTCCACTGCATCGCGACCGTGTCGAACAGGCGATGCTTGTAGGAGGCGACAATGTCGATGCCGCGCGTGCGGGTGTCGATCGCGTTGGTGTAATATTGCGCGGTCAGCGTGTTCGCCTGCGCCGCCGGGATTCCGTTTGCGATCAGGATGTTGGAAATCACCGTGCCGGTCAGCGTGCTGGTGATCGTGATGCGATCATCCACGTTGATCTGATAGGCGTCGATCGTCAGGTTGAAATTGTGGAGCGGGGTCAGCACCACGCCGCCCGAGATGTTGAACGACTTTTCCGGCTTGAGCGGGGTGGCACCCAGAGCGACCGCCGCCGGATCGTTGACCGCCAGGGTCTTGATCTGGAGCAGCACGTTCGGCACGCCGTTGACCGTACGGAACTGGTTGGTCGTCTGCGTATAGATCTGCTGGGCGACGGCCGGGGCGCGGAAGCCGGTATTCACCGCGCCGCGCACCGCGACCCAAGAGGTGGGCGCATAGCGGGCGTTGAGCTTGCCGATCAGCGTGTTGCCGCTGCCGTCGTCATAATGTTCGAACCGCGCCGCGCCGCCGATCGTCAGATCCTTGCTCGGATCCCAAGCGACATCGGCATAGACCGAATAATTGTGGCGGGCCATGAACTTGGCGTCGCTGGGCTGGAAGCCGGCCGAGCTTTGCGCGCCGGGGGTCTGGCCGGTGACGATGAAGCTGCCGACCGCATAGCTCGAAGGATCGCCCGCGAACGTCTGATAGGTTTCGCGGCGATGCTGCGCGCCGGCCGATATCTGAAGGTTGCCGCCGCCCAGCTCGTAACCGCGCGTGATGTCGAGCGAGGTGATCAGCTCGGTCGATTTGAGCGTGCCGATGTAGAAATCGGTCGGGCTGGTGATGCCGAGCGTCGGGTTGACGGTGCCGGTGGAGGACTGGCGGGCGCGGTTGCTGCCGTAGGTGGTCGACAGATCCCAGTTCCAGCCCACGATCTCGCCCTTGGCGCCGCCGGCGAACTCGAAATCCTGCTCGTCGATCATCACGTGCGGGCGATAGCCGTTCGGATAGATGCCGATGACGTTGTTGATGTCCTTGGGATAGCGGTAGCTGTACCAAAGGTCCGACCGGCGCTGGCTGAAGGTGCCGAAGGCGTAGAGCTGGACATTGCCCAGATCGTAGCCGGCGTTGAGCGCGGTGTTGATGCTGCGCGACGGCATCACGCCATAGCTGATCGTGACGATGCGATCGGTGCCGACCTGCGCCGCGTCGCGCGGGTCGAGCGCGCCGTTGACGAGATTATAGAGGCACGTCGTCGTCGCGGTGATCGTGCAGGGCGCCAGCGGCAGAGCGCGGTTCGACATCTCCTGCTTCTTGAGATTGACCGAGACGTTCGCGAAGCCGCTCTCGCCGATCTTCGTGCCGAAATTGGCGTCGGCCTGGTACAGTTCGCCATCCGACCGATCGAAATTCTGGCCGGCGGTGAAGTTCATCGAGCCGCCGTGCGACGCGCTCTTCAGGATGATGTTGATGACGCCCGCGATCGCGTCGGAGCCATATTGCGCGGCGGCGCCGTCGCGCAGCACCTCGATATGATCCACCGCCGAGGTGGGGATCATGTCCAGATCGGACGGCACCGAGCCGTTGTAGAGCGTCGAGACGGCGTTGATGAGCGACGTCTTGTGGCGACGCTTGCCGTTGACCAGGATCAGCGCCTGATCGGGGTTGAGGCCGCGCAGGCCACCCGTGGCGATCACCGTCGAGGTGGCGCCGCCGGCGCGTACCGGCAGATTGAACGACGGCACCAGGGTGTTGAGCGCCTGGAACACGCCCGCCTTGCCGGTGCGCTCCAGATCGGCGCCGGAGATCACGTCGATCGGCGTGGGGCTGTCGGTGACTGTGCGCTGCACGCCGCGCGATCCGGTGACGACGATCGCGTCGCCGTCGTCCGAATCGGTGGTGGCGACCGGCTGATCGGCGGTTGCCGCCAGCGCGGCGGTGGACTGCATCGCCATCTGCATCGCGGCCGGCACGCTCACCGAAAGGCTGGCCATCTGGATGGGCTTGGCACCGTTCGGCGCCCGCCCCGCCAGCGAGAGCGCGATCACGTCGCCGCCCGTGCGGTTGATGCGGAGCCCCGTTCCCTCGATCAGCCGCGACAGCGCGACTTCCGGCGCCATCCGGCCGTTGACCGACTGCGTGCGCAGCCCCGCCACCTGCTCGTAGGGGAACAGTATCTGGATGCCCGACTGCTTGGCGAACAGCGACAGCGCGCTCTGCACCGACTGCGCGGGAATACGGAAATCGACGCTGCTGTCGTCCGCCGCCAAGGCCGGCGCGGCATGGACCATCGCCGCAAGCGGCGCGGCCAGCGCCAAGGTGGTGGTGGCGCGCAGCATGGCGCGAGATGTCGCCCTGATCATATCTAAAACCCCCCGAGAGACCTGATCCCCGTTCGCTGACCTGAAACGGAGGGCGCTTCGCAATCTGCTAACAGGCGTGACGATTTTGTTTCATAATGGCGGGATTCACGGCCAGCCCATCATTTTGCGTTATTTTGCGTTGCACAACGCCGTCGTTCGTGGTCACCTCCCTGTCATAATCGGATCGAGGGAGAGGCGGGGACGATCAGCGGGGGCGTTGTGGTAGAGTCTGTCAGAGAACGGCTTGATTGGTTCAAGGCGGCGATATTGCCCCACGAGGGCGCGCTCCGGGCGCGCCTGCGCCGAATCCTTCCACAAGGCGCCGATGTCGACGATGTCGTCGCCGAGACGATGACGCGGGCCTTCGCCAACGGCGAGATCGGAAAGACCACCACCGGCCGCGCCTATCTGTTCCAGATCGCCCGCAACCTGCTGATCGACGAAGCCCGCCGCAACAAGATCGTCTCCTTCGAGGTGCTGTCCGATCTCGATCTTCTCCACGCCGATCATTCGGCCGAGGCGACGCTCCAGGCCCGCGACGAGCTTCGTCACCTTCAGGCGATCGTCGATACGCTGCCGCAACAATGCCGCCGCGCCTTCATTTTGCGTCGCGTGTACGATAGATCGATCGGCGAGATAGCAGAGGAGATGGGCTTGTCCGTTTCTACGGTCGACAAGCATCTGACGCGCGCTGCTGCAAAGATCATGCAGGCCATCGGCCAATATGAGGATTTCGGGTTTGGTTGGTCGCTACCGAAGCGCGGAGGAACGGGAAGCGCTCGAGCTGGAGGCCGCTCGACGCTTTCTTAAGGCGCGCTCGACGGACAGCGAGCAGGATTGGGACGAAGCGCTGGCCTGGGCCGGCGAGGATCCCGCGCACGGCTTCGCCTTCGCCAAGGCCGAGGCCAGCTGGGAACTGACCGAGCGGCTGCGCGAAGGCCATCCCGATCTACGCCCGGCCATGGCGGTTCCGCTGGTTGAAACCGGCACCGCCGCCGGCTGGATCAGCGGGCGGATCGGCCGGCGTGGCGTGATCGGGCTGATCGCCGCCACGATGGTGGGCGTGATCGCCACCGTGACAATCCAGTTGCAGGGCTCGGTCGATCGCTATCGCACCGCACTGGGCGAGGAGCGCGAGGTCCGGCTCGCCGACGGCTCGATCCTCCACCTCAACACCGACACGTCGGTCGAAGTGGCGCTGCGCGACGATGCGCGGCGCATCCAGCTGCTCAAGGGCGAGGCGCGCTTCGATGTCGCGCATGACACGGCCCGCCCCTTCCTCGTCACCGCCGGCAGCGCCACGGTCCGCGCGGTCGGCACCGCCTTCAACGTGCGTCTCCGATCCGACCTGACCGAACTGACCGTGATCGAGGGCATGGTCGCGGTGCAGGACGGCGCCTCGCGCTCCAGCCGCGTCGGCGCGGGCACGGGCGCGGCGATCCGCAGCGGCACCGTCGCGGTCACGCCTCTGGCGCCGGCCTCGGTCAAGCAGCGCATGGCGTGGCAGAACGGGCTGATCGAATTCGACGGCGACACGCTCGCCCAGGCGGTCGAGGAGTTCAACCGCTACCGTGCGAGCCCGCTCGTCATCGGCGATCCGCAACTGGCGTCGCTGCGCATCGGCGGCACCTTCCGCGCGCAGAAATCCGCCGATTTCGTCAATGCGCTGGAGGTGGGCTTCGGCATCCGCGCGATCGAAGGCCATGATAATTCGATCATATTGGTGCCGGCCACCGCGCGCGAGTAGCAGAGCGGGGCGCGCTGTCCGTTTTGACAGCCATGAACCGCCCTTTCGCCGCCGCATCCATCCTGCCCGATCAGCATGCGGAGCCGGCGTCATCGCACCAGAAGAGCAAATTATGGTCGATCTTCGGCGGGTCGCTCGGCAACCTGGTCGAATGGTATGACTGGTACGTCTATTCGGCCTTCACCCTCTATTTCGCGCCGGTCTTCTTCCCCAGCGACGACAGCACCGCGCAGCTGCTGAACGCCGCCGCGATCTTCGCGGTCGGCTTCCTCATGCGCCCGCTCGGCGCGTGGCTGATGGGGATGTACGCCGATCGCAAGGGCCGCAAGGCGGGGCTCACGCTTTCGGTGATGCTGATGGGCGGCGGATCGATGATGGTCGCGGTCATCCCCGGCTATGCCACGATCGGGGTGGCGGCGCCGCTGCTGCTGCTGTTCGCGCGCCTGCTGCAAGGGCTCAGCGTCGGCGGCGAATATGGCGCCAGCGCCACCTATCTGTCGGAAATGGCGCATCACAAGCGCCGGGGTTTCTTCTCCAGCTTCCAATATGTCACGCTGATCGCCGGGCAGCTTCTGGCGCTGTGCGTCCTCCTGATCCTGCAACGCTTCCTGAGCGAGCCGCAGCTGGAGCAATGGGGCTGGCGCATCCCCTTCGCGGTCGGCGGCGTGATGGCCATCACCGTTTTCTACCTGCGGCGCGGCCTGCGCGAGACCGACGCCTTTCAGGACGTGCAGGCCGAGGGCGACAAGCCCAAGTCGGCCGGCTGGACGCTCTTCCGCGATCATCCGCGCGAGGTGCTGATCGTGATGGCGCTCACCGCTGGCGGCACGCTCGCCTTCTACGCCTACAGCACCTACATGCAGAAATTCCTGGTCAACAGCGCGGGCTTCGGCCGCCAGACCGCGACCGCGATCATGGCCTCGGCGCTGTTCATCTACATGCTGCTCCAGCCGGTCGCGGGGGCCTTGTCCGATCGGATCGGCCGCAAGCCGCTGCTGGTGGCTTTCGGCGTCGGCGGCGTGCTGTTCACAACCCTGATCTTCACCCGGCTGGAGACGGTCACCTCCTCCTTCACCGCCTTCCTGCTCGTGCTGGGCGGGCTGGTGATCGTCACTGGCTACACATCGATCAACGCCGTGGTGAAGGCGGAGCTGTTTCCGGCGCATATCCGCACCCTCGGCGTCGCTTTGCCGTACGCGCTCGCCAACACGCTGTTCGGCGGCACCGCCGAATATGGCGCGCTGTGGCTGAAGCAGGCCGACATGGAGCGCGGCTTCTACTGGTATGTCACCGCGATGATCGGCCTCTCGCTGATCGTCTATCTGCGCCTGCCCGACACACGCACGCACAACCGGATGCCGGACGCGTGACGGCCCTCGATCCCCTCGCCTTCAGGAGAGACTGACATGCATTCGACCCGTCGCCTTCTCGCTTCGCTGCTGCTGTCCGCCTGCATGGCGACGCCGGGCCTCGCCCAGACGCCCGCGCCGCTGCCGTTCGAGGCGATCCAGCCCGCCGATTTCGCCGTGGTTCCCGGCGGCAATTCCATATCGAACGCCTGGGCCGATTTCGATAACGACGGCGATCTCGACCTCGCCGTCTCGCTCAAGACCGGCGAGGTCCGCCTCTATCGCAACGACAAGGGCAAGTTCGTCAGTGTCGGGACGGCGATGGGCCTGCCGCAAAAGGGCGGTTTCGAGGTGCGCGGCCTGAGCTGGGGCGATTATGACGGCGACGGCTGGGTGGACCTGCTCGCCGGGCCGAACGACCCCAAGAACCCGACCCGCGTCTATCACAACGACAAGGGCAAGGGCTTCACCGAAGTCGCCGCGAAGATCGGCCTCAGCTTCTCGGGCCGTTCGTCGCGCCAGTCGAGCTGGCTCGATTACGACAATGACGGCGATCTCGACCTGTTCGTCACCGACCGTATCGGCAAGAACCGCCTGTTCCGCAACGACGGCGGCAGCTTCGTCGAGGTGATGGCGGGCAGCCCGCTCAACGTGTTCAAATCCACCGTCGGCGCCTGCTGGCTGGATTATGACAAGGATGGCGACCTCGATCTCTTCCTCGCCAACCAGTCCGGCGCCACCGATTCCTTCTTCCGCAACGACGGCGCCACCTTCGTCGATGTGGCGCCCGCCCTCGGCATGGACAGCCCCGGCCGCGCCAAGGACGAGGGCGGCGTCGGCTGCGCGGTCGGCGATTACGACAACGACGGCAATCTCGACATCTTCGAGCCCAATTACGGCCGCAACAAGCTGTGGCACAACAATGGCGACGGCACCTTCACCGATGTCGCCAAACAGTTGGGCGTCGATACCGAAAACCACGCCGTCGGCGCCGCCTGGGGCGATTATGACAATGACGGGCTGCTCGACCTGTTCGTCACCTCCTATGTCGGCCCGCGCGACCAGCAGGTGCCGAAGGATGCCCTGTTCCACAATGAGGGGGCCAGGGGCTTCGTGAACGTCGCCGCCGGAACCCTGATCGACGTCGCCGACCATGGCGTCCAGTGGGTCGATTACGACAAGGATGGCGGGCTCGACCTGTCCGTTACCGACAATTACGGCCCGACCGGCGGCCACCCGCTGTTCCGCAACACCCTGCCCGCCGCCGGCAAGCGCAGCCTCGCCATTCAGGTGACCGACGCCAAGGGCATCATCAACAGGTTCGGCGCGGAAGTCCGCCTGTTCGACACGGCCGGCAAGATCGTCGCCACCCGGCAGGTATCGACGGGCGGGGGATACAACAGCCAGAGCACCGGCCCGCTGGTCTTCGGCCTGACCAGCATGGCGCCGGTCAAGGTGGAGGTGACCTTCATGAGCGCGAAAGGCCGCAAGGTGCAGACGATCGCTAAGGTCGATCCGAAGGCTTACCGGGGCAAGGTGCTGACCGTAAAGGAGAAATGAGAGGGCTCAGCCGGCCCGCACTGCCGGTGAGGGTGCCTGCGCCCTCGCCTCGGCATAGAAATGGCGGACGGCCGGCGACAGGTCGGTCCGGCGGCAGGCGATCGCGATGCGCACGCTCCGCCGGACATCGGCCAGATCGCAATAGGTCACCCCCTGGATCGCCGCCTTCCGCATCGAGGCCGGCACCAGAGACACGCCCAGTTCGGCCGCGACGAGCGCGAGGACCGATGCAATCTGCGGGGCGGATTGCCCCAACTGCGGCTCGAACCCCACTTCGCGACAGGCGGTGACGGCGGCGTCGAACAAGGTCGGCCCCAGGTTTCGCGGGGTGAGCACGAAGGCCTCGGTCGCGAGGTCGGCCAGCCGCACCGAAGCAGCGCCCGCCAGCCGATGCGCGGAGGGCAGCGCCACGACCATCGCTTCGTCGTCCAGCTCGCGCAGTTGCAGCCCTTCGATCTCGACCGATTCCGGGCGGAGGAAGGCCGCGTCGAGCAGATCGTCCCGCAGGGCCGTGACGAGATCGAGCGAATTGCCCTCCTGCAACGAGAGTTCGACATCGGGATAGGCCCGGCGATAGGCCCGGATGATGCCGGGCACGACCGGATTGAAGGCCGCCGATCCGGTGAAGCCGACCCGCAACGCCCCGGTCTCCCCCCGCCCTGCCCGCTGCGCGCCATGCACCGCCGCCTGCACCTGATCGGGCAGCGTGCGGACGCCGGCCAGGAAGGCATGCCCCGCCTCGGTCAGTTCGGCGCCCTGCGGGATACGGTGGAACAGCCGGACGCCGATCTCATCCTCCAGATCGCGGATCTGCTGGCTGAGCGGTGGCTGGCCGATCCCCAGCCGCTGCGCCGCGCGGGTGAAGTTGCGCGCCTCGGCCACCGCGAGGAAATAGCGGATGTGGCGCAACTCCATAGATATCTCCAAAAGCTATCAAGATCGCCTTTTCCAGATATTAGACAGATGCCGCTTCGTCCACCATCTACGGACGGCGGAGGCGTTGCCATGTTCGATGATCTTGATGCTTTTGGTTGGCCGGAGATCGGGGAGCCGACCGACGAGGCCGGTTTTACCGCTTACGATAGCGGGTTGACCGGCTCGGACGAGCGCACCGACCTCCTGCCGACGGTGTTCCTGCCCGGCCTGCTGTGCGACGGTGCCCTCTGGCGGCACCAGATCGACGCGCTGGCCGATCATGTCGCCCCCTTCGTCGCCGATCTCACGCTCGACGACAGCATCGCCGCCATGGCGCGGCGGGTTCTCGCCTCGGCGCCGCCGCGCTTCGCGCTCGTCGCGCTCTCGATGGGCGGCTATGTCGCCCTGGAGATCATGCGGCAGGCACCCGGGCGGGTCACGCGACTGGCCCTGATCGACACGAGCGCGCGACCCGATACGGCGGCCCGCGCGGCCACCCGGCGGCAGGGGCTCGCGTCCCTCGCCCGCGGCCGGTTCGTCGGCATCACCCGCGCGCTGCTCGAGACGCTGGTCCATCCCGACCGGACCACCGGCCCCGTCGCCGACACGCTGCGGGCGATGGCGGCGCGGGTCGGCAAGCGCGCCTATGTCCGCCAGCAGACCGCCATCCTCAACCGCATCGATTCCCGCCCCCACCTCCGCGCGATCCGCGTGCCGACGCTGGTGGCGGTGGGTGACGGCGATCGCGTTACGCCCCCGGCCGACGCCGAGGAAATGGCCGCTTCGATCCCCAACGCCCGCCTGCACATCTTCCGGGATTGCGGCCATATGCCGGCCGTCGAACTGCCGGAGGAGACCGCCGCCCTTTTGCTGTCCTGGCTCGCCGAATGACGAAGGCGCCCTGACAGACGCCTGCGCTTTGATCAGGGGTTGTGCAATCCTCCTGCGGCCAGCTCGCGTGCTACCCGGCGAAGGGGCGGCAGGAACCGCGATCGCAGCTCGGCCAGGCTGACGCTGGCGGATTGCGTGCCGACATTCACCGCCGCCATGACGCCATCCCGCCCCAAAACAGGCACGGCAATCGATCGCAGGCCCAGTTCGAGTTCCTGGTCGATGATCGCATAGCCTTCGTCCGCGACATGACGAAGCACGCCGAGAAGCATCGCAGGATCGGTCTCCGTATTCGCCGTCAGCGGCTTGAGATCGGTGCGGCGCAGATAGGCTTCCTGCGTGGCGCGCGGCTGGCCGGCCAGCAGGGTGCGGCCCATCGAGGTGCAGTAGAGTGGGAGGCGGCTGCCGGCGCGCAATGCGATCGACATGATGCGCGAAACCTCCGCGCGGGCGACATAATAGACCTCGTCCTCCTCGATCACGCCGAGCGAGCAGGATTCGTGCAGTTCGTCGCGCAGCTCATCGAGCAGCGGCTGGGCGCGCATCGCGAGCGTGCTCGACGACAGATAGGCGTAGCCGAGCGACAGCACCTTGGGGCGCAGCGCATAATGCACCCCCTCCTGCGCGGCATAGCCGAGCCTTACGAGCGTGTGCAGGCAGCGTTTCACCGCCGGGCGGCTGAGCCCCGTGAGCCTGCTCGCCTGCGCGATCGTCATCGGGCGCCGCTCATCCGAAAAGCAGCGCAGCACCGCCAACCCGCGCGCCAGCGAGGTCATGAAATCCGGGTCGCCATTGGCATCCAGCAGCGCGAGATCCTGCACGGGGCCTACTCCATCAAACGATTATCGGACAATATGCCGTTTATCGATTGACGCAAGATCGGCGCTGGAGAATTTGATCGCCCGACACGCCCGGAACGTGAGGGGGAGCAGGATGATCGACAAGGCGGTGGCCAGTGCGGAGGCGGCGGTCGCGGATATCTTCGAGGGGGCGGCGGTGATGATCGGCGGTTTCGGCACGGCCGGGATGCCCGATCAGCTGATCGACGCGCTCATCACCCGCGGCGTCGGCAACCTGACGATCATCAACAACAATGCCGGCAACGGCGAACAGGGCGTCGCCGCGCTGATCCGCGAGGGCCGGGTGCGCAAGATCATCTGTTCCTTCCCGCGCCAGGCGGACTCACACCATTTCGACGCCGCCTATCGCGCCGGCCGGATCGAGCTGGAACTGGTGCCGCAGGGCAATCTGGCGGCGCGCATCCAGGCGGCGGGTGCCGGCCTCGGCGCGATCTTCACGCCGACCGGCTACGGCACGCTGCTGGCGGCGGGCAAGGAAGTCCGCGAATTCGGCGGCAAACATTATGTGCTGGAAGAGCCGATCCACGCCGATTTCGCGCTCATCAAGGCGCATCGCGGCGATCGCTGGGGCAATCTCACCTTCCGCAAGACCGCGCGCAATTTCGGCCCGATCATGGCAATGGCGGCCAGGACGACGATCGCGCAGGTGAGCGGCATCGTGCCGCTCGGCGAGCTGGACCCGGAGGGGGTGGTGACCCCCGGTATCTTCGTCCAGCGCGTCGTCGAGATCGCCCCCGCTCCGCCCGCCGCCCTCGCCGCCTGACCCCGGAGGAAGCCCGATGAACCGCCTGAACCGCGACCAGATGGCCGCCCGCGTCGCCCGCGACATTCCCGAGGGCGCCTATGTGAACCTCGGCATCGGCCTGCCGACCAAGGTGGCCAATTACCTGCCCGTCGATCGCGAAGTGTTCCTCCAGAGCGAGAACGGCCTGCTCGGCATGGGGCCGGCCCCGGCCGCCGGCGAGGAGGATTGGGAACTCATCAACGCCGGCAAGCAGGCGGTGACCCTGCTGGCGGGCGGCTGTTTCTTCCACCATGCCGACAGCTTCGCGATGATGCGCGGCGGGCATCTCGACATCTGCGTGCTGGGCGCCTTCCAGGTATCGGTGACGGGCGATCTGGCGAACTGGCACACCGGCGAGCCGGGCGCGATCCCGGCGGTGGGCGGGGCGATGGACCTCGCCATCGGCGCCAAGCAGACCTTCGTGATGATGGACCTGCTGACCAAGCAGGGCGAGAGCAAGCTGGTCGAGGCCTGCACCTATCCGCTTACCGGCCTCGGCTGCGTGAGCCGTGTCTATACCGATATGGCGGTGTTCGATGTCGGGCCAGAGGGCGCCAGCGTCGTCGAGATGGTCGATGGCCTCAGCCTCGACGAACTCCGCCGGCTGACCGGCGTGCCGCTCGACGCGCCGAACGCCCTGCAAGCCGCCTGATCGCCCGAACGAGAGAGGATATACCCATGAGCGAAGCCTTCATCTGCGATGCGATCCGCACCCCCGTCGGCCGCTACGGCGGCATCCTCGCCAAGGTCCGCGCCGACGATCTCGGCGCCTTGCCCATGCGGGCGCTGCTGGCGCGCAATCCGTCGCTCGATCCCTCGGCGATCGAGGAGGTGTTCTACGGTTGCGCCAACCAGTCGGGCGAGGACAATCGCAACGTCGCGCGGATGAGCCTGCTGCTGGCGGGCGTGCCGCATGTCGTGCCGGGGGTGACGCTCAACCGGCTGTGCGCGTCGGGGCTGGAAGCGGTCGGCGCGGCGGCGCGGGCGATCAAGGCCGACGAGATGGCGCTCGCCATCGCCGGCGGGGTCGAGAGCATGACGCGCGCGCCCTTCGTGATGGGCAAGGCCGACGCGCCGTTCGGCCGCAACCAGAAGATCGAGGACACGACGATGGGCTGGCGCTTCGTCAACCCCGCGCTCGACGCCCTCTACGGCACCGAGACGATGCCCCGCACCGGCGAGAATGTCGCGCAGGATCATGGCATCAGCCGCGCCGACCAGGATGCCTTCGCCGTCCGCAGCCAGCAGCGCGCCATCGCTGCGCAGCAGAGCGGCTTCCACGCCGAGGAGATCGTCGCCGTCAGCGTGCCCGGCCGGAAGAAGGGCGAGACGGTGGAGGTGTCGGTCGACGAACATCCCCGCGCCGACACCACGATCGAGACGCTGGCCAAGCTGAAGCCGCTGTTCGGCCCGGACGGCACCGTCACGGCAGGCAACGCCTCGGGTATCAACGATGGCGCGGCGGCGATGATCGTCGCCAGCGAGGCGGCGGTGAAGGCGCATGGGCTGACCCCGCGCGCCCGCATCCTCGGTCTCGCCTCGGCCGGCGTCGAGCCGCGCGTGATGGGCATCGGCCCGGTGCCGGCCAGCCAGAAACTGATGGCGCGCCTCGGCCTTACCATCGGCGATTTCGACGCGATCGAACTCAACGAGGCCTTCGCCAGCCAGTCGCTCGCCTCGCTGCGCGCGCTGGGCCTCCCCGACGATGCCGCGCACGTCAACGCCAACGGCGGCGCGATCGCGCTCGGCCACCCCCTCGGCATGTCCGGCGCGCGGATCGCGATGACCTTGGTGCATCAGCTCGAGAAATCGGGCGGCAGGCGCGGTCTGACGACCTTGTGCATCGGCGTCGGCATGGGGTTGGCGCTCGCCGTCGAGCGGGTCTGACCGACCGGGGCACCCGCGAACCTTCGCCCGCCCCGCCCGTTATGCTCCCCGAACTGTCGAGGAGCGTAGCAGGATGGCCGATATCGATCCCATGATCCATCAGGACGGGCTACCCGGATCCGAAGCCACGCTAGAGCCCAAGCCGGATTGGGCGCCGCGCTATCCGGGTTCGGGGCGACTCGCCGGCAAGGTCGCGATCGTGACCGGGGCTGACAGCGGGATCGGGCGGGCGGTGGCCGCACTCTATGCGCGCGAGGGTGCCGATGTCGCGGTGCTGTATCTCTGCGAACATGAGGATGCCGCGAAGACCGTCGAGATCGTCGAGAGCGAAGGCCGGTTGGCCATCGCGATCGCGGGCGATGTCGGCGACAAGGATTGGTGCGACGCGGCCGTCGAGCAGGTGATCGGCGCGTTCGGCCGGCTCGACATCCTCGTCAACAACGCCGGCGAGCAGCATCCCGACAAGGATATCGTCGATATAACCGAGGATCAGCTTCGCCGCACCTTCCAGACCAACATCTTCGGCATGTTCTTCCTGACGCAGGCGGCGCGGCCGCATCTGAAATCGGGCGCGGCGATCGTGAACTGCACCAGCGTGACCATGTATCAGGGCTCGAAGGAGCTGCTCGACTATTCCAGCACCAAGGGCGCCATCACCGCCTTCACCCGCTCGCTCTCCGAAAATCTCGTCGAGCATGGCATCCGGGTGAACGCCGTGGCGCCGGGGCCGATCTGGACGCCGCTCAACCCCTCGGGCGGGGCCAGCCCGGAGAAACTGGAAGGCTTCGGCGAGACGACCCCGATGGGCCGCCCCGGCCAGCCCAACGAGGTGGCGCCCGCCTTCCTGTTCCTCGCCTGCGCGGATTCGAGCTATATGTCGGGGCAGGTGCTGCATCCGAACGGCGGCACCATCGTCAACGGCTGAGGGTGGCGCAGGTATGGCGGACGAATCGGATTGGATCATCCGCCCAGCCTCCCATGCGGACGTCGACCGGCTGGCGCTGATCGGCGCCGCGACCTTTCTCGAGACGTTCGCGGGCATCCTCGATGGCGATGCGATCGTGGCCCATTGCCAGCGCCGGCATAGCGCGGCGGCCTATCGGGAGGCGCTCGACGAGGGTGGTGCGGCGTGGCTGGTCGAGACGCGCGCCGGGCGGGCGCCGATCGGCTTCGCGCTGGTGGGCGAACCCGACCTGCCCGGCGCGGCGCCCGATGGCAGCGATATCGAGCTGAAGCGCATCTACATCCTGTCACGCTTTCACGGCGGCGGGGTCGGTGGCGCGCTGATGCGGCAGGCGGTGGATCATGCGGCCGCGCAGGGGCGGCAGCGGTTGCTGCTGGGCGTGTACGCCGGAAACGTCCGGGCGCGGGCCTTCTACCTGCATAGCGGCTTCGTCCAGATCGCCGAACGTACTTTCCGCGTGGGTGATCGCGATTACGATGATGTCGTGCTGGCAAGGCCGATCGGATGAGCCACGGACTATCCTTTCCGCCGACGCGCCCACCGACTAGGACGAGCGCATGATCCAGCCGATCCGCGCCACCGCCCTCGCCCCCCTGCCTCACGGCTTCCTCGGCCGCGAGGGCGGCGTTTCGACCGGCATCCATGCCGGGCTCAACGTCGGGCTGGGATCGGATGACGATCGCGACGCCATCGCCGAGAACCGCCGGCGCGCCGTCGCGGCGGTGAAGCCCGGCGCGACGCTCGTGACGTTGCATCAGGTCCATTCCGCGATCGCCGTGGTCGCCACACCCGGCGCGGACGACGCCCGCCCCCACGCCGACGCGCTGGCGACCGACCGGCCCGACCTGCTCATCGGCATCCTCACCGCCGATTGCGTGCCGGTGCTGCTGGCGGATGCGGAGGCGGGCGTGGTCGGCGCGGCCCATGCCGGGTGGAAGGGCGCGATCGGCGGCGTGACCGATGCGGTGATCGCGACGATGGAGGGGCTGGGCGCGCGGCGCGAGCGGATCGCCGCCGCGATCGGCCCGTGCATCGCCCGGCCGAGCTACGAGGTGGACGACGGCTTCTTCCGCCGCTTCGCCGAGGACGATCCCGCCAACGAACGCTTCTTCGCCGATGGCGTGCGCCCCGGCCGCCACCAGTTCGATATCGAGGCCTATGTCGCGGCGCGGCTGGCCGGCGCGGGTATCGGCCGGGTCGAGGCGCTCGGCCTCGACACCTATGCTAACGAAAGCCGCTTCTTCAGCTTCCGCCGCGCAACCCACCGCAGCGAGTCCGGCTACGGCCGCCAGATCGCGCTGATCGGCCTGCCGGGCTGACCGGATCGATCAGAAGGTGGGGCTGAGCGCCATCCAGGCGCCATAGCCGATGGCGAGGAGACCGCCCGCCGCCGAGCCCGACAGCAGGGTCCAGCCGGCCGCCTCCAGCGTGGGCGAATGGTTCATGCCCAGCTTGCGATTGCGCGCCGCCGACGCGTGAACGAACGTCGCCAGCATCCCGTAAGCGAAAACCGCCGCACCAACCATCTTCCGATCCCCCGACCGACTCGTGTGGCCCTTCGCTACCGCAACAGGGTTAAGGATCGCCAACCTTGATCCATGATACGGCGGCGGAACGTGCGGCGATCGTGGCAGGGCGGCAACAGGAGGTAATCTTCATTGCGAGCGGAGCGACGCAATCCACGTTCCGCCGCCGGATTGCTTCGCCTCGCTCGCAATGACGGGTGACACAGAAAGGGCCGCCGGTTCGCACCGACGGCCCCTCTTTTCGATCCGTGCTCCTGCGCAGGCAGGAGGCCAGAGTTGCCAAGCGTAGCGCCTGCCCCCTTTGGGCTCCTGCCTTCGCAGGAGCACAAGAGCGGGCGGGCTTCGCTCAGTAGCGGTAGTGATCCGGCTTGAACGGCCCTTCGGTGCTGACGCCGATGTAGGACGCCTGCTTCTCGCTGAGCTTGGTGAGCTTCACGCCCAGCTTTTCGAGGTGGAGCGCCGCGACCTTCTCGTCGAGGTGCTTCGGCAGGACGAACACTTCGTTGGCGTAGTGGCCGGGCTTGGTGAACAGCTCGATCTGCGCCAGCGTCTGGTTGGTGAAGCTGGCCGACATCACGAAGCTCGGGTGGCCGGTGGCGCAGCCGAGGTTCACCAGGCGGCCCTTGGCCAGCACGATGATCTGCTTGCCGTCCGGGAATTCGACCAGGTCGGTGCCGGGCTTCACTTCGGTCCACTTGTAGTTCGACAGAGCGGCGATCTGGATCTCGCTGTCGAAGTGGCCGATGTTGCACACGATGCTCATCGGCTTCATCGCCGCCATATGCTCGGCGGTGATGACGTCGGCATTGCCGGTCGCGGTGCAGAAGATGTCGGCGCGGGTGACGGCCTCTTCCATGGTGACGACCTCGAAGCCCTCCATCGCGGCCTGAAGCGCGCAGATCGGATCGACTTCGGTCACCATCACGCGGGCGCCGCCGTTGCGGAGCGACTGGGCCGAGCCCTTGCCGACGTCACCGAAGCCGGCGACGCAGGCGACCTTGCCGGCGAGCATCACGTCGGTGGCGCGGCGAATCGCGTCGACCAGCGATTCCTTGCAGCCGTAGAGGTTGTCGAACTTCGACTTAGTGACGCTGTCGTTCACGTTGATCGCGGGGAAGGGCAGTTCGCCCTTCTTGGCGATCTCGTACAGGCGGTGGACGCCGGTGGTGGTCTCTTCCGACACGCCGCGCAGGTTCTTCACCGTCTCGGTCAGGTAGCCGGGATATTTTGCGATGAACGCCTTCAGCGCGCGCTGGAACTCGATCTCTTCCTCATTCTCGGGCTCGCCGAGCGTGGCGCCGGCCTCGAGCTTGGCGCCCCACAGCGCGAACATCGTCGCGTCGCCGCCGTCATCGAGGATGATGTTGGCGGTGGTGCCGTCGGTGCCGGCGCCCCAGTTGAAGATGTCGCCGACATAATCCCAATAATCGGCCAGGCTCTCGCCCTTGATCGCGAACACGGGGATGCCCGCGGCGGCGATGGCGGCGGCGGCATGATCCTGCGTCGAATAGATGTTGCACGTCGCCCAGCGCACGTCGGCGCCGAGCGCCACCAGCGTCTCGATCAGCACGGCGGTCTGGATCGTCATGTGCAGCGAACCGGTGATGCGCGCGCCCTTCAGCGGCTGCGACGCGCCGAATTCCTCGCGCAGCGCCATCAGGCCGGGCATTTCGGTCTCGGCGATGCGGATCTCGGCGCGGCCGAAATCGGCAAGCGCGATATCGCTGATGACATAATCGTTGAAGGCGGTGGCCACGATGGTCTCCTTGGATGTCGAGGCATCCGCCTTTTCGGGGCGAACGCATGGCCGCGACCTAGCCGCCGTCCGATCGGATTGCAAACATAAAGATATCTTTATGTCCTTCGCGCCGGCGTGGCGCGAGTCTTACGGATCGGCGGTAGCCACGGCCTCACATGCCGCCAGAGCCTCCGCCGCGATCGCATCGACATAGGATTCGTCCGAAGGCTGCGCCCACACTCGCAGGTCCGCGATAAGCGACGGATGGGCGCAAAGCGCGGCGGCTTCCAGCAGGGGGATCGAAACGACATCCTCGCGCAATCCGGCCTGGACGAGTGGAAGAGCGAGACGCACGTCACGCCTCGCCAGCCCGAGGATAGCTTCCGCTCGGACGACATTATCTTCGTCCCTCGCGGCCCGAAGCAGGGCATCTCTGACGCCCTGCGTGTCCAATTCCTCCTGAGCGAGCAGGAAGGTCGCCCAGTCGCGATCGGCCTTTTCCCCGTCAGCGGTCATCGCGATGAGCCGAGACAAATTCACCTCTGCCCATTCACTTCCGGACAGCGGCACCTCTTCGGCAACGATGGCTTTCAGAAAGTCGGACTCTGGCTCGTAGAGGTCGGACATCGGGTGGGGATGACAGGTCGGTGGAGGCACTTCAACTCCACACCGCCATGGGCCATGCCACACTGGAGAGCGGGCAACCGCACCCGCCGAAAACGCGAAGGGCGCCCCGACCGGCCTGGTCGGGACGCCCTTCGCTGGCTGGTAGAGGGTCGGCTTATTCCTGCGGGCCGCTCGCCTGCGCCAGCACCATCGGGCCGCACATGCCGCCGGGAACCTCGGTGCGGATGCCCGCGCGGTCGGCGATCAGGAGGAGGCCATCGACATTGCCGTTCATCATCCGCGCGTCGCGGGCGATAAGGCTGGAGGTCTCGCAATCGTAGGAGGAGGTGCCGCCCGCGCCATAGGTGTTGGCGAGGCGGGTGGTGAAGGAATCATATTCCTTCTGGCCCTGAAGCACGCCCTTTTCACGGGAGAAGTGGCGCTTGAGCAGGTCGTTCATCATCTGCAGCGCCTGCTTGTTGGCGCCGACGAAGCCATTGTAGTCCGCCGCGATGGCGATGCCGGCCGCCTGGCAGCGCAAGGTGGCGACCATCAGCATCGACTGCAGATCGCGCACGCGGGCCGCCGCCACATCCTGCGTGTTCCAGCACGCGGCCTGAACCGGCGCGGTCGCCAACGCCGCGGCGACGCACGCCGCCCCCCACAGTTTGCGCATAAGTACTCGAAGCCCCCAGCCGGTTGCACGCCCCCCACGGGCGCAACCGACAGATCGTATATCGAGGTTAAAAAAGTCTTGCCGTCAAGTGGCTGTGTAAAAATAAACCATTTGCGATCAAGTCGTTGCGTGGATGCAACGTCGCGTTCCGGCTCAGGCCGTGCCCGCCCCGGCGGCGAGCAGGGCGGGATCGATTCCGACCCCCTCGAACGCCGCGCGCCACCGCTGGCGCGGGCCGGTGCGGAACAGCAAAGCCTCGCTGGCGGGGGCCGAGAACCAGCCGTGGCGGCACATTTCGTCGTCGAGCTGGCCGGCGCTCCACCCGGCATAGCCGAGCGCCACGAGCCAGTCCCTCGGCCCCTCCCCCGCTGCGATCGCGCGCAGCACGTCGAGCGTGGAGGTGAGGCCCCAGGTGGGTTGCACCTTAAGCGTATCCTCACCGGCCCAGTCGAGGCTGTGCAGCACGAAGCCGCGCTGCATCTCCACCGGCCCGCCGATATGCACCGGCGCATCGGCCACCGCGCCCGGATCGATATCGAGCTGCTGCATCAGCGCATGGAGGCCGACGCCCTCCAGCGTGTCGCCGATGCCGATGCCGAGCGCGCCCTGCTCGTCATGCGCGCACATCGCGATCACCGCATGATCGAAGCGGGGATCGCCGATGCCCGGCATCGCCAGCAGGAGCTGGCCGGCAAGCGAGGGGAAGTCGCTCATGCGGGGCAATGTAGCGTGTGGTCGGGGGTTGCCTAGGGGGGATGGCGCTGCGGCAGATGGGGGCATCGCCGCGCAGCCAGGGTCGCACTCCCGATATTGCGGATCGCGGGGTTCGGGTCAGCCGTGCGGGTGCGCAGGCACGGCCTCCGCACCCTCCTTCGGCGCATTATCCTGCCCCGCGCCGGCGACCGCCTCGTCCCCCACGCTCGACCAGCTGAGCGTGATCGACATGCGGCGGTTGCGCGGGTCGTAGCGGTCGGCCGGCACATAGGGCTCGCGATCGGCCACGCCCTCGATGCGGGCGAAGCGATCGGGCGAGACGCCGTTTTCCGCCAGCGCGCGCCGGGTCGCCTCGGCGCGCGCGGCCGAGAGCGTCCAGTTGTTCGCCGTCCGCCCGCCCGCATAGGGCAGGGCATCGGTATGGCCGCGGATGATGAGGCCGTTGGGCAGCGTCTGGATCAGATGGGCCACCTGCCCCATCAGGTCGCGGGCCGAGGGCAGCAGCCGATCGGTGCCCACCGTGAACATCGAGAAGTCGCTCTCGTCGACGATGTCGATGCGCAGCCCCTCGCGCGTTTCGGTGAAGCGCACGTTCTTCAGCAGGTTCTTGAGCGCGGGATCCTTCTTCAGCATCTCCTCCAGCTTCGCCTTGGCGATCTGGAAACGCTTGCGATCGCGCAGCTTGGCGTCCGCCCCGCCTTCCTTCTCGCCGCCGGTCGCATCCTTGGGGATGGTCAGGCTGCGCGATCCAGTCTGGGCGGATTTGTGGGCGTAATCCTCCTTGCTGATGATCGAATCGCCGCCGAATGGCCCGGACGAGCCGGCGCTCTTCTGCTTCATCTCCACCAGCGTCGGCGTGAAATAATCGGCGATGCCCTTGCGCTGCTTCTCGGTCGTGGCGCCGAGAATCCACAGCAGCAGGAAGAAGGCCATCATCGCCGTCACGAAATCGGCATAGGCGACCTTCCACGCACCACCGTGATGGCCGCCGTGGCCGCCATCGATGATCTTCTTGACGATGATGATCGGCGCGACGGGCTCGTTCTTGCCCTTCTTCGGCGGTGCGGCGGCCATGGTCTCAGCCCTTCAGGGGTACGAACAGGCCGCGCCCGCTCAGCCGCAGCGACAGGCGCGGGGCGGCATGGTCGTCGGCCAGCAGGGTCCGCGCCTCGGCCGACAGGGTCAGCGGGCGCGGGTGGACGATCGGGGCGGTCTGCGCGATCACCGGCCGCGCATCCCGTCGAACACGTCGGCGAAGGCGGGCTGGAGCGAATGGGTGATGCCGGCGCGCGCCGCCTCGATCACCAGCGGGATCGGGTGGCCGTGGAGCGAGGCGATGATGATCTGCTTGACCACGTCGTAGATCGCCGCGTCGCTTTCGATCACCTGCTTGGCGCGCTGGGCGAAGGGCGCCATCACGCCATAGGCCAGCAGAATGCCGAGGAAGGTGCCGACGAGCGCGGAACCGATCATCTCGCCCAGGATGGACGGCGGCTGATCGATCGAGCCCATCGTCTTGACCACGCCCAGCACGGCCGCGACGATGCCGAGCGCGGGCAGCGCGTCGGCCAAGCCCTGGATCATGTCGGCCGGGCGGATGTCGTCGTGGTGGTGGGTCTTGAGGCTGTGGTCCATCACCTCCTCCACCGCATGCACGTCGAGATTGCCCGACGAGATCACCACCAGCCTGAGCGTGTCGGTGATGAGGTGGATGAGGGTCTTGTCTTTCAGGAGCTTGGGATATTGGCCGATCACGGTCGAGCTGTTCGGATCCTCGATATGCGGCTCCAGCGCGACCGGGCCGTCGGTACGCAGCATCTTCATCAGCGACGAGACCAGGAAGATCACGTCGAGGAAATCCTGCTTCTTGTACTTCGGGCCCTTGAAGACCTTGGCGAAGCCGCCGAACAGCTGCTTGATCTCCTTCATCGAATTGCCCGCCACGACAGCGCCGATCGCGGCGCCGCCGATGATGAGCATCTCGTGCGGGATGGCGTGCAGCACGGGGCCGAGGCTGCCGCCGGTGATCGCGAAGCCGCCGAACACCATCAGCAGCAGGATCACCAAACCAATACCAGCGAACATTCCGAAACCCCTTGCCGTGTCGGGATGATTAACGACGGAAGGGGTTAAAATTTAGGATGATCGGGATGGGGAAAGTGGCCGCTTGCGATCAAATGGCCACTCACATAGATTGACTGTCAATATAATTGACTATCAAGGAAATTTCCCGATGCCCGACGAATGCTGGTACGATCGCGTCACCCTCCCCGCCCTGCTCCGCCACGCCCGCACCACCTATGGCGCGGCGATGCGGCGGGCGCTGGCGCGGGAGGGTTATGACGATATTCCGGGCAACGGCCTCTACGTGATCGGCGGGCTGGCGCTGGGCGACGGCGGCATCCCGATCGGCCAGCTGGTGCGCGATCTGGGCATCACCAAGCAGGGTGCGGGGCAGCTGGTCGATACGCTGGTGCTGCGCGGCTATCTCGCCCGCGATCCCGATCCGGCCGACCGCCGACAGGTGATCGTCACCCTCACCGAGCGTGGCGCGGCGGCGGCGGCGGTGCAGGCGGGGGTGCGGGAGGAAATCGACGCGGCGCTGGCCGGGCGGATCGGCGAAGCGGATGTCGCGGCGATGCGCCGGGGGCTGGGCACGCTGATCGAGATGGAGCGGCGGAAGGAGGAGGAATAAGTCCAACCCCTCTCCCTTGATGGGAGAGGGGTTGGACGGAAGGGCTTAAATCAGTCGACGAACAGCAGCGCGGGGGTCTCGACCAGCCGCTTCACCGCCTGCACGAAGCTCGCCGCATCCCAGCCGTCCACCACGCGATGGTCGCACGAGATGGAGAGGTTCATCAGCTTGGCGGCCACCACCTGCCCGTCGCGGAACACCGGGCGTTCGACGATCTTGTTCGGGCCGATGATCGCCACTTCCGGCCGGTTGATGACCGGCGTGGTGGCGATGCCGCCGAGCGGGCCGAGCGAGGTGAGCGTGAGGGTGGAGCCGGACAGTTCCTCGATCCTGGCCTTGCCGGTGCGGGCGGCTTCGGCGAGGCGGCGGATTTCGCCCGCCAGCTGCCAGATGTTGCGGCTCTGCGCGTCGCGGATCACCGGCACCATCAGGCCGGTATCGGTCTGCGTGGCGAGGCCCAGGTGGATCGCGCCGAAGCGGGTCACCACCCCCGCCTCGTCATCGTAGCGGGCGTTGAGCATCGGGAAATCGGGTAGCGCCCGCACGATCGCGACGATCAGCAGCGGCAGCATGGTGAGCTTGGGCTTGTCGCCGCGCGTGGCGTTGAGGTCTTCGCGCAGCGCCTCCAGCTTGGTCACGTCGATCTCGTCGACATAGGTGAAGTGCGGGATGTGGCGCTTGGAGGCGGCCATGTTCTCGGCGATGCGGCGGCGCAGGCCGATCACCCTGATCTGCTCGTCGGCGCGGGCAGCACCGGCGGGGCGATAGCCGTCGCTGTAGGACAGGAAGGCATCGAGATCGGCGTGGCGGACGCGATCACCCTGCGCGGGCTTCACGTCCGCGAGGTTCACGCCAAGCGCCCTGGCGCGATCGCGCACGGCGGGGGAGGCGAGGACTTTGCGGTCGGGCGCGCCAGCCTTCTCCGAACCGTTCGTGCCGAGCGAAGTCGAGGCACCTGGCGCGGGGGTCGGGGATGGTCCCTCGACTACGCTCGGGATGAACGGTTCTGGAATGGGCTCGGCCACCGGCTGGGGCAAGGGATCCGGCAAGGCCACCTGCCCCGCTTCCGGCGGCGCCACCTGCACCGTCGGTTCCGCATCCGCCTCGCCCTCGGCCTCGAACACCGCCAGCACCGATCCGATGGCGACCTGGTCGCCGACCGCGCCGTTCAGTTCGACGACCACGCCCGACACCGGCGAGGTCATCTCGACCGTGGCCTTGTCGGTCATCATGTCGGCCAGTGGATCATCTTCCTCGATGCGATCGCCGACCTTGACGTGCCACGCCACGATCTCGGCCTCGGCGATGCCTTCGCCGATGTCCGGCAGCTTGAAGGAAATGCGCGCCATCTCAGCTCTCCATCACGCGCTTGAGCGCCTGACCCAGCCGCACGGGGCCGGGGAAATAGGCCCATTCGAGCGAATGGGGGTAAGGCGTGTCCCAGCCGGTGACGCGCTCGATCGGCGCCTCCAGCGAATGGAAGCAGCGTTCCTGCACCAGCGCCGACAGCTCCGCGCCGAAGCCGCTGGTGCGGGTCGCCTCGTGGACGATCACGCAGCGCCCGGTCTTCTTCACGGACGCCTCGATCGCCTCGATATCGAGCGGCACGAGCGTGCGCAGGTCGATGATCTCGGCGTCGATCCCGCTTTCCGCGACGACGCCGGCGGTGACGTGGACCATCGTGCCGTAGCACAGGATCGTCACGTCATTGCCCTCGCGTACCGTCGCGGCCTTGCCCAGCGGGATGCGGTAATAGCCCTCGGGCACGGCGCTCGACGGATGCTTGGCCCAGGGGGTGACGGGCTTGCCGTAATGGCCGTCGAACGGGCCGTTGTAGATGCGCTTGGGCTCGAAGAAGATCACCGGATCATTGTCCTCGATCGCGGCGATCAGGAGCCCCTTGGCGTCATAGGGGTTGGACGGGATCACCGTCTTGAGGCCCGCTACATGGGTGAAGATCGCCTCGGGGCTCTGGCTGTGCGTCTGCCCGCCGAAGATGCCGCCGCCGAAGGGCGAGCGCACCGTCATCGGCGCGGTATATTCCCCCGCCGACCGGTAGCGCAGCCGCGCCGCCTCCGACACGAGCTGGTCGAGCGCGGGATAGATGTAATCGGCGAACTGGATTTCGGGCACGGGCCTGAGGCCGTAGGTGCACATGCCGACCGCGACGCCGATGATGCCGCATTCGGTGATCGGCGTATCGAACACGCGGGTCTTGCCATGTTTCTTCTGGAGATGCTCGGTCGCCTTGAAGACGCCGCCGAAATAGCCGACGTCCTCGCCCAGCACGACGATATCCTTGTCGCGCTCCATGCAGATATCGAGCGCGGAATTGATCGCCTGGATCATGTTCATGGTCTTGGTGGGGGTGTCGTCGGTCATCGCGCCCGCCCCCCGAGAACCCGTTCGTGCTGAGCGGCGTCGAAGCACGGGGAGAGCCACGCGCTTGGGGCACGCCCTTCGACTATGCTCAGGACGAACGGTGTATTGGGCTGGAAGGCCATCATATCCCCGCCGCCTTGCGCTCTTCCACCATCTGGCGGGATTGCTCCTCGAGGTGCCAGGGCAGTTCCTCGAACACGTCCTCGAACATGGTGGTGAAGGGCTGGTGCAGGCCGTCGCCCAGCACGCCCTGTTTCTCGGCTTCCTTGCCCGCCGCCTTGACCTCCTCCGCCACCTCGCGGTCCATCGCGGCATGGCGTTCCTCGTCCCACGCGCCGATGGCGATGAGATGCTGCTTCAGCCGCGCGATCGGATCGCCCAGCGGCCAGGCGGAGCGCTCCTCGGCGGAGCGATATTTGGTCGGGTCGTCCGAGGTGGAATGGCCCTCGGCGCGGTAGGTGAAATGTTCGATCAGGGTCGGGCCGAAATTGTTGCGGGCGCGTTCGGCGGCCCATTCGGTCGCGGCGTAGACGGCGAGCGCGTCGTTGCCGTCCACCCGCAGCCCGGCGATGCCGTAGCCCACCGCGCGCGCCGCGAAGGTGGTCGATTCGGCGCCGGCGAAGCCCGAGAAGCTGGAGATCGCCCACTGGTTGTTGATGACGTTGATGATGACCGGCGCTCGGTAGACGCTGGCGAAGGTGCAGGCGGAGTGGAAATCGCCCTCGGCGGTCGATCCCTCGCCGCACCAGCAGGCCGCGATGCGCGTGTCGCCGCGAGAGGCCGAGGCCATGGCGAAGCCCACCGCCTGCGGCATCTGCGTGGCGAGATTGCCCGAGATGGAGAAGAAGCTCGCCTCTTTGGCCGAATACATGATCGGCATCTGGCGGCCCTTCAGCCGATCGCCCCGATTGGAATAGATCTGGCACATCATGTCGACCAGCGACCAGTCGCGCGCGATCAGCAGGCCCTGCTGGCGGTAGCTGGGGAAGCACATGTCATCGCGGTCGAGCGCATAGGCCGCCGCGATCGAGGTCGCCTCCTCGCCGGTGCACTTCATGTAGAAGCTGGTCTTGCCCTGCCGCTGGACCCGGTACATCCGATCGTCGAACGCGCGCACCAGCGCCATGTGGCGCAGCATCGCGACGAGGCGTTCGGGCGACAGGCGCGGCGCCCAGGCGCCACCGGACGCGCCATCCAGATCGAGCACGCGCACCAGCCCATAGGCCAGCGAGCGCATCTCTTCCGGCATGGCGCCGATGTCGGGCCGGGGGGCGGCCGCGACATCGGGAATGTCGAAATCGGCGAAATCGACCGCGTCGCCCGGCCGGAAGCGGGGCTCCGGTACGTGCAGGCTCAACGGCCGCATATTGCGGCGTGCATCCTCGTCCATGGGCTTCCAATCCTTGCCTGCCGGTATCGTTCCGGGCTGGGCTGCGCCGGGTGGGGCCGACGAGAATCGTTATAAGCGGCTGTTATATTATTTCAAAGCGATTCTTGGGTGCCGGGCGCCGCCTACCCCGTGCTCGTCATTGCGAGCGCAGCGAAGCAATCCAGTTCCAACGTCGGCATCAGGCCGAAAGGCTGGATTGCCTCGCTTGCGCTCGCAATGACGGATCGCCTCACTTCTCCGGGAAGCCGCGCTTCTCCAGCAGCGCCCGCACATCGGGGTCACGCCCCCGGAACGCGCGATAGGCTTCCGCCCGGTCGGTCTCGTTGCCCGTCGCCAGCAGCACCGAATAGAAGCGGTCGGCCACCGCCTTGTCCCACGGCCCCTTGCCCTCGGTGAAGGCGGCGATCGTGTCGGCGACCATCGTGTCCGACCAGAGGTAGCTGTAATAGCCCGCCGAATAGCTGTCCGACGAGAAGAGGTGGTTGAACTGCGGCAGGCGGTGCCGCATCGCGATCTCCTTCGGCATGCCGATCCTGGCCAGTTCGGCCTTCTCGAACGCCTTGGGATCGAACGCGCCATCGGGGATCGTATGCAGGTCCATGTCGAGGATCGCGCAGGCGAGATATTCGACCGTGGCGAAGCCCTGGTTGAACTTCTGGCTGGCGATCACCTTGTCCACCAGCGCCGCCGGCATCGGCGCGCCCGTCTGGTAATGCTTGGCATAGCGATCGAGCACGTCGCGGTTGAGCGACCAATATTCGTTCACCTGGCTGGGATATTCCACGAAGTCGCGCGGCGTGCCGCCGAGGCCCGGATAGGCCACGTCGCTCGCCAGGCCATGGATCGCATGGCCGAATTCATGGAAGAGCGTCTGCGCGTCGTCGACGCTGATGAGCACCTTCTCACCCTCTGCCACGGGCGCGAAATTGTTGTTGTTGGACGAGAGGGTATATTCGGTCTTGAGGAAGCGCGAGCGGCTCTTGTAGCCCGTCGCCCACGCGCCCGAACGCTTGATGTCCCGCGCGAAATAGTCGCCGTAGAACAGGCCGATCACCTTGCCGGCGCGCGACACTTCCCACACCCGCACCGATTTCTCGAACACCGGCACCTTGGGCGTCACCTCCTTGAAGGTGAAGCCGTAAAGGCGGCCGGCGGCGTAGAAGGCGCCCTGGATCATGTTGTCCAGCTCGAAATAGGGCTTCAGCTCGGACTGGTCGATGTCGTAGCGCGCCTTGCGGACCTTCTCCTGATAGAAGCGATAGTCCCACGGCTCGATCGTGATCTTCGTCTTTTCCTTGTCGGCGATCGCCTGCTGGTCGGCGACCTCCTCGTGGACGCGCTTCACAGCGGGGGTCCAGACGCGCATCATCAGGTCCATCGCGGCCTGCGGCGTCTTGGCCATCGTGTCCTGCATCCGCCACGCGGCATGGGTGGGGTAGCCGAGCAGGTGGGCGCGATCGGCGCGCAGCTTCACGATCTGGGTGATGATCGCATTGGTGTCGTTGGCGTCGCCATTGTCACCCCGGCTGACGAACGCGCGCCATACCTTCTCGCGATTGGCGCGATTGGTGGCGAAGGTGAGGAAGGGATCGACCGCCGAGCGGGTGTTGACGATCGCCCATTTGTCCGCCTGCCCGCGCGACGTGGCGGCCGCCTTGGCGCCCGCGATGGTGGAGGCGGGCAGCCCGGCCAGATCATCGGCGCTGGCGAAGAAGATCGCCTTGCCCTCGTCGGCGAGCAGCTTGGACGAGAAATCGCTGAACAGGCTGGCGAGCTGCTGGTTGAGCTGCGACAGTTTCGCCTTGCCGGCCGCGTCCAGCTTGGCGCCCTGGCGGACATAGCTGTCGTAGGTGCGGGTCACGAGCCGCTGCTGCATCGGGTTGAGGCCGGCGCGCTTGTCATACACCGCCGCGATACGGGCGAAGAGCTTGGGATCGAGCGTGATGCGATCCTGCGCGGCGGCGAACTTGGGCGACCATTCGCGGTCGATCTTCTGATAGGCCGGCGTGTTCATGTTGCTCGTTTCGACGCCGTAGATCGCGTAGATGCGCTGGAGCGTCTGGCCCGATCGCTGCATCGGCTCGATCACATTGGCGAAGGTCGCGGGCTTGGGATCGTTGGCGATCGCGTCCATCTCCGCCTGCCGCTCGGCCAGCGCCTGCGTGAAGGCCGGGCCGAACATCTCGGGCCTGGCGGTATCGAACGGCGGCAGGCCGCCATATTCACCCGGCCACGGCGCCAGCAGCGGATTGGCGGGGGCCGGCGCGGCGGCGGCGATCGACTGGGTGGCCATGGTCAAGGCACTCGCGGCAAGAAGGAAATGACGCACATCGGACTCCCGATAGATGGGGTGCGCGGCCCCCTGTTGCGAGACCGGCGATGGGCCGTTCTAGGCCGGGCGGAGCGGGAAAGGCAAAGTGTTCCTCCCCATCGCGCATGGGGAGGGGGACCGCCGAAGGCAGTGGAGGGGTCAGCGACGGTTGCGGGGTGGGGCAGGCCCCTCCACCACCGGCTTCGCCGGCGGTCCCCCTCCCCGAGCAAGCTCAGGGAGGATTCTGTTGCCGTTGCGAACCGGCCTCGGTTGGCGCAAGGCATCCCCACGATCGCGCACGAGGGCACAGGTGGATTTCCAGCAAGACATCGACAGCCTGTCGGGCAACCCGGAGGTGGACGCGATCCTGCGCGAGATGTGCGACCTCACCGGCATGGGCTTCTCCGCCGTCGCCCGCGTCACCGAGGAACGGTGGATCGCCTGCCACCTGCTCGACCGCATCGAATTCGGCCTGAAGCCCGGCGACGAACTGCGCATCAAGACCACCATCTGCGACGAGATCCGCGAGAGCCGCGAGGCGGTGTTCATCGATTGCGTGTCGAACGCGCCGGCCTGGCGGACGCACCCGACGCCGATCCTCTACGGCTTCCAGAGCTATGTCTCGGTCCCGCTGATCCGGGCGGACGGCGGCTTCTTCGGCACGCTGTGCGCCATCGATCCGACCCCGCATATCGTCGATACGGCCGACATACGCGCAGCAATCGACGCGCTGGCCGCCCGCGTCGTCACCATCCTCGATCGCGAAGGCTGAGCCTCAATTGGGCTGCCCGCCCTGCACCCCGACGTGCAGATAGCGTTCGTCGAAATCGCCCACTTCGCGCAGCCGCGCCCAATCGGGGAAGGCGATGTGGCGGCGGGTGCGGGTGATGAGGCCGTCCGCTTCCAGCCCCTTCAGCGTGCGGTTGATGTGGACCGGGGTGAGACCCAGCGCGTCGCCCAATTGCTCCTGCGTCATCGGCAGTTCGTAGCCGTAGGTGCCGGTCAGGTGCAGCGCCTCCAGCCGGGTGGCGAATTCGCACAGCAGGTGGGCGATGCGCGCGCGGGCATCGCGGCGGCCGATGTTGAGCAGCCATTCGCGAAAGATCGACGCCTCCACCAACGTCGCCACGATCGCCGCGCGCGCCACCGGCGGATGCGCCTCGATCAGCGCCTGGAGCGCCGCGCGGGGGATGCAGGCGATCTCGGCGCGGGTGAGCGCCTGGATATTGTGATCGGCGACATCGAGATAGAGATGCTGGAAATCGACCGCCTCGCCCGGCACGTTGACGCCGATGATCTGCCGCCCGCCGTCGGTCGCGATCTTCTGGCGGAAGAGGAAGCCCGAGACGAGGATGCAGCTGTGCGTCGGCCGCTCGCCCTCGCGGATCACATAATCGCCGGGCGCGATCGGGCGGACGACATGGGGCAGCGCCAGCAGCGCCGCCGTGACATCCTCGTCCAGCGGCACCGACAGCGATAGCTTGCGGACGAGAAGGTCGAGGGGGTGTGCGGCACCCGGTTGCTTTGCAGGCAGCATGTCCATGCTTCCGCAACGCACGCCGGTTCGTTTCGGTCCCGATCAGGCCGCCGGAAAGACGCAGCGCACTTCGAGGCCGCCGACACTGCGATTGGCGAGCGCGATCGTGCCGCCATGGTCCTCGGCGATGGTGCGTGCGATGCTGAGGCCGAGGCCCAGGCCGCCGGTCTCGCGGCTGCGCGAAGGATCGCCGCGCTCGAACGGCACGAAGGCGCGGGCGATGAAGTCGGGCGCCATGCCCGGCCCGTCGTCCTGCACCAGCACCGCCACCCCGCCCGCCTCGTGCGCGGCGGAAATGGCGACCGCGCCGCCATAGGCGATCCCATTGTCGATCAGATTCTGAAACAGCCGCGCCAGCGCCAGCGCGTCGCCCGAGATCATCAGCGGCCCTTCGCCGTGCATCGTGACCGGCCGGCCGACTTCCTGCTCCTGCGCGACGAGACGGCCGAGCAGCAGCCGCAGATCGACCGGCTTGCGCTCGTCGCTGCGCGCGGTGGATTTCACGAAGCCGATGGTGGCGGCGATCATCGCCCGCATCTGCTCGATATCGGACTGCACCTTCTCGCGCATCGGATCGGGCGCGGTCTCGATGCGGAAGGCGATACGCGCCAGCGGCGTGCGCAGATCGTGGGCGATGGCGCCGATCATCGCCGTCCGCTCGGCGACATAATCCGCCAGCCGCCCCTGCATCCGGTTGAGCGCCTGCGCGGTCGAGCGCAGCTCCGCCGGGCCGCTTTCGGGGACGGAGGGCGCGGACGGGTCGGCGCCGATCCGGTCGGCCGCCTCGGCGAAGCTCAGCATCGGCTTGGTGATGGCGCGGGCGAACCACCAGGCGAGCGGCACCATCGCTAGCGCGGACAGGCTGAGCCACAGGATCAGGCGCTTCTGCCACGGCGCCAGCATCGGCGGCGGCGGGGTTTCGGCGATGGTCCAGCGCCCGTCCTGCTCGATCGCGGCCACCACCCGATCGAAGAAGATCGGCTCGCGCTTGCGGCGCGGCTTCTCGTCGCGGCGGCGGCCGGCGAAGGGGGAGAAGGCGCTATGCTGCTCGGGCTCGAAGAACAGGCGCACGCGCGTCGTCGGCACCTCCAGCCGGCGCGCCAGCATCGCGGTGAAGGCCGGATCGGCGGTCAGCGCGCCATTGCGAACCGGCGGGACGGCGGCCCTGGTCACGATCAGCGGGCGGGGCAGCGGATCATGCGGGCGATCGCCGAGCGTATCGGCGATCTCCGACATGCGGGTGAAATCGGGCCGGGGCGCGCCGAAGCTGTAGATCAGCCCGAACGCCACCATCTGCGCGATGACGAGGCCCGCCAGCAGCACGAGCAGGCTGCGCGTGAAGATCGAGAGACCGCCGAGGCGGGCGCGCGTGGCGGTCATCCGTCCACCTTGAGCGTGAACATATAGCCTTCGTTGCGCACGGTGCGGATGGGATCGTCCGGCCCCATCTTCTTGCGCAGGCGGCTGATCGTCACGTCGATCGCGCGATCGAACACCTCGCTGTCGAGCCCCTTGCCATGCTCGATCAGCTGGTCGCGGGTCAGAACCCGCTGCGGCCGATCGAGCAGGGTGACCAGCACGCGGAATTCGGCGTCGGTGAGCGGCGCGTTGGGCACGCCGGCGCGCTTCAGTTCGCGGTTGACCAGATCGAGCGTCCACTGGCCGAAGCGGCGCTGCGGGCCGCTACCCTCGCCGCCGCTCTCCTCGCCCCGCCGCAGCACGGCGCGGACGCGGGCGAGCAGTTCGCGCGGGTTGCAGGGCTTGGCGACATAATCGTCGGCGCCCACCTCCAGCCCGATGATGCGATCGGTATCGTCCCCCATCGCCGAGAGCATGATGACCGCCGGCCCGCCGGGCTTGCGCAGCCGCCGCAGAATCGACAGCCCATCCTCGCCGGGCATCATCAGATCGAGCACGACCAGATCGAAGCGCGCGACGGCCAGCTTCTCGTCCATCTCGCGGCCGTTGGCGGCGCTCTCCACCGCCATATGGTTGGCGGCGAGGAAATCCGACACGAGCGAGCGCAGATCGGCGTCGTCATCGACGACGAGGATGCGGGGCGGATTGCTCATCGGCGAGGGGCGTCCTTCGCGCCGGGTTCGCCGGGCGTGACCGTGATGCTCGGGCGCGGGCGGCAGGGCGCGGCGCGATCGGCCTGTTCGGCGGTCGGCCCGAGATCGGCGAGGGTGAGGAAGCCGCGCCCGCCCTTGTCGAGCAGCACGAAGCGTTTGCGCGCGGCGGCGGCGAATTCGGCGGCGGTGACGGCGCGGTCGAGATCGGTGTCGGCACCCCACAAGGGATGCGGGATGTTGAGCCAGCCGTAGCGCCCCGCCCCCATCGCCCCGCCATAGGTGGTGTCGCGCGGGGGTCCGCCGCTGCTACGACGCTCCTGCCGCCGCTCCTCGCGCGCGGCATCCTTCTCCTGACGCGGGCCGCGCTCGCGAACGCGGTAAAGCGCGATCTCGGGCGTATCGCGTTCATAGGCGGCGATCTCGTCGGGGATCAGCGCGGCGTCATTGTCCTTGTCGAGCTTCCTGAACCAGCCCGCCGCGTCGGCCACGAACTCGGCCGAACTCAGCCGCCCGTCCGCATTGGTGTCGGCGCGAGCGAACCATGTGGCCGAGGGGTATGGCTCGCCACCCTTCGCCCGGAACGGTTCGCCGAGCGGCGACACGAAGGTCTGCGGCGCGTCGGGCGCAGCGCAGAAAGGCGCGTCCTTGGGCAGCTTCACGGGCTTGGCGGCCGGGGCCGCGAGCGCCAGCAGCAGCAGGATCGGCGTCATTCGTGCCTCAGCGCGTCGATCGGGTTGAGCGAGGCCGCCCGCCGCGCCGGGAAGAAACCGAACACCACCCCGATCAGCGCGGAGAAAGCGAAGGCGATCAGGTTGATCTTCACGTCGAACAGGAAGGGTATCTGCATGGCCGGCGCTATCGCTAACGTCGCCGCCAGCGCCAGCAACAGCCCGATCAGCCCGCCGAGGCAGGACAGCGCCACCGCTTCCACCAGGAATTGCAGCAGCACCTCACGCGCGACCGCGCCGATCGCCAGGCGGATGCCGATCTCGCGGGTCCGCTCCGTCACCGAGACGAGCATGATGTTCATGATGCCGATGCCGCCCACCAGCAGCGAGATGCCCGCCACCGCCGCCACGATCGAGGTGAGCATCTGCGTCGTGCCCGAAAGCGTGTCGGCGATCTGCTTGGTATCGAAGATGTTGAAATCATCCGGCTTGTCGCCCAGCTTGCGCCGCTCGCGCAGCAGCTGGCTGATCGATGCCTGCACCGCCGACGTCTCGTAGCCGGCATCCACCGCCACCATGATCGCGCGAATGTCGCGATTGCCGGTGAAGCGGCGCTGCACCGCCTTGATCGGCATGATGACGACATCGTCCTGATCGTTGCCGAACCCGCCCTGCCCGCGCGGCACCAGCACGCCGATCACCTCGCAGGAGAGATCCTTCACGCGAAAGCGCTGGCCGACCGGATTTTCGCCGCGAAACAGGTTGGTGACGATCGTGTTGCCGATCACGCACACCGTCTTGCCGGCCTGCTCCTCCGCACCCGTGAAGATGCGGCCCGACGACAGCTCCCATTGCTGGGCGACGAAATAGTCCGCCGTCGTACCATTGATCGTGGTCGACCAATTGGCGGCGTTGTGGACGACGGTGCCGGTCGACTGCGCCTGCGGGGCGACGGCCAGCACGCCGCCGATCTGATCCTTGATGGCCTGCACGTCCTCCGGCTTGAAATCGGGCGGCATCGGCCCGCCGCCGCCCCGCCCGAAGCCCTGTCCGGGGCGGATCTGGAGGATGTTGGAGCCCAGGCTCGCGATCGATTTCTGCACGGCGGCGGTGGTGCCGTTGCCGAGCGTCACCATCGTCACCACCGCCGCCACGCCGATGACGATGCCGAGGATCGTGAGGAACGAGCGGAGCAGGTGCCGCCGGATTTCCCGGATGGCGAGCAGGATGGTGGTGCCGAGCATCTCAGCCTTGCCTCGTCATTGCGAGCGCAGCGAAGCAATCCAGTTCCGACATTGGTGTCCGGTCGATAGGCTGGATTGCTTCGCTGCGCTCGCAATGACGGTAGAAGGATGCGGCGATCATTGAACAGCCTCGCCCTGGCGGTGCTGCGCCTCGATCCGGTCCACCAGCCCGTCCTTGAAATGGATCACCGTCCGCGCGAAGGCGGCCATGTCGGGTTCGTGGGTCACCATCAGCACGGTGATGCCGCTCACCCGGTTGAGATCGGTGAGCAATTCCATGATCTCGACCGATCGTTCGCTGTCGAGATTGCCGGTCGGCTCGTCCGCGAGCAGCACATCCGGCGAGGTCACGATCGCCCGCGCGATCGCCACGCGCTGCTGCTGCCCGCCGGACAGTTCCGCCGGCGTATGATCCCACCATTTGTCGAGCCCGACCTTTTCCAGCGCGGCCATCGCCAAGCGCCGCCGCTCGCCCTTCTCCTCGCCGCGATAGAGCAGGGGCAGTTCGACATTCTCCAGCGCGCTGGTGCGGGCGAGCAGGTTGAAGCCCTGGAACACGAAGCCGAGATAGCGCCGCCGCATCAGCGCGCGCTGGTCGCGATCGAGCGTCTCGACGTGGAAGCCCCGGAAGGTGAAGCTGCCCGCCGTCGGTATGTCGAGGCAGCCAAGGATGTTCATCGTGGTCGACTTGCCCGATCCGGAAGGCCCCATCACCGCGACGAAATCGCCCTGCGCGATATCGAGATCGACCCCCTTCAGCGCCTGGAACGCCGCCGGACCCTGCCCGAACGTCTTGGTGACGCCGCGCAGTTGAATCAGAGGCCGCGCCTCACTGGCCATTGGCCGCCTTCTGGCCGACGATCACCTGATCGCCCGGCTTGAGCTGGCCGGTCACCTCGGTCAGCGTGCCATTGGTGTCGCCCACCGTGACCGACACGGGGCTGGGCTTGCCGCCGCTGCCGACGATATAGACGGTCTGCTTGCTGCCCCGCCCGATCGTCACTTCCTGCGCCCCGCCGCCACCGCGACGGCCGCCGCGCGGCATCATCATGCTGGCCATCCCGCCCGACGATCCGCCGCGCGCGCCGCTGCCCGGCGTGAAGCGCAGCGCGGCGTTCGGCACGAGCAGCACGTCATGCTTCTCGGTCGTCACGATATCGGCCGTCGCGGTCATGCCGGGGCGCAGCTGGAGGTCGCTGTTCACCACCGAAAGCTCGGCCGTGTAGGACACGACCGAGCTGGCCGTGGTCGTCGTGCTGCTGGTCGAGGTCGCCGTGGTGGAGGCGTTGGCGCCCACGTCGACCCGGTTGATCCGCGCCGGAAAGCGGCGGCCGGGGAAGGCATCGACGGTGAAGGTGGCTCGCTGGCCGCGCTTCACCTCGCCCACGTCGGCCTCGTCCACCTTGGCCTCCAGCTTCATGCGCGAGAGATCCTCGGCGATGGTGAACAGCACCGGCGCGTTGAACGACGAGGCGACCGTCTGGCCGGGCTCGACCTGGCGCGACAGCACCACGCCGTTGACCGGCGACAGGATCGAGGCGCGGCTCAGCTGGAAACTGTCCACCCGCGCCTGCGCCTGCGCCTGCGCGACCTGCGCCTCGGCCGATTTCACCTGCGCCAGCGCGCGGGCATAATCGGCGCGGGCGGTATCCAGTTCGGTGCCCGAGGGCACCTTGCCGCCGGAGAGTTTGTAGACCTGCTGGTAGCGCGCCAGGGTCGCCAGCGACTGCGCCTCGGTCGCCTGCGCCGTGCCGACCGCCGCCCGCGCCGCCAGCACCGCCGCCTCGCTCTGCGCCAGCGTGTCGGCGAAGCGGGTCGTGTCGATCCGGGCCAGCACCTGCCCCTTGCGGACGCGATCATTGTTGTCGGCCAGCACCTGCGCGACCAGACCCGACAGTTCGGAGCCCACATCGACCTGATTGGTCGGCTGGAGGTTGCCCGTGGCCGATACCGTGACCGTCAGGCTGCCGCGCTCGACCGGCCTGGAGACATAATCCGCCTCCGCCTTTCCGCCGCTGGCGAAATGGAAGATCAGGATGATCGCGATGATCGCGCCCAGCAGGATCAGCGCGAAACGGATGTAGCGGCTGCGCGCCGAGGGCGGCTGCACGCCGAGAAATTCATCGAGCTCGGCCTGATCGGGCTGCGTGCTGTGCTGGTCCATCATGGCCTCTCGGTCGCGGGGGCGCGGGCGGCCGCCGACACGGTCTCGGGGATTGGGGCGTTTTCCCAGCCGCCGCCCAGCGCCTTGTAGAGCTGGACGGTGGCGGTGGCGCGATCGGCGCGGGCCGACACGCGGCTGTTGCGCGCGGACAGCCGGCTGCGCTGGCTTTCGAGCAAGGTCTGGAAATCGATCAGGCCGGCGCGATACTGGCTTTCGGCATAGATCAGCGCCGCGCGCGAGGCTTCGTCGGCGGCGATCTGCTGCTGCTCGCGCTGCTCGGCGGCGGAAAGCGCGGTCAGCGCATTCTCCACCTCCTGCAACGCCACCAGCACCGTCTGGCGATAGGCGGCGAGCGAGGCGGCGGCGGCCCCGCGCTGCGCATCGACCTGCGCGCGCAGCCGCCCGCCCTGGAAGATCGGGGCGGACAGGCTGCCCAGCAACGATCCGATCGCGGTGGAGAAAACGTCGCCGACCGACGTGCCCGATCCGCCGAACGAGCCCGACAGGCGGAGCGCCGGATAGAGCTGCGCCTCGGCCACGCCGATCCCGGCGGTCTGCGCGGCGGCGGTGCGCTCGGCCGCCGACACGTCGGGGCGGCGCTGGATCACGTCGGCGGGGATGGCGGCGGCGATGGCGACGGGGGCGACCGGCACGTCCTTGAACGCATCCACCTCGTCGGTCACCGCGCCCGGCGCCTCGCCCAGCAGCACCGCCAGGCTGTTGACCGCCGAGACATAATTGGTGCGGAAGGTGGGGATGCTCGCCGCCGTCTGCGCGCGCAGCACGCGCGATTGCTCCAGATCGAGCGAGGAGACGAGCCCCGCCTTCACCCGCCAGCCGACGATATCCAGCGTCTCGTCCTGCGCGTTCAGCGTCTCCTCGGCGACCTGGACCTGCGCCTGCGCCAGCCGCGCGCTGACGTACGCCAGCGCGATCTCCGACGCGATCGAGAGCTGGGTGTTGTGGAGCTGCGCCTCGCTCGATTGCGCGTTGGCGCGTGCCTGTTCGATCGATCGGCGGATGCCGCCGAACAGATCGGCTTCGTAAGCGGCATCGAAATTGCCGCGATAGATCGTCACGTCGCCGCCGCGCGTGACCGTGGTGACGCCGGTGCCGCCCGCCCCGCCGGTGCTGATCGTGCTGGTCGTCGAATCCTGCCCGATCGTGCGCGAGACGGCGCCACTGGCGGTGATCGTGGGGAACAGATCGGCGCGCGCCTGCCGCAAGGTCGCCCGCGCCTGCCGCAGCCGGGCGCCGGCCTGCGCGATATCGAGATTGGCGGCGAGGCCACGCCGGACGAGATCGCCCAGCAACGGATCGCCGAACGAATCCCACCAGCGCGAGATATCCGCCTCGCCCAGGGTGCGCGGGGTCTGCGCGGTGAAGGTGGTCGGCACCTTCAGCTCGGCCGGCGTCAGCGGCTTGTAGGTCGGGCCGACCGCGCAGCCCGACACGAGCGCAAGCGCGGTGAGCGCAGCGAAGCTCCGGCGGAAGGGCAGATGCAAGTCGACACACCTCGATTGGTCAGGGCGCCGCCCATAGCGACGCCCCGTTGTTCCGGTATTTCAGCCTTGAAACAAGCCTTGGCCCGTAATCAAGCCCGGAAAGCCGTCACTTCACCCCCATCTCGGCCAGCAGGCGGCCCGCGCCGTCCACCTTTTCCATCACCCAGCGCATGTAGCGCTGGTCGACCGAGATCGAGCGGTTGATCGAGGGTTCGTAATACCAGTCGGACACCACGCCCTCGATCGTGCCGTCGAACGCGAGGCCGACCAGCTCGCCCTTGGCATTCAGGGTCGCCGAACCCGAATTGCCGCCGGTGATGTCCAGCGTGGAGAGGAAATCGACCGGCACGGTGCCGAGGATCGGATCGGCGTAGCGGCCGTAATCCTTGGCCTTCACGGCCGCGACCAGCTTGTCAGGCGAGATGAAGGGTTCGCGGCCGGTGGTCTTTTCCACCACGCCTTCCACGGTGGTGAAGGGCATCCAGCGCATCCCGTCGCGGCTCTTGCCGGTGATGTTGCCATAGCTGAAGCGCAGCGAGCTGTTGGCGTCGGGCGCCACCGCCTCGCCCTTGCTGGCGGCGAAGGCGATCAGGCCCTTGAGGTAGACCGAGCGGGCCATCTGGTCGCGCCCTTCCAGATCCTTGCCCTCGGCGCGCGCCTTGGCGTCGCCCGGCGCCATCGCGACGGCCAGCTTGATGAAGGGATCGTCCGATCCCTCGAACGCCGCCACCGGCTTGTCGAGCCAGCCGATGCGGGTCGGCGTGTCGGCCAGTTTGGTGCCGGAATAGAGCGTATCGATCCCCGCCGCCTTCACCGCCGCCAGGAACGCCGGGTCCTGCTTGTCGGCGGGGATGGCGGCATATTCGCGCATCGCCTGCTCGAACAGGATGCGGTCCACCTTCGGATCGTAGCGCCGCTCGATCTGGGTCAGCCGCTCCACGATCGACTGGCGATCGCGATCCTGGAAGCCGATGTCTCGCTCGGCATCGGGCTTGGCCCGCTCCTGCGCCCAGCGCAGCGCGGTACGCGCCGCCATCAGCAACTGCGCGCGGTTGAGCGCGCTGCGGCGCATGTCGGCGATCTGGCGCTGCTCCTCCTCGGCGACGATCCGGTCGAGCGCCTGCGCGGCATAGCCATATTTCGCATTGGCGGGGCTGGCGGCGATCCAGTCGCGATAGGCCTTCTCGTCGGCGGCCTTCTTCTCGTTGAGGCCGATCGCCTCGGCGCCGGCGATCTGGCCGAGCGCGTTCTTCTTGTAATTGTCCGCGCCGCGCACGATCGATGCGTAAGCGATCGTCGTCGCCTTGTTGCCGGCGGTCGCCGCCATGATCGCGTCCGAATAGTCGCTCAGGAACTTCTGGAACGCCGGATAATAGGTTCCATACTGGAACTTCGCCTCCGCCGCCGTCGCGAGGCGGTTGGTGTAGCCGGGGAAGCCAGCGACCATCACGAAATCGCCGTCCTTCAGCGGATCGGTCGCGATCGTCAGATGCGCCTTGGGGTGGAAGGGCACATTGTCCTTCGCATAGGTCGCCGACGAGCCGTCCTTGGCGACATAGGCGCGATAGAAACCCCAGTCGCCGGTGTGGCGCGGCCACTGCCAATTGTCGATCTCGCCGCCGAAATTGCCGACCGAGCTGGGCGGCGCATAGACCAGCCGCACATCCTTGATCTCCAGCTGCTGCTGGAGGAAGTAGGTCGCGCCGCCATAATAGGCGCGCACGTCGCAGCGGCGGCTCGGCTGCTTCTCGCACGCCGAGATCAGCGCCTTGCGACTGGCCTCGATCCGCTCGGCGCGCAGCAGGCCCGACATCTTGTCGCTGAGGCCCCTGGTTACGTCGGCGGTGACGTCCTTGAGGCTCTCGATCACGAAGATGCGCGTGCCGGGCGCGCCGGGCAGTTCCTCGGCGAAGGACGGGGCGAGGAAGCCGTCGGCCAGATAATCCTGCCCCGGCTTGGAATTATACTGCACCGATCCGTAGACGCAGTGATGGTTGGTCACCAGCAGCCCCTCCGAACTGACGAACGAGGCCGAGCAGCCGCCGAGCGACGCGATGGCGGTCAGCGGCGCGAGATTGAGGTCGCCCAGCTTCGCGGGATCAAGCTTGAGGCCGGCGGCCTTCATCTTGGCGGCGATCTGCGGCGTCTGGCTCGGCAGCCACTTGCCCTCGTCGGCGAGGGCGGGCGTGGCGGCGACGGTGGCGAGCAGGGCCGCGACGGCGGCGCGGCGGGTGCGGTTGAGGATCAAGTGTCGGGCTCCCTGTGCACGGGAGCGAGCGCCCCGCGCGAATGGTGCCGTCCTAAGCCCGCCGAAGCGCGCTGTCATCGGGGAAGCAAAGCCGTCATCCCGACGTCAAGAAATCAGAACGCGTCCTCGAGCCGCTGAAAGAGCCCGCGCGCCGGGCTCTCCGCCGCCGCCGCCTGCTCGATCCCGCCCGCCAGCCGCGAGACGCGCTCATACAGGTCGCGGCTCGCCTCGATCAGGGTCAGCGCCTCGAACGGCAACTGCGCCAGGATGTCCGCGTCGCCATCCGCCACGCCGGCCAACGCGGCGGGCGGGAAGCGGACGACGCCCGATTCCAGCTCCCCCCGCGCGACCGCGCGGCGATCGAACAGCCAGGCGATGACGTGCATCAGCCGGGTCGTCACCTTCAGCGCCTCGCACGACAGGCCGATCTGGGCGAGCGGCGGCAGCTGCTCGCGCACCTCGCGGCTGTGCGCGTCGAACCAGCTGCGCGCCTCGTCGGCGAGCAGCATCGCCTCGCCATAGAGCGCATCGATCAGCCGTCCCGTCAGCCCCGCGTCCATCGTCCGTCCCCATCGGTCACGGCCGATGGATGCCACAGCGGCGGGCCGGCGACCATCGCAAAACATGCTTAACGAGCCCGCACCCACCCTTGAAATCCCCCGCCCCCCGCCCATCTCCCGGATCGATGGCAGGTGCCCGTTCGGGGCTTGCCGTCACGGCCCGGCGGGTTGCCTGCGGGCCATGGTTCGATCGCTTATTTTTCGAGGATTGAAGACATGCGTACTCTGGATTTTGCCCCCCTGCTCCGTTCGTCGATCGGGTTCGAGAACCTCAATCGGCTGGTCGATTTCGCGACCCGCGGCGAAGGCGATGCCTTCCCGCCCTACAATATCGAGAAGCTGGGCGACGGCGCCTACCGCATCTCGATGGCGGTCGCCGGCTTCGCCCAGGACGAACTCGATCTGACCGTGCAGGACAATATGCTGATCGTCGTCGGCCGCGCGGGCGAGGCCGAGAGCGAGAAGCGCGAGTTCATCCATCGCGGCATCGCCAAGCGCGCCTTCGAGCGCCGCTTCCAGCTGGCCGACACCATCAAGGTGACCGGCGCCGGATACGACAAGGGCCTGCTCAACATCGAGCTGGTCCGCGAGGTGCCCGAGCACAAGAAGCCGCGCCGCATCGCCATCGGCGGTGCCGAGCCCGCCGCGCAGACCATCGAGGCCGTTCCCCAGGCCGCATAAGGTTTCATCCGCCGCGCCGTGGCGTGCCCCCCCTAGTAGCGGTGCGGCGCAACGGCGGATGAATGCAGGAGGCCCTCCCCCACCCCCGGGGAGGGCCTTTTTGCGTTTTACCGTCATTGCGGGCGCAGCGAAGCATCCAGGTTCCGCCGCTGGATTGCCTCGCTGCGCTCGCAGACGAAAAGATGGCGTCGGGTCGTTACGCGATGATATCCGGCACCAGCTGATCCTGAAGCTGGGCGATCTCGTCCTTGAGCAGCAGCTTGCGCTTCTTCAGCCGGGCGACCTGCAACTGGTCCGGCGAGGCGGAGAAGAGCATGGCGTCGATCGCGGCGTCCAGATCGCGATGTTCCTGTCGCAGCAGCGCGATCCGGTGGATCAGCTCGGCCTCGTCCAACGCACTTCCCCCGCCCCGCGATCTACGCTGGCCAGATTGTCCGTCCGCCTCACGGCGGACGTCGGCACCGGCCCGCTTCCCCTACCCGGCCACCCAACGGCAGTATCTTACGGGTGGCCAATGGAGGAGCGGGCCGGTGCCGCCCTATCTGGCTTTGCCGGATCAGTCTCTAAGGCCAAGCCCCCGGCCGCTCAAGCGGCACGCTTGGGCGATGCGCCGAACGGTCCATCCGCTGTGGATTTCATTCCGTCGAAAGCGGATGATTCGGGCGGAGACTCGACTCGCCTTTCATGGTTTAGTCACAAAATACCGAGCAGAGAGAAAGGAGCGCAGTTGATGCAGACCTCCCACTTTTCCGCCCTTCAGGCGAAACATGCCGGGCTCGACGAGCGAATCATCGCCGAGCGGTCACGGCCTTCGCCGGACGGAACGCTGATCGCCACGCTGAAGAAACAGAAATTGCGAATCAAGGAGGCGCTCTCGCGCCTCTGATATGTGGCGAGCCGGGTGCGATGCGCCCGGCGGCCCGATGGTGGGTGACCTGATTGATTGACGGCCCGACCCCATCCGTCGCCCCGGCGAAGGCCGGGGCCTCATGAAGTGAAGCGCCATACCCGGTGAACCGCCGCTATCGGCCAGACTAGAGCGACTGCCACACCCGACCCGTCCCCGTACCTCCCGAGGCCCCCGGCCCGCGCCGGGGCGCCGGATATTGTTACCGAAAGCGCCTGGGCGGAAGTCCGCTCACGCCGCCGCCGAGTCCCGGCCGGTGCATCCGCGTCGCCGTCTTGATGAGCGAGGGTTGCGCCGCCGGGGGGGCGACGACGGGCTTGCGGACCATCGTCGCGTCGATCCGCCGGTCGAACGCCATGCCGATTCGCCCGCCGGGCTCGACCCAGGCGACCACGCCCGCGACCATCCCCACACCGCGCAGATCGACTTCGAGATGCTCGCCCTTGGAATAGCTCGCCGCGCAATCGGCCATCAGCCCGCCGGCCGAAACGTCGCGTACCTTGGCGGCGACCTTGTCCTCCCCGGGGCGACCGATCGTCGCCATCACGAAGATGCTGTCGCGCGCCTCGGCGCGCAGCGCGGCGCCGTCCAGCGCCGCCTCGGCTTTGATCTTGCAGGGTTGTTCCACGTCCGTTGACCTGTCCTTAGGTGGTGGACGGTGGTTAACGGCCGCTCGGTTACCGGGCGGTTAAGGGCGCGGTGAGTCGAATGGCCCCCTGCCCGGCCATCGCGCTCATACCAATGCCTGATGCAGTTGCAGCAGTTGGGCAGCCACCGCGACGGCGATCACGGCCGGTTCCTTGCCGGCGATGCCCGCGATGCCGATCGGACACGTCAGCCGCGTGGCGTCCGCGCCGTCTCGCGCCAGACGGGCGAGGAAGCGGGCGCGCTTGGTGGCCGAGCCGATCAGGCCGACGAAGCAGGCGGGGGAGGCTAGGGCCGCGCGGGTGAGGTCGTAATCGAGCGCGTGATCGTGGGTGAGGATCAGCGCCACGCCGCCGGGCGGGATGCCGGCGGCGCATTCGGCCAGCGCGGCGGCCTCGTCCACCACGACACCGGGGATGGCGGCCATCTCGGGCCGGCTGTCGAACCAGGCCAATGCGATCGGCAGGCCGGACAGCGCGCGGGCGATCGCCTGCCCGACATGGCCCGCGCCGAACAGATGGACCGGCAGCAACGGCTGCCCCAGCCGCTCGACGATCCGCTCGCCCGCCTCCGGCCGGGGGCCGCGCGCCGGCAGGGGCGCCACGGGGGTGCGATCATCGAGCAGGGCGCGGGAAAGGCCGTCGGCGGCGAAATGCGTTTCCAGCAGCCCCGTGGCGCCGATCCAGCCGGCGGCGGCGGCATCGAGATGTTCCACCAGCAGCCGCACCCGCCCGCCGCAGCATTGGCCGAGCAGCGGCCCCAGCGGATAATCCTGCACCCGCCACTGGCCGGCGGGCAGGCCGAGCAGCGCGCGCGCCTGATCGATCGCCTGATGCTCCAGCGCGCCGCCGCCGATCGTGCCGCCGATGCCCGCACGGGTGACCGCCATGCGCGTGCCGGGCCCGCGCGGGGCCGAGCCCTCGGTCGCTAGCACGCTCACCAGCGCCACCGGCTCGCCCGCCGCCAGCGCGGGGCCGGCGAAATCGACCCATGGCTCGATCATCGGCCGAGGTCCGCGCCGGGATCGAACACCGACCAGCCGGTGCGCTGCACCAGCCGCTCCAGGGCGAGCGTGCCGAGCAGCGAATTGCCGCGCTCGTTCAGGCCCGGCGACCAGACCGCGATCGACGCCTTGCCCGGCGCCACCGCGAGGATGCCGCCGCCCACGCCCGACTTGCCGGGCAGGCCGACGCGATAGGCGAACTCCCCCGATCCGTCATAATGGCCGCACGTCATCATCAGCGCGTTGATCCGCCGCGCGCGCTGGGGCGAGACGATCGAGAAGCCGGTGTCGGGATTGCGCCCGCGCGCCATCAGATAACGGCCGGCCAGCGCCAGCTGGCGGCAGCTCATCGCCAGCGCGCATTGGTGGAAATAGACGCCCAAGGTGCGCTCGATCGGATGCGCCAGATTGCCGAAAGCGTGCATGTAATTGGCGAGCGCGGCGTTGCGATAGCCGGTCTCCTGCTCGGCGCGGGCGACGGCCTCGTCGATGAAGATCGTGTCGTCGCCCGCCAGCGCGCGGACGAAGCGGAGGATCTCGCCGATCGCCTCGCGCGGGGCGTGGCCGGCGAGCAGCATGTCCGCCACGACGATCGCGCCGGCGTTGATGAAGGGGTTGCGCGGGATGCCGCTCTCGGTCTCGAGCTGGACGATCGAGTTGAAGGCGCTGCCCGATGGCTCGCGCCCCACCCGCTGCCAGAGCTGGTCGCCGACCTTGCCGAGCGCGAGGGTGAGGGCGAACACCTTGGAGACGCTCTGGATAGAGAAGGGCGCCTCGGCATCGCCCGCCAGATGCGCGGTGCCGTCCGCCTCGATCACCGCCATGCCGAAGCGGCGCGGGCTGACGGCGGCGAGCGGCGGGATATAGGTCGCCACCTGCCCGCGATCGGGCGCCGCCGCCATCTCCTCGGCGATCTCGCGGACGATGGTGGCGATGTCGGGCATGGGGTGGTTGTTTCCGGGTGGGGGGCTGGCGTCAACCGTCCGTCATGTCCAATCCGGTCTCCATCCCTTCCCGTTCATCCCGAGCGAAGTCGAGGGACCATAAAAGATCGAGCCAAGCCGAGGGGCGGCTCTCCGAACATCCGCATCTCGGCTCCGCTCGATGCTGGCCGATCCCTCGACTTCGCTCGGGATGAACGGACTTCTTTTTTGGGTCGGGGGTCTCAGAAATCCCGCGTCAGGGCCATTTCCACGCGCGTCTGGGTGAAATCGTAGAAGAAAACCGGGCTGCTGTTGCGGATGCGGCGGACCCTCAGCACCGGCGCGATCCCGGCCACGGCGAAGCGGCGCATCACGATGCCGCCTTCCAGGGTCCACAGATCGTCGTCGCGGCCGACGCCGGGGAAGACGAAGGCGGCGTCGGCCTTGGTGTGATAATAGCCGACCGCGCCGTAGAGGCCGATGCGGCCCACGTCGCGCGACACCAGCAGCTCGCCGCCATAAGTCCAGGTGGCGAAGGCCTCGGCCCTGGCGTCCTGCCGCTGCGCCGTCGTCGTCACGCGCGCATAGCTGCGGGCGCCGAGCGCGCGTTCGTAGCGGATCGAGCCGGCATAGCTCATCCCGTCCATCGCCGGATTCTGGGCATAATCCACGTCGAGCGCGGAGAGATCGATCTGGAGTTGGCCGGGGCCCATGCGCCGCTGCCACGATACGCTGCCGCCCAGCGTGTCCGAATAGCGATCCCCACCGAACCAGCGCCGCCCGACGATCGCCTGCGCGCGATAGCGCGAGCGGCCGTTGGTATATTCCGGGCCGAGCGCGACGGTGGTGGCGATGTCGTTGAACTGGCCGCGCCCGTAGATGTCGGCGTTGACCGAGACGGTCGCCAGCGCATCGAGATCGGTGGCCAGCTGCGGTCGCCAGAAGGCCTGCCCCTTGGCGGTGACGCCGACGCCCGATTTCGCGGTGGCGTTGGCGTCGAGCGAGATGATCTGGTTGCCGACCTGCACGGTCGCGTCGCCATTGGCGCGGTTGATGTTGCTGTCGGGCGCGATGCCGACTTCGGCGGTGGCGCCCAGCCGGCGGCGCGAGCGCAGCGCCGTCTGGAAGCGATCGACATTGGCGGCGACGTCGTCGGGGAGGCCGGCGGCCTGCGCGCGGGCGAACTGGCGGCGGGCGGCGGTCTCCTGCCCGTCCAGCGCCAGCACGCGCGCCAGCTCCAGCCGCACGCGATGCGCGTCGGGCTTCTCGTCGAGGATCGCGCGGAGCAGGGCGATGGCCGGCGCATAGGCGCCATCGGCGGTGCGCAGCGCCGCGAGGCGGAAGCGGGCCTCATTGCGCAGATCCACGTCCTTGTCGGCCGTGACGGCGCCCAGCAGCGCCTCGGCCTCGCCGCGCCGCCCGTCGCGCACCAGATCCTCGGCCACCGCCAGCACGCCGGCGGCCGACAGCCCCTCGGCGCAGGCCTGGCCCGCGAGGCACGGATCCTGATGATCGGGCACCGAATAGTCGAGCGGCTGCACCGCCGCCGGGGACGGGCTCGCTGCGGCGGCCAGGATGAACAGGGCGATCGTCAGCGAGGTCGGTCCCGGTGGGTCAGCGGCCGGTGGTAGTGGTCGCGGGCGTGGTGGTGGCCGGCGGATCGGCGACGATCGTGCCGCGCCCGACCAGCACACCGGAGAGCGTGCCGCCATCCTGCGCCGAGCTGTTCAGGTTGAAGCTCAGCCCCGCCTCGTTGGCGTTGGGGCCGTAGAAGGCGCCGGTGTAATTGCCGGTATAGCTCGCGTCGGAGCGGGTATCGCCCTGGTTGACCGGGTTGAGGACGCCGCCGAACTGGTTGGTGCCGCTCTGGATCGTGCCGGCGCCCGAATAGGTTCCGAGGATGTTGCGCTGGCCCGCGCCATTGTCGCTCAGGTCGGTGGTGCCACTGATCGACAGGGTGGTATTGACCACGCCGCTGGTGAAATTGGCCGTCATCGAGCCGACCGAGCCCAACAGCCGCTGCTGCGTGCCGCCCGCCACCCAATAGCCGTCGACCGCGCCGACATAGGTGCCGGTGCCGGTGCGCGGCACGTTGCCGTAGGGCGTCTGCACGCCCGCCACGAGGGTGCGATAGTTGGAGGTGCCGCCCGCCGCCGCGACCTGTGCCCAGACGCCGTAGGTGACGTAGCTGAGGTTTACGCGCGGGTTGCCGGTCTGGTTGGCGAGGATGCTCAGATCCTCGTTGCCGACGCGGAAGTGGCGGAAGGCGGCGGTGGAGGCGGTCTGGTCGGCCGGCGTGAACACCGTCACCTTCGACGATCCCGAATCCGAGACGGTGTAGCTGTTGGACGCCGAATTATACGAGATCGCCATCGTGCCGTAGCTGGTGGTCTGCGTGTTGGCGTTGATGATGCCGCCGGCGGTGTTGGTGCTCACCTGCAGCCGGTTGGCGACGGCGGGGAAGCGCTCCGACACGAGCGTGCCGGTCAGCGTGCTGTTGGTGCCGCTGGCGCCCGTGGAGGGCGTCAGGATCGAATTGACGTCGCCGCTGTCGCTCGTGCCGCCACAGGCGGAGAGCATGAGGCAGGAGGCGAGCAGGCCGATCGCGGGGGCGGAAAAGGGGCTTTTCATCGTCTCGGCTCCTCGGCGCTTTCTAAATCCCTAACCGCTCCGCTGAATCACACAAGCGGGCGCGAAGCAACTATCCCCAACTGAAATTGCACGATGATGTCGCTATCCTGTAGGGGATATGCCGATGGCGACCCCCTCCGTCCCCGCGCGGCCCTTCTTCGGCGACAAGAATCGCGCCTTCTGGATCCTCCAGTCGGTCGGCTGGGCGGGCTATTTCGTGCTTCGCTCGCTCGGCGGCATCGCCAATTCGATGGGCTTTCTGTTCATCGTGCCCACCGCGCTGACCACGGCGACGGGCTATTCGCTGACGCTCCTGATGTCGGCGATGTACCGCAAGCTCTTCAAGATGAGCCCGGCGATCACCTGGAGCTGCTCGATCATCGTGACGGTGCTGGCCTCGGCCACCTTCTCCACGATCGAGACCTGGGCGCAATTCACCTTCTACCGCCAGGGCGCGGCGCCCGAGGGTATCCAGTATTTCTCGGCGATCCTGCTCGATTTCGCGCTGCTCGCGGCGTGGTCGGCGCTCTATTACGGCATCAATTTCTACCTGCTGGCCGAGGAACAGGCCGATCGGATGCAGGCGCTGGAGGTGCAGGCCGCCTCCGCTCAGCTCGCGATGCTGCGCTACCAGATCAACCCGCATTTCCTGTTCAACACGCTCAATTCGATCTCGACCCTGGTGCTGCTCAAGCAGACCGACCGGGCCAATGCGATGCTGTCGCGCCTGTCCTCCTTCCTGCGGTATACGCTGGTGAACGAGCCGACCGGATCGGTGACGCTCGCGCAGGAGGTGGAAACGCTCAAACTGTATCTCGATATCGAGAAGATGCGCTTCGAGGAGCGGCTGCGCACCATTTTCGAGATCGACCCGCGCGTCTCCACCGCGCGCCTGCCCTCGCTGCTGCTCCAGCCCCTGGTCGAAAATGCGATCAAATATGCCGTCACGCCCAAGGAGGACGGCGCCGATATCGCCGTCGAGGCGCGGCTGCTGGGCGGCGGCTATGAGGCGGCGCGGGTGGTGATTACCGTATCCGATACGGGGCCGGGCTTGAACGACGCCGTTCCGCGACCCACCTCCTCCACCGGCGTCGGCCTGCCGAATATCCGCGACAGGCTGGCGCAGGCCTATGGCGCGGACCAGCGGTTCGATGCTCAGGCGCGGGCCGAGGGAGGGTTCGTGGTGACGATCGAAATTCCCTTTCAGACCGAGTAAGCGTAAGGAACACGAATGAGCATTCGCACCATCCTGGTCGACGACGAGACGCTCGCCATCCAGGGCCTGGAACTTCGCCTGCAATCCCATGAGGATGTCGAGATCGTCGAGCGCTGCATGAACGGCCGCGAGGCGATCCGCGCGATCAAGACTCACAAGCCCGACCTCGTTTTCCTCGACATCCAGATGCCCGGTTTCGACGGGTTTTCGGTGGTGCAGGGGCTGATGGATGTGGAGCCGCCGCTGTTCGTGTTCGTGACGGCCTATTCGGATCACGCCCTGCGCGCGTTCGAGGCGGACGCCGTCGATTATCTGATGAAGCCGGTCGATACCGATCGCCTCGCCGACACGCTGGAGCGGGTGCGCCAGCGCCTCGCCGCCAAGCGCGCGGGCGAGGAAGCCGAGCGGCTGAAGGAAGTGCTGGCCGAACATGCCCCGGAAGCGGCCGAGGCGATGCCCGAGGCGACCGACCAGCTCGCCGCCAGCCGCTACGAGAAACTCATCAACATCAAGGATCGCGGCCAGATCTTCCGCGTGGACGTCGACACGATCGAGCGGATCGACGCGGCCGGCGATTACATGTGCATCTATACCGGCGACAACACGCTGATCCTGCGCGAGACGATGAAGGATCTGGAACGCCGCCTCGATCCGCGCCGCTTCCAGCGCGTCCACCGCTCGACCATCGTGAACCTCGATCTGGTCAAGCAGGTGAAGCCGCACACCAACGGCGAATGCTTCCTGGTGCTGAATTCCGGCGCGCAGGTGAAGGTGAGCCGCTCCTACCGCGAGGTCGTGGCGCGCTTCGTGCATTGATGCGACGAACCGGCGGGCGTCGCGTGGGAATTCGGTGAACTCCCGCGCGGCTCACGACGGCGGTGGAGAGGCTCAGTCCTCCCGCTTCGCCCCGTCGAGTGTCCGCTCGGCCCTCGCCTGCTCCAGATCGTCCCGCCGTTTCTCGTTCTTCGTTCGGCCGAACCGCGCACGATTGGCGGCGGCGGCGCTTTCCGCTTCGGCTGTGGCCCTTGCCTTGCGGGCGCTGCGAAGGTTGACGATCTCGGCCATGTGCCCACCGCTACCGCATAGGCTTGGCGTTTGTCACGACGGCGCCGCGGCATTGCCTCCCCCGCTCTGCCCGACCTCGCCAGAGCAAGGCGCAGGGCCATTCCCGTGTTAGACGTGTATCGATGCCGCCCAGACGCCTGCGCCTCTATTTCGACGGCGGTTGCCGCCCCAATCCCGGCGCGATCGAGACCGCAGTGGTGGTACGGGGGATCGAGCATGTCCAACGCGATGCCGGCATCGGCGACAATGCCGATGCCGAGTGGCTCGCACTGATCCATGCCGCCGACGTCGCGCGGGCGATGCTGGCCGACATGCCCGACGCGCCCGACGTGGAGTTCCTGGGTGATTCGACGCAGGTGATCGCACAGGCGGGCGGCGATCAGCCCTGTCGCGATGCGCGGTTCGTGGCGCATCGCGCCCGCTTCCTGGCGCTGACGGGCGATATGGCGCGCGTGCGGCTGCGGCATGTCCGCCGCTCGCAAAACCTTGCCGGGATCGTCCTCGATCGCCGCCTGCGCCATATTGGTTGAAGCCGTCCTCGCCCCGACGCGGGGAGAGCCACCCCGGAGGGTGGCTCTATCCCCGCTGCTCGCCGTTTGCCGGTTTGGCCGGCGGCTCCACTCCGATTATTTTTTGTCGCGAGCAGCAGCGCATGCCTAGCCCGAATCGCACGCAAAAAAAAGGGCCACCCAAGGGCAGCCCTGAAGTTTTAGGAGAGGATGCCTGAAAGGCACGGTCTTTGTGCACCGCAGCACGAAATGATGCAAGTGCGAAAGGCAGCGACAGCAATTGCTTTATCTGCAATCGGTGCGCGGGCGATCATCCAAAGGCGCACCCCACACCCAACAATCCCGCACACTTATCCGTAAATTACAGATATCATCGGCTAAGTTGCGGCGCAGTCATCAGATTCCATTTTGGCAGAAAACCGCCATTTTCTCTTGCTGCGATGCGGTACGATAGATTATGGTTAACACTCCAGTCGGAAGCCGAACGCGCAGGCAGCGAGGAAACGGCCATGTTGTTGGAGTGTATCTTTGGCCGCCACAAGCGTGATGGCCGACTCGTGCGGGACACGGGAAGCGCCTATGTCAGTTCGTGCCGCGATTGCGGTGCACCACTGATAAAAGGCGGCGACGGCCACTGGCGGCGCGACCGCCGATCGAAGGCGGAGCGCCATGCCACCGGCCCGGCGCCCGCCCCCGTCATGGCGCTGGACGCATCGGCTCGCCCGGCATCGCGCGAGGGCGCCTGATTCGCCGCGCCAGCAGGCCCGCCAGCCCCAGCGCCACACCGATCGCGAAACTGAAGAACGACCCCCGCGAGTAAGCGAGGACCAGCGCATGATCGGGCACGAAATCGGCCACGACGCAGCTGGCGACGAAACAGCCGAAGCTGATGCAGAAGGCGATCTTCGCGGAAATCGATAGCCACATGGCCACAACCCTTTCTCTCTTGAGACGGGCTTTGCGACCGAAGGCGTTAAGATAGGGCTGACGGGGTGTGGCGTGGGGCGATTTTACCCTCTCGCGACCGCGCTCCGGCAAGGCCGAAAGCCCAGGGTTACGGAACGCAGCGCCTGCTCCTCTATGCTCCTGCCTGCGCAGGAGCACGGCCAGCCCTCACCCCTCGAACTGGCGCAGCAGCAGCCGCACGTCGGCGTCCAGCTCCGCGTCGGTCGCGCGCAGCTTCTCGATCTGGCGGACGGCGTGGATCACCGTCGTGTGATCGCGCCCGCCGAAGCGGCGGCCGATCTCGGGCAGCGAACGCGGCGTCAGCTGCTTGGCGAGGTACATCGCGATCTGGCGCGGACGGGCCACTTCGCGCGCGCGGCGGGCCGAGACCATCTCGGACGGGCGGATGCGGAAGTGATCGGAGACGCGGCGCTGGATCTCGTCGATCGTCACCCGGCGCTGGGTGGCGCGCAGCAGATCGGCCAGCGTCTCCTCGGTGAAGGCCAGATCGATCGGCTTGCCGGTCAGGCGGGCATAGGCGACCACGCGGGTCAGCGCGCCTTCCAGCTCGCGCACGCTGGCACTGATCCGCTTGGCGAGGAACATCACGACGTCGCGCGGCAGGTCCACCTGCGGCATCGCCTCCATCTTCTTCATGATGATGTTCAGGCGCAGCTCGAAATCGGCCGGGTTCACGTCGGCGACGAGGCCCCACGACAGGCGCGAGAGGATGCGGCCCTCGATCCCTTCCAGATCCTGCGGGCTGCGGTCGGCCGAAATCACCAGGCGGCGACCGGCCGAGATCAGCTCGTTCATCGTGTGGAAGAATTCTTCCTGCGTCGAATCCTTGCCGGCGATGAACTGCACGTCGTCGATCAGCAGCAGATCGGCCGCGCGCAGCCACTGCTTGAAGCTGAACGTGTCCTTCGCGCGCATCGCGGCGACGAATTCGAACATGAACCGCTCGGCCGACATGTAGACGACGCGCGCATTGGGGTGGCGCAGCCGATATTCATGGCCGATCGCGTGCATCAGGTGGGTCTTGCCCAGCCCGGTGCCGCCATGGAGGAAGAGCGGGTTGAAGGCGATCGCGCCGCCCTCGGCCATCGTCCTGGCGGCGTTATAGGCCACTTCGTTGGGCTTGCCGACGACGAAGGCGTCGAACGTGTAGCGCGCCTCGAGCGAGATGCCGGTGCGGTCGCCGCCGGCCGTGGCGGTCGACGGCTGCGAAACCAAAGGCGCGGGCGGCGGCGGCGCGGCGGGCACGGCGGCGAAATCGGCCACCTTGGGCATCGCCACGCCGGTCTCGATCAGCACATGGCGGACGGCGGGCATGGTCGCGCGCCACGCGACGAGCAGCTGATCGGAAAAATGGGTGCGGACCCAGGCGGCGGTGAAGTCCGACGGGGCGATCAGGCGAATCGTCCCCTCCTCGGCATCGAACGAGCCGAACGACAAGGGCTTGAGCCAGCCGTCGAACGTGCGCGCGCCGATCGTCCGGCGCAGGCCGGTGGCGACCTCGCCCCACAGCATGGCAGGCGCTCCGGTGCGGGCGGACGTCATTGCAGTGGCCGATACGTCATTCACTCGAAACACACCCCTCCGGTCGCCGAAACGGGGTCAGCCGCTCCGGTCGATCACTGGCCACAAAAATCCTCACAACGCCCCCGGTCCCCGCCGTGTGCGCCCGCGATACTCTTACGCTTCGCTGGTGCCCGCCGGAGAATCACCGTCGGGACGGGAGGACTTTAGGAACGGGCGGCGATCCCGATCAAGGCGTAGAATTGTCATTGAAAGGAAATAAAGACGCTTGACAGGCCTTCGCCTCAGGGGAGGCTCAAATCACCGCTAACGTCATGATTTCGTTACACAAAAAAATCGCGGTCCCGACAATCGAAACCGAATCGGAATGATTTCCGTGACATAGGCGCGATAGCGAAGATGACACGAAAAAGGCCCGCCGGAGACACCTCCGACGGGCCTGTCATATTCGTTCGGCGCGATGCCGAAGCGCGGATCAGCCGAGGGCGGCGACCCGCTTGCTGAGGCGCGAGATCTTGCGGGCGACGGTGTTCTTGTGGAGCACGCCCTTCGAGACGCCGCGCTGCAGTTCCGGCTGCGCCGCCGCAAGCGCCGCGGCCGCGACCGACTTGTCGCCCGCCAGCAGGGCCGATTCGACCTTCTTGACGAAGGTGCGGATGCGGCTGACGCGCGCACCGTTGATGTCGGCGCGCTTGTCGTTGCGGCGGATGCGCTTCTTTGCTTGCGGCGTGTTCGCCATTACTCGTCCTCGAATCTCGCTGGAATATAAACGGCAACGGGCAGGCCCGTTCCGGGAAGCGGCGCCGATACACAGATGAGGCCTGCGGGTCAACCGAAAGCGGCGGTTTGGCGGCCGGCCCAACGCATCGGCCGAAGCCTCAACTCAGAACCACGCCCGCACCCCGACCACCAAACTGGTCGATCGCGCGCCATCGCCCGCCGCGCGCGCGAAGTGGGCGGTGTCGCCGAAGCGACGCTCGTGGGTGACGCCGATGTAGGGGGCGAATTCGCGGACGATTTCGTAGCGCAGCCGCAGATCGAAATCGGCCGACGACAGTCCCGAGCCGATCCGCTGCCGTGCGACATCCTGCGCGGCGAGATTCAGTTCGATCCTCGGCTGGAGGACGAGCGCCTGGGTGATGCGCTGGTCAACATACCCGCTGATCCGGCCGGTGAGGTCGCCCTTGTCCGACAGGAACAGCGAGCCTTCCAGCTCGAACCAGAAAGGCGCGAGGCCCTCGACCGCCAGCACGGCATAGGTGGGGGACGGGCCGCGCGCGACATCCTGCCGGATGCCGGCCTGTAGATTCCAATATGGGTCGATCGCGCGGCTGTCGAGCGCCTGCACCTCGCCCGCCTCCAGCGCGCGGCCGCGCGTGCCCTCCCCCTCGGTCTTGACGACCAGGCGGTTCAGGTCGCCGCCGTACCAGCCCTCGCCCTCCCAGCGAAAACCGTCGCGGCCGTCGCGGACCTGCCACTCGGCGATGTCGGCGATGAGCATGTGATAGGTCATGCCGCCATGTTCGCGGGCGAGCTGCCGGCGGGCGGCGGCCATGGCGGCAGCGGGGTAGAATCGCTCGGCGGCGTGGTCGGTCGGGGGCGCGGGGGCCGGTTCGCTGCCGGGGCGGGCGGCGGGCTCGGCGGGGGCCGCGTGATCCATCGCCGCATGATCGTGCGCGGGCGGCGGCGGCGCCTCGGTCGGTTGGGCCGCCGGGGCGGCGGGCATCGCCATGCCCGGCATCATGTGATGCGCGTGCGGGTCGGTCTGCGCCGCGAGCGGGCTCGCCGCCAGCCCCGCCAGCGCCGGCAACCAGCGCCTCATGCCGCAGCACCTTCCGGCCGCACCGCCACAACCTGAAACATGCCGGCGTGCATGTGCATCATCATATGGCAGTGGAACGCCCAGTCGCCCGGCGCATCGGCGGTGAGATCGCACACCACCACCCCGCCCGGCGCGACGTTGACCGTATGCTTGCGCGGGGCATGGTCGCCGTGGCCGGTCACCAGCTCGAAGAAATGGCCGTGCAGGTGGATCGGGTGCGCCATCATCGTGTCGTTCACCAGGGTCACCCGCACCCGCTCGCCCTGGCGGAAGGGGATCGGCGCCAGCAGCGGCGAGAAGGCCTTGCCGTCGAACGCCCACATATAGCGTTCCATATTGCCGGTGAGATGGATCTCCATCTCGCGCGAGGGGACGCGCACGTCGGGATTGCGATCGAGCGCGGCGAGGTCGGCATAGACGAGTGTCCTGTGCCCGGCCTCGCGGAGCCCCTGCCCCGGCTCGGCGGTGCGATCGGCCGGCATGGGGGCGATCGTCTGCACCCCCGGCGTCATCGCCACGCCCGGCGCGTTGGCCGGATTGCGCATGGACATGTCCATCTCCATGCCCTCCATCGCCGCCATGTCCATGCCCATGTCGCGCATCGTGGCGAGCGGGCGGGCGCGGAGGGCCGGCACCGGCGCGACCATTCTGGCGCGCGGCGCGAGGGTCGCGCGGACAAGGCCCGATCGATCGACCGCCTCGGCGATGAAGGCATAAGCGCGATCCTCGGCGGGCTCAACGATCACATCATAGGTTTCGGCATTGGCGATCTGAAATTCATCCACCACCACCGGCCGCACCGGCAGGCCATCGGCCGCCACGACAGTCATCTTCAGCCCCGGCATCCTCACGTTGAAGATCGTCATCGCCGCCGCATTGACGATCCGCAGCCGCAGCCGCTCGCCCGGCCGGAACAGGCCGGTCCAATTGCCGCCGGTGCCGTGGCCGTTGACAAGGAAGCTGTAGGTGGAGCCCGTCACGTCCGAGATGTCGGTCGGGTCCATCCGCATCCGGCCCCATTCGAGCCGGTCCTTCAGCCGTTGGTCGCGCCCGGCGATCAGGCTGGCCAGCGTCTGCTTCTGCCAGTTGAAATAGCCGCCCTGCTGCTTGAGCTTCGTCATGATGACGTGGGGGTGGACGGGGCTCCAGTCCGACAGGACCAGCACATGCTCGCGATCCGACGCGATCGGATCGGGGCCGGCGGGGTCGATCACCAGCGGGCCATATTGGCCCATCGGCTCCTGCATCCCCGAATGGCTATGATACCAATAGGTGCCCGCCTGGATCAGCGGAAAGTCATAGGTGAAGCGCCCGCGCGCGGGCACGCCGGGGAAGCTGACGCCGGGCACGCCATCCTGCTCGAACGGCACCAGCAGGCCGTGCCAGTGGATCGAGGTCGGCTCGTCGAGCCGATTGTCGATCGTGATGCGGGCCCTTTGCCCCTCGCGCAGCCGGATCAACGGGCCGGGCAAGGTGCCGTTGAGCGCGATCGCATGGCCATGCCGGCCATCCACCATGAAATGGCCCTGATCGACGGTGAGGGTGATATCCTCGCCGGTAAGGACGCCGCCACCGGCCGTGACGAGCCCCGGCGATATGGCGCGCGCCCAGTCTGGCAGGAAGGTGGCCAGCCCCGCGCCACCCGACAGACGGGCGGCGGAGGCGAGAAAGGCACGACGGTCGACGGCAGGCATGGCATCGGCCGTAGCGACCAACGCCGCAGAGCCCAAGAGCTTAACGATGGTCCGAAAGTCGCTGGATGCCCCGTGAGGATTCGAACCTCAATTAACGGAGTCAGAGTCCGTAGTCTTACCTTTAGACGACAGGGCAACTGCGAGGCGCGCCAAATAGGCAAGCGGGCATGGCCTGTCAACGCCTCCGATGCCGCCCCCTTGCCGCCGCTCCCGCCCCCGCGTAGCATCGGCCCCAAGTACCGGCGGCATCAGCCGATCGGCGAGCATAAGAGTATCGAGACGATGGCGGAGCGGCCGGCGAAGGCTGCGGCGCCCCCGGCGGGAAAGCCGGGCGGCGTGGCGCAACGGGCGGGGCGGAAACCGCGCCCACAGGCCCCTTTCCGGCGGACCTATGCGGCGCTGGACCTGGGCACCAACAATTGCCGGCTGCTGATCGCGCGGCCCTCGGCCGACGGCTTCGTCGTGGTCGATGCCTTCTCGCGCATCGTGCGGCTGGGCGAGGGCCTGTCCGCCACCGGCCGGCTGAGCGACGCGGCGATGGACCGCGCCGTCGCCGCCCTGAAGATCTGCGCCGAGAAGCTCGTCCGCCGTCATGTCTCGCTGGTCCGCTCGGTCGCGACCGAAGCCTGCCGCCGCGCGGACAACGGCCGGGATTTCGCCGCGCGGGTCCATGCCGAGACCGGCATCGCGCTGGAGATCATCTCGGCCGAACAGGAAGCGCGGCTGGCCGTCACCGGCTGCCATGCGGTGCTGGAGCCCGGCGACGGGCCGGCGCTGGTGTTCGACATCGGCGGCGGATCGACCGAATTGATCCTGCTCGACGGCGCCGAGGGCCCGCCGGCGGTGATCGACTGGTTTTCCGCGCCGTGGGGCGTGGTGTCGCTCGCCGAATCGGAGCCGCACGGCGGCGGCACGGTCGAGGATCGGCTGGCCGCCTATGGCCGGATGCGCGACGTGGTGGCGAACGCCTTCGCCCCCTTCACCGCGCGGCTGGCCGAGATGGGCGCCACGCCGGGCCGGCTGCTGGGCACCAGCGGCACGGTCACGACGCTGGCCAGCGTGCATCTCGGCCTCGCCAGCTATGACCGGCGCGCGATCGACGGGCTGGTGGTGCCGGCCGCCGCGATGCGCGATATCACCACCCGCCTGTCGGAAATGAGCATCGCCGAGCGGGCGGCCCTCGCCTGCATCGGCAACGAACGCGCCGACCTCGTCGTCGCCGGCTGCGCGATATTGGATACGATCATGGACATATGGCCTGCCGAACGCCTCTCCGTCGCCGATCGCGGCATCCGCGAGGGCATATTGCGCCTGCTGATGGCGCGTGACGGACACGTCTGGTGAGCCGTACCCCCACTCGCGGCCATGTGCGCGTCAAGACCGCGCGCAACCGTACCGCCGCCTCCGCCCGGTGGCTCGAGCGCCAGTTGAACGACCCCTACGTCCGCCGTGCCAAGGCCGAGGGCTATCGCAGCCGCGCGGCCTATAAGTTGCTCGAACTGGACGAGCGGTTCGCGCTGCTCAAGGGCGTCACCCGCGTGATCGATCTCGGCATCGCGCCCGGTGGCTGGGCGCAGGTGGTGCGCCGGCGCGTGCCCAAGGCGGCGATCGTGGGCATCGATCTGCTGCCGGTCGATCCGATCGACGGGGTCACCATCTTCGAGATGGACTTCATGGACGACGCCGCCCCCGCCCTGCTGGCGGAAACGATGGGCGGCAAGGCCGATCTGGTGATGTCGGACATGGCGGCCAACACGGTCGGCCACGCCCAGACCGATCACCTCCGCACGATGGGTCTGGTCGAGGCGGGCGCCTATTTCGCGTCGGACGTGCTGCGGCCGGGCGGCGCCTTCTTGGCCAAGGTGCTGGCCGGCGGCGCGGACAATGATCTGGTCGCGCTGCTGAAACGCCTGTTCACGACGGTGAAGCACGCCAAGCCGCCGGCGAGCCGCAAGGATTCGTCCGAATGGTATGTGATCGCGCAGGGCTTCAAGGGCGTGCCGGCGATCCCGCCCGACGAGGGATGACGATATGATCCTCCCCGGCACGGGGAGGGGAACCATGCGCAGCATGGTGGAGGGGCTTGCCACACACGCTCTGCTTCGGCGTGAACCTCCCCCCTTTCAGCCCTTCGGGCTGCCACCTCCCCGTGCCGTGGAGGATTGAACGCACCCCATATTCAGCACCGTCGGGGCACGCTAAGGAACCTGCCGAATCGTCACCGCCCGGAGAGGACGCGCCATGGCCAGCAAGATCTACGACAGCCCCGAAGCCGCGCTGGAAGGCGTGCTGTTCGATGGCATGACGATCATGTCGGGCGGCTTCGGCCTGTCGGGCAATCCCGAGAGCCTGATCCCCGCGATCCGCGCGGCGGGCACCAAGGGGCTGACGGTCATCTCCAACAATGCCGGCGCCGATGGCTTCGGCCTGTGGATGCTGCTGGAGACCCGCCAGGTCGCCAAGATGATCTCGTCCTACGTCGGCGAGAACAAATTGTTCGAGAAGCAATATCTGTCGGGCGAACTGGAGCTGGAACTGACCCCGCAGGGGACGCTTGCCGAGCGCATCCGTGCCGGCGGGGCGGGCATCCCGGCCTTCTACACCAAGACGGGCGTGGGTACGGTCGTGGCCGAGGGCAAGCCGGTCGAGACGTTCGACGGCGAGGACTATGTGCGCGAGACGTGGCTGAAGGCCGATCTTGCGATCGTGAAGGCGTGGAAGGCCGACGAGGCCGGCAACCTTATGTTCCGCAAGACCGCGCGCAACTTCAACCCGATGATGGCCACCGCCGGCAAGGTGACGATCGTGGAGGCCGAGGAGATCGTGCCGGTCGGCAGCTTCGATCCCGACTGCATCCACACGCCGGGCGTATATGTGAACCGCATCATCCAGTGCACGATCAATTCGAAGCAGATCGAGAAACTGACGGTACGGCCGCGCGAAGCCGCGTAAGGATCGGGAAAGTTTCCGGCCTCGGGCCTGGACGCCGGGCGCGACCCATCCCGGTTGTCTGGTGGGCGCTGACGGGCTCGAACCGCCGACCCTCTCGGTGTAAACGAGATGCTCTACCAACTGAGCTAAGCGCCCCCGAAGGGACCGCGCCGGTAGCATCCGGGCGGCCACGGGTCACCCCCTTTTCGCGTCAGAAGGCAGCGATCGATACGCTCCACGGCCAAGGCCACCAGACGTAGAGCGCCAGCGCGACATAAGCGAGGATCGGGATCATGAAGAGGATCGCGGCTGTGCGAAAGGGGGGCAGGTTCATGGGGCCTCGCTGAAACCGTGTCGTTTGCGACCATGCCGCGATCAGCGGCGCGCGTCCACCGCCGAGAGATAGGCGCACATCCGATCATAGCCCTCGTCGCTCAACACGATGAAGATGCGACGCTGGTCCTCCGGGTCGGCGACCCGATCGACCAGCCCCTCGGTCTCCAGCGACTTGATCCAGCGCAGCGCCGTGGTCGGCGGCACGGCGGCGGCGATGCACAGGCTGGAGACCGAGACGTTCACCCGCTCCAGCCGCGCTGCCATCAGATCGAGCAGCATGTCCCACGCGGGGTCCGCGAACAGGTCGGTCGCGAAGAAGCGATCACGCAGGCGGCGTTGGTGGATCATGGCGCGCAGGCGCTGCGGATCAGGCGGCAGCGGTTTCGCCGACAGATTGTAATGCTCGGCGATCGGCCCCCAGCTGGTGCCGGCGAGCGAGGCCAGCATCTGGGCGATACGCGCCGCCTCCTCGCTCAGCCGGCGCAGATCGGCCGATGGCCGTTCCTCGCGCAGAAAGCTGGGTGGCGAATCCTGGGCCAGGCCAACCGGGCGGCGGGCCAGCGCGAGCCCCAGCGCCGCCGCCTGGCCGAGCGTATCACCCTGGGCCACCAGCGCGATATCGGGATGCGGGGCCAGCCTCAACGCGAGATCGAACAGGGGCGGCGGGATAACGAGGATGCCCCCCTGCCCCTCTTCCGCCGCCCGATCCATCGCCTCGATGACGGTGTGCAACGCCAGCCCGGCGTCCTCCGTGATGTAGGCCGCCACCGCATCGAACTTGCCCGCACCGAAGGCAGGGCAGGGCTCGCCGATCCAGACGGTCTGGACATCCGCGCGCGCCGCCGCCGCCAGGGCCTCGCCCTCGATCGCGCCCAAGGCATCGTCGACGATCAGCAGGAGCCGGGGCGTGGCGGGGGTGTCATATCGCATCGTGGAATGTGTTAACGCGCATCACGTCGCTGACAAGCGATAGCATCTCAATGCCTTAGGGCCGCAATGTCCCGGCCGGATACGGCTGTGCCCCAGACTCCTCCACCTAGCGGATAGCCTCGCCACAGCCTAAGGCTGCGCGTCTTATCGGCCGATAATATCCGGGCGTTCGCCTTTCAGCGTTCGCAGGAAAAGGGGAGAGAGGAAGATGGTGTCATCGATGAGCGCCGCGCCTCTCGACCCGTCGGCGGGCCGCACGGTGGCGGTGGTGTTCGACAAGCCGTTGCTGCGCACGATCTTCCGCCCCGCGATCGACGCGCTGGAGGCGGGCGGGGCCACCGTCCATCTCGTGGCCGCGCTCGACGCGATCGAGCCGGCGGTGCGGGCGGAGGCCGACGTGCTGATCGCGGCGGGGCATCTGGCGGTATCGGGCGACGATCTGGCCGACTGGCCGAAGCTGCGCGCGCTGGTGTCGCCCTTCACCGGCTTCGAGGGGTTCGACGCGCCCGGCGTCACCGCGCGCGGCATCCTGATCGCCAACGGGCAGGCGCGCGAAAACACCGAAAGCACGGCCGAGGCGACGATCTTGCTGATGCTCGCCGCCTGGTACGACCTGTCCGGAACCGAGGCCGTCCTCCGCCGCGACATTCCCCGCGCCATGCCGCCGCGCGCGCGGATGGTGGCGGGCAAGACGATCGGGATCATCGGCTATGGCGACATCGCCAAGGCGGTCGTGCGCAAGCTGGCGGGCTGGGGCGTCGATATCCTGATCCACACCCGCACCGTGCCGGATACGGCGCCCGAGGGCGTGCGCTTCGCCGCGCTCGACGAAGTGGTCGCCGCAGCCGACATCCTGATGGTGCTGGCCGCGCTCAACCCCTCGACCCGGCATATGTTCCATGCCGCGCGTCTGGCGCGGCTGAAACCCGACTGTCTGTTCGTCAACACCTCGCGCGGGGGGCTGGTGGACGAGGCGGCGCTGGCCGAAATCCTCGCCGCTCGGACCCAGATGCGCGCCGCGCTCGACGTGTTCGAGGTGGAGCCGCTGCCCGCCGACAGCCCGCTGCGCGATCTACCCAACGCCATCCTGACGCAGCACATGCTGAGCCATACGCGCGATTCGATCGAGGCGATGCCCAAGCTGTTGCTGGCCAATGTGCAGGCGGTGCTGGCGGGCGAGCTGCCGCCGTGCACGCGCAATCCGGAGATCGCGGAGGCTTGGGTCCAGCGGTGGTCCTGACCGGACCGGGCCTGCGCGCGGCCGCCCGCCGCCGCCTGCCCCGCTTCGTGTTCGACTTCATCGACGGCGGCGCCGGCGACGAGGGTGGCATCCGCCGCAACCGCGCCGCGCTCGACGCCGCGACCCTGCTGCCCCGCGCGCTGACCGGCATCGACGCGCCCGACCTGGGCGTCACCCTGTTCGGCGAGACCTATGCCGCGCCGTTCGCGGTGGCGCCGATGGGGCTCGCCAATCTGGTCGGGCCGGGCACCGACGCGGCGCTGGCCCGCGCGGCGGCGGCGGCAGGCATCCCCTATGCCCTCTCCACCGCCGCGACGACGAGCATGGAGACGCTGGCCCCCGTCGCCGGCCGATCGCTGTGGCTGCAACTCTATATCGGGCGCGATCCGGCGATCACCGAACATCTGATCGGCCGCGCCGAGGCGCTGGGGATCACGACGCTGATCGTGACCGTCGATACGCCCGTGCCGGGCCGCCGCCCGCGCGACGTGGCCAACGGCTTTTCCTTCCCGCCCCGCCCCCGGCCGCGCCTGCTGCTCGACATGGCGCTGCGGCCGCGCTGGGCGCTGACGATGGCGCGCGGCGGGGTGCCGGGCTTCCGCAACCTCGCCCCCTCCGCCCCGGCCGGCGGCGGATCGCTGATCGAGATGATGCGCGCGCAGAGCAGCGCCACGACAGACTGGGACACGATCGCCGCGCTCCGCCGCCGCTGGAAAGGCGCGCTGGTGGTGAAGGGCCTCCTCGACCCCGACGATGTGGTGCGCGCCGCCGGCCTCGGCGTGGACGGCGTGGTCGTCTCCAACCATGGCGGCCGGCAGCTGGCCAGCCTGCCCGCCGCGATCACCATGCTCCCCGCGATCCGCGCCGCCGTCGGCCCGGAATTCCCGCTGCTGGCGGATGGCGGCGTGACGAGCGGCGAGGATGTCGCGCGGCTGCTGGCGGCGGGGGCGACGATGGCGCTGGTCGGCAAGGCGATGCTCTATGCGGCGGCGCTAGGGCCGGGCGGGCCAGTCAAGCTGGTAGCCGGCATGCGCGACGATCTGCTCGGGGCGACCATTCAACTCGGCATCCACGACTGGCGCGAATATCCATCTGGTGGATAAATAGGAGGCGCGTTACCCGTTAGGCGGAGAAATCGGCACATCGGTTTCGATCGACCACCGGAGCCCGCCCTCATGTCCACCCCCGACCCCGCGACCGTCGCCCGCCGCGAGATGCTGCCGGGCGAATGGCAGGTGCGGGTCGAGCTGGCCGCCGCCTATCGCATCCTCGCGCTGGAGGGGCTGGACGACGGTATCTGGAACCACCTGTCCTGCGCCATCCCCGGCACCGATCATTTCCTGCTGAAGCCGCATGGCCTGCTCTTCTGCGAGGTGACCGCCAGCAATCTGATCGTCGTCGCTCTGGATGGCGCGCTGATCCGGGGCGAGGGGATGTGGGAGCCGACCGCCTTCACCATCCACTCGCGGGTCCATGCCGCCTTCCCCGATCTGCCCTGCGTGATGCACCTCCACCCGCCGCACGCCACGGCGCTGGCCTGCGCGGAGGAGAATCGCCTGCTGCCGCTCAGCCAGGATTGCCTTCGCTTCATCGGCCGGCTTGGCTATTTCGACGAATATGGCGGCCTCGCCCTCGCCCCCGAAGAGGGCAACCGGATGGTGGCGGCGCTGGCCGGCAACACCACCTTGATGATGGCCAACCACGGCGTGCTGACCACCGGCCGCACCGTCGCCGAGGCGCTGTACGACATGCATTATATCGAGGTCGCCTGCGCCGCGCAGGCCCTCGCGGTCCAGAGCGCGATCGGCGGGCGGGTGCGCCTCGTCGATCCCGAGACCGCCGCCCTCACCCACGCCCAGATCAACCGCAATCGCCTGAAGGATGCCACGATGCACCTCGCCGCGCAGATGCGCCTGCTCGACCGCGCCGGATCGGATTACGCCCGGTGAACGCGATCATCGACAAACTGGTGGTCGATCGCCCCGAGGACGGGCTGTTCAAGGTCCACCGCGACGTTTTCACCTCGCCCGAAATCTTCGATCTGGAGATGACCCACATCTTCGAGCGGACGTGGGTGTTCCTCGCCTTCGAGGGGCAGGTGGCAAGGCCGAACGATTATATCGCCAGCTGGATCGGCCGCCAGCCGGTGCTGGTGACGCGCGACAAGGCCGGCACGCTCCACGGTTTCCTCAACAGTTGCCGCCACAAGGGCGCGCGGCTGACGACACGCGAATGCGGCAATTCCCGCCTGTTCGTCTGCCCCTATCACAGCTGGAGCTATGCGCCGGACGGCAAGCTGAAGAGCGTGAAGGACAAATCCACCGGCCACCTGCCGCCGCAGTTCGATGGCGAGGATTATGATCTGGCGCCGCTCGCCCGCCTGGAAAGCTATCGCGGGCTGATCTTCGGCAGCCTTTCGGCCGACGTGCCGCCGCTGGCCGACTATCTGGGCGGGGCGCGCGCGCTGATCGATCTGGTGATGGATCAGGGCGCGAACGGCATGGAGCTGGTGCCGGGCCGCACCGTCTACACCTATGGCGCCAATTGGAAGATGCAGGTCGAGAACGGGATGGACCCCTATCACCTGACCTCGGCGCACCAGAGCTTCATGCAGATCGTGACCCAGCGCAACGCCCGCGCATCCGACCTGTCGAAGATCCGCTCGCGCGATTTCAGCCGCAGCGTGGGGGCGGAGGCGGGCGCGCTCCAGTTCAGTCACGGCCATGGCGCGGTGTGGATCACCAACATGACGCCCGAGCAGAAGCCGCTCTACGACGATATCGAGGCGCTGGTGGCGCGGGTCGGCGCGCACCGGGCGCAGTGGATGCTCAACTTCCGCAACCTCGTGCTGTTCCCGAACGTGCAGCTGGCGGACAGTGAATCGCTGATCCTGCGGGTGATCCGCCCGATCGACGTGAACACCACCGAGATGCGGATGTTCTCGCTCGCCCCCATCGGCGAGCCGGCCGAGAGCCGCGCGCTGCGCATCCGCCAGCATGAGGATTTCTTCAACGTCTCGGGCCTCGCCACGCCCGACGACACGGCGATCTATGAGGAAATGCAGGCGGGGCTGGCGGCGACGGGCGCCGGCTACCAGCGCGGCTACGATCGCGGCGCGACCTTGCTGGGCGACGGCGCCGATGCGGCGGCGGCGGGCGCGGGGATCGCGGCCGACGCCTCGCTGACCGGCCCGTTCAAGCTCCAGAGCGAGATGCAATATCAGCCGATCTACCGCGAGTGGAAGCGGCTGATGGCGCCCGCTTTCGAGGGAGTCGCGGCGTGAGCGACGACCAGCGGATCGCGCAGGCGATCGACACAATCTATCGCGAGGCCGACCTGCTCGATCGGCGCCAGTGGCAGGATTGGCTCGCGCTCTACGCGCCCGATTGCACCTATTGGGCGCCCTCGTGGATCGACGAGGACCGGATGAGCGCCGATCCCATGCGGGAGATTTCGCTGATCTATTATGCGGGGCGCGAGGGGCTGGAGGATCGCGTGCAGCGCATCACCTCGGGCCGGTCGCTTGCCTCCGATCCGCTGCCGCGCACGATCCACGCGATCAGCAACGCGCGCGGCACGATATCGGGCGAGGATGTGACGATCGCCTCCAACTGGGCGGTCGACAGCTACGATCTGCGCAACGACCGGGTCACGCGGCTGTTCGGCCGCTATGAACATGTCATCCGCCGGGGGGTGATCGCGGCCAAGCGCATCGAGGTGATGAACGCGCGCCTGCCCTCGATCATCGACATCTACTCGATCTGAAGGATTTGGGCGTGGGGCCAGCGAACCGCAGCGATTTCATCGACGAGGCCCGCGGCGGGGGCTGGAAAATCCTCCTCGGCGCCTTCCTCGGCAGCGCGCTCAGCGTGTCGGCGGTGCCCTTCTATTCGCTCGGCGTGCTGGCCGGGCCGATCGCGGCGGAATTCGGCTGGAGCCGGGGCGCGATCCAGGCGAGCCTGGCCTTCTCGATGATCGGCATGGTGCTGGCCGCCGTGCCGACCGGCTGGCTGACCGATCGCTATGGCGCGCGGGCGATGGCGGCGATCGGCTTGGGCCTGCTGGCGGTGGTGCTGGTGCTGCTGGGTCTGGCCGGGCCGAGCCTGCCGATGTGGTATGGCCTGTGGGTGGCGATGTCGCTGCTCGCCTCGGGATCGACCGCGATCACCTGGACGCGCGGCGTCTCCGACTGGTTCGTGAAGAGCCGGGGGCTGGCGCTGGGCCTCACCCTGATGGGCAACGGCTTCACCGCCGTCGTCGCCCCGCCGCTGGTGACGGCGCTGGTGGCGAGCCATGGCTGGCGCTCGGCCTATTTCGTGCTGGCGGCCGCCGTGATCGTGCTGGGCCTGATCCCCACCCTCCTGTTCTTCCGCGAACGGCCGACGACGCGGGCCAAAGCGCATGAGGATCTGCCCGGCCTCACCCTGCGTGAAGCCGTCGGCGGCTATCGCATGTGGCTGGTCTCGATCGCCTTCGTGTTCCTGTCGTTCGGCGTGGCGGGGTCAATCCCCAATCTGGTGCCGCTCATCACGGATCGGGGTTTCTCGGCCATGGAGGCAGCGGGCTTTGCCAGCTTGATCGGCATTTCGGTGATCGCCGGCCGGGTCGGCACCGGCTGGTTGCTCGATCGCTTCTGGGCGCCGGGCGTGGCGGCGGCGATCCTGCTGCTGCCGATCGGCGGGTGCCTGCTGCTCGCCTCGCCCGATGTCGGCCCGGCGATGATCGGCTTCGCGGTGGTCGCGATCGGGCTGACCGCCGGCATGGAATTCGACATGATGGGCTTCCTGTGCGCCCGCTATTTCGGCTTCCGCAATTACGGCAAGATCTTCTCGGCGCCGTGGATCGGCTTCGCGCTGGGCGCCGCCGTCGGCGCGGCCGCCTTCGGCAAGATCCGCGACGCCACCGGCTCCTACGTGCCGGTGCTGCTGGTGACGGCGGGCACCTTCGCGGTGGCGGCCCTTCTCCTCCTGATGCTCGGCCGCTATCCCCGCTTCGAGGCGACGACGGAGGCAGCCCGCTGATGCTCGATCAGGACAGCAATGGCGTCCCCATCCGCGCCGTCAGCCGCGCTATCGCGGTGTTGCAGGCGATCAACCGCGCTGGCTCCGCCAACATGACGACCATCGCCCAGCTATCGGGCGTGCCCTACCCCACCGCCTGCCGGCTGGTCGAAACCCTGATCCACGAGGGCATGGTCGAGCGGGAGACGGGCCGTAAATATTATCGCCCGGCGGCGCTGGTACAGACGCTCAGCCACGGTTTCCAGGGCTACAGCCGCTGGGTTTCCGGCGCGCGGCCGCATCTGGAGGCGCTGACCCGCGAAATCCTGTGGCCGGTGTCGTTCGTCACCCGCGTCGGCCATGCGATGGTGGTGCGCGATTCGACGCACAGCCTGACCTCGCTGACCTTCAATCATTATCATCCCGGTTTCTCGCTGCCGATCCTCACCTGCGCGTCAGGGCTGGTCTACCTCTCCTTCGCGCCGCCCGAGGAGCGGCAGATATTGATCGACGGGCTGAAGCTGGCCGAGGGCATCGACCGCGAGGCGCTGGTGATGTTCGAGAACGACTATCTGCCGCAGAAGATCAGGAGCGACGGCTTCGCCATCCACGTGCGCAACCCGCACACGCTCAATCCGGGCAAGACCTCGTCGATCTCGGTGCCCCTGTTCGATGGCGAGCTGCTGGCGGGGACGCTGACCCTGGTATTCTTCTCGACCGCGATGCGGCCGGGGGACGCCGCGCGCCAATTCTTCGCCTCGCTCAGCCGCACCGCGCGGGCGATCGAGGATAGCTGGGGGCGGACCCCGGTGGCGGCGAACGGGTGAGGCCGCGCCTTTAATCCGTGCGCAACCCCAGCCCGTTCGTGCTGAGCGAAGTCGAAGCACGTGCGACCGGACGCAGCGCCTGGGGCACGTCCTTCGACTACGCTCAGGACGAACGGAGAGAGGGGGCCGATCACCAATCGCGACCGGCCGCCCATCACCCGATCTCCGCTTCCCGCGCGCGGCTGTCGTACATCGACTGGCGCAGCAGGTGGTTGCGGCGCTTGACCGGATCGGCCAGCACCTCCTCGAACTTGGCCTGCCGCTGATCGGCATCGAGCATGTCGGCCTTGTTCTGGATCGTCTGCGCCTGGACGAATTCGTGCATGATCGTGCGGCGCTGGCGATCATATTGCTCGAACAGCGGGGCATAAGCCTCGCCGCCCAGGATCACCCGCTTTAACTTGTCGGTCAGGTTCCAGGCGTCGTGCAGACCGCTGTTCATGCCGAAGCCGCCGAGCGGATTGTTGAGGTGGGCGGCGTCGCCCATCAGCAGCACCCGGCCATGATCGTAGCGCGACACGACCCGCTGGTGGACGCGATAGATGGTACGGTGGTGCGTCTGGATGGCGCTCGCGTCGATGCCGAGCAGGCCGCCGAACACTTCGTTCTTCTTGGCGTCGCTCAGCAATTCCTCGTCCGATTTCTCGGGATCGGCGGGCACCAGCAGGCGCCACAGGCCCGGCACGCGCAGCAGCACATACCATTCCTCGGCATCGGCGACGTAGCTGACGTTGGCGAGGCCGGGGAAATGCTGCTCGACGGGATAATCGGTCGAGAGCGTCAGGAATTTCTCGGGGTAGGTGAAGCCATCGAACGGCACGCCGATCAGCTTGCGGACAAGCGAATTGGCGCCGTCCGCGCCCAGCAGGAAATCGGCGCGGTAGGTGGCGGTGCCGTGCGCCGTCTCGCAGGTGGCGGTGACGCCGTCTGCATCCTGCTCGAACCAGATGATCCGCTGGCCGAAACGGGTGCGGCCGGCCAGTTCGGGCTGATCGGTCGCGGTGGCGACGATCTTGAACTGCTCGCATTGCAGCCGATAGGGGTGGGCCGAGATATCGGCCAGTTCGCCCATATCGAACGACAGCACCCCGCCCGAACGGCGGTTGCGATATTGATAGACCGGCGCGCGCAGGCCCTGCGCCTCCAGCTCCGGCAGCAGCCCCCAATCCTCTAGCATCTGAAGCGTCGGCGGGTGGATGGTCGAGGCGCGCATGTCCTGCGGGATGGCATTGGCCGCTTCGACCAGCACGACATCGATGCCCGCCTTGGCCAGCACATAAGCCGCGACCGCGCCGACCGGGCCGGCGCCGGCGATCAGAACCTGGGTTCTTTCCATTATCTTTCCGTATGTCTGAGGGTCGCGGGAGGGGCGATCAGCCTTCGATCAGCCGCATGACAACCACCGCCGCGCCGACCCGATTGGCCGCCGCCGCGCGATATTCCGCCGATCCGATATAGCCGCGCGCCGCGTCCGCGTCGGGAAAGCGGGTGACGACCACCCGCTCGCCGACAATGCCGTCGCCTTCCAGCACCTCGGCCACCGGGCCGCGCACCAGCGGCTCGCCGCCGAACTTCTCGCTGAGGCCGGCGATCGCCGCGCCATAGGTCTTGAACTTGTCCTGATCCAGGATGGTGACGGTCGCCACGATATAGGCCGGCATCGTCTGTCTCCCCCGTTTGCTGATCCTGAAACTAGGCGGGACGGCGACCAACGCGATGCGATGGCCGACTTTTCTCCACCTGCCGGAAAAGCCGCAGGGTCGCCCTCATGCCGCCCCACGGCGGGCGCATAGATCGCGTATCAGATTGCAACGTGTGAGGACGGGCCGGTGGTCGATTCGCTTGGAAGCCGAATGAAGTTCGCGGTGGTGGCGCCCTCCACCAACACCAGCGTGGAGCCGGAATATGCGGCGATGCAGCCGCGTAACGTCACCAACCACTTTTCCCGCATCGCCATTCCCGACACGAAGGTGACGGACGACGACAGTTTCATGGTGATGCTGCAATCGATCCGCGACGCCACGTTCGACGCGGTCGACGTGTCGATGTCGATGGAGCCGGGCTGCGTCATCATGGGCATGTCGGCCGAAACCTTCTGGGACGGGGCCGAGGGCGCCGACCGGCTCCACAAGAAGATGCTGGAGCGCACCGGCGGCGTGCCCGTCATCATGGGATCGACCGCCGTGGACGCCGCGATCAAGGCTTATGAAAGCGGCGGAAAGCCCATCAGGAAAATCGGCATCATCACCCCCTACATGCCGGTGGGCGACGCCAACGTGAAGAAATTCTTCGAGGATCAGGGCTATGAGGTGGTCAACCTCGTCGGCCTGAAATCCCCCTCCCCCATGCTGATCGCGCACGAGAGCAAGCAGACCCTGAAGCGCGCCGCGATCGAAGTGTCCGAAGGCGTCGACGCGATCATTCAGGCGGGCACCAATCTCGCCTTCGCCGAGGTCGCCGCCGCCGCCGAATTCTGGCTGGAAAAGCCGGTGATCGCGATCAACACCGCGACCTATTGGCATGCTCTCCGATCCATGGGCATCGCCGATCAGATGGACGGCTTCGGCCGCCTGCTCTCCGAGTATTGAGGAGTATCCCGATGGAATATGATTACGTCCCCCTGCCCGACCGCCAGCCGCTGAAGTGGCCGAACGGCGCGCGGGTCGCGCTGATCCTGACGTTCAATCTGGAGACGTGGGATCTCACCAAGGATACGCCCAAGCCTTATTATGCCGGCGGCCCCGCGATCCTGCCGGATATCCTGCCCGGCCATACGCCCGATTTCCCGAACTACAGCTGGCGCGAATATGGCCAGCGGGTCGGCATCTGGCGGCTGATCGACCTGTTCGACAAGCTGGGCGTGAAGGCCAGCTGCACCACCAACGCCGTCACCTTCGAGCGCCGCCGCCAGATGACCGACGCGGTGCTGGAGCGCGGCTGGGAATTGCTCGCCCACAATTGGGAGCAGGGCGAGCTGCTGACCGATTATGCGCTCGATCCGGCCAAGGAGCGCGAGATCGTTCTCCGCACGCTCGACGCGTTCGAGAAGCATACCGGCCGCAAGTCCAAGGGCTGGCTCTCCTCCTCGCTGCGCGGCACGCTCCAGACGGCCGACATCCTCGCCGAGCAGGGCTGCACCTTCTACTGCGACATCATGAACGACGATCAACCGTATCTGTTGCGGACGCCCAACGGCCCGATCGTCTCGACGCCCTACTCGAATGAAATCAACGATTTCACCTTCATCACCCGCAAGAATTTCACCACCGACCAGTTCGCCCAGGCGCTGATCGAGGAATTCGACGTGCTGTATGAGGAAGGCGAGACCAGCGGGCGGATCATGAACGTCGGCCTGCACCCGCACGTCGCCGGCCGCGCGCACCGCATCCGCGCCATCCGCGAGTTCATCCAGCACGTCCAGTCCAAGACCGGCGTATGGTGGGCGACCCGCGAGGAAATCGCCGACTGGTATCTCGCCAACCACGAGAGCCACATTGCGGGCCAGCTCGGCTGATGGCGGCGGCGGGCGGCCATGTCGCGGCGCTGCGATCGCTGATCGCGGCGGACGAGCATGGCCGCCGCACTTTGATGTCGGTGCCGGGTTGCTGGGATGGGCTGACCGCGTTGCTGATCGAGCAGGCGGGCTTTCCGGCCGCCTTCCTGAGCGGGGGTGCGCTGTCGATGGCGCGGCTCGGCCGGCCCGATATCGGCCTGACGACGATGGGCGAGGCGGCCGATGCGGTGGCCATGATCCGCGACCGGATCGCCATTCCGCTGATCGTCGACGGCGATACGGGCTTCGGCAACGCGCTCAACATGCAGCGCACCGTGCGAAGTTTCGAGCGGGCCGGGGCCAGCGCGATCCAGATCGAGGATCAGGTGTTTCCGAAACGCTGCGGCCATATGGCGGGCAAGGCCGTGGTGCCGATCGCCGAGGCGGTCGGCAAGGTCCGCGCGGCGGTGGATGCACGCACCGACATGCTGGTGATCGCCCGCACCGACGCGGTCGGCCCCGAGGGGATCGGCGCCGCGATGGACCGGGCGGAAGCCTATCTGGAGGCGGGCGCCGACCTGCTCTTCATCGAGGGGCCGCGCGATCTGGCCGCTACGCAGGCCGTCGCGAACCGCTTCGCCGCGCGGGTGCCCTTGGTCCACAATCTCGTCGAGGGCGGGGTCTCCGCCACCAAATCCGGCGCGGAGCTGGAGGCGATGGGTTTCGCCATCGCCATCCACCCTCTGCTGCTGATGCACGGCCTCGTCGCGCAGGCGCCCGGCCTGCTGGCGCATCTCGCCGCGCACCGATCGACCGAGGGGTTGGGCGACGCCATCGCCGATCTCGCCACCATGAACCGCATCACCGGGGCGGCCGCGCTGCTGGCCGAGGGGGATAGTTATGCCGGATGATCTCGACACGGATTATGCCGCCGCCGGCTTCGGCGGGCGGCTCGCCTTCGGCCGGCGGCCGGTGTTGCTGATCGTCGATGTGGTGATGGCCTATCTCGATCCCGCCTGCCCGCTCTACGCCGGGGTGGAGGATGCGCTGGCCTCCAACGAGCGGCTGGCGGCGGCGGCGCGCACGGCGGGCGTGCCGGTGATCTTTACCAACATCGAATATGACGCGGGCGGCGCGGATGGAGGCATGTTCTTCAAGAAGGTGCCGGCGCTGAAAGCCTTTCTGAAGGGCTCGCCCGACGGCGCCTTTCCGCCGACGCTCCAGCCGGAACCGGGCGAGATGATCGTCTCCAAGAAATATCCTTCCGCCTTCTTCGCCACCCCGCTCGCCTCGACGCTCCATGCCATGCAGGTCGATACGGTGTTGCTGACGGGCTATTCCACCTCCGGCTGCGTCCGCGCCTCGGCGCTCGACGCGCTGTGCCACGGCTTCGCCCCCTTCGTGATCCGCGAAGCCTGCGGCGACCGCGACGCGCGGCCGCACGAACAGAACCTCTTCGATATGGCCGCCAAGATGGCCGAGGTGATCTCGGAAGCCGACGCCATCGCCGCGATGCGGGTGCTGGCGAAGTGACCGGCCCGGCGGGCGCCTTCCACCTCAAACTGCGCCATTATCTGTCCTACGGCGTGGGGCAGATCGGCAATCAGGTGATGCGCGACGTGCCGGGCGCGATGCTGCTGTTCTACATGACGAACGCGCTGTCGATCCCGCCTTCCTACGCCGGCCTCGCCATCCTGATCCCCAAGCTGTGGATCATCATCGCCGATCCGATGGTGGGGATGCTCTCCGATCGCACGCATACCCGCATCGGCGCGCGCAAGCCCTATCTGATCGGCGGGTCGCTGATCTCGGGCCTCACCTTCATGCTGCTGTTCAGCGTGCCGGTGCCCGATAGCGAGGCGCTGCGCGCATTGCTGATCGGCACGCTCTACTGGCTGCTGTCGACGGCCTTCTCTTTCTACTCGGTGCCCTATCTCACCCTGGCGTCGGAGCTGGGGGACGAGCCCTATCAGCGCACCAAGGCGCTCGCCTTCCGCCAGTATTTCGGGCTGGCGGGCGTACTGGCGGGGCTGTCGGTGGCCCCGTGGCTGATCGCGCTGATGGGCGGCACGCGCAGCGGCTACGCGCTGATGGGCGTGGCGTTGGGCACGCTCATCCTGGTCACGACGATGCTCACCGCCATCTTCGTGCCCGTCCGCCAGCCCGCGCGGACCGCGCCGCCGCCGGGGAATATCCTCGTCCAGATGCGCTCGGCCTTCCGGCACCGGCCGTTCCGCATCATCTTCCTCGCGTCCGCCGCCCAACTGTTCGGCTTCGGCTTCCATTCGTCGGGAATGGTCTATTTCATCGTCTATTTCCTGAAGCTGCCGCTCACCACCGTCAGCGGCTTCATCCTCGCCTCGGTCGCGGGCGCGGCGATCGGCCAGCCTTTGTGGGTGATGCTGGCCAAGCGCCACCGCACGATCGTCGCCTATCGCTGGGCGACCGGCTGGTATGGCCTGGCGCACCTGCTCTGCCTGTTCCTGTCGCCCGGCGACCAGTGGATCTTCTACGCGATCGGCCTGTTCGGCGGGGTCGGCACCTGTGGCCTCACCCTCCTGTCCTTCGCCATGCTGGTCGAGACGATCGGGCTCGACGGGCCGGATTCCCCACGCAAGGGACTCTTCACCTCGGCCTATACCGCGATGGAGAAAGCGATGCTGGCGTGCGGCAGCTTCGGGGTCGCGGCCGTCCTGTCGCTCGCCGGCTTCGTGCGCGGCGGGGGTGACGTGATCCAGCCGGCCAGCGTCTCGTCCGGGGTCGCCTGGGCCTATGTCGGCGGGCCGGCGGCGATGATGATCGTCGCGATCTTCATTCTCTCCACCTATGACCCGCGCCGGGCGCCCGCCCCCGCCTGAACTTTCCCGAAAGGACCGAACATGGGTGATTTCACCGGCCAGACGATCGTCGTCACGGGCGGCAGCGGCGGGCTGGGCCGCGCCATCGCCACCGCCTTCGCGGGACAGGGCGGCCGGGTCGTCGTCGCCGACCTCGACCTCCCCGCCGCCGAAGCCGTCGCCGCATCGCTGGAAGGCGCGGTCGCCCACCCGCTCGACGTGACCGACGAAGCCTCGTGGGATGCGCTGCTCGACCGGGTCGATGCGGACCTCGGCGGGCTCGACGTGCTGGTGAACAATGCCGGCATCTTCGTGCCCAATATCCCGTTCGAGGATATGAGCCTCGACCTGTGGCGCCGCCACATCGCGGTCAATTTGGACGGCACCTTCCTCGGCTGCCGCCAGGCAATCCGGCGGATGAAGGGGCGCGGCAAGGGCGCGATCGTCAACATGGGATCGGGCATGTCGATCCGCGCCAACCCGCTCGCCAGCGCCTATTGCGCCTCCAAGGCGGGCGTGTTGATGACGACCCGCACCGCCGCCCACGCCGCGGGCAAATACGGCATCCGCGTAAATTGCGTGCTGCCCGGCCCGGTCCACACCGCGATGCTGATGGGCAATGTCGCCCCCGGCGGCGACGAGGATGCGTTTCTGACGCGGATGCTCGGCAACAGCCCGATGGGCGTGATGGCCAGCCCCGAGGATATCGCGGCGGGCGTTGTATTCCTCGCCTCCCCCGCCGCGAAAGCCATCACCGGCGTCCATCTCCCCGTCGATGGCGGCAACATGCCGGGCGGGTAACCCCCACTATCCACTGGATGGAGAGAATTTCGAGTCCATGAGCGGATCGCCCTGATTCGGGTCACTCTGCAATCATCCGGTCACACTTGGGGCCATCGACCATGGGAAGTATTCCCGGCGATGGCCGAGGCAGGGGTGAGTGGGGGGAAGAGAAATATAAGCTCGGTCGGGGTCGAGGGTAACTGAATCGCCGGGTGTTACCAAAGGGGATAAAGCATGTTCCGGAGCCTTTTGCTCGCGACCGTCGCGGCGGCATCATTTTCGACTTCAGCTTACGCGCAGACCGCGCCGGTTCCGGCGGTGGATGACACCGAGAACCAGGAGATCACGGTCACCGCGACCCGCCGCGAGACTTCGCTGCAACATACGCCGGTCACCGTTTCGGCGCTCTCCGCCAACGATCTGGTGAAGCTGGCGATCACCCGCGTCGACCAGATCGCCGCGACCGTCCCCAATTTCTACGTCGCCCCCGGCGTGGCCAACAGCTCGACCGTCTCGGTCTCGATGCGCGGCCGTGGCGACAATTCGGGCGGCTTCGGCATCACCGAACAGCCGGTGAGCTTCTATTTCGACGACGTCTATCAGGCGCGCCCCTCCTCGGTGAATTCCGAGTTCACCGATATCGAGCGGATCGAAGTGCTGCGCGGGCCGCAGGGCACCCTGTTCGGCCGCAACTCGATGACGGGCGCGGTCAACATCATCTCGGCCACGCCGGGTGACACGGTGAAGGGCAATGCCGGCATCAGCTACGGCAATTACCAGACCGTCCGCCTGCGCGGCGCCATCGCGGCACCGCTCGTCAAGGGCGCGCTCGCCGCCTCGATCGCCGGCGTCTACACCGACATGGGCAAGGGCTATATCAAGCAGATCCCGACCGGCGGCACCACCGACCGGCGCGATTTCTGGGGCCTGCGCGGCAAGCTGCATTATTACGGCTCGGAGCATTGGGACGCGAACCTGACGGTCAGCCACACCGACAGCAAGAATGACGGCTTCGTCGCGACGCCGATCAACAACGCCACGCTGAAGCCCTTCACCGGCGACTATCTCACCACCCGCACCCCGCTCGACAGCGCCGGCAGCACCGAGATCACCTCGGCCAGCCTGCACGTGAAGGGCGAATATGATGCCTTCACCGTCAAGAGCATCACCGGCTGGTCCAAGACCAAGGATTATTGGAACGTCGACCTGTCGGGCGGCGTGCTGCGCCCCAACGGCCAATATGTCACCGGCTTCAACCGGGTCAGCGACATCAGCCAGGAGCAGTTCAGCCAGGAATATCAGATCTTCGGCGACGCCTTCGACGGCAAGCTGGACTGGATCGGCGGCCTCTATTTCTTCAAGGAAGGCGTGAGCCAGGAGATCGCAGACAGGACCTTCATCCCGACCACCGCGATCTTCACCAACTCGCGGCTCGGCTATCACGCCGACACCCGCTCGATCGCCGGCTACGCCCAGCTCAACTACAAGCTGACGTCGAAGCTGGAGCTGCTGGTCGGCGGCCGCTACACCGACGAGAAGAAGAAGATCCGCGGCTTCGTCAATCCGGCGACGCCTTATTCGGACGACACCAGCTTCAACGCCTTCACGCCGAAATTCGGCCTGAACTATCAGGCGACCGACAACCTCTTCCTCTACGGCTCGATCTCGAAGGGCTTCCGTTCGGGTGGCTATACCGCCGGCGCGACCAGCCCGGTGGTGGCCGCGGCCCCCTTCGGGCCGGAGGGCCTGTGGGCCTATGAAGTGGGCTTCAAGTCCGACCTGTTCGATCGCAAGGTGCGCTTCAACGTCGCGGCCTTCGTCAACGACTTCAAGGATCTGGTCATCAGCGCCTTCGTGCCCGGCACCGCCGTTCTGGTGCAGGACAACGGCCTGTCCGAGCGGGTTTACGGCATCGAGGCGGAGCTGAACATCAAGCCGGTGCGCGGGCTGGACATCTTCTTCAACGGCGGCCTCCAGGACGAGACCAAGGTGAAGGCGATCCCGGGCGCGCAGCTGCCGACCAACCTGAAGCGCAACGCGGTGGTGCCCTATTATTCGGGCATGACCGGCTTCCGCTACGAACTGCCGATCCAGGCGGTGGGCGCGAACACCGTGCGCTTCGGCGGCGACTTCATCTTCCGCGACAAGATGTACGCCAACATCAACAACCTGCCCGTCACCCACACCTCGACGATCCAGGAATTCAACGCCGAGGTGGCGCTGGTCTCCGACGCGGGCTGGCAGGTGAGCGTCGCCGGCCGCAACCTGGCCAACCGCCAGCAGTGGAAGAACGGCATCGGCCTGGCCTTCATCAACAGCTACGCGCGCCAGGCCGTGGAACCCCGCACCTACCGCGTGGAATTCTCCTACCGCTTCTGATCTGCCCCGATCGGAAACGGGACGCCCCGGCGATGGCTCGCAGGAGCCGCAGCCGGGGCGTCTTGCTGTTTGGCCTGAAATCCTCCCTGACCGAGAGGATTTCAGGCCGCTTGCCCCCGCGCCTCCTTCGCCCCATCTGGAGGGCGAAGGAGAGCGATACCGTGAGCGTGGCGTTTCGTCGGGAAAGCGACGAGGAACATAAGGAACCCAAGTTCGAGCTGCCGATCCCGGCCGGCCCGAACTATGTCACCCCGCGCGGGCAGACGCTGATCGTCGAGAAGGTCGCCGCGCTGGAGGCCGCGCTCGCCTCCGCCGAGGAGGCCGCGCGCGAGGAGATTGCCCGCGACCTGCGCTACTGGCGCACCCGCCAGGCCACCGCATTGCCCGCCCCCACGCCGGCCGAGGACGAAGCCGGCATCGGCTCCCGCGTCCGCTTCCGCCTCGACGGCCGCGAACGCGAGATCGGGATCGTCGGCGACGACGAGGCCGATCCGGCCGAGGGCCTCATCGCCTTTTCCGCCCCACTCGCCCGCGCGATGATGGGCGCGATGGCGGGGGAGCATGTCGATTTCGGCGGGCGCCGCGAGGCGATCGAGGTGCTGGCGGTCGCCTGACGCCGCCTGCGACCCGAACTAAAACGCCGTATCCAGCCCCACCCGGATCGTCCGGGGCCGAAGCGGCGTGATCTGCCGCCCGTCGTTCGCGGCGAACGGCGTGCCCAGCGCGAAGCGGTTGCCGATCGCGTCGGTCAGATTGGTGATCCCGATCGTCAGCCCCAGCCCGGCCCGGCCGATCCGCGCCGTCAGTGCGGTATCCAGATAATCGCCCTGCGCCTCGCCCAGCAGCGGCCCCAGCCCCAGCCGCGACTTGCCGACGTAGCGCGCCCAGCCGCTCACCCGGAATTCCAGATCGTCGCCCACCGGCAGGCGATAATCCGCGCCGATCCGCGTCGTGAAGCGCGCCACATTGGGGATGCGCCCCATCGCGCGGGAGATCATGCTCGCCGCCTCGCCGCTGCCCGTCACGCCCGCGCCGATCGGGCGGCCGGGGGTGAACAGGCCGGCCAGCGTCGCGGCGAAGGTGGGCGAGGGATCGGTCACCTTGCTGTCGTTGAGCGACAGCGCCGCATCCAGTTGCAGGCGCGGCACCGGCTGCCAGCCGAGCGCGGCGCTGATCGTGTAAATGCGCCCATCACCGATATTGTCGGTGGAGGGCAGCCCCGACGTGTCGATGAAATCGGCCTGGATATCGCCCCAGCGCGTATAGGACAGCGCTACCGCCAGATCGACCGGATCGCGCCCGCGCTGGCCGACCCGCAGCCCCGTCTCCATCGTCCGCACCCGATCGTTGCGGAAGCGGCGGACGATGCCGCTCTCGATCGCCAGCCCGCCGGGGCGGAACCCCTCCTGATAGCGCGCGTAGAGCAGCACCCCCGGCAGCACCGCGCCCGATACCGAGGCGAAGGGCAACAGGCTCGTCTCGCGCCGGCTGGCGACGGTGCCCTGTTCGATCAGCAGCGCGCGGAAGGCGGGCAGCACGTCCTCACCCTCGCCCGACAGGCGCTGGCGGGCATAGCGCAGCCCGCCGGTCACGGTCAGGCCCCGGATCGGTTCGACGCTCGCCTCGCCGTAGAGCGTCGTCTCGGCGATGCGGTTGGTGACGCCCGTCACCGGCAGCGGCGCCGCCTCCGGCCCGAGATAGCGGATCAGGCGGGTGCGGTTGCGGGTATAGCTCGCCCCCACCACCCAGCCGAAGCCACCGCGCATCGGCCGCCACAGCCGGTTCTCGCTGGCGAACATGGCGGTGCGGTTGCGCTGGACGAACAGCTGGTTGGAGCCGCCCAGCGGTGTCGCGTCATAGCGCTCCTCCAGCCGCTGGCGGACGAGGCCGGTGGAGGACAGGAAACGCAGGCCATCCCATGCCTTGCCGATCACTATCTGCCCGAGCCGATATTCCGCGTCGAAGCCGCCATCGGTCGGGCTGGCACGGGTCAGCGGCGGCTGGTCGCGATCGGCATATTGGCTGTCGCGGCCGGCATTGTCCTGCATTACGCCGCCCAGATCGATCGACCAGCCGTCGCCCGGATCGAACCGCAGGGTCGCCCGCCCGCCGCTGACGGAGGTGCGGTTCACGTCGCGCCGCCGGCGCACGACGTCGTCGATGTAACCGCCCTCGCGCATCGCGAAGCCGACGACGCGCAGGCCGACCGAACCCTCGACCAGCGGCACATTCACCATCCCGCCGAGATCGCCACCCGGATCGCCATGCTGCGTCGCCGAGGCGCCGACCGACATGGCCCCGCCGGTGGCGGTCAGGTCGGGGGAATTGGGCACGATCCGCACGATGCCGCCCAGCGACCCAGCGCCATAGAGCGTGCCCTGCGGCCCCTCCAGCACCTCGACCGCCTTGATATCGTACAGCCGCAGGTCGGGATCGGGCGCGTTGTAGGTGAGGCGCATGTCGCCGAGATATTGCCCTACCGTCGCCTGCGTCGGCCCGGTGAAGCTGGAATCGGCGATGCCCCGGATAAAGAGCTTATTGCGTCCCGCCCCCAGATGGGTGGAGGACAGGCTGGCCAGCCGGGCGAGGATCGATCCCGTCCCCTGCTCGCCGCCGAAGGCGAGGTCCGGCCCGTCGAGCTGGCTGACCGAGCCCGCGAAATCGCGCAACCGCACGTCGCGCTTGCTGGCGGTGACGACGATATCGCCGCCGGTCTCTACGGCAGGTGGCGGCGCGAGCCGCTTCACCGCCACGACGACCGGCCTGGCCGCCACGATCCGCCAGTTCCGCCCGCCCAGCGCCACCGCCCGCGCCCCGCTGCCCGCCAGCAGCCGGTCGAGCGCCTCGCGCGGGGCCATCCACCCCTTCACCGCGCGCACCGGCCGGCTCCACAGCGTCCCGTCCCCGGCGACGCTCACGCCCGCCTGACGCGACAAGGCCGCGACCGCATCGCCCAGCCGCCCGGCCGGGAGATCGATCGCCACCCGCTCCGCCGCCCACACCGGGCCGGCGACAACGGCGAGCGCCCAGGCGAAGCCGCGCGCCCTCACTTCGCGGGGGCGAGCGCCCAGCCGGCCCCGTCGCGCCGCACCTCGACATCGAGCAGCGGCCCGAGCTTCGCCAGATCGCCATCCGGCCCCAGGTTGAGCGCGCCATGGAAGGGCCGCGCCGCCAGCGCCGGCGCGACCCTCACCGGCCGGCCGGCATAGCGCGCCAGATCGGCCGCCACCGCCGCCAGCGGCTGCCCGTCATACACCAGTCGCCCGCTCGTCCAGCCCGCCACCCGATCGGGCGCGACCGTGCCGAGCGTCACCTCGCCTTGCCCGTCCACGGCGCGCAGCGTCTTGCCCGGATCGAGCCGCACCGCCTCGGCCTTCGGATTATAGACCACGGCCCCTTCGGAAACCTGCACCTCGGTCGTCCCGCCCTCGCGCAGCACGTTGAAGCGGGTGCCGACATCCAGCAGCGTCGCCCCGCCGACCGCCACGCTGAACGGCCGCGCCTCATCATGCACCACCGCGAACAGCGCCTCGCCGCGCTCCAGCACCGCATGGCGCGGGTCTTTCCCGTCGAGCGTCAGCCGCGTACCGCCGTTGAGCATCACCACCGTGCCTTCGGGCAAGGTGACGGTGCGGCGCGTGCCGGGGATCGTCTCGATCGAATATAGCGCGGGCTGGCGCTCGATCACCTGCCAGCCGATCACCCCGGCCAGCGACGCGGCGATCGCCCCGCTGATCCACGCCCGCCGCCCGACCGCGCGGCGCGGGGCCGGCGGGGCGAGCGGCTTGGGTACGGGGGTTGCCAGCAGATCGGCCATATCCTGATCGGCGATCGCGGCGACATGATAAGCCTCGGCATGGGCCGGCGCCTGCGCCATCCAGTCGGCAAAGCCGTCCCAGTCCGCGAACGCGGGGTCGCGCTGGCGGATCACCCACTCCACCGCCTGATCCTCGATCCTGTCCCTGTCCTGCGGCATCACATGGCTCCCCGAAGCAGGACGGAGACGCGCGCGCGCAACCTTGGCCTATCCATCCCACGTCTTCCTGAGATCGATCATCGCCCGATAGGCGACCCGGAGATCGGCCTCCACCGTCGACAGGCTCACCCCCAGTTCCGCCGCCACCTGCCGCTGCGCCACGCCATCGATGCGGTGCCGCCGGAACGCCGTCGCCACCCGCGTGCCCAGCGCGTCGAGCGCGGCGTTGGCGGCGGCGAGCTGTTCGCGCGCGATCAGGCGGCGCTCCCCCGAAGGTTCGTCGGATCGGCCCGGCGCGGTCGTCGCCGCCTCGGTCCAGGCATGGTCGCGCGCCGCCGCCGCTTGGCGCGATCGATAGCGATCGAGCATTACATTGTTGGCCGCGCGATAGAGGTAGGACAGAGGGTTGGCGACCGGCCCGCTCTCGGCCGACGACACCTTCAGCCACAATTCCTGCAACACGTCCTCCGCCGCCTCGCCCGCGCCATGCGCGGCGACGAAGCGCAACAGGCGCTCGCGGTTTTCGAGAAAGACGGCCTCAAGGCCGGAGGGTAACATGGGTGGATCGCCCGCGTCCGACACCGGAAAGTCTGGCGCCGCGATCTACACGGCTCGCCACCAACCGGCCACCCCCTTCGACGAGCGGCGCTGCACCCCACTGGCCAGCCCCCGCCCGCCCGCATTATGCTGCCCGCCGAAACCCCCGACCGGAGGCAATACCCCCATGTCCACCAACCCCTGGGCACACGCGCGCAAGACCGGCGTGTCCGACGACATCGATTTCGAGATCAAGGGCCAGGAACTCCAGTTCCTCGAAATCGAGCTTGACCCGGGCGAGAGCGCCGTCGCCGAAGCCGGCGCGATGGTGTGGAAGGACGCCTCGGTCGAGATGACCACCGTGTTCGGCGACGGCAGCGGCGGCGCGGGCGGCGGCTTCATGGATAAGTTGCTCGGCGCGGGCAAACGGCTGGTCACGGGCGAGAGCCTGTTCACCACCGTCTTCACCCACAACGGGCGCGGCAAGGCGCGCGTCGCCTTCGCCTCGCCCACCCCCGGCGCGATCCTGCCGATCAAGCTGGACGATCTGGGCGGGCGGCTGATCTGCCAGAAGGACGCCTTCCTCGCCGCCGCCAAGGGCGTGTCGATCGGCGTCCACTTCCAGCAGAGGGTGATGACCGGGCTGTTCGGCGGCGAAGGCTTCATCATGCAGAAGCTGGAGGGCGACGGCTGGGTGTTCGTCCAGATGGGCGGCACCGTCGTCGAGCGCATTCTGGAGGATGGCGAGGAACTGCACGTCGATACCGGCTGCGTCGCCGCCTTCACCCCCAGCGTCGATTTCGATCTGGTCCGCGCGGGCGGCGTGCGCAGCGTGTTCTTCGGCGGCGAGGGGCTCTTTTTCGCGCGACTGACGGGGCCGGGCAAGGTGTGGATCCAGTCCCTCCCCTTCTCCCGCCTGGCCGGCCGGATGCTGGCGGCGGCGGGCAGCCAGGGCGGGCAGAACCGGGGCGAAGGCTCGGTCCTCGGCAGCCTCGGCGACATCATCGGCGGCAATCGCTGAGCCTACATTCGTCATTGCGAGCGTAGCGAAGCAATCCAGTCCGGCGCTGGATTGCTTCGCTACGCTCGCAATGACGATCAGTCCCTCAATGCGCCGCGCCCGGCGGGGGTGCGCCCTTCGGCCTCGGCGCGAACCAGATCAGCGTGGCGGACAGGAAGAAGATCACCGCCGCCACCAGGAAGATGTGGTTGGTCGCCAGCGCGATGCTCTCCTGATCCACCAGCCGCTCGATCATCCCCCGCCCCTGCTCCGCCGAGAGCCCGGCCGTTTGCAGCGTGGTGACCACCTGATCCGGTTGGTTGAGCGTATTGACGATCTCGTTGCGCTCGATCCGGCCATGCTCCTCCCACTTGGTCGCCGCGATCGAGGTGCCGATCGCCGCCGCCAGCGTTCGCAGGAACGACATCACGCCCGCCGCCGAGGCCGTCTCCTCCGGCCGCACCGCCGCCAGCGCGATCGTGGTGAGCGGGATGAAGAAGAAGGGCATGCCCAGCCCCTGCATCAGCTGAGGGATCGCCAGCGTCCAGAAATCCGCCCCGCTCGACCACCACAAGGCGCGCGTCACCGATACCACGCCCAGCCACGCCATCCCGAAACACACCAGCGCGCGCGAATCGACCTTGGTCGAGAATTTCGCCACGATCGGCGACAGGATCACCGCGAGGATGCCGGTGAACGCCGTCACCCGCCCGGATTCGGTCGCGGTGTAGTTGAGCGATCCCTGCAACCATTGCGGGATCACCACGACCGAGGCGAAGAAGGTGCCGAAGGCGAGCGCCAGCGCCGCCACCGCCACCGCGAAACCCCGATGTCGGAAGACCCTCAGGTCCACCACCGGCTGCTCCTCGGTCAGCTCCCAGATGATGAAGGCCGCGAAGCCCACCACCGCCACGATCGCGCAGCCGACGATGAAGGTCGATCCGAACCAGTCGCGCTCGCGCCCCAGATCGAGCATCACCTGCAACGCCGCGATCCACGTCACCATCAGGATCAGGCCGACCCGGTCGATGCGGCTCGTCTCGGTCTTCGTCTCGGCGCCGCGCAGCAGGGTGAACACGCCGAACAGGCAGGCGATGCCGATCGGCAGGTTGATGAAGAAGATCCACGGCCACGACCAATTGTCGCTGATCCAGCCGCCCGCGATCGGGCCGATGATCGGCGCGGTCACCGTCGTCATCGCCCACACGCCCATCGCCTGCGCATGCTGCTCCTTGGGGAAGATGCGCAACAACAGCGTCTGCGTCAGCGGCATCAGCGGCCCGCCGCACAGCCCCTGGCCGATGCGGAACGCCACGATCATGCCGAGCGAGGTCGCCAGACCGCACAAGGCCGAAAACATCGTGAAACCGGCCAGCGCGAACATGAAGGTGCGCACCGTGCCGAACCGTTTCACCAGCCAGCCGGTCAGCGGCACGCAGATCGCCTCGGCCACCGCATAGGAGGTGACGACCCACGTTCCCTGCGTCACCGATACGCCCAGCCCGCCCGAGATATGCGGCACCGATACGTTGGCGATGGTGGTGTCCAGCACGACCATGAAATTGGTCAGCGCCAGCACGAAGCCGGCGAGCAGCAGCCGGGGGCCGGTCAGGCCGCCCGATCGCTCGCGGGCACCGGCGGCGGAGGCGGAAGCGGCGGCGCTCGCCATCGTCCGATCCTCAGCGATCGCTCGCGACGTCGATCTCGACATCCATCGACAGGCCCACGCGCAACGGATGGTCGCGCAGCTCCTTGGGGTCGAGCTGGATGCGCACCGGCAGGCGCTGCACCACCTTGATCCAATTGCCCGTCGCATTCTGCGCGGGGATCAGCGAGAAAGCCGCGCCCGTGCCGCCGGCGAGACCCACGACCGTGCCATGATAGACCACGTCGCCGCCGTAGAGGTCGGACGTGATCTCGGCGCGCTGGCCGATGCGGACCTTGCCGAGCTGCCCTTCCTTGTAATTGGCGTCCACATAGAGGCGATCGACCGGAACCACCGTCATCGCGACCGTGCCGGCGGCGAGCCGCTGGCCGACCTGCACCTGGCGGCGCGCCACCACGCCATCCATCGGCGCGCGGATCGTGGTACGGGAAAGGTCGAGCCGCGCCTGATCCAGCCTGGCGCGCGCGGTCAGCACTTCGGGCGCGGTCGATTGGGTGGTGCCACGGGTCAGCGCGGTATTGGCGGCGCGCTCCTGCACCGCCGAGGCACGCGCCGCCTCCGATTGGGCGATCGCGGCGCGGGCCAGCACCACGTTGGCGCGCGCCGTCTCCAGCGCGCGGGTGGCCGAGGTCAGCTCGTCGCCCGAAACCGCGCCCTCGCCCACCAGCGCCCGGCGGCGATCGTAATTCACCTGCGCGCTGTCCAGATCGGCGGTCGCCACCTTCAGCTGCGCCTGCATCCGCCCGATATCGGCGTCGCGCGCCTTCACCTGCGCGGCGAGCGCGTCGCCCGTCGCAGCCGTCTGGCCGTAGCGGCGCTCGGCGGCGGCCAGATCGGCCTGCGCCTGCGCCACCGCGATCTTCGCGTCCGCATCGTCGATCCGCAGCAGCAATTGCCCGCGCTTCACCACGCTCGTGTCGGACACCGCCACCTCGATCACCTGCCCGCCCACCAGCGGCGTGATCTGCGCGCTCTCGGCCGCGACATAGGCATTGTCGGTCGAGACGTGGCGCGAGAACACCAGCCAGTTGAGCAGCAGGTAGATCACCGCCACCGCCGCCACGACGATGGCGAGGATGATGAGCAATTTCTTGCGCCTGGCGCCCTTCGCTTCCGAAGCGGCTGCGGTCTCGGCCTCGGTGGCCTCTGGGGTCTGGTCGTCTGCCATGATATCCTGTCGATCCGTCGAGTTCATGCGGCCGTGCGGAAGCCGCCGCCGAGCGCGCGCACCAGCGCCACGTCGATCGTCAGCCGCCGCGCCTCGACACCGGCCAGCACCCGCCGCGCGGTGAGCACATTCTGTTCGGCGCTGAGCACGTTGAGATAGGTGGAAAGCCCGCCCCTGTAGCGCAGTTGCGCCACGCGGAAAGCGCCCTCGGCGTCGGTCAGCGCGGCGCGCGCGTCCACCGCCTGCGCCGCCAGCTGGTGCCGGCTGGTGACGGCATCCGCCACCTCGCGCACCGCCGTCAGCAGGGTCCGGTCATAGGTCGCGACCGCCTCGTCATAGGTGCCGCGCGCCTGCGTATATTGCCCCTTCAGCGCGCCGCCCCGGAAGATCGGCAGGCTGATCGCCGGCCCGACATTGCCGATCTCGGAGCCGCCCTTGAGCAGATTGTCGAGATAGAGCGATTGCAGCCCGATCAGCCCCGAAAGGCTGATGTTGGGATAGAAATCGGCCCGCGCCACCTTGATGCGGCTGGCGGCGGCATCGACTCGCGCGCGGGCGGCGGCGATGTCCGGCCGGCGCGCGACCAGCGCGATACCCACGTCGGCGGGCAAAGCCTCGCCGGCGTCGACCACCGCCACCGGCCGCGCGATCGTCAGCGCCCGATCCGGCCCGGCGCCGACCAGCGCGGCGATGCGGTTGCGGGTCAGCGCGATCTGCTCTTCATTGGCCGCCAGATCGACCCGCGCGGCGGGAACCTGCGAGGCCGACTGCTTCAACTCGCCCTGCGTGTCGAGGCCGGTACGCACTCGATCGGACACCAGCCGGGCATTGTCGCTGCGCAACTCGAACGCGCGCTTCAGCACATCCTGTTCGGCGTACAGCCGCGAGAGATCGGCATAGGCCGCGACCACGTCGGTCGTCAGCAGCAGCGCCGCCTGCGCCGCGTCGATCCGCGCGGCTTCCGCCTCGGATGTCGCGGCGGCGACGGCGGCGCGGGTCTTGCCCCACAGGTCGAGATCGAGGCTGAAATCCAGCGACAGCCGGCCGACATCGTTCCACCCCTTCGGCACGAACTGCGCCGGGATGCCGTTGTTATAGCTCTGCTTGTTGAGGCCCGCCGATCCGTTACCGGTCACCTGCGGCTGGCCCGCAGCACCCGCCTTCAGCCGCTGGCCCTCGGCCTGCCGCACCCGCGCGGCGGCGATCGCCACGCTCGGCGAACCCTTGAGCGCCTCGGCCAACAGCGTGTCGAGCTGCGGGTCGCGATAGGCGCGCCACCATTCCGCCTCGGGCCAGGCGGCCGTGGGCGTCGTCGCGGCGAGGCTCTGCGCCATCGGATAGGCGCCCGGCGTCGCGATCTCGGGCTTCGGCCCCAGATTCGGCGCGGCGCAACCCGCGATCAGCAGCGGCCCCAGCAGGGCGGAAAGGCGATGCGAACGACTCAAATTACCGTACTCCCCGGTACAGATCGGCCGATTGCGCCGCGGTCTCCAACTTGTCAATTAGAAAATCGTACTCTACAGTACGCCATGGCTTCCAAACCGCTCAGCCGTCGCGAGGAGAATCGTCTCGCCCGCCGTGCCGCCATTATCGCGGTGGCGCAGGAATCGTTCCTCGAACATGGCTATGCCGCGACCTCGATGTCGGACATCGCCACCGCGCTCGGCGGATCGAAGGGCACGCTCTGGGCACATTTCCCCTCCAAGGAGGATCTGTTCACCGCCGTTCTCGAAGACGCCATCTCCGCCTTCCGCGCCGCGCTGGAGGACGCCTTCCAGCCCGGCCGCGATCAGCGCGCGACCTTGCAGGCCTTCGGCCGCCGCTTCGCCACCAAGCTCCAGATGCCCAATTCGGTCTGCCTGCACCGCATCATCGTGAGCGAGGGCGCGCGCTTCCCGCAGCTCGGCCCGATCTTCTACGAACATGGCCCCCGCCGCGTGATCGAACTGCTCGTCGGCTATCTCGGCCGCGAGATGGCGGAGGGCCGGATGCGCCGGGCCGATCCGATCATCGCCGCCCGCCATCTGATCGGCATGCTCCAGGCCCACCAGAATCTGCGCCTGTGGAACGTCGCCCCGCCCTTCGACCAGGCCGAGCAGGAATCGCAGGCCGACCTAGCCGTGGACGCCTTCCTCCGCGCCTACGCCCCGGACTGACGGCCGGCTTGCCCCCACCCCGCTTCTGCTGTTCAATCGCGGAAACGACAAAGGGGATGCCGCCATGGGAAGCGACGAACAGGCGATCGCGCGGGTGCGATCCGATCCGCGCTATGCCGCCCTCGTCCGCCGCCGGTCGCGGCTGGGCTGGGCGCTGGCCGCGCTGATGGTCGCCGCCTTCCTCGGCTACATCCTGCTCATCGCCTTCGACAAGGCGCTGCTCGCGGCACCGATCGGCGCGGGCGTCACCTCGGTCGGCATCCCCGTCGGCTTCGGGCTGATCCTGTTGGCCGTCGCGCTCACCGGCCTCTACGTCGCCCGCGCCAACGGCCGCTACGATGCCGAGCTGGCCGCGATCCTGGCGGACGCGCGGGCATGAGGCGCCTCGTCGTCGCGCTCGCGCTGATCGCCCCCGTCCCGCTCCTCGCCCACGCCATCGGCCCCGCCACCCGCCAGCCGGTCAACTGGACGGCGATCGGCCTGTTCGCTTTGTTCGTGGCGCTCACCCTCTGGATCACCAAGGTCGCCGCCTCGCGCACCCGCACGGCGGCCGATTTCTACACGGCGGGCGGCGGCATCACCGGCTTCCAGAACGGCCTCGCCATGGCCGGCGATTACATGTCCGCCGCATCCTTCCTCGGCATCTCCGCGCAGATCTTCTCGGACGGCTATGACGGCCTGATCTACTCGACCGGCTTTCTCGTCGGCTGGCCGCTGATGCTGTTCCTCATGGCCGAACGGCTGCGCAACCTCGGCCGCTTCACCTTCGCCGACGTCGCCTCCTACCGCTTCGCCCAGCCGCCGGTGCGCAGCTTCGCGGCGGTCAGCACGCTCCTCGTGGTCAGCTTCTACCTGATCGCCCAGATGGTCGGCGCGGGGCAGCTCATCAAATTGCTGTTCGGCCTGCCCTACGCCTATGCCGTCGTGATCGTCGGCGCGCTGATGATGCTCTACGTCCTGTTCGGCGGCATGCGCGCGACGACCTGGGTGCAGATCATCAAGGCGGTGATGCTGCTCGCCGGCGCCACCTTCATGGCGGTGATGGTGCTGGCCAAATTCGGCTTCTCGCTGGAGGCCCTCTTCGCCCGCGCCGTCGCGGTGAAGACCGATCTGGCGCTCGCGACCGGCTCCACCCCCGGCGAGGCCGCGACCAAGGGCCGATCGATCATGGGGCCGGGCAATTTCATCAAGGATCCCGTCTCGGCCATCTCCTTCGGCCTCGCGCTGATGCTCGGCACCGCCGGGCTGCCGCATATCCTGATGCGCTTCTTCACCGTTCCCGACGCGCGGCAGGCGCGCAAGTCGGTGCTGTGGGCGACCACCTGGATCGGCTATTTCTACGTCCTCACCTTCGTGATCGGCTTCGGCGCGATCGTGCTGGTCGCGACCGATCCCTCCTACCTGGAGGATGGCGCGCTGCGCGGCGGCGGCAACATGGCCGCGATCCATCTGGCGCATGCGATCGGCGGCAATGCCTTCCTCGGCTTCATCTCGGCGGTCGCCTTCGCCACGATCCTCGCGGTGGTCGCCGGCCTCACCCTCTCGGCCGCGTCGGCGGTCAGCCACGATCTGTACGCCACTCTGATCCGCAAGGGTCAGGCGACCTCGGCCGAGGAGCTACGCGTCTCGCGCCTCACCACTCTCGCGCTCGGCGCGCTGGCGGTGCTGCTCGGCATATTGTTCGAAACGCAGAACGTCGCCTTCATGGTCAGCCTCGCCTTCGCGCTGGCCGCCTCGGGCAATTTCCCGGTGCTGGTGCTGTCGCTGCTCTGGGGCGGCTGCACGACGCGCGGCGCGGCGTGGGGCGGATCGATCGGCCTGCTCACCGCCTTCGGCCTGACGATTCTGTCGCCCGCCATCTGGGTCACGATCCTCGGCCACGCGGCCGCGCCCTTCCCCTACACCTCCCCGGCGATCGTGTCGGTGCCGGCCGGCTTCCTCGCGATCTGGCTGATCTCGCTGCTCGACACGAGCCCCCGCGCCGCGATCGACAAGGCCGGCTACCCCGACCAGCGGGTGCGATCGGAAACCGGCATCGGCGCCTTCAGCGCGAGCGATCATTGAGGGTTCGATAGAAGAAAACCAACCCGTCACCCCGGCCTTGTGCCGGGGTCCACCGGCCCACAGGCGGAACGATCCAAAGCGCAGCCCATCGACTGCTTCCGGGTGGACCCCGGAACAAGTCCGGGGTGACGAAGAATGAGGATGCGCCCGCAGCCGCCCGCGAGTTATTCGACGAACGCGCTATCCACCAGCAGCCGATCCGGCTCGATCGTCACCGCCTGCGCGACCGGCACCATGAAGCGCTTGCCGCCCGGCCGCTCGATCTCCAGCACGTCGCCCGCGCCGAAATTCTCGATCAGCACCGCCTGGCCGACCTGCTCGCCCTCGACGAAGCAGGGCAAGCCGATGATGTCGGCATGATAATATTCCCCCTCCGCCAGCGGCGGCAGCGCCTCGCGCGGGACGGAGAGTTCGGTGCCGCGCAGGCCCTCGGCGGCGGTGCGGTCGGCGATTTCGGCGAAGCGCGCGATCGCGCCGTTGCTGCCGGCCTTGACCGACTTCAACGTCAGCGTGCCGCCGTTGAAGGCCTTGTGCGCCTTCAGCCCGGCGATGTCGTCGGTGAAGAGCTTCAGGCGCACCTCGCCCGCGATGCCATGGGCACCGGCCACGACGGCGAGGACGATGGGGCGATCAGCCAAGCGTCACCATGGGTTGGGGGGAGAAAACAGACCCGTTCGTCCCGAGCGTAGTCGAGGGACGTGGAGAGCCACGCGTTCGAGCCTCCATCCCTCGACTACGCTCGGGACGAACGGTTGCAGGGGGGGGCTGGCGGCTTGCCAACCCCTCGATTGAAAGGGCCCGCCCATCCCGAAGGACGGGCAGGCCCCACGAGATCACGCCTCGGCGGTCTCTTCGGCGGCGGGCTCTTCGGCCGCCGGCGGGTTGGCGGCGGCAGCGGCTTCGGCGGCCTTGGTCGCACGCTCCTCGGCGCGCTCCTTGGCCTTGTCGCCGGGCTCGGCCTTCTTCGGGTTATTGCGGGCCGGACGCTCCTTCACGCCGGCGACGTCGAGGAAGCGCGCGACGCGGTCGGTCGGCTGCGCGCCCACCGACAGCCAGTGCTTGGCGCGCTCGGCGTCGAGCACGACGCGCTTCTCGTCATCCTTGGCGAGCAGCGGGTTGTAGGTGCCGATCTTCTCGATGAAGGCGCCGTCGCGCGGGCTGCGCGAGTTGGCGACGACGATGCGGTAATAGGGGCGCTTCTTGGAGCCGCCGCGCGACAGACGAATGGATACGGACATTGGTTCTTCCCTTCTAAAATCAGGTCTAAATTCAGCGTTTCTTCAAAAAATTCTGGAAGCCGGGTGGGAGCCCGCCGGGGCCGCCACCGGGCAGGCCGGGCAGACCGCCGAGCCCGCCGGGCGGAAGCTGTGGCGCGGCGCCGCCCGGGCCGCCCGGGCCGCCCATGCCACCCATTCCGCCGGCGCCACCGCCCCCGCCGAACATCGCGGCGAGGCCCTTCAGGCCGCCCATCTTCTTCATCTTCTTCATCATGGTCGCCATGTCCTGATGCATCTTCAGGAGCTTGTTGACCTCCTGCACCGTGGTGCCGGAGCCCTTGGCGACGCGGATCTTGCGCTTGGCGTTGAGCAGGTCGGGCCGGGTGCGCTCCTTGGGCGTCATCGACTGGATGATCGCCTCCAGCCGCACGAGCGTCTTGTCGTTGGCAGCACCCGAGGCCATCGCCTGCTTCACCTGCTTCACGCCCGGCAGCATCCCCGCCAGCGCGCCCAGCCCGCCCATGCGGCGCATCTGGCCGAGCTGCTTGGCCAGATCGTTCATGTCGAACTGGCCCTTGGCCATGCGGGCGGCCATCGCCTCCGCTTCCTCGACCTTGATCGTCTCGGCCGCGCGCTCGACGAGGCTGACGACATCGCCCATGCCCAGGATGCGCCCGGCGACCCGCTCGGGGTGGAACGGCTCGATCCCGTCGAGCTTTTCGCCCGTGCCGATGAACTTGATCGGCTTGCCGGTGATCGCCCGCATCGAGAGCGCCGCGCCGCCGCGCGCGTCGCCGTCCATGCGGGTCAGCACCACGCCGGTCAGCGACACCTGCTCGGAGAAGCTGCGCGCGACGTTGACCGCGTCCTGCCCGGTCAGCGCGTCGACGACGAGGAGGACCTCATGCGGGGTCGCGACGCTCGCGACCGCCTTCATCTCGTCCATCAGCGCCTGATCGACATGCAGGCGGCCCGCCGTGTCGAGCATCACCACGTCAAAGCCCTGGAGCTTCGCCGCCTGCACCGCGCGCCGCGCGATCTCGACCGGCTGCTGCCCCGCCACGATCGGCAGGGTCTGCACGTCGGCCTGGGTGCCCAGCACCGCCAGCTGCTCCTGCGCGGCCGGGCGGTTGACGTCGAGCGACGCCATCAGCACCTTCTTCGCGCCCTTCTCGCGCAGGCGGCGCGCGATCTTGGCGGTGGTGGTCGTCTTGCCCGACCCTTGCAGGCCGACCATCATGATGACGGCCGGCGGGGTCACGCCCAGCTCGAGATCGGCGGCGCCGCCGCCCAGCATCTCGACCAGCGCGTCGTTGACGATCTTCACGACCTGCTGGCCGGGGGTGATCGACTTCAATACGTTCTGGCCGATCGCCGCCTCGGTCGCCTTGTCCACGAATTCGCGCACCACCGGCAGCGCGACATCGGCCTCGAGCAGAGCGATGCGAACCTCGCGCATCGCCGCGCGCACGTCCGCCTCGGTCAGCGCGCCGCGGCCGCGGAGCCGATCGAATACGCCGCCAAGGCGGTCGCTCAGGCTGTCGAACATACGCAAATTCTCCGTGCGGGGAGGTAAAACGCAAAATACGCCGGCGGGCGAAACCTCGCCGGCCAGCGTGCGGCCTCGGCCGCTTCGCGCTTCACGTTCCCCTGAACGATCGCGGGGGCCCTAGGGGAAAGTGGCGGGGATGGCAAGGCACTTGCCATCCCCAACGATCACACCAGCGCCATCTCGCGCTCGATCGCGTCGATCCGGTCGCCATAGCATTTCGAGCAGCTGTCGAACGTGTCGTGCTGCCCCTCCTCGAAGGCGCGCATTCTGTCTCGGCGGACCTCGCCGTAGATCACCTCGCGCAAGCTCTGCGTCTTGAGGTTACCGATCGGCTCGGTGCGGCGAAAATCCTGGCAGCAGGCGAGCATCAGCCCGTCGCAGTCGATCGCCAGATCCTCCAGCGCGGAGGGGCCGCAGCGGTTGATCTCGGGCGAGATCGAAATCTGGTTGAACAGGCGCAGATCGGTCGCGCAGCGGCTCATCAGCGGCACGATGATGACGTTGGCGGCGCCGCGATCCTCGAACCATTTCTTCGTCTGCTGCACCTCGTCGAGATTGGCGCGGCTGACCGGGATGGAGGCGTGCACCCGGCCGGGGAATTGCGCCATGATCATCTCATATTTCACGATCACCCGCTCGTGGCGCAGCGGCGCCATCAGGTGATTGAACGTCTCCGGCACGATCGATTCGCTGTGCAGGCCGATGATGACGCCGGGGATGTCGGCCAGCACGGCATGTTTCTTGGGATCGTAGGCGGCGGCGTTGCTGTTCACCGAGATCGGCACATGCGGCAGTTTCTCGCGGGCATAGCGCACCCGCTCGACCACGAAGGGATCGACCAGGCCGTCGCCGAACAGGCCGAAGGCGATCTGGCCCATGATCGGCAGACCCATGTCGGCCAGTTCGTCGATGATCTTGCGGAACAGCGGCATCGCCATCGGGATGCGGGGGACGTGCGCGGTCGAATCCTTGCCGGTCGGGCAATGCAGGCAGGAGGCGTTGCACAGCCCGGTGGTGCCGAGCATCACATAATTCAGCCGGTCGGGCGTGAAGTCCGCCGGGCGGGGGCTGACCCGCGCCCGCTCGCGCAGCGCCGGATAATAATCGGGCTCGATCTCCAGCGTGCGCGAATACGCGGCGTGCGCATCCTCCAGCCGGCCGAGATTCTTCAGCGCGTGGCCGATGCACAGATTGCTGTCGACCGTGCCGGGACGAAGCTGGTCGGCGCGGGTGTATGCCTCCAGCGCCTTGTCCGGGCGGCCGGTCTCCAGCATGACATGGCCATATTGCATCCACACGCCGGGGCGCTTGGGTTCGCGGCGCAGCGCGATCTCGTAAGCGGCTTCGGCGGCGGGCCAGTCGCGGCGGTCCCGCGCCTCGTCGCCCTTGATGATGTACGGGCGGGCACGCAGCAGCAAGCTGGAAAAACTCCTTCGATCCGGTTGAGAAGATAGGCGCAATGGGGGCATCCGCCAAGGGGCGGGTGTGGATCATACGCGCCATGCCCCTGGGGAGGCAGAAGCATGGCCGTGTTGTTACGATGTCGCCTTGCTGGCTCCGCCGCGAACGAAGCCCTTGAGCGCCGCATAGCCCGCCGGCCCCAGCGCCACCCTGGCGATCCGCGCGGCCATCGCCTTGGGGGTGCGCGCGGCCGGAGCCGGGCTGGTCCAGCGTTGCGCGTGGCGGCGGCGGGAGGCGGCGCCCGATCCATCCGGCCACACCATCCTCTGCCCCTCGATGCTCAGCACCGGCAGGCCGCTCAGTTCGGCGATCGTCTGCGCCTGCCGGTCCTCGCTCTCGACGAACAGGCAGGCGCCCGTCTCGCGATAGACCCGCGCCTTGTGCGGCGCATGCGCCTTCAGCCGGCGCCGCTCCTCGGCGGTCGGCAGGTCGATCATCCACAGCCGGTCATATTCGATGCCGCGCGCGTCGAGCCACGCCTCGGTCTGCGGGCGGAAGCGTTCGAGGCGGCTGGTGACGAGATGGCCGATCCGCACCCCCGGCACCAGCAGCGGCCGGGCGTTCAGCACGAACTGTTCGTAGAGCGGCCCGTCGTCATTCTCATGATGCTCGGGATCGGCGCACAGCACGCCATCGATATCGAAGCAGGCGGTGGCCAGCCGGTTGTGGCGCATCAGATTCCACTGGAAGATGCGGGGGTGGGCGACGCTCTCCAGCGTGAGATCGACTTCCGGGTGATCGCCGCCCGCGCCATAGACCGCGCAATACAACACGTCGGCATCCGGCCTGGCCGCCGCCACCCGCTCGCGCACCGTCACCATCGATTCGCCGGAAAGGATGCTGTCATCCACCACCAGCACGCGCTCCCGATCGCGCGCCTTCATCGTCGATCGCACCGTGCGGCCGACATGCGGCGCCAGCCCATGCAGCCACGCCTCCAGATCGAGCAGCGGCAGATTGAGGTTGAGCGCGATCAGATTGGCGGCCAGCAGCCCGCTGCGGGGCACCCCGACCACCAGCGACACGTCCGGCGGAATCCGGTCGATCTGGCGGCAGACCGTGTCGTTCAGGTCGGCGAGCGAGCGATACTCCATGCGCGATCTTTCATGCTGCCCTGCAACAGCCTCTTAGCATGATCGGCGTTTCCGCGCCCCGCAATTCGCTGGAATGGATGTGTCGTAATGTTGCGGAAACACCGGATTTCGGCCGTTTTCCCTCAGAAGTGATTGGCAGGGTTGGCGATGAACGCTTCTTCCGCTGCGGTGGTTGCCCGGTCGAGTGCGCTATTGCGTTGCGGAAACCGGCCGAACCGCGCGATCTGGGCGGCATGGGCGCGGGCGAACGCCGCCGCATCGGCGCCCACGGACGCGAACAGCGCCTGCGCGCGGACCTGCGTATCGAGATGCTCGGCATGCATGAAGGGCATCCACAGAAATTGCCGCTCCTCCGCCGTGAAGCGATCCGCCCAGCCCTTCGCCAGCGCCTCGCCCGCCAGCGCCCGCGCCAGCGGATCGGCGGCGAAAGCCTGTGCGCTGCCCCGGAAAATGTTGCGGGAAAACTGGTCGATCAGCACGATCGCCGCCAGCAGCGGCCGGGGCGAGCGCCGCCAACCCGACGCATGACCCGCCACCACCGCATCCCGAAGCGCCCCGAAACGCGCGGCGCATTCGGCGTCGAGCGCGTCGTCGCGGGCGAAGCGCTTCTCCGGCGGCACCTCCGCCAGCCAGAAGTGCAACACGGCCTCCGCCTCTTGGTGGACTTGGGAGCCCGTCGTGCCTAGATCGCGCGCCATGGCATTCCGCTTCCACAAGATGCACGGTCTGGGCAATGATTTTGTCGTGATCGACGCGCGCGCCGATGCGCTGGCGCTGACGCCGGCGCAGGCGCGCGCGATCGCCGATCGCCGCACGGGCGTCGGCTGCGATCAGCTGATCGTGATGGAGCCCTCCACGATCGCCGACGTGCGGATGCGGATCTGGAACGCCGACGGCGGCGAGGTCGAGGCGTGCGGCAATGCCTCGCGCTGCGTGGCGCTGCTGATCGGCGGCGGCACGATCGAGACATTGGGCGGCCTTCTCACCGGCGATACCGATGGCGCGCAGGCGACGGTGGACATGGGCGCGCCCCGCTTCGGCTGGGGCGAGATCCCGCTGGCCTATGCGATGGACACCGCGTTCATGCCGCTGGCGTGGGAGCAACTGGAAAATCCGGCGGCGGTGAATGTGGGCAACCCGCATGTCATCTTCTTCGTGCCCGATACCGACGCGGTCGAACTGGAGCGGATCGGGCCGGAGATCGAGCATGACCCGATCTTTCCCGAGCGGGTCAACGTCAACGTCGCCACCGTGGTGTCGCGCGGGCTGATCCGCCTGCGCGTGTGGGAGCGCGGCGTGGGGCTGACCCAGGCGTGCGGCACCGGCGCCTGCGCGACGGCGGTGGCGGCGATCCGCGCCGGTCTGGTGGACGGCCCGGTCGAGGTGGCGCTGCCCGGCGGGTCGCTCACGATCGACTGGGCGCCCGGCCGGCCGATCCGCATGACCGGCCCCGCCACCCACGTCTTCACCGCAGACGCCGATCTCGCGCGGTTCGGCTGAATGGCGGTCGTCACGCTCGGCTGCCGGCTGAACATCGCCGAAAGCGACGCGATCGCGGCGATGCTGGGCGCGCGCGACGATCTGGTGGTGGTGAACAGCTGCGCGGTGACCGCCGAGGCGCTGGCCCAGACCCGCAAGGCGATCCGCAAGGCGGCGCGCGAGCGGCCGGACGCGCGGATCGTGGTGACGGGCTGCGCGGCCTCGACCGAGCCGGAGACGTTTCGGGCGATGGCGGAGGTGGCGGATGTGGTGGCCAATCATCGCAAGATGGAAGCTCAAGCCTATCCTTCCCCGTTCGCCCTGAGCGACGTCGAAGGGCGTGAGGCACGCGGGCCGTTTGGGGCACGTCCTTCGACTGCGCTCAGGACGAGCGGGGATGTTGTGGCTCAAGCCCACACCCGCGCCTTCATCGAGGTCCAGAACGGCTGTGACCATGCCTGCACCTTCTGCATCATCCCGCTCGGCCGAGGCCCCAGCCGATCGATCGCCCCGCACGACGTGATCGCCCGCATCGCCGCCGCCACGGACGCGGGCGCGCGCGAGGTCGTACTCACCGGCGTCGACGTCACCGCCTACGGCGCCGACCTGCCCGGCACCCCCACGCTCGGCCATCTGGTCGAGCGCATCCTGCGCGACGTGCCCGCCCTGCCCCGCCTGCGCCTATCCTCGCTCGACGCGGTCGAACTGGACGATCGGCTGATCGATCTCGTCACCGGCGAGGCCCGGCTGATGCCGCACCTGCATCTCTCCCTCCAGGCGGGCGACGACATGATCCTCAAGCGGATGAAGCGCCGCCACAGCCGCGCGCAGGCGGTAGAGCTGGTCGCCCGCCTCAAGGCCCGCCGCCCCGATATCGCGATCGGCGCCGACCTGATCGCCGGTTTCCCCACCGAAACCGACGCGATGGCCGCCAACACGCTGGCGCTGCTCGACGATTGCGACGTGGTCCACGCGCACATCTTCCCTTACTCGCCGCGCGCCACCACGCCGGCCGCGCGGATGCCGCAGCTCACCCGCGAGATCATCCTCGCCCGCGCCCGCGCGCTCCGCGAGAAGGCCACCGCCCGCCGCGACGCATGGCTCGCCGGCCTCGTCGGCGGCACCCAGCGCGTGCTGGTCGAGCGTGGCGGAACTTCGGGCCACGCCGGGAACTTTGCCCGCGTCACGCTCGATCGCCCGGCCCCACCCGGCACGATCGTCGATACCCGCATCCACACCACCCAGGACGACACTTTGATCGGAACCCCCGCATGAGCACATCCTGGACGGAGCGCCTGTTCGGCGGTTTCCGCCGCACGTCCGAGAAGCTGGGCGAGAATCTCGACGGGCTGTTCGGCAAGGCGGCGCTCGATGCCGACACGCTCGACCAGATCGAGGAGGCGCTGATCGCCTCCGACCTCGGCCCGGCCACCGCCGCGCGGGTACGCGGCCGGCTGGAGGGCGAGCGGTTCGCGATGGGCGTGACAGAGGCGGCGCTGCGCAAGGTGGTGGCCGAGGAGGTCGCCGACATCCTCCGCCCCGTCGCGAAACCGCTGATGATCGACGCCTTCCCCCGCCCGCAGGTGATCCTCGTGATCGGGGTCAACGGATCGGGCAAGACGACCACCATCGCCAAGCTGGCGCATACGCTCACCGAGCAGGATTATTCGGTGATGCTGGTGGCGGGCGACACGTTCCGCGCCGCCGCGATCGGCCAGCTCAAGGTGTGGGCCGACCGCATCGGCGTGCCGATCATATCGGGCGCCGAGGGGGGCGATGCCGCCAGCCTGGTGTTCGAGGGGGTCAAGCGCGGCACCGAGCAGGGCACCGACGTGCTGATCGTCGACACCGCAGGCCGCCTCCAGAACAAGGCGGGGCTGATGGACGAACTGTCCAAGATCCGCCGCGTGCTGGGTCGGCTCAACGCGGCGGCGCCGCATAACGTGCTGCTCGTGCTGGATGCCACCACCGGGCAGAACGCGCTCAAGCAGATCGAGGTGTTCGGGCGCGAGGCGGGGGTGACCGGCCTCGTCATGACCAAGCTCGACGGCACCGCGCGCGGCGGCGTGCTGGTCGCGGCGGCCGAGAAATACGGCCTGCCGATCCACGCCATCGGCGTGGGCGAGACGATCAACGATTTGCGCCCCTTCGCGCCCGAGGAAGTCGCCAGGGCCATCGCCGGCGTCGAGCGGATCGCGCGATGAGCCCCGCCCCCACGTCCGCCACCGCCCCCGCCAGCACGCGCACCGATCCGCCGCCGCTGGTCCGCCTCGCGCTCGATCTCGGGCCGCTCGCGATCTATTTTCTGGCCTATACGCTGACGGGCAAGAACATCTTCGCCGCGACCGCCGTGTTCATGGCCGCGACGGCGGTGGCGATGATCGTGTCGCGCCTCCGCTTCGGCCACATCTCACCGATGCAATGGTTCTCCAGCGTGATGGTGCTGGTGCTGGGCGGGCTGACGATCTGGCTGAAGCAGGATTGGTTCATCAAGGTGAAGCCGACCCTCTATTATCTGATGGTGTCGGGCATCCTCTGGTTCGGCCTCGCCACCGGCCGCCCCACGCTCAAGCTGGCGCTGGGCAGCGCCTATCCGGGGCTGGACGGGCGCGGCTGGGTGCTGCTGTCACGCAACTGGGCCTTGTTCTTCATCGTCATGGCCGCCGCCAATGAAGCGGTATGGCGGACCAGCACGACCGATTTCTGGCTGGGCTACAAGCTCTGGGGCGCTATGCCCGCCACCTTCCTGTTCGCCATCGCCAACGTGCCGATGCTGATGAAACACGGCCTCAACGCGGAGAAGCCGGCGGACGAGGTGGTGGTGCCGCCGCAGGGGTAAGCCGCGCGCCCTGGGTCTGGCTGACGTTCGCCGTAGGCGGAGTTCCATGATCTCCGGTGTCGGTGTTATCGTAACCGGCGGGGTCGATCTGCGATCGATGGCGGGCGTCGGAAGATCCGGTGCGGGTGGCGCTGGCGGTCTGCGCCGCGCTGATGATCGATGTGCCGCTTCCCGCCCGCCGTCCCGATGAGGATTGGGCCGGTGCGACTGGGCCGCTAAACCGGCCTCACTTTCCCACCAGCAGCGGATACGGGTTAACCCCCGTCCCCTCATACCATTTCTGCCCCGGCGCCATCAGCTTCACCTCGAAATGGAGGTGCGGCCCATCCGGCGAGGCATCGCCCGTCGAGCCGACGGTGCCGATCTGCTGGCCCTGCGTCACCCTCTGCCCTTCGGCCAGGCCGGTCGCATAGGTGTCGAGGTGGGCGTAATAGGTGACCGTCGCGCCGTCGCCCGAGCGGAGGTAGATGGTGTGGCCGCCATTTTCGCTCTCGAACAATTTCTCCACCGTGCCGGCCTGCGCCGCCAGCACCGGCGTGCCGCGCGGGGCCATGATGTCGATCGCGCCATGCCCGCGCGTGCCGTCGCCGCGCTCGTCGCCGAACGTGTCGGTGAGTTGCGCGGGGGCGATGCCTGCGACGGGCACGATCAGCCCGCTCGGGCCCGCCCGCGCCACCCCGGGCGCCGCGGCGGCCGGCACCGTTTGCGCCGGCGCCACGATCGGGGCCGGCGCGGGCGCCGACCCCTTGTCCACCAGCAGCCAGAAGCCCCCGCCGATCACCAGGAAGGCGAGGATCAGCGCGAAGCCCAGGCGGTTCATGGCTGGAAGATCGCCGGCGTGCCCGGCTTCACCATCATCGCCAGCCGCGCCGCATCCCAATTGGTCAGGCGGATGCAGCCATGGCTTTCGGTGCGGCCGATATTCTCCGGCTTGGGCGTGCCGTGGATGCCATAATGCTCCTTCGACAGATCGAGCCACACCACACCGACCGGCCCGTTCGGCCCGGGCGGCAGCAGCGCCTTCTTGTCGCTGGAGCTGGCATCCCAGAACAATTTGGGATTGTAGTGGAAGGTGGGATTGTAGGACGCGCCGTTGATCTTCCAGCTGCCGATCGGCAGCGGATCGTGGCCCGATCCCATCGTCGCCGGGAATTGCGCGATCAGCTTGTCGCCCTCGTCATACACCATCAGCACGCCATCGGACTTGTCGACGACGATCTTCGCCGCCTTCGGCTGGGCGGAGGAGACGTTGAGCATGTCGAGCGTCTGGCGCCAGTCGGGCTTCAGTTCGGGATCGTAATTGCGCTCGGCGGCCAGCACGTTGGGCACCTTGATCTTGGCCCCCACCCCGACCCGCGTCTGCGGGCTGTTGAGCGCGATCAGCGCGGCGGGGGTGGTGTGGAACATCTCCCCCAGTTTCTCCATCGCATTGGCATAGCCCAGCGCCGGCAGCTTGGCCTGATCGCCCTCCTTCTTGGGGATCGCGTGGAACGGGCCGGCCAACATCGCCGCCGTCAACGTCACCTCGATCACGCCCGGCACCGCGCCTTTCGCCTTGATGGCGTCGATCGTGGCGGGATCGGGTTCGCCCGTCACCTTCAGGTCGTTGGCCTTCTGGAACCCGCGCAGCGCGCCCGCCAGCGACATGCCTTTCTTGCCGTCGATCACGCCCGGCCCGAATCCCAATCGATCGAGCTGGACCTGTAACGACAGGATTTCGGGGGACGCCGCCTGCGGTTGCGCGGCGATCGTTGCACCGCCAATGAGACAAAGCGAGGCAAGGGAGAGACAAGCTCTTGCAACATAACTTCTTTTCAAGCGTGCGCTCCCGTAAATAGGTCGTGGGCAATGATGGGCAACGCGGCAAGGCCGCGTTTCGCTCCAGAGCGGGATCAATAGATGCAGGATGCGGGTTGCAGCCGTCGTGGGCTGCTGGGTGGGATGCTGGGCCTGACGGCGGCGACTCTTCTGGGCGGCGGCAAGGCGTTCGCGGCCCTGCCGGAACGGCGCATCGCCTTCCATAACGTCCACACCAACGAACGGTTCGACGCCCGCTATTACACCACCGGCATCGGCTATGACAGCGAGGGTCTGGCCGAGATCAACCACGCGCTGCGCGACTGGCGCACCGGCGAGCAGACCCGGATGGATGCAGACCTGATCGACCTGCTGGTCGCGATCCGCACCAAGCTGGAACTCGATCCGAAGAAGTCGTTCGACGTGATCTCGGGCTATCGCTCGCCCAACACCAACGCGGCGCTGCGCGCAAAAGGCGGCGCCCACACAGGCGTCGCCACCAAGAGCCAGCACATGCTGGGCAAGGCGACCGACATCTACATGCCGGGCGTCCCCCTCGCCACGCTCCGCCAGGTGGCGGTGAACATGCAGCGCGGCGGCGTCGGCTTCTACCCCAAGGACAATTTCGTCCACGTCGATACGGCCCGCGTCCGCACCTGGTAAGCCGCTTCCACTGGAAATCCTGCGCGGGGTGGCGCAAAGCTGACGGTGCCTTGTCCGCATCGCGCGGGCGCCATCGGGGGTGTGTCATGCGTGTTTTGCCGGCTCTGGTCCTTCTCGGCGTCATTGCCTCACCCGCGCTGGCGGCTGATACGCCCGCCGGCCCGCCTGCTTCGCCGTGGCAGCTGAAGGGCACCTTCTTCAGCCCGATGGGCGAACCCTTCCGCCCGACGCCCGGCGGCCCCTCCCCCGATACGCTCTGGTTCCAGGCCGCCGACACCAACAGGGACGGGCGCCTGACCATGCCGGAATTCCGGCAGGACGCGATGCGCTTCTTCACCACGCTCGACGTGAATCATGACGGCGAGATCGATCCGACCGAGATGGAGCGGTACGAGACGCAGGTCGCCCCCGAAGTCCGCGCGATGGACTTTCAGGGCAAGCCCAGGAAGGGCGAGAAGGGCGCGGACATGTCGCCCGGCGGCCGCTACGGCTATTTCGACATCCGCCAGCCGGTCTCGCTGGCCGACACCAACCTCAACCGCGGCGTGAGCGCCAAGGAATTCGACACGGCGGCGGTGCAACGCTTCCGCCTGCTCGACGAGAAGCACGAGGGCTATATCGCGCTCCTCACCTTGCCCGAGCCTGTCCGCATGGGCCAGGCCCAGCGCAAGCGCGCCCGCTACGCCCGCCAGCTCGACCCCAGCAACGACACGCGCGCCGACGAGTAAGTCGAAGACCTTACGTGCTCCTGCGAAGGCAGGAGCACGGCAACCCATTCACCCGTCCGTCGGCACCAGTTCCATTACGTCCAGCTTCGATTCCCAACGCGGGTAAGGCAACACCAGCCGCCACCTCTGCGGGCCGATCCGTTCGACCAGCCCGGCCATGTCGCGTTCGGGATCGCGGCCGTAATTCTGCGCGCGGGTCTCGTCGCCCAACACCATCGTGCCGAGGAAGATCAGCCGCTGGTCGCTGTCGGGATAGAGCAGCCCCACCGGCCGCTGCGACCCCGTCAGCTTCAGCAGCGACAACGCCACGCCGCCGGTTCGCCCGATGCGGCAATTGAAGCTGGGGTAGGCGACATAATCGAGCCCGCCTCTGGCCTGCGAGCCCAGCTTGATGACCCGGCAGCGATAATCGCCCACGGGCGGCAGCACGCCGGTCATCGCCACGTCCGGGCTGAGCAAGGCGCCTTCCCTGGCCACGCGCGGATCGGTGCCGAGTGTGGCCAGCACCTCCTCCCAAGCCTGCCGCCAGTTGCGCAGGCGGCGGCGATCATTGTCACTCGCGATCGAGCGCCAGTCGCTTGCCGAGGCGGCCTCGTCGCGGTTGCGTTCAGGCGCGCGGTCGGCGGCCGAGGCCGGCCGGTCGCCGCCCCCTCCCCCGCCACACCCGCCGAGAAGGGCGGCCCCGATCGCCATCGGGCACAGGCGCCGCCAAATTGTCACTGAGCGGTCCAGCCCCCGTCGACCGAAAGGTTGGCGCCGGTCATCTGCGCCGCCTCGTCCCGGCAGAGGAACAGCGCCATCGCCGCGACCTGCTCGGCGGTGACGAACTGCTTGGTCGGCTGGCCGGCCAGCAGCACGTCGTTCATCACCTGCTCCTTGGTCATGTTGCGCGCCTTCATCGTATCGGGGATCTGCTTTTCCACGAGCGGCGTCCACACATATCCGGGGGAGATGCAATTGGCGGTGATGCCGAAGGTCGCCGTCTCCAGCGCCACGGTCTTGGTGAAGCCCGCCAGACCGTGCTTGGCTGTGACATAGGCCGACTTGAACGGCGAGGCGACGAGCGAGTGGGCCGAGGCGGTCTGGATCAGCCGGCCCCACTTCTTCTCCTTCATGTGCGGCAGAGCGAGGCGGGTGGTGTGGAAGGCGCTCGTCAGGTTCAGCGCGATGATGAGATCCCATTTGTCGACCGGAAATTCATCGACCGGGGCGACATGCTGGACGCCGGCATTGTTGATGAGGATATCGACCCCGCCGAACGCCGTGGCGGCCTCCGCCATCATCGCCTCGATCTGGTCGACCTTGGTGAGATCGTGGCCCGAATAGAGCGCCCTGGCGCCGCTGGTCGCCTCCAGCCCCTTGCGCTCGGTCTCGATCGCGTCGGCGTCGCCGAAGCCGTTGATGACGATATGGGCGCCCTCGGCGGCGAGCGCCTTGGCATAGGCCAGGCCGATGCCCGAGGTGGAGCCGGTGATGAGCGCGGTCTTGCCGGTCAGGAACATGGGGAAAACTCCGTGAGGCTGGATCAGGGTTTGCGGGTGAGATCGAACGAGGCGGTCTGCCCGTCGAGGATGTTGCGCGCGAGCAGGCCCGAATGGGTCATCGTGTCGGCCACCGCCGCGCGGCCGGCGGCCATATGCTCGGCCATGGTGCGCGCGGAAAATTCATAGTCGCGCGATCCGCCCTCCCACGCATTGGCGCGGTAGATGAGCTGGACGAGGTTGACCGAATGGTCACGCGTCAGTTCGCGCAGCGCTTTCACGTCGGCATCCTCCGCCATCTCCGGCGGCAGCTTGTCGAGCAGGCGCGCCACCATCTGGCGCTCGTTGCGCTGTTTCAGGAGCAGGCTGGAGACCTGCCGGGTGCGGCTGGAAAACTGGATTTCCTTGGCCCGCGCCATGACGTCCATGATCGTCGTCGGCAATTCGTTGGAGGCAGAGAAGAGATCGACCTGGAACACCAGCAGATCGCTCGGCTGCTGACCCAGCACATGGGCGAGCGGCGTGTTCGAGACCAGGCCGCCATCCCAATAATGGCAGCCGTCGATCTCCACCGGCGGCAGGCCCGGCGGCAGCGCGCCGGAGGCCATGATGTGCCGCGCGTCGATCCGCTCCCGCGTCGTGTCGAAGAAGCGGAAATTGCCGCTCTTGATCTCGACCGCGCCGACCGACAGCCGGGTCTTGCCGCTGTTGAGCAGATCCCAGTCGACGAGTTCGTCGAGCGTCTTCCTGAGCGGGGTGGTGTCGTAGAAACTCAGCGCCGCGTCGCAGCCGGGCGGCATCATGTTGGGCGGCAGGAAGCGCGGCGCGAACATACCGGGCACGCCCGTCATCGTCACCAGACCGGCCGACCATTCGTGCAGCCATTCGCGGCCGAGATCGTTCATGTTCCAGATCGGGAAGGCTGGCTGGCCCGACCCGACCCGATCCCAGAAGGTCTTCAGCTTCGCGACCCGCTGCTCGGGCGGATTGCCGGCGATGATCGCGGCGTTGACCGCGCCGATCGAGATGCCGGCGACCCAGTCCACCTCGATCCCGGCCCCGGACAGCGCATCATAGACGCCCGCCTGGAACGAGCCGAGCGCGCCGCCGCCCTGTAACACCAGCGCCACCGTATCGGGCAGCGGCAGCGCGGTATCGGATTGAGCGGAACGGCGACGGTGGGGGCGATCGGCTTCGGCCATGGTCAGTCCTTTCCACTCCAGGCGGCCAGCGCCGCTCGCGACCGGACGCGCACTTCGGACGCATAGCGGATGCCCGCCTCGGTCGATTGGGCATAGAGGCGATCGGAGGCCGGGATCGTCTTGATCGCGAAGGCCCGCAAGCGATCGGCCAGCGCGAGCGTGTCCCCCCGCGAGGCCAAGCGCGGGATATATTGGCGGCGGGCGCTCGCTTCCACCAGCCCCTCCACCTGATCCTTGTGCGCCACCGCCCAGTTGAAGGTGGTGAAGGGATGCGCCGCCGCGGCAGAGGCGATGATGTTCGCCCGATTGGGCACGCTCGCCTCGTCGGTCAACGCGAGCGCCAGCGCCTTGTCGGCCAGCGCCGGGTTCTTGGCGCTGCCGAGCCGCGAATAGAGGTCGCGCTGGGCGAGCGGGTTTGTCTCAGCCTTGGCCATGGCGCGCAGGCGATCCCAGTCGGCAGCCGTCGCGTTGCTGGCATAGACGCCCACCACCGCCGCGCGGATCGCCGCCGGAATGTCGTCCAGCCCGCCCGCGACCAGCTTGCGGCTGCCGGCGATGACCCTGTCGTCCCCCAGCCCGCCGAGCGCCGCGATCAGCCCCTCGCGCAATTGGCTGGCCGCCGGCGCCTCGCCCGATTTCGGGGTGAAGCCCAGCCTGGCGAACTGCGGGTCCAGAAGTTTGATCGCCTTGGCGCGGAACGCCGCCTGCGCCGGATCGCCATTCAGCATCGTGTCGAACTCGACCAGCCGGCCCGCCGCGTAGCGCCACACCAGCGGATCGCCATCCGCCGGGATCGCATCGACCAGCGCGAGGAAGCGCGCGAGCGGGGCATAGCCGGCGGTGCCAAGCGCATGGCCGTCGGCCATCAGCCCCACCTGATCGATCGGCGGGAGGGACGCGAAGGACGCCGTCAACGCCGCCATATGCCTGTCGGCATAGAGGGTGCGGTAATAGCCATATTGGCCGGGGTTCACGAGCGGCGGGGTGGCCGGGCACCCTGCCAGCGCCGGGCTCGCGCCTTTCGCGCCCGACACGTCCGTCAGCAGCGAAGCCTCGCCCAGCTTCGCCGCGACGGGCACGATCCACGTCTGCGGCAGGTTGGTGGCCTTGTCGGTCGCGAAGCGGCCCTGGCTTAAGGGCAAATTCGTCTTGCCGCCCACGCAGCCCGGTTCGCCGACCTTGATAAGCGGGACGCCCGGCTGGAGGGTGAAGCTATCCATGAACGGCTTGACCGGCTTGCCCGCCGCCAGCGCCACCGATGCCCAAAGATCGTCGGTCACGGTGTTGCTATATTTATGCTTGGCCATGTAGCCGCGCACGCCCTCGCGGAAGGCATCGGGGCCGACCGCGCCTTCGAGCATGCGGATGACCGCCTGCCCCTTCTGGTAGGTGATCGCGTCGAACGCCTGGTTGACCTGCTCGACCGAGGTAATCCGCTGCACGATCGGATGCGTGCCGGTCCGGCTATCCAGGCTGAAGGCATATTGCTTGGCGGCCGCGATATCCTGCGCGTCGACATTCCAGTCGGGGTTGAGATCGGCCGCGACCTTGCCCGCCATCCACGAGGCGAAGCCCTCGTTCAGCCACAGATCGTCCCACCAGTCCATGGTGACCAGATCGCCGAACCATTGGTGCGCCATCTCGTGCGCGACGGTGCCGAACACATTCTGCCGGTCGTTCTCGCTCGACACCTTCGGATCGACCAGCACGGCGCGGTCGAAATAGAGGATCGCCCCCCAATTCTCCATCGCCGAGAAGAACTGGCTGGAGCCCGGCGCCGCGATCATGTCCATCTTCGGCAGCGGATAGGGCGTGCCGAAATAATCGTTGAAATAGGTCAGGATGCGGGCGGCCGATTCCAGCGCGTAATCGCCCTGATCGAGCGCGCCGCGCCGGGTGATGACGCCGATCTCGGTATTGCCGACCTTCTTCGCCCGACGCTCCATGTCGCCGATGCCGAGGAACAGCAGGTAGCTCGACATCTTCGGCGTCTTGGCGAAGCTGATCAGCACGCGGCCGTCGGCCTGCGTCTCGCTCCGCTCGACCGGCATGTTGGAGAAGGCCATCTCGCCCTTCGGCGCATAGGCCGACAGCGTGAAGGTCGCCTTGCGGCCCGGCTCATCCCACATCGGCGCGAAACGGCGGCCGTCGGCCGGTTCGAACTGGGTGACGAGCAGGCGCTGGGCACCGCGCTTGTCGTTGTAATCGACCGCGAACAGCCCGGCGGCGGACTGGTTGATCTTGCCCGTCCAGCCGATCGACACCTTGTGCGTGCCCGCCGCCACCGGCTTCGTCAGCCGGATCGTCAGGGTCTGCGCGGCCTCGTCGGTCGCGAATTTGGCCGGCGCGCCATCCACCTGCACCGTGCCGATGCTCAGTTCCGCCGCGTTCAGCACGATCGCCATGACCGGGCTCGCGACCGATACGGTCACCGTCTCCTCGCCCTTGAACGTCATCGCCTTCGCGTCGGCATCGATCCGCATGTCGTAGTGGATCGGCACGACGCTGGCCGGCAGGCGACCGGGTTTGGCAACCGGCGCAGCGGCGGCGCCGACGAGCGCCGGCGCGGCCAGCGCGAGCAGGCCGGGAACGATGGTCTTGGTACGCGTCATCTACAGGGGTGTCCTTGGAAGTGCTTTCCCAGACGCTGCCAAACATGCAACCGTTCCACAAGCGAAGCATTCAGATGCTTGTTCCGGCCGCTCTGGCCCCATTCGGGATGAAATGATGCGGCTCGACGATTATCGGACCAGCGACAATGTCGGCGAGGCCGGGCGCGGCGGCGGTGGCGGCATGGGGGGCGGCGGGCTGGGCCTGCTCTTCCTGATCGGCAGCAAGTTTGGCATCGGCGGCATCATCGTCGTCGTGATCGGCATGTTCATCTTCGGGATGAATCCGCTGTCGCTGATCGGCGGCGGCAGCCAGGTCGGCACCAGCCCGCAGGAGCAGACGACGCCCGCGGGCGCGAAGCAGATCTGTGACGCCAGCCCGGCGCGCAAGCACAGCTGCCAGGTGCTCGCCTCGACCGAGGATACTTGGGCAAAGATCTTCCAGGCCAACGGCCAGACCTACCAGCCGCCCCGCCTGAATTTCTATTCGGAGACGGGCGCGTCGGGCTGCGGCCAGGCGCAGTCGGCGATGGGGCCGTTCTACTGCCCGAGCGATCAGGGCGTCTATCTCGACACCAGTTTCTTCGATGAGCTGTCCAACCGCTTCAAGGCCGCCGGCGATTTCGCGCAGAATTACGTGATCGCCCACGAAGTCGGCCACCATGTCCAATATCTCACCGGCATCGCCGAGGGCGTGCGCCGCGACCAGCAGCGCGTGGGCGAGGCGCAGGGCAATCAGCTTCAGGTGCGGATGGAATTGCAGGCCGATTGTTTCGCTGGCGTCTGGGCCGCGAAGAACCGCGACCGGATCGAACCCGGCGACATCGAGGAAGGCATGCGCGCCGCCAATGCCATCGGCGACGACACCCTCCAGAAATCCGCCGGCCGCGCGGTGGTCCCCGAGAGCTTCACCCACGGCACTTCAGCCCAACGCATGGCCTGGCTGAAGCGCGGCCTCGATTCGGGCGACCCCGCCCAGTGCGACACGTTCAAGGCGACGACGCTTTAGGACAGCGCGCGGATCAGCCGATCAGCGCGCTCTGCAACATCATATAGGCCAGCTTGGCGTTGGCCGGGGTCGGGCGGAGGACATCCATCTTGGCCTGGCCCAGCGCCGCGAAGCGGGCGGCGATGTCGGGGCCGTCGGCCGATGCGGGCGTGGCGCCATCCAGCGCGGCATCGGCATATTGCAGCGTCGGCGCTTCCATTGGCGCGGGCGGAGGGGCGTCGCCGGAGCCGGTGGCGGCCTTGACCAGCTTGTTGCCCATCAGTTCGTAAACCTGCCCCACGGTGCGCGGCTCGCCGGATTTGGTGTAGAAGATGCCGCGATTGGCGCGCGCCTCGGTCGGGAACTGGCTGGCGGCGCAGCTGTCGGGATCGCAGGCGAGGAATTTCCTGGCGCCCTGCAGCCCCAGGAAGTGCGCGAAATACAGGTCGGTGCCGTTGGGCACGCGGCCGAGCGTCTTTTGCAGGCCATCGGCATTGTCGCTGGCATATTCGGCCGCCATCAGCGCGGAGGCCTCGGGCTGGTTGCGCAGCGCGAATACCGCCTGCCGCTGATCGGCATCGACTGTCCAGCGGCCCGACGACGTGCGCTTGATCGCATCCGCCGCCCAGCCCAGGCCATGTTCGGCGCCATGCTGCTTGAGGATGCCGAGCCAGCTCTGGTCGATGAATTGATAGAGTCCGCCTGCGCTTGAATTGCCCGCCTTGGCGTTGGGGTTGAGCCCGCTCTCGCTCTTGGCCTGGGCGTAGAGGTAGGTGAAATCGACGCCGGTCCGCTGCGCGGCGGTGCCGATCGCCTGGCGGATGCCGCCGGCGTCGATATTGGCCGAGGTAAAACGGGACACGGACACGGGGGATGCGACTCCGGGTGGTTGGGGATGTCGCGATGATGAAGGAAGAGGGTTAACAGCGTGCTAACGCGCCCGGCCCCGCCCGAACCTTGAAAGAACGGCCTGTCGGGGCCATTTTTAAGCGACCATCCCTTCACGGAGCCCGAGAGTCCCCATGCAGACCGAAAACCGCCTGTTCGACGACATGGTGAAGATGTTCAACGGCGTCGCCGGTACGGTGGCGGGCATGGGCCGCGAGGCCGAGGCCGGCGCGCGCGACAAGGCGCGCGAGTGGATCGGCGGGCTCGATTTCGTCAGCCGTGACGAATTCGAGGCGGTCAAGGCGATGGCCGCCGCCGCGCGCGACGAGAATGAGGCGCTGAAGGCGCGGCTCGACGCGCTGGAGGGCAAGGCCAAGGCGAACGCCAGCGAGGCGACGTCGGCCCCGACGGCGGACAATCCGGGGCCGTCCGCCTGACCACCATTATCCACATCTTCTTCCGCGCCGGCGCGACCCCCGCCTTGCGGGCGCGCCGGCCTTCGCCCACCACGATCGCCATGGTTGGGGTGGCGTGATGCTGGACGAAGAGAGCGGCGGGCGAGAGGCCGGCGCGGCGATCGATATGCTGGAACAGCATTTCGAGGCACATGGCTGGACGCACGAGCGGATCGCCGACGAGGAGATCGTCGCCAATTTCCAGGGCAGCTGGACGCAATATGAGCTGCGCGCGATCTGGCGCGACGAGGATGACGTCCTCCAGTTCCTGGCGCTGCCCGACGTGCGGGTCGCCGCCGACAAGCGCGCCGCCATCTACGAGGCGATCGGCCTTATCAACGAACAGCTCTGGATCGGCCATTTCGAGCTGTGGTCGTCGAGCGGGATGATCGTGTTCCGCCACGCCGCGCTGCTGGACGGGCGCGACGAGGGCGTGCTGACGATCGAACAGGCCGAGACATTGATCGAAGCCGCGATCGACGAATGCGAGCGTTTCTACCCCGTCTTCCAGTTCGTCCTGTGGGGCGACAAGAGCCCGCAGGAGGCGATCGCCGCCGCCCTGATCGAGACGCAGGGCGAGGCATGAGCTTCGCGCTCGAAGGCCCCGTGTGGCTGGTGGGCGCGGGCAATATGGGCGGGGCGATGCTGTCGCGCTGGCTGGCCGCCGGGCTCGATCCGCGCGAGGTGACCGTGATCCGCAGGAGCGGCGCCGCGATGGGCGAGGGGATCACCGTCCTCACCGCGCCGCCGCCCGATGGCCCGGTACCGGCGATGGTGATGCTGGCGGTAAAGCCGCAGATGCTCGATCAGGTCGCCCCGCTGCTGGCGCCGATGATCGGGCCGGAGACATTGCTGGTATCGATCCTCGCCGGTGTCGAGACCGCTTCGCTGCGCGCGCGTTTCCCCGCCGCCGGCCCGGTGCTGCGCGCCATGCCCAACACCCCCGTCGCGCTCGGCAAGGGCGTGGTGGCGCTGCACGGCGACGGGCTGGACGCCAGGACCCGCGCGATCGCCGAGGCGCTGATGGCGCCGCTCGGGCTGGTCGAATGGGTCGACGAGGGGCTGTTCGATCAGGTGACGGCGCTGGCCGGTTCCGGCCCCGCCTTCCTCTTCCGCTTCATCGATTCGCTGGCGAAAGCCGGCACCGCCGCCGGCCTCCCCGCCGACCAGTCGGCCCGGCTGGCGCTGGCGACGGTGGAGGGGGCCGGGCTGCTCGCGGCCGGCGCGGGCGAATCCCCCGGCGCGCTGGCCGATCGGGTGGCGAGCCCCGGCGGCAGCACCCGCAAGGGCCTCGACGTGCTGGACGCCGATGGCGCGCTCGATCGGCTGATCGAAGAGATGCTGGCTGCCGCCGTCGCCAGCAATCGCGAGATGGCGGCGGCGGCGCGATAGCCTGTTGGTCGCTACAGCGGAACGCCGACTGCTGGCCTAACAAGGTGGTTGATGGTGGACCGGTCGACCGGCTATCCCGTCAAACCGACGTATCTCAATCGACTTGAGCGCGAAAGGATTGCGTGGATGTCTGAGGATCTCGATCAAAAAATCCGGGAGCGTGCTTATGCGCTATGGGAGGAAGAGGGGCGGCCGGCCGGGCGACATGAGGCGCACTGGCATGAGGCGGCGCGAGACCTCGCGCCCGTGGAGGCAGAGGTAGCGCCGACGGCCAAGCCCGTGAAGACCTCGACCAGGCGCAAGACAGCGGCGGCACCTCCCGCCGAGGCACCCGCACCCGTCGCCAAGGCGCCGCGCAAGCCGCGTGCGGCGAAGGCGAAGACCGCCTAGGCGGCGATCTGACGAAACAGCGCGGCATAATGCCGCGCCGCGCTGGCCCAGGATACGTCGGTCGCCATGCCATTGCGCTGGATGCGCGCCCAGGTGACCGGGTCGCCATCGTAGAGCGCCTTGGCGTTCGTCAGCGCCGCGCGCATCGCCGGGATCGAGCCGGCGGGGAATTGGAAGCCGGTCGCCACGCCCTGCGCCAGCGCATAGGGGCCGGCATCGATCACCGTATCCGCCAGCCCGCCGACCCGCGCCACGATCGGCACCGCGCCATAGCGCAGCGCTGCCATCTGGGTGAGGCCGCAGGGCTCGAAGCGCGAGGGCATGGCGAAGGCGTCCACGCCCGCCTGGATGCGATGGGCGAGCGCCTCGTCATAGCCGATGCGCGCCGCGATCCGATCGGGATAGCGCGCGGCGACTGCGGAAAAGGCCGCTTCCAGCGCGCGATCGCCCGTGCCGAGCAGGGCGAACTGGCCGCCCGCCTCCGCCAGCTCGGGCAGCAGCGCGAGCAGCACGTCCATTCCCTTCTGCTCGGTCAGCCGGCCGACCGAGCCGAGCAGGAAGGCGCGCGGCTCATCCGCCAGGCCGAAAGCCCGTTGCAGCGCCGCCTTGTTCGCGGCGCGCCGGTCGAGCGTCCTCGCGTCAAAGGGGGTATCCAGCGTGGGATCGGTCGCCGGATCCCAGACGCCCGTGTCGAGGCCGTTGAGGATGCCCGACAGGTCCGCCGCGCGGGTCACCAGCAGGCCGTCGAGCCCCATGCCGGCTTCCGCCTCCATGATCTCGGTCGCATAGGTCGGCGAGACGGTGGTGATGCGGTCGGAGAAGACCAAGCCGCCCTTCAGGAAGCTGATCGAGCCATAATATTCTAGCGCGTCGAGCGCGAAGGCTTCGGCGGGCAGGCCGAGCGCGCCCAGCAGATAGGCCGGGAAGATGCCCTGGAAGGCGAGATTGTGGATCGTCGTCACCACGCCCGGCCGCCGCCCCGGCGGATCGTAGCGCAGGTACACGGCGGTGAGGGCCGCCTGCCAGTCGTGCGCCTGGACAGCATCGGGAATAAGATCGGTCGCGCGGCCCGCCGCGATATCGGCGGCGACGCGGGCGAAGGCGCCGAAGCGGAGCGGATTGTCGGGCCAGTCCTGCCCGTCCGGCCCGAGATAGGGATTGCCGTCGCGTGCGAAGAGGTGCGGCGCATCCAGCACGAGCAGGTCGAGCCCCGCCGCGCGGCCGCGCAGCACGTCCGACGGGCCGCCCATCAGCGCGTCATAATGGTGGACGACCGCCCCGCCCTCCAGCGCGCGCAGCACGGCGGGATAGCCGGGGATCAGCGTGGTCACCGCCACATCCTCCGCCGCCAGAGCGGCGGGAAGCGCACCGGCGACGTCGGCGAGGCCGCCGGTCTTGACGAGCGGATAGAGTTCGGACGCGACCGACAGCAGCATGAAAGGCATCAGCTCTTCAACGCTTCGATCATCTTCGCGGTAATGAGACAGACCCCATTTTCGGTGCGACGGAACCGGCGCGCATCCTCGACCGGATCCTCCCCGACGACAAGCCCCGACGGGATTTCCACGCCGCGATCGACGATGACGTTCTTCAGCCGCACCGATCGCCCGATATGCACGCGCGGCATCAGCACGGCATTCTCGATCGCCGAGAAGCTGTTGACCCTCACGCCGGTGAACAGCAGCGAATGGCGCAGCGCCGCGCCCGAGACGATGCAGTCGCCCGACACGAGCGAGGAGATCGCCTCGCCGCGCCGCCCATCCTCGTCATGGACGAATTTGGCGGGGGCGGTCATCTCGGAATAGGTCCAGATCGGCCACTCGCGATCGTAGAGATCGAGTTCGGGGACCGTGTTGGTGAGATCGATATTGGCGGCAAAATAGGCATCCAGCGTGCCCACGTCGCGCCAATAGGGCTCGGCATGGGAAGCGGAGCGGAGCGCCGATTTGCTCAGGTGATGCGCCCGCGCATTGCCGTCGCGCACCAGCTTGGGGACGATGTCCTTGCCGAAATCGTGCGAACTGGTCGGGTCGGCCGCATCCTCGCGCAGCACCTCGGCGAGGAAGCTCGTCTCGAAGACGTAGATGCCCATGCTGGCCAGCGCGGATTCGGGGTGACCGGGCATGGCGGGCGGATCGGCGGGTTTCTCGAGGAAGTCGATGATCCGGTCATTCTCGTCGACATGCATCACGCCGAAGGCGCTCGCCTCCAGTCTCGGCACCTCGACGCAGCCGACCGTCACGCTGGCGCCGGTGTCGCAATGCTCCTCCAGCATCACGCCATAATCCTGCTTGTAGATATGGTCGCCGGCCAGGATCAGGATGTATTTCGGGCCGTAACTCTCGATGATATCGAGGTTTTGGTACACCGCGTCGGCGGTGCCGAGATACCAATTGTCCTCCGACACGCGCTGGCTGGCGGGCAGGATATCGAAGCTCTCGTTGCGCTCCGGCCGGAAGAAGCTCCAGCCGTGCTGGAGATGGCGGATCAGGCTGTGCGCCTTGTACTGCGTCGCCACGCCGATGCGCGGGATGCCCGAGTTGAGCGCGTTGGACAGTGCGAAGTCCACGATGCGGGTCTTGCCGCCGAAATAGACCGCCGGTTTGGCCCGGATGTCGGTCAATTCCATGAGCCGACTGCCTCTGCCGCCCGCCAGAACGATGGCCATCGCATGGCGGGTGACAAGGCCGCGCAACGTCGCACTGGGGGGCATCCGGAATCCTTCTCCTGTTCCCTCCCGAAACCGTCTAGAACACTTAGGTTCCTCGCACCGCACAATTTTCGTTAGACCCCGGCACTTCGGGGCCGTTACGACGTTGGAGGGGCTTCCGATCGGGGGGACACGGGTGCAGCACAAGGCGATGACGCATGTGGATTGGCTGCCCGACCCGTTCGCGTTCCTCGGCCCGCACGACGGGCTGATCCGCACGTTCCAGCCGGGCGCCGAAGCGGTTTCGGTGATCGGCGCGAATGGCGAAGCGGCGCTGGAGGCCGTGTCGCCAGAGGGCCTGTTCGCGGGGCCGTTCGCGGGCAGCGGATATACGCTCAGGGTGCGCTGGCCTGACGGCAATGTCGTCGAGCAGGCCGATCCCTATGCGCTCAGCCCCGTGCTCGGCGATCTGGACCTGCATCTTTTGCGCGAAGGGCGGCATTGGGATCTGCCGTTGCGGCTGGGCGCCAATCCACGGACGCATGACGGCATCGCCGGCACCGCTTTCGCCTTGTGGGCGCCCAACGCCCGCGCGGTGAGCGTGATCGGGGCGTTCGTCGGCTGGAACGCGCGCCGCCTGCCGATGCGGCTGCGGCACGAAGCGGGTGTGTGGGAGCTGTTCGTGCCCGGCGTCGGCGCGGGCGAAGCCTATAAGTTCGCGGTGCTGGGCGCCGACGGCGTGTGGCGCGAAAAGGCCGATCCGCTCGCCCGCGCCACCGAACGCCCGCCCGCCACCGCCTCGATCATCGCCCCCGCACCCGATTTCAGCTGGAGCGATGCCGACTGGATGGCCGGCCGCGCCGATCGCCAGCACGCCGGCGCGCCCATCTCCATCTACGAGCTGCACGTCTCCTCCTGGCGGCGGCCCTGGCATGGCGGCGAGCATGATTGGGACCAGATCGCCGACCAGCTGATCCCCTATGTCGTCGATATGGGCTTCAGCCATGTCGAGCTGATGCCGATCATGGAGCATCCGTTCGGCGGATCGTGGGGCTATCAGCCACTGTCGCAATTCGCGCCCTCCGCGCGCTACGGCAGCGCGGAGCAGTTCGCTCGCTTCGTCGATCGCTGCCATGCGGCCGGCATCGGCGTGATCCTCGATTGGGTGCCCGCGCATTTTCCGTCCGACGCGCACGGCCTCGCCTGGTTCGACGGCACCGCCCTCTATGAACATCACGATCCGCGCGAGGGCTTCCATCCCGACTGGAACACCCTGATCTACAATCTCGGCCGGCAGGAAGTGGCGGGGATGCTGATCGCCTCCGCATTGTGGTGGCTGGAGCGGTTCCATGTCGATGGTCTGCGGGTCGATGCCGTGGCGTCGATGCTCTACCGCGATTACAGCCGGCGCGCGGGTGAGTGGGTGCCGAACATCCACGGCGGGCGCGAGAATCTGGAGGCGATCGACTTCCTCAAGCGCATGAACGCGGTGGTCGCCGAACGCTGCCCCGGCGCCGTCACCATCGCCGAGGAATCGACCGCCTTCCCCGGCGTCACCACGGCGGTCGATTTCGATGGCCTCGGCTTCGCGTTCAAATGGAACATGGGCTGGATGAACGACACGCTCCGCTACATGGAGCGCGAGCCCGCCTATCGCCGCTGGCACCATGGCGACATGACCTTCGGCCCGGTCTACGCTTTCTCCGAACGCTTCATCCTGCCGCTCAGCCATGACGAAGTGGTCCACGGCAAGCATTCGTTGATCGCCAAGATGCCCGGCGACCGCTGGCAGCAATTCGCCAATCTGCGCGCCTATCTGGCCTTCATGTGGGCGCATCCCGGCAAGAAACTGCTGTTCATGGGCGGCGAGATCGCGCAGCGCGCCGAGTGGAATCATGATGGTCAGCTCGACTGGGCGGCGCTGACGGACGGCGACCATCTGGGCGTGCAGACGCTCGTGCGCGACCTCAACGCGCTCTACCGCGCCGAGCCCGCGCTCCATCAGAGCGACGCCGATCCGCGCGGCTTCGCCTGGGCGGTGGGCGACGATCGCGACAATAGCGTCCTCGTCTTCCGCCGCGCCTCGCCCTATGGCGCGCCGCCCCTGCTGTGCGCGGTCAATCTGACGCCGGTGCCGCGCCATCACTATCGCGTCGGCGTGGGCGAGGCGGGGCGCTGGTCCGAAATCTTCAATTCGGACGACACGCGCTACGGCGGCAGCGGCGTCCGCCATCCCGACAGCCTCGCCACCCAGCCCATACCGGCGCATGGCCAGCCGCAATCGCTGGAGATCACCTTGCCGCCGCTCGCCACCATCCTCCTGCGCCACGAAGGAACCGACGCTTGACCCGTCTCCCCGAACGTCTCGAAAGCGGTTCGCCTTATCCTCTCGGCTCGACCTTCAACGGGCTCGGCGTGAATTTCGCGGTGTTTTCGGCCCATGCCGAGCGGATGGAATTGTGCCTGTTCGACGAAACCGGCCGGCACGAGATCGCGCGGCTCGACCTGCCCGAATGGACCGACGAAATCTGGCACGGCTATCTGCCCGACGCGCGCCCCGGCCTGCTCTACGGCTTTCGCGCGAATGGCCCCTACGCGCCCGAGGAGGGGCATCGGTTCAATCCCAACAAGCTGCTGCTGGACCCCTATACCCGCCGCACCTTCGGCCGGGTGCGCTGGCATGACGCGCTGCACGGCTATCGCGTCAATTCGCCGCGCGCCGACCTCAGCTTCGATCGCCGCGACAGCGCCACCTACATGCCGAAATCGGTCGTCGTCTCGCACGCCTTCGATTGGGACGCGGACCGCAGGCCCAACACGCCCTGGTCGGAAACGATCATCTACGAGGCGCACGTCAAGGGCCTCACGCAACTGATGGAGAGCGTGCCCGCCGCCGAGCGGGGCACCTATCGCGCGCTCAGCCACCCCGATCTGATCGCCCATCTCCAGCGGCTGGGCATCACCGCGATCGAGCTGATGCCGGTCCACGGCTTCGTGCAGGACCGGTTTTTGCAGGAGAAGGATCTGGTCAATTATTGGGGCTACAACAGCCTCGCCTTCTTCGCACCCGAAACGCGCTACATGCATAACAACCACGCCAACGACCTGCGGCTGGCGGTGCGCCGGCTGCACGCGGCGGGCATCGAGGTGATCCTCGACGTCGTCTACAACCACACCGCCGAGGGCAGCGAGCTGGGGCAGACGATGTGCTTCCGCGGCCTCGACAACGCCACTTACTATCGGCTCCAGAAGGATAACCCGCGTTACTGCGTGAACGACACCGGCACCGGCAACACCTTCAACCTCGATCAGCCGCGCGTGCTCCAGATGGTGACGGATTCGCTGCGCTACTGGGCGGAGGATTATCATATCGACGGTTTCCGCTTCGATCTGGGATCGACGCTCGGCCGCACCGGCGACGGGGGGTTCGATCCGGGTGCCAGCTTCTTCGATGTGCTGCGGCAGGATCCCATCCTCGGCCGACTGAAGCTCATTTCCGAGCCGTGGGACATCGGCCCCGGCGGCTACCAGCTCGGCAACCATCCGCCGGGCTTCGCCGAATGGAACGACAAGTTCCGCGATTCCACCCGCCGCTTCTGGCGCGGCGACGCGGGCGTGCGGCCGGAATTCGCCGCGCGCCTGTCGGGCTCCGGCGACCTGTTCGACCGGCGCGCGCGGCGGCCGTGGGCCAGCGTGAACTATGTCGCCAGCCACGACGGCCAGACGCTGACCGACATCACCCGCTACGAACAGCGCCACAACGAGGCCAATGGCGAGGACAATCGCGACGGCCATGGCGACAATCTCTCGTGCAACTGGGGTGCCGAGGGGCCGACCAAGGATGCCGAGATCAATTCCGTGCGCGAGCGGGTGCGGCGATCGATGCTCATCACCGTGCTGGCGGCGCTGGGCACACCGATGCTGCTGGCGGGCGATGAATTCGGCCGTACCCAGCAGGGCAACAACAATGCCTATTGCCAGGATAATGAGATCAGCTGGGTCGATTGGGCGCAGGCCGCCAGCAAGGAGGGCGAGAGTCTCTCGGCCTTCGTCCGCCGCCTGATCCTGATCCGCAAACATTACCCGCTCGTGCGATCGAACGCCTATCTCTACGGCGAGGAGATCGCGCCCGGCATCCGCAACATCGACTGGTTCGACGAGCGCGGCGAGCCCCTTTCCGACGACGACTGGCATAACGCCGAGGGCAAGGCGCTGGTGATGCGCCGCGCCCGGCTGACCGAGGATGGCGGGTTCGAGGCGATCACGATGCTGATGAACGGATCGCAGGCCAGCCTGGACTTCGATCTGCCCGCGCCGCACGCCTATCGCCGCCTGCTGGTGGACAGCTCCGACGCGACGATCGGCGAGCGCGACGTGACGGAGAAGACGATCGCGGTGCAGGATCGCACCGCCATCCTGCTCTACGCGCGCGGGTCGATCGAATGAGGTGGGGGCCGGAATGGGTGACGCCGGGTCGTGCGCGGTTCGCGCTGTGGGCGCCGGTGCTGGATGCGCTGACGCTCGAGATCGCCGATGGCCCCGCGCTGGCGATGGCGCCCGCCGAGGATGGCTGGTTCACGGTGGAGGCCGAATGCGCGCCCGGCACCCTTTACCGCTTCCGCCTGCCCGATGGGATGGCGGTGCCCGATCCGGCCGCGCGCGCGCAGGCGGGCGACGTCCATGGCTGGAGCGTGCTGACCGATCCCAATAGCTATGCGTGGCAGGCGCCCGACTGGCGCGGCCGGCCGTGGCGCGAGGCGGTGATCCAGGAGGTCCATGTCGGCACGGCCGGCGGCTATGCGGGCCTGACCGACGCGCTGGCCGATATCGCCGCGACCGGCTTCACCGCGATCGAGCTGATGCCGCTCGCGGCGACCGGGGGCACGCGAAACTGGGGCTATGACGGCGTGCTGCCCTACGCGGCGGCCACGCCCTACGGCCCGCCCGACGACCTGAAAGCCTTCATCGATGCCGCCCATGGCCATGGGCTGATGGTGCTGCTCGACGTGGTCTACAATCACTTCGGGCCGGACGGGAATTACATCTCGGCCTATGCGCCGGGCTTCTTCCGCACCGACATTTCGACGCCGTGGGGCGGCGCGATCGATTTCGGGCAGGAGGCGGTGGCGCGCTTCTTCATCGACAATGCGCTGATGTGGCTGGGGGAATATCGCTTCGACGGGCTGCGGCTCGATGCCGTCCACGCCATCGTCGATCCGGTTTTCCTCGATCGCCTGTCGGACGAGGTGCGCGCGGCCTTCCCCGATCGCCAGATCCATCTGGTGCTGGAAAACGAGCATAACGACGCGGCGCGGCTGGAGAGCCGCTACGACGCGCAGTGGAACGACGATTTCCACAACGTCCTCCACGTCCTGCTGACCGGCGAAGCGCACGGCTATTACAAGGATTTCGCGGACAGCCCGGCGGAGAAGCTCGCGCGCTGTCTGGCGGAGGGGTTCATCTATCAGGGGCAGGGATCGCCCAACCAGAAGGGCAAGCCGCGCGGTACGCCCAGCGGCCACCTCTCGCCGATCCGCTTCGTCAGCTTCCTCCAGAACCACGACCAGATCGGCAATCGCGCGCTCGGCGAACGGCTGACCACGCTGACGACGCCGGAGAAATTGCGGGCGGCGACCGGGCTGTTGCTGCTCTGCCCGCAGATCCCGCTGACCTTCATGGGCGACGAGACGGGATCGCAGGCGCCCTTCCTGTTCTTCACCGATTTCCACGACGAGCTGGCCGATGCGGTGCGCAACGGCCGGCGTGGGGAGTTCGCCGGCTTCCCCGGGTTCGCTGACCCCGACGCGCGCGCCAGCATCCCTGACCCCAACGCCATCTCCACCTACGAAGCGTCACGCCCGCTGCCCGGCCCGGATGCCGCCGCGTGGCGCGATCTCTATACGCGGCTGCTGGCGCTTCGGCATGCGCGGATCGTGCCGCATCTCGACGATGCCGAGGCGCTGGGGGCCGAGGCGGTCGGCGAGAAAGCGGTCGTGGCGCGCTGGCGGATCGGGCCGGCGCGGCTGACCGTCGCGATCAATCTTGGCGATGCGGCCGTGCCCTTCACCGTGCCCGAGGGCGCCTTGGTCGAGGCGATCGGCGGCGACGGCTTCGCCGACGCGCTGCCGCCCGCGTCGTTTGGCGCGTGGATCGCCGGATGAGCGACGTGGCCGTCGTTGCGCTGGCGGAAGCGGCCGGCATCCTGATCGATTGGGAGGATGCCGGCGGCGTTCAGCGCCGCGTCTCGATCGACAGCCTGCGGGCGGTGCTGTCGGGTCTAGGCCTCGCCTGCGGCAGCGCCGCTCAGTGCGGCGAGAGCATGGCCTGGCTGCGCGAGGCGACGGTCGATCGCTGTCGCGTGATCGACGCCGGGTCGCGGCTGACGGGCCTTTCCGGGCGGGCGACGCTGCATCTGGAGGATGGATCGACGCAATCGCTCGATCCCGGCACCGCGATCGAGACGATCGGCTATCACCGGATCGAGCAGGGCGGGGAGCTGCTGCCCCTGATCGTGGCGCCTGCCCACGGCACGATCCTCGCGCCCGGCGAACGGCGCTGGGGGCTGGCGGTGCAGCTCTATTCGCTGCGCGGCGACGGCGCGTTCGGCGACTTCCACGCGCTGGCCGATTTCGCCACCGAAGCCGCCCGCGCCGGCGCCGACGCGGTGATGCTGAGCCCGGTCCACGCGCTGTTCACGACCGATCCGGGGCGGTGCAGCCCGTACTCCCCTTCGACGCGGGACTATCTTAACCCGTGGTATGCCGCAGCCGGATCGACCGGGCCGCAATCGGATGGCCTGATCGACTGGCCTGAAGCCGTCCACGCCAAGCTCGCCGCTTTCCGCGCCGATTACACCTCCGGCCGCGATCATCCCGCCTTCGCCGCTTACGTGAACACCGCCGACGAGGGGCTGCAACGCCACGCCCTCTTCGAAACCCTCCACGCGCATTTCTTCGCCGAGCGCAAGGCGCGGGGCTGGCAGGATTGGCCGGAGCCCTATCACGATCCCGCCTCCCCGGCGGTATCCGCCTTCGCGCAAACCTACGCCGACGAGATCCGCTTCCACCTCTTCCTCCAATGGCGCGCCGAACAAGGTCTCGCCGAAGCCGCGCGCGCCGCAAGCGCTATGCGGATCGGCCTCGTCACCGATATCGCCGTGGGGCTGGACGCGGGCGGCAGCCACGCCTGGGCGCGCGGCGACGAGCTGATGATGGGCATCGGCATCGGCGCGCCGCCCGATGCCTTCCAGGCTGCGGGGCAGAATTGGGGCATCACCAGTTTCTCGCCGCTCGCGCTGCGGGCGATGGCCTATCGCCCGTTCATCGATCTGCTGCGCAGCACGATGCGCGGCGCGGGCGGCATTCGCATCGATCATGCGCTCGGCCTGCGGCGGCTGTGGGTGGTGCCGAATGGCGCCTCGCCGCTCGACGGCGCCTATCTGCGCCAGCCCGAGGACGAATTGCTGCGGCTGGTGGCGCTCGAATCCGCCCGCGCCGGGGCGATCGTGATCGGCGAGGATCTGGGCGTGGTGCCGCCGGGCCTGCGCGAGCGCCTTGCCGCGCGCGGGCTGCTCGGCATGCGCGTGCTGCCGTTCGAGCGCGAGCGTAACGGCGCCGTCCGCGCGCCCGCCGATTGGGACGCGGCCGCCGTCGCGATGACGAGTACCCACGATCTGCCGCCCGTCGCCGGGTGGTGGCGCGGGGTGGACATCGATTGGCGCGAGACGCTCGGCGCGGCCGGTGATCGCGATGCCGAGCGGGCCGAACGCGCGACCTACCGCGAGGATTTCTGGACGGCCGCCGTGGCAGCCGGCGTCGCCACCGGCGCCGAGCCCGCCGCCGACGATCCCGTGCCCGCGGTCGATGCGGCGGCGCCGCTGGTGGCGGCGACCGCCTCCACCCTCGCCATCCTGCCCGCCGAGGATGTCCTCGGGCTGGAGCAGGCGCCCAACCTGCCCGGCACGATCGACGAGCATCCCAATTGGCGCCGCCGCCTGCCAGCCCCAGCCGCCGACCTCTTCGCCCGCCCCGACGTGGCGGCCCGCATCGCCCGCATCCGCCAGCAGAGGCCCGCATGATCCCCCGCGCGACCTATCGCATCCAGTTCCACGCCGGCTTCCGCTTCGATCAGGCGGCCGCACTCGGCCCCTATCTCGCGGCACTGGGCATCAGCCACCTCTACGCCTCGCCGATCGGCACGGCGCGGGCGGGATCGACCCACGGCTACGACCAGATCGATCCGGCCGTCATCAATCCCGAACTCGGCGGCGAGGATGGCTTCCGCGCCATGGCGGCGGCGCTGCGCGATCACGGCATCGGCATCATCATCGATATCGTGCCCAACCATATGGCGGTGGGCGGCAGCGACAATCCCTGGTGGCTCGACGTGCTGGAACATGGCCCCGCCAGCGCCCGCGCCGACTGGTTTGATATCGACTGGGCGCCGGCCGACCCCGCGCTCCACGGCAAGCTGCTCGCGCCCTTCCTGGGCCAGCCCTATGCCGAGGCGCTGGCCGAGGGCGCGCTGGTGCTGGCGGCGGACGGCAGCGCGGTGATCGCCCACGGCACCCACCGTTTCCCGATCCGCCCCGAGGATCGCGCGGCGCTCGCGGACGAGACGGACCTGGCGGCGCGCTATGACGGGCGCACGGCCGAGGGCGCGGCGCGGCTCCACGCGCTGCTCGAACGCCAGCATTACCGCCTCGCCTGGTGGCGCACCGCCGCCGACGAGATCAACTGGCGGCGCTTCTTCGACATCACCGAACTGGCCGGGCTGCGGATCGAGAAGCCGGAAGTGTTCGACGCCGTCCACGCCTTGCCGCTGCGCCTCTATGCCGAGGCGCTGATCGACGGCCTGCGGATCGACCATGTCGACGGCCTCGCCGATCCCGCCGGCTACCTCCGCCGCCTGCGCGCCGAAATGGACGCCGCCCGCGCCGAGCCCGGCTATCTCGTCGTCGAGAAGATTCTTGCCGCCGACGAGGCGCTGCCGCGAAGCTGGAACACCGACGGCACCAGCGGCTATGATTTCATGAACGAAGTCTCGGCCCTGCTTCACGATCCGGCGGGCGAGGCGCCGCTGACGGCGCTCTGGGAGGCGGAAACCGGCCGCCCCGGCGCCTTCGCGGAGGAGGAGCATCAGGCGCGCGGCGAAATCCTCGACCGCACCTTCCCCGGCCAGTTCGCCGCCGCCGTCGCCGCCTTCCACCGCATCGCCCGCGCCGCGCCCGAGACGCGCGACGTCACCGCCGGCATGATCGGCCGGGCGCTACGCGGCCTGCTGCTCCACTTCACCGCCTATCGCACCTATGCCGGCACCGCCGAGGACGGGCGCGACCGCCTGGTTCGCGCGATCGACGCCGCGCGGGCCGAAGCGGCTGCGGGCGAGGCGGCGATGCTTGATCGGGTTGCGGGCTGGATCGTCGATGGCGGCGCCGGAACACGCGATGCCGCGCGCCGGTTCGAGCAACTCTGCGCGCCGCTCACCGCCAAGGCGGTCGAGGATACGGCCTTCTACCGCTACGGCCGGCTGCTCTCGCGCAACGACGTCGGCTTCGATCCCGCCCGCTTCTCGCAATCCCCCCGACAGTTCCTCGACCGTATCGCCGCCCGCGCCCGCGAATATCCCAACGCGATGCTCGCCACCGCCACCCACGATCACAAGCGCGGCGAGGACGTGCGCGCGCGGCTCGCGGTGCTGAGCGAAATCCCCGAAGAATGGGCCGCGCTGGTGGCGCAGATCGACACCGGCCCGGTCGGCGAAAAAATCGCCCCGGCCGACCGTCACATGATCCTCCAGACGATCGTCGGCGCCTGGCCTCTCGACGCCGCCGCCCTCGGCGACTTCGCGGCCCGCGTCACCGAATGGTCGCGCAAGGCGCTCCGCGAAGCCAAGCTCCGCTCTTCGTGGACTGCCCACGACGAAGCCTATGAGGCCGCCTGCGCCGCCTACATCGCCGACCTGCTGAGCGACGCCGCCCCCCGCGCTGCCCTCCATGCCTTCGTGGACCGCATCGCCCCGGCCGGCGCGCTCAACAGCCTCGTCCAGACGGCGTTGCGCTACACGCTGCCCGGCGTGCCCGATTGCTATCAGGGCACCGACCTGTGGGATTTCAGCCTGGTCGACCCCGACAACCGCCGCCCGGTCGACTATGTCGCCCGTGAGCCCGTCGCGGATTGGGCCGACGCCCCTGCCCTGCTCCAGACATGGCGCGACGGCCGCATCAAACAGGCCCTCATCGCCCACCTGCTGCGCCTGCGCCGGGATCATCCAGCCATATTCGCCGCCCCGGTCGAACCGATGGCCGTCACCGGCCCCCGCAGCGGTCAGGCGATCGCGTATCGCCGGAGAGCCGCAGACAAGGAACTTCGTATCATAGCCCCGCTTCGCATCGCCAGGATGGTCGTGGATGGCCAACCGATGGTTTCGAGGTCATGGTTTGCCGACACGGCCACCGACGTCATTGGCGTCAGTCCGGCCATCAGCCCTCGACCCCTGTATCTGGCTGTGACCGACGCGTCCTGACCGGCAATCGGGCGTGACCTTGATCCACCCCCGATTGCCGGCTCATTGCATCAGAAGTGGAACCGCATCGTCGCGCCATAGGTGCGCGGATTGCCCGGATAGCCCTGGATAACGCCCGTCGCGCGGGTCAGGCCGAGCAGGTTGATGTAATAGACCTTGTCGAAAAGATTCTCGACCCAGCCCTGCAATTCCACCTTGTCGTCCATCAGCAGCACGCCGGCGCGGATGCTGGCCAGCGCATAGCCCTTGCCCTCGGCGGCGGGGTCCAGCGTGATGGTGTAGTTCTGCTTCGTGCGCCAGTTCACGTCGAACAGGCCGTAGCCCTTCACCGTATCGGTGATGGCGTGGGTGTAATCGACGGTGAAGTCGGCGGTCCACTTCGGCGCCCAGGCGACCTGGCGGCCGGTGATGTCGCAGGTCAGCACGGTCGACTGCGCGGGGCAGGCCGAATTGCGGAACGACGAGTAGGTCGCCTTGTCATAGGCGATGAAGCCCTTGGTGTGCAGGCCCGGCGCCAGCCACGTCTCGACCTCGGCCTCGACACCGCGCGACGTCAGCGAGCCGACGTTGGCGAGGAAGCGGACGGCGGCGCCGGCGCCCAGCGACTGGTTGGCCTGATAATCCTTCACCTTGGTGTGGAAGGCGGTCAGGTTGAACGTGACCTTGCGATCGAAGAAGGACGCCTTGATGCCCGCCTCGAAATTGTCCGCCGTCTCGCCCTTCACCGTCTGCTGCGCGCCGAGCGAGATCGCCGAGCCCACGTTCGTGTCAGGGTTGGAGCTGTTATAGGCCAGCAGGTTGAAGCCCGCCGATTTGTTGCCGCGGGCATATTTGCCGTAGACGAAGATGTCGGGCGTCACCTTGTAGCTGACGCCGGCCTCACCGGAGAGCGAGCGATCCTTCAGGCCGGCATCGACGATGCCGATCTGGGAATTGGCGGTGCTGGGGGACAAAGCGTTGAGCTGCGCCTGGCTGAGCGCACCCGGATTGGCGACGACCGACCCGTTGTAGATCTGCGTGCGATCCTCCCAGGTGTAGCGAAGGCCGAGATCGATCGACAGGCGGCGGTCCGCGTCGGGATGCCAGCTGACATTGCCGAACAGCGCGTCGGTATCGGTGTGGAAGACGGCCTGGCTCTGGAATTTCGTGCCCACCAGCCGATTGACATAAGCGCCGTTCGCCCAGCTGACGCCAGCGATGGCCGGGAACAGCGTGGCGGAGGGGTTGGCCGCAAAGATGTTATACTGGCGGCCGAAACGGAAGCGGCTATCGACCTGGAGCCGCTGGCGGCTGAGGAAGCCGCCGAAGGTCGCCTCGAACGGCTCGTCCTTCGGCGTCGCCCAGCGCAGCTCCTGGCTGAACTGATGCTCCTTGTTGCACGATCCATAATCGTTGATCGCGTCGAGCTGGGTGAAATCGTTGTCGTTGTTGGTGAAACACGACCACGTATTGTAGGCGGTGATCGAGGTCAGATCGCCCAGTGCGCCGAGATGATAGTTGATCTCGCCGCTGCCCGAGTCCGTCTTGGTCTGCGCGTTGAGCGTGCTGTCGATGTTGACGAAGCGATCCTTGGCGTTGCTCGTCAGCAGCGTGAAGCCCGCCGCCGCCATGCGCGCCTGCAAGGCCGCCGGATTGTAGATCGACAGGATCACCGGCGAGATCGTCGGAAAGCTCTGGCGGCCATGGGTATAGATCAGGCGGATCGAGAGATCGTCGGTCGGCGTCGCCAGCAACTGACCGCGGATGCCCGAACCCTGCCGGCCATTCTGGTCGCCGCCGTTGAACAGGTTGGTATAGGTGCCGTCGCGCTTTGAATAGAAGCCCGAGATGCGGATCGCGAGCTTGTCGGCGATCAGCGGGCCGGTGACGCTGCCCTTCACTTCCCTGAAGTCGAAATTGCCGTACGTCGCCTCGCCCGACGCGCCCCATTCAAAGCTGGGCTTCAGCGTGTTGATGAGGACCGCGCCCGCCGTGGTGTTCTTGCCGAACAGCGTGCCCTGCGGCCCGCGCAGCAGCTCGACATCGGCGATATCGTTGAAATCGTTCGAGACCATGCCCTGTCGGCCGGTGTAGACGCCATCGACGAAGATGCCGACCGAGCCATCGATGCCATCGGTGTTGAACCCGTTGTTGCCGATGCCGCGAATGCCCAGGTTGAGCTGTTTCGGATTGGTCAGGAAGACCGAGAAGCTCGGAAACTTGGTCTGGAAATTGGTGAAGTTGACGAGGTTCTGGCGGGTCAGTTCGACCGGCGAGATCACCGTGACGGGGATCGGCACCTGCTGCGCATTCTCGCTGCGCTTGCGGGCGAGGATCATGATCTCGCCCTGCTCGGCGGGTTCTTCGGCCTCGGGCGCAGGCGCCGCCACCGCTTCCTCGGCGGGCGCGGCGGCGTGGGCCGGCGCGATCGTGGCCAGAAGGCTGGTGGACAGCAGGAAGGCTCCGATGCTCTTGGCGAGCATACGGCCGGCAGGTGCGGACGACATGAGCGTAAATCCCCGTTTTCTCGAAATCGACGGCGCACGCGGGCGCTCCGCCGCCGCCTCGAGAGGCAGTTGCCGGAGCGCGATTATCTGGCTGACTGAGTTGCCGCCGCGCCAAGGCCCCGGCTAGTTTCAGTTCATGTAAAGATTGTGACAGAAGATTTCGCGGCGATCAGGCGGGGCCGCCGTTCAATCCCGGCCGCCCGTCCACCAACCCGAAACGGACGAGATCGGATATGCCCGAATCCTCGCGCCGGGCATCGTCCAGACCCCGGAACACGACCTCGCCGCCCTTGGGCGTCAGCTCGATCCGGCCGTATCCGTGTATCTCATTCTCCGCATAGACGAGGCCGTTGGCCGGTGCCTGCGGCTTGAAGCTGGCATCGTGGAAGAGCGAGGTGATCGATCCGCCGACGAATTCGGAGGCGATCGGCCGTCCGTCGGGGCGGGCGGGATCCTGGACGTCGGCGGCCGCGAAGGCGTGGATATCCCCGCCCAACGCCAGCGGGTTGGAAGTGCCCGCCTCCACCCAGCGCCGGAAGATGCGGTCGCGGGCAGCGGGATAGCCGGACCAATTATCGGCCGAATATTGCACGCCCCGCTCGGGATGAGCCGAATCGATCCGGCCCTGCTGATGCATCAGGGTCTGCTGCGCGAGCAGGTTCCACTGCGCCTTTGTCGCGCCGAGACGGTCCATCAACCAGCGCTCCTGCGTCGCCCCCAGCATCGTCCGGCCGGGATCGAACAGATCGTCGCACCGGCCGACGAGCGATTGGTAGGGCGTATGCGCTTCGATGAGGCCAGGCGGCTGGCAGGCGCGCGGCCCGCGATACTGGCGATCGTCGACGATCTGGAATTGCGCCAGCCGGCCCCAGTCGAGCGTGCGATATATCCGCATGTCGGGGCCGTGCGGGCGGGCGGTGCGGATCGGCAGATGCTCGTAATAGGCCTGATAGGCGGCGGCGCGACGCCGAAGAAACGCGACCGGATCGCTGTTCTTTTCGTCCAGCGCATCGGCATAGTCGTTGGCGACCTCGTGATCGTCCCACGTCAGCGCCCAGGGTGCGGCATGATGCGCCGCCTGCAGCAGCGGGTCCATCTTGTAGGTCGCGTAGCGGACGCGATAGCCGGCGATATCCTTGGGTTCCGGATTCTTGTGGAGGCGAACAGCCTCCTTCGAACTGGGATCGCCTTCGTAGATATAATCGCCCAGGAACAGGATCAGATCGGGATCCTCGGCGATCATGTGGCGGTAGGCGGCATAATGGCCGACCTCATATTTCTGGCACGATCCGAAGCAGAGCCGCAGCCGATCCACCGCCGCACCGAGGGCGGGCGCGGTGCGGGTCCGTCCGATCGCGCTGGTCTCGCCACCCGCCAGAAAGCGATAGAAATAGGCACGGGCAGGTCGCAGCCCGGAGACCTCGACGTGTACGGAATGGCCCCGGCGCGGTTCCGCCCGCACCGTGCCGTGCCGCACGATCTCGGCAAACCGCTCGTCCTCGGCGACCTCCCAGCGGACGGGCACCGCCTCCGGCGGCATACCGCCATCCGCCTCCAGCGGCGCCGGCGCCAGTCTCGTCCAGAGGATGACACCGTCCGGGACAGGGTCGCCCGACGCCACCCCCAGCGTGAACAGCCCTGACGGCAGCCGTTGCGCGCCCCGCGCCCCGATCGTCAGCAAGGCCACCGATCCCGCCGTGCCGGCGATCACCGCGCGCCGCGTGAACCCATCGTTACCGCCATCGATCATCGTGAAACTCCGTCGCCGGAGCCGTGTCCCAGTTACATGTCGGAACTGTGACAGTTTTTGCCGAATGGACGGACAATGACGTCGCCCACGCGCGAACGCTTGTCGCAAGGAACAGGCATGGACGGTTTTCGCGTTTCCATGAGCGCGCCGGAGATTACGACCAGCGGCCAAGGCATCGAAAAAGACCGAAAGGCGAAGGATGATAATGGGCTGTTCTCTGCCCTATCGCTGTATGCCATCCTGCGCGCCATGAGCAATCTGACCGATGTCATCACGCGACAGCAGCCGGTTGGCTCCGGGTTTGACGCCAGTACGACCGCCGCACAGGTCCTTGCGGGCCTCGACCTGACCGGCAAGACAGCCATCGTGACCGGCGGGCACTCGGGCCTCGGGTTTCAGACGACCAGGGAATTGGCCGGCGCGGGTGTCAGGGTCATCGTCGCGGCGCGCGATGCCGTAACCGCGCGCGCCGCGACGCAAAGCCTACCGGGCGTCATCGTCGAAACGCTCGACCTGGCGGACCTCGACAGCGTGCGCGCCTTTGCCACACGCATCCTCGCGTCCGGCCGTCACATCGACATGCTTGTCAATAACGCGGGCATCATGGCCTGCCCCGAACAACGCGTCGGACCGGGCTGGGAGGCGCAATTCGCCATCAACCATCTCGGGCATTTCGCGCTGACAAATCATCTCTGGCCGGCGCTCGTCGGCGGCGCGCGCGTGATTTCGGTCTCCTCAGCCGCTCACCAGCTTTCGCCGATCCGTTGGGACGACGTTCAGTTCGAGCGCGACTACGACAAGTGGCTGGCCTACGGCCAGGCCAAGACCGCGAATGTCCTGTTCGCCGTCCAACTCGACAGGCTCGGCCGCGGCGCCGGGGTCCGGGCCTTCGCGCTACATCCCGGCAAGATCCTCACCCCCCTCCAGCGGCATCTGACGCAGGATGAAATGATCGGGGCGGGATGGATCGACGCGAGCGGCGCACCGGCGGATCCGACCTTCAAGACGCCGCAACAGGGCGCCGCAACGGCCGTCTGGACGGCGACGTCTCCACAACTCGACGGCTTGGGCGGCGTCTATTGCGAAGACTGCGATATCGCCAGGCGCAGCGGCAACAGGGAGGGTTCAGCGGCCGGCATGAGCGACCATGCGGTGGACGTCGATCAGGCGGCCCGCCTCTGGCGACATTCCGCCGAGTTGACCGGCATTGACGCAGTCCCGGACACGTCGACCATCGCCTGACCGCGGTTGCGCTGCCGGATCACAGCCCGTGCGATAGCCGATGACAGACATGATCCCTCTGAGGCGACGAAGCATGACGAAAGGCGCGGGTGCCAATCCGGCGCTGAGCGCTGCCATTGGGCTCTGCCGCCCATTGCGGCCATGGTGCTGGCGCGGCGGTATCGGGGACTCGGGCTCTGGACCGGGGGTGGTGCGGGCGGTCGGACTCGAACCGACATGCCTTGCGGCGGCGGATTTTGAGTGCCCTTTGTGCTGGCTAAATAACTGTTAATCCACAATAATTTTCCAATGAGGTCAATTTTGTGTAAGGATTTGTGTAAGTGTGTAAGGCTTGTGTAAGTGATTTTTTCCGGAGTGCGGCGCGTCTATAATTCCTTCGCAGATCAAGATTCTGCTGTCCAGATCGCCAGCGCTTTTATCCCCAGCGTCCATGCGCCCAACAATCTGAGCCAAGGGGAGAGGATCTTCTCCCCCTTCCCTATCAGCCGCTCGGTTCATTCGGTTAGCATATCCTCACCGCGCACCTTGGCCAGCGCCTCAGGGCCAGTCAGCTTCTTCGCGCGCGGCTTGCGCGCTGCCTTCACCGGCGCCTCCGGCTCCGCCGCCACCCGCTTGCGGCCCAGCCCGATCGAGTGCGCCAGCTCGCGCCGCTTGGCAGCGTAGTTGGGCGCGACCATCGGATAATCGGCCGGCAGGTTCCACTTGGCGCGGTAATCCTCGGGGCTCATGTTGTAATTCGTGCGCAGGTAACGCTTGAGCATCGTCAGCTTTTTGCCGTCTTCCAGGCACACGATGTAATCGGGCTTGATCGACGTGCGAATGGAAACGGCCGGCTCCTGCTTGGCCGCCTCGATCTCGGCCGGCTGCCCAAGCTTCTGCAATGCGCCGTGAACGGCAGCGATCAGGGTGGGCACGTCGCCCACGGCCACACTGTTGTTGGAAACATGGGCGCTCACGATATCGCTGGTGAGGACAATCAACTCGTCGTTCATGGGCAATTCCTTTACTGGGCGCAGCGGGTCTAGGCCGCTGCTCCACTACACGCAATAACCGCCGGCTCCGGCGATGGCTGGTGGGCGGTTGATCTTTTTGGCGCTGTCGTTCCCATAATCTGCCGCTTCGCATCGTGATTGCCAAAAGACCTAAGCGGCAATCGGCCTGCCTCGATGCTGGCGTGAACCAGCCGGGCCGCCTGTATCGCGGCGGCTTGCCGCGCTCCATGGCGGCTAGTGAGGCATGTTCGAAGTTGGCGGCAGCGAGCGTGGCGCAATCGGCATCCAGCGGCGCGACCGCACCGGCCTTCGGGACTATCGCTTCGTCGATCTTGTCGGTTAGCCTAGGTCAACTGTTTGATTAGGCGATGCGCCAAGCATTCCAAGGAGGTTGTTTATGGGACGTGGCGACAGATTATCAACGGTTACCAAGGGGCAGTTCGTCGCGATATAGTCCCTTGTAGTCCTAGCGGTCGCAAGGGTTGTCGTGTAGCCGCTTGCTAGGTGCTTCAAGAAAGTCCGCTGCTGTTGGGCGGCTGCCGTCTTAATTTCGCCTTCTGCTTTAGGATATTTCCCTTTTAGCGTTCGCAGCGCTTCCTCATCGAATTCCTCGATACACCAAACAGAAGGGAGGATTTTGATAATCCTGTAAACGTCTGATGGGGCGATGCCCTGACGCATCGGACGAGCGGCTTCAATGTGAGCCTGCAACGCTAGTTCGCAAGCGACGATAACCATAGCGCATTTTTGAAAGTACGTCGGCTGGTGATAAGCTGCTGCTCGAAATTGCGGCTCGCCGCACTCATTCCAAGACGTGCCGCTATTAGGCATCATGTGCCATGTGGTTTCCTTCGCGACGATCGAAGCAGCCGCTTTGCCAAATTTGGAGATCTTCTTCCAGTCGTCAATCCATGCGTTCAGCATAAACTGCCGCAGCCCATCGACGTAGAATGACCGCATCTGACCATGGTCTTGTTCCCAGCCGTGATAGCTGATCCCTGTGCCGTTAGTAGACACAGGATGAACCAGCAAATCAGCGTAGTGCTTTGGCCTGATCTGCTCGTCAGGCTGCTGCGGCGGCAAACCCATGAAAATCCCCTGCCCCAAATTTAGCTGCTCCTTCTACACGGTTCTCCCAATTATTAAAGTGGGACCCTCTCGACCTATCTTTCAGTCTCCTAGGCCTCGCGAGCCCTCACAGCCCCTCCCAGAGGGTCCGTGAGGCTGACACAAGGCTTGTGCAATCTTGAAAGGATGTCCTGCGGCCTGAGCCATGGCTTGCCGCGCTACCTGAAGGTCGGGGATGAAAGAGGTGGAGCTGGGTGCTGAGCAGCGTTGCGCCGTGCTTCATAGGCGGAAAAACTCATTTCCATAAAGAAACACGGATGGAGAGGAGTTCTAAAGCAGGGCAGCTCGGTAGCATTTAGCAAGTGTCACGAGCACGGGAGTAAGGCACATGCGACCCAGCGAATTTCATATTATCCGGTACTGGATCGAATGGCTGTTGGGCATCCCGATCTGGCACCATTACCACTCTGCCGATTGTTGGGCGTCGTTATGGCAGCTCTTTATAGCCCAAGGCGAGTTGGGACAGGTAGGCACGACTGTTATCGTCCTCGTTCTTTCAAACAATGTGGTGGTGGCACTAGCTGCTGGAGGCCGCGTCACTTACGCTTTCTGCAACCAGATCGTTAAACGCCTGCTTCGAAGCCCTACCTACCACGATAAAGGCGAACCGCTCCCCATCCAGGGATTGCTCTTCCCAAAGATAAATCAAAGTCTGAAAGAATCCGAGTAAGTTCATCAATCGTGTTATCCGATACCCCGGTCATCCCTACGACTTCCTCGGCAGTGAGTTGTACTAGATCGCCAACATAACGTATTCCTGAACAACGTAGTCCAATAAACATCTCACCGATTGGGCCATCGGGTGGCATAATGGCGCTCAACTTAAAACGAAGAATACGATTCCTTCGTAATGATATATAATTATTTAACTGTTTAATATTGTCCAAAAATCCAACAACAGGATAATCATCTATATTTATTATGTCTTCGTCATGCACGCAATTCAATCGGAACATAGCTATTTCGATAGATTTATTCCATTGTTTATCTTGTTTGCATGACGAGGGTTCGAACAAGTCCGGCTCTGTAATAAAGCTAAATAGCTCTTTTTGCTGTCGTATACTAACCGCCATTGGCAGCTTTAACGGCTCAGAGTCGGGAAGCTCGAACGGGAGGTTTGGTGATTTGTCATCAGACCGTTTCGAGCCCCTGTACATCCGTTGTCGAGTCGGCTTCATCACTCGATCATCCCATCCCGAGTCCGATGCAGCTTACACCTCAAAACCTGATGGCCAAACCGCCATTGGCACCTACTCAAGCGGATTGCAGCGGCTGTCAGGACGTTTGACACATTGCCACCTGATCGATCGTGGGTGTCGAATGACCACCGGCGGCGGCGATGGTTATTAGGCGGCTGAGCTCTTCGAAGCGGTTGTTCCATAAACTGCCGCTTTGCGTCGTGATTGTTAAAAGGCCTAAGCGGCGATCGGCCCGCCTCTCGATGCCGGCGTGAAACCAACCGGGCCGCCCTTATCGCGGCGGCTTGCCGCCGCCCGCCTGCCGCGCTCCATGGCGGCCAATGTGAGGGCATGTTCAAGGTTGGCGGCGGCGAGCGTGGCGCCATCGGCATCCAACAGCGCAAGCGCATGGGCCATCTGGGCTATCGCTTCGTCGATCTTGTCGGTCACGCTATTCCCCGGTTTCGGAATTCGTAAGCGACTGCCGAACCTCTCATCAAGCCGTGATGCATCCGCATTGCAGGCTATATGCCACCGTCAGGCAAACAAGTCGCCCTGACGCGAGGCAGCAAGGTATTGCTGCCAGCGCAGTGTGCGCGCCTCCTGATCGAGCCACGCGGTCACTTGGGCCACCACATCGCCGCCATGGGTCTCGATCGTGCCGGGCGGGTGGAAGTGCGAGCGGTAGCCGGTTTCGGTGATGGGCAACGGCGCACGCGGCGGCTCGAAGCTGCGGATTTCGAGGTGGGCTATGGCGCCCCATTTGAGGGGCGAATAGATCGATTCAATCGCGATGCCGCACCATGCGAAGCGATAGGTCTGGGCCTCCATCTCAATGTCCAGCGAACACATGCACCGCATTCCATGCGGTTTCGATGGTGAAGAGGTCGCCGTTCAACTCGGCATCGCGGGCCATCGCCTGCCAGTTGATATAGTAGCGCAGCTGCTCGGGAACGACGTTTGCGTCCTCCGTCAACTCCTGTACGTAGTCCGCAAGGCTTGCGTGGCAGCCGAGATAGCCATCTTCCATCACCTCCCGCGCACGCTCCAGATCGCCATCGCAATGGTCGATCAATGCCGCGCCGAGCGCGCCATGCTCCGCGATAAAGGCTGCGAGGCCGGCGATGCGCTCGAAGCTGTCAGATTCATGGATGCGGTTGCGGCCGAACCCTTCAAAATCATGGATCGCCCATTCCTCGGCGTCGGCGATCGGCGAAGCGGCCAGCATCGCCTGCGTGTCGCCCCACAGCTGCCACGCGCCTCGATCCGCCTCGATCCACGCGCCGTGAAGGATACCGTTGTTATAGGCCGCAAGGCAGGCCACGTAGATGCGGGGTTGGTCGGTCTTGGTCAGTGTGTCTCCCATGTCTTTCTCCGTAGGGTTGGGGTTCAGTTGCGTTCTGAACCTCTGCCCCTCGGCGAGAGTGGGGGTGCAAGCGGAGCAAGCGCCTTCGCGGGGAACCGGCTGCACGGAGCGCAAAGCGCGTAGGAAGCTGGGCGGAAGGCGCTTCGCAGCGCGCCAGGGGCAAGGCCCCAAGCCGCGTTAGCGATCGTCACCGAATGGCGGAGACGCAAGGCTCCGGGCGCTGGCGCCTAGAGCGCGGGCCGGAGGCAACGTCAAATACATCACTCTGCCAGCACTCACCGAGATTCTTAATAATAAGACAATCTCAATTGATAATCTGAACACGTCAAACTTAAGATAAATTAGGTATATCTCTTCATTACTACTGTGGAATTGAAACGGTTGAGGCCGAAGCCTCCATAATCATAGATCGCTAATCACTGAGTGTGAGCGATCGGCGAAGCGGCAAGCATCGCCTGCGTGTCGACGTTAGTCAAAACGGCCACATCCACCTTGATCAGCCAACTTTCGGCTGCCTCGGGATGAAGCGGTACAAACGGCCCAAGCGGGCAGAATGAACCTCCAGGGCAGCAGCGATACTAAGCGATTCATCGCCCCCTCGCGGCATTGCGGTCTCCCGCTTGCCTCCCGCTGAAACCATCCAAAGCCAATTTATGATCCATTTTGAACTAAAATGTGCTGATGTGTTTGATCCAAAGTGGTGTTTACCCATAATGGACTAAAAATATAGTCTAACTGACGATATTGACTCAACTATCACCATGCGTACCCATAATAGGTAGCGTAGCAAAATCATAGACATGATTCGCTGCGTCACAACGGGCGTGATTTACTTCGCGCTGAAACAAGGGGAAGTTATATGAAGAAGCGCATCATTCGCGATTTGGACCATGCGGTAGCACCTGCCGGTTCCGGGGTTTCGACGCTGAATCCTGGGGTCGTGATTATTGTGATTGCTATCACCATAAACGTTCTCTGATTAGCGTTCCGGGGCCACTCCATAAGGTGGCTCCGGAATAACTCACAAGGTGCTTTCCATGGCGAGAGACCGTCGAGCAGATACTTCACTTAATGTTCGCCCTAACGCCACTGCCTGTGCGAGCCTCCATAGACTTTGTCTCGCATTGGAAAGTGGCGCCGACCGGCTGAAAGACATTGCCGAGATCGGCACATTATTTGGCCAATTGTCGATATCCGGCGAGTACGCAGAGATCGTTCGCTCGTATATCTCTTCAGTTGCTGACGATCCGGTTGTTAAAATGCCCGCGATCGGCAAGCGTTCAGTAGTATTGTTTCGAAATTCGTCATTTTCTCTCGTTTTACAGGGAATATGCAAAAAATCGAAGCATGTGGACGGCTTTGACCCGACAATTCTAGCAACCGTTCCCGAAAACGGAATGATATCTGTCATTTCAGGCGGAGAAAATCTGACACTTCAAAAATACGAGTTTGATAAACCAATTGATATATCAATATTTGATATAGATGTACGTCTGCGAAAGATTGAAGGTTGTTCCAGCTTAAATCACGGGAAAATCGTGGAGTATGATGCTGGCAACGTCATGAACATTGATGTCAATAAAGGCGTATCGTATATTTTGAAGTTGAGTGAAACGGCTGTGCTTCCTTTTCAGTGGGTCATTGACAAGCAGAGCTTGGCGCCGATGTTTCCATGTGCGACGCTCGCAGCGGTTACACGAATGGAGACGCTCGTCGATCTCTCTTTGGCATTCGCTGATGACCGGTTGCCGCGCGAACAGGCAATTGCATTGATGAAAAGCTTGCTCCGTCATCCGCTTCATTCGGTACGGTGGAAAGCATTGCAGGGGTTAAGCGAACTGGATGATGGCAGCACCGCCCACGCGCTAGAGTGTATGTCGAAGGATCCGCATCCCCATATCCGAGCCGCTGCGCAAGCGTGCTTGGCTGCTGATTGAAAGGACGCATGATGGCGCTTTCCCGATTCTTTAACAGCGCAGATCCCTGTGAGATTGGCGAGGTCCTGCAATTTGCGGAAGACCACGTAGATCCAAATGATCAAGACAGCATATTTGGGGCAGCTGAGGTCCTTCACCGTCTTTCTCAAAAGAAAGATCTTCTCAATGACCTTATCATTGAGCCAATTAAAAATACCATAGATGAAAGTCAGCCCGAAAACATCTATACAGATGCTACGTTTATTCTTGGATCTACAAAAAGTGGTATTTTTCGGCTTCGCGCTAATGTTTGGAAAGTGCCTAAGGCGCGAGGTGGAAAGGATGAATTTGAGAAGCGGTTGTACGCTTATGAAGCTCCTCATGATCATAATTTTGATTTCCTGACCGCTGGTTATTACGGTTCTGGTTATGAGACCGATCTATATGAGTATGACTATGAATCCATGCTTCCAAAGGTCGGTGAGAAAGTGGCCGTGCGGTTTATCGAGCGGACAAATTTGTCGATCGGAAAGGTTATGATGTACCGCCGATCAAGAGATATTCACACACAGCATCCACCAATTGATTTGTCAGTGTCCGTGAATTTGTTGGTATCGACAGAAGACCAGTTAACACGTCAACAGCAATATTTTGATGTTCATCATCAAGTTTCGGCGGGATTTGTGGACGGGCCGGTTAGTTTTCGTGTTGATCTTATCGAAATGGCGGGTCACCTCGGTCTTCAAAATGCTGTAGAGCCACTTCATCGGATCGCGTCGGCTCATTCGTGCAAACGCTCAAGAGCGGCAGCGGTGAAAAGCATTTTGAAAATTGCTCCTGGGGAGAATGAGTCCATTCGGTCTAAGTACGGAAGTGATACTAGCCGAATTGTTCGGGATGCTTGCTTCTCCGACATATATTAACAGACGATTTCAATGCTTACGTTGCGATCAAGCGAGGTATCATCTTATCCTGAAATCGATTCATCCGAAATGGACTAATCCGTGCGGCCGATAGTAGCATTGAAGTGTGCTGGGCTTCGATCCGGGGTTTTCGATAACCTATGACGTTGCTAACGGTCCCAGCAGCTATTCCCTTTTAGATCGGCCTACAAAGTTGGACAATCAGCGTAACCTGATCCTGGCGCTCGTGCTGTCGTTCCTCGTGCTGCTGGGCTGGACCCTGCTGTCCGACCGGATCCTGCCGACCGCTACCCCGCCCTCGACCAAGATCGTCGACGGCAAGCAGGTCGCGCTACCCAAGCCCGAGGCGCCGATCGACAGCGCCGCCCAGATCCGCGACCGCGCGATCGTGCTGCGCGAGGCGCCGCGCGTCGCCATCGCCACCCCCAAGCTCAAGGGCTCGATCAGCCTGAAGGGCGCGCGGATCGACGATCTGGTGCTGGTGACCTACGGCGAGACCATCGCCAAGAATTCGCCGCCGGTGCGCCTGCTCTCGCCGGGCGGCACGGCGGATGCCTATTTCGCGGGCTTCGGCTGGACCGGCCAGGGCGCGGCGCTGCCGGGCGCTGACACCGTCTGGGCCGCCGACGGCGCAACGCTCGCGCCGGGCAAGCCGGTCACGCTCAGCTGGAACAACGGCCAGGGCCAGCTCTTCCGCATCCGCTTCGACGTCGATGCCGATTATCTGTTCACCGTCACCCAGACGGTCGCCAACGCCGGCGCCGGCGCGGTCGGCGTGAAGCCTTATGGCCTCGTCAGCCGGATCGGCCATTCCAAGGATGCCGACAGCTGGACGATGCACACCGGCCCGATCGCCACGTTCGATGGCGTGACCGATTACGGCATCGACTTCTCCGATCTCGACAAGAACCCGGCGGGCGAGCGCCGCAATTCCACCGGTGGCTGGCTCGGCTTCGGCGACAAATATTGGCTGACCGCGCTGATCCCTGACCAGAAGGCGGCGGTGGAGGCCGGCTTCCGCGGCGCCGACGGCCGCTATCAGGCCGATCTGTCGCGCGCCGTCGAGGTGGTCGCGCCCAAGACACAGGCGACCGCCGTCACCCGGCTGTTCGCGGGCGCCAAGGAAGCCCATCTCCTGGAGCGCTATCAGGACGATCTCGGCATCGCCCGGCTCGATCGCGCGATCGACTGGGGCTGGTTCGTCTGGTTCGAAAAGCCGATCTTCTACCTGCTCGACTGGCTGTTCCGCATGGTCGGCAATTTCGGCGTGGCGATCATGTGCCTCACGGTCGTGGTGCGCGGCCTGATGTTCCCGATCGCGCAGAAGCAATTTTCATCGGCAGCGGCGATGCGTGTTTTACAACCTAAAATGAAGGCGCTTCAGGAAAAGTACAAGGACGACAAGCCGCGTCTCCAGCAGGAGATGATGCAGCTTCACAAGGACGAGAAGGTCAATCCGCTGGCCGGCTGCCTGCCGATCTTCCTCCAGATCCCGGTGTTCTATGCGCTCTACAAGGTGCTGATGCTCTCGATCGAGATGCGCCACCAGCCCTTCATCCTGTGGATCAAGGATCTGTCCGCGCCCGATCCTTTGCTGGTGACCAACCTGTTCGGCCTGCTGCCCTTCACCCCACCACACATGCTGGCGCTGGGCGTGCTGCCGATCATCCTGGGCATCACCATGTATTTCCAGTTCAAGCTGAACCCGCAGGCGATGGACGAGACCCAGCGGCAGATCTTCTCGATCATGCCGTGGGTGCTGATGTTCGTGATGGCGGGCTATGCAGCCGGCCTGGTGATCTACTGGTCGTGGTCAAATACCCTTACTATACTCCAGCAGAAGTGGCTCTATTCGCGCCATGATAAACAGATCGCATCTAAGGGAGTTGAGGAACGCCGATAAAACTCCTCTTGATCTTGAACTATCATTATAAGTTGCAAATTTACTTTGCCAGAGAAGTTTGTGTACATAATGAACTGCCATACGTTTTCTAGAAGGTCATAGCCAAGCTTTCATATGAAAATTAGGTTGCCAGATCTTTGGTTAAAATGTGATTTGGCGCTAGCGGTCCTTCCTTCAGGCTCGCACGCTGGATTTGTCAATAACGCAGCCTTAGCGCGCTGCGTGCGCGGCGACACGGGTACCGCAATCAAATTCAACAAGATGTTAGCGGGAGATGACCGGGTAGGGATTGCTGACGATCTCTGCCGCTTTGCCGCGACACTGGAGCATCTCATAATATACGGAGCCTCCTCAAACCTCCATCAAGCGGGGATCGATGCGTATATCGCCAAAGCGCAAGGCCGCTTATCCCTTTGGCCTGAACCCATCATGGGGACATTCTCGGAGTTCGCCCAAGGGCTTTTACGTTTTCTGAGTTTAAGATCTGATTTCCATGCGATCGGCGGAGAACCTTATTTCACCACCGTTCTGCAACGTCGGCTGAAGCAGTGCCTACACGATGTTTTCGAACGGCAATGCGATGCCGGGGGAGCCCTTTCCATCCTCCACGGCGACACGCCGCATTGGCGTAGGGAGCCAGCGTCATCGGAACGCATCGTGCGGCAACCAGCATTTGATGAGGTCGTGATTCACCGAGGAGATTTTATCCAGTTCATGGTGCCGCCCAGCGGGTTTCCCCAAGTGATTGCCGGTTTCGAACTTTGCACGGATGACCGTGCCCTGCTTGATCAATGGTCCGATGTCGGTGGCTGGTTCATGCCACGCTTCCAGCGGGAAGATCGCGCGGCTGCATTGCTACCGGAATTTGAAGATGACGCGTTGAACGCGCGGGTTGATGGTGCGGGAAGTTTTTGGGTGCAGGCGGTCGGCATCCCGGCAACCGAGGCGGGTCCGCCTGATCTACCTGCGGAGATGAAAAGGCTTTTGGTCAACGTGCCGGAGCATTGGCCTGGAAGATATGCCGAAAGCATGGCCTTCGTCACCTTCATAGAGCGGCAGTCGCTGCGCCATACGAAGCAAACAAGCGCCCATCAGCGCGTTCGCCGGTTGATCGAACTGGGGCGCGCCGATGACTATCCTCCATCCCCTACATCAGTCCGCCCCCATATTTATCGCGCGACCTACCGGGTCGTCTGATGGCCCAACCCGACGCAGCATTCCTTACGCGCATGGCGGCGATGTTGGCGTCTTCCTCAGAAACCGGGGAAGCAGTCGTCGAAGCGGCGGTGCTCGCGCTCGCGATTATCGCGGCCGAGCGGCGCCTACATTATGTCGCCCAGATCTGCACGCTTGCAGCCTATGAGAACCCGAGCGAAACAGCCAAAGAGGTTTTTGGCGCGATCAGCGACACCGATCTGATCAATGCCCTGATATTCGGCCAACGGGTCAACGAGGCAATCCACGTCAAGCTCTATGGGGCTTCAGCCAACGAACGAACAGTCCCGGCCAACACCCGATTACCAGCACGGTTATTCAATCTGCCCAAAACCGACCGCTGGGTTGGCGTCGACGATATACGCCAACTCATAAGTGAAGTCAGAGCAAAGGCCCTTCTCCTTCCCGCCAAGCGGCGGATCGCATGGATTGAGCATAAGCTCATCGGAAAGGCAGCATCTCTCAATGCGCGGTTGAGGGATGGGGCGCTGATGCAGATTCAGCGCCATGCCATGGCACTGAATGAAATGTATTGGAGGCGAATCACGGGCTACGCGCCCAAAGATTCTGTTCATTTGCGCTTGCACTGCTCATCCGCATTTCTGGAGGCGACCATTCGCGTCGGCGGCATAGCCTTTAAGCGCCGCGTTTTTGTTCAGAAAATCATTTTTGATCAATTGAGCAGTGAAGAACGGTCGGCAGCGGACTCACATATGGGGCTTCGCGGTTTAGCCAGCATCGTTTTTCACCTAAACTTGGCCATCCACGAACGACGGCCAATGGATCAGCTAAATTCTGCGCTTAAAGGTCTTTATGATCTTCTGCTGCGCGAGCTATTCGATCATCCCGAGGTCGCGGCTGCCCTTGCCGCGCTGCCGGCGTATCCTACCCTGACGATCGCAACCCATGCGGTGCTGGCGATTATCCCGTATGCGGCTTTGCACGATGGCGACGGTTTTTTGGCCGAGCGGTTCAACGTCGTTTTCGCGCCAATCATCCCAGGCGGCGCCGACTTTATCGATGGCTTGGTCGATTTCGATTCAATTGTCGGCGGCGAGCCTCTGGCCGGGCGGGGCGTCAAAGTCTTGGCTGACACCCTAACGCTTCCGCAAGCGCGTTACGAGCTTGACCATTATCGACAGCTTGATGATGCCGGAGCGATCAGGTTGAGTGAGATCGCATCCGATCGATCAAGGCCATGGAATCGAGACAGCGTTCGACAGTTGTTGGATGCGACCGACATTGCGCTACTTTCCGCGCATGTGGCGGCGCCGCGCACCGCTATTGAGGAAGCCGCGATCGTTTCACCGTTGGGCGAGACGATCCGATTTGTCGATGTCATTGCATCGGACCAACAGGTTGGTCTCCTAGTCCTGTCGGGTTGCGTCAGCGTGGGCACGACCGATTGGCTCGGGGCTGGAGAAAACAGCGTCGTCGCTTTGTTCCGCCTGCATGGTGTGGGCTCGATCATCGCGACCTTGTGGCCGGTTAACGATTTTGCCGCCCGCCATTACAATCAGGCGCTTCTGACCGCGCTAGGGCAAGGCATGTCACGCGCCCAAGCGCATGGCGATGCTCAGCGAAGCGTGATGAGCATGATCGCCACGCGCGATCAGCTTCGAAGTGGCGAACGCATCGTGCGGCAGCGGGCAGCAAGCGCGGCGGAAAGGATCAAACGGGAAGAAGGTGTTTCGCTAAGCCATCCTTATTATTGGTCTGGGTTTTCTCTGTATGGTATGTGGTCATGATTTCGATTGTTTAAATTCAACGCAATCGTTATTGTTGTGCTTTAAGAGGTACTTTTGTTATTTGAGGAATACGCAAATCATCGCGTCGCATCGCTTGCCAAAGAGGCTGGTGAGGGTTTGGTTTGCTATTACCGAGAAGGTGGACTTCCTGAGAAGATCATCGACTTTCCCGATTTCAATGGCGAAGGCCTCAGTGATCCACCCATACCGATGCGGCTTATTGCGCCCGGCGGCGGCAATCATTGCGATGCCTACCTTCAAAAACTGGGGCTTGTCCCCGGCGAAGATTACGAGCGTCATGGCAATCATCAACGCAGTGGCCTGCTCTATTTCGACATTTTGAGATCAAGCGCCGTCGAAGTTCTTTTCGCGCGAGCCGAAGCTGCCAGCAAGGCAAGTTCCCATACCGAGCGTCTCGATCAGGCGCGCCAGTCGCCCAGCTACCGCTCGCCCCGATAGCCTTGATTCACCAAGTCAGTAACTTTGAGAAATGTCGTCATTTCTCGATGTGGGGCACCTGCTGTGTCGGCCGAAGGGCCACAGCACACAGCAGGAGTACCGACCATGAACTGTCCCAAATGCACCTCCAGCCGGATCAGCTCGAACAAGTTTGAGCCCATTTCGGAAGAGCATCTGCGTAACGGCGCGCAGGCTGCCCAGATCACGAAGCATCCGGCCATCGCGGCTGGCATTGCAGCCTATTGGGCGCTGACCCAGGCGGTCAATGGCTTCCGCCATGACTGGCGCTGCGACCATTGCGATCACCGCTTCTCCGAGGCGTGACGGGCGTAACCGGCTCTGACGGATGACGGCGGGCAAGGATCGACGCCATGAACAAGCAGGATTGGTTCACCGAGGCGTTCGGTTCCACCGCTACCGACATCCGTCAGCAACTGGTCGAGCGGGCGTGGTTTGGCGAAATCGTCACGCCACGCCCCAGCGACCGGGCCGCGCGGGACACCGACCAGCCATCGATCGCGGAGATGATGGGCTGGACGCGACCGGACACCGACCGGGGGCATCATAGTCCCCCTCCACCCCAGGATCACGGCATCGACTTTTGAGGAGGCCGCCATGCCTATGCAATCGGGCAGCTTGGACGCACCGCTGCTGCAACTCTCACCGACCGACCATTTCACCTTGAGGGATGCCGTGCAGGGCGTGGTCTGCATGGGCGGCATCGGTTCGGGTAAGACCAGCGCCAGCAAGGCGCTGCGGCAGGCCTATCTGCGCGCCGGCATGGGCGGCATGGTGCTGTGCGCCAAGCCTGAGGAGCGCGATCTGTGGTTGCGCGAGGCCGCCGAGGCGGGCCGCAGCGACTCCGTGATCCTCGTCGACGGCAACACGCCGATCGTCAATTTCCTCGTCTACGAATTGCGCCGCCAGGGCGCCAACGGCCTCAATGCCGTGCTCGAATGTCTGATGCAGGTGCTCGACAGTTCGCGGGCGGTGAGCGCGTCGCCCGGCAAGGATGGCGATGCGTTTTGGTCTGACAGCAAGCGGCAGGCCCTGCGCCATACGCTGCCGGTGCTGATGGCCGCCAAGGGTACGGTCAGCATCCCCGACATCATCACGTTCGTGCGCAGCGCCCCGCGCTCGCCGGACGAGATGACCGATCCCGGCTGGCAGAAGACGTCCTTCTTCTGCGCCATGTTCGCCCAGGCCGCCGCGCGGCTCGACGACGCGACTGGGCGAAAGATGGTGTCCTATTGGAAAGACGAATGGGCGTCGCTTGACCCCAAGACGCGCGGCAACATCGCGATCTCGGTCAGCACGGCGCTCGATCGCTTCAACCATGGCTGGCTGCAAACGGCGTTCTGCACGGAAAGCCGGGTGGTCCCTGAGCTTGCGTTCGGCGGCGCCATCCTCATCCTCGACATGCCGGCCTTGACCCGCAACGAGGATGGGATCGTCGCCCAGCAGCTGATGAAATTCCTGTTCCAGCGCGCGGTGCTGGCCCGCAACGGCCTGCCGCTGGTCTATCAGGAACGCCCGGTGTTCCTGTGGGCTGATGAGTTCCAGTATTTCGTGAACGCCTATGACGCGGAGTTCCTTTCGACCTGCCGTGGCTCGAAGGCCTGCATGGTCATTCTGACGCAATCGCTACCGACCCTGTATGCCAAGATGGGATCTGATTCAGCCCGCGACCGGGTGCATCATCTGCTGGGCAATTTCGCGACCCGCATCTGGCACAATCAGGCGTGCCACGAGACCAACCGCTGGGCGGCCGATACGATCGGCCAGAGCCTCCATCGCCGCGCCAACTTCTCCGAAGGCGAAGGCTCCAGCTATAGCTCGGGCTCGAACATGGGCATGGGCACCAACTGGGGCACGAACAGCAGTTCGGGGTCCAGTTCCAGCTACAGCACCAGCGGCAACGGCCAGTCCTCTTATGGCGGCGGTAGCAACAGCAGCCGGGGGTCGAGCGAGGGCGGCAACGACAATGTCGGCCGCAATCGGGGCGAGAGCAGCAGCGCCAATGTCAGCCGGGGCTATTCGGAGCAGATGGGCTACCTCATCGAGCCGGCCCAGTTCGGTCGCATCCTCAAGACCGGCGGCCCAGCCCACGGCAACCGCGTCTCGGCGGTCTGGTTTCAGGCCGGGCGGCGCTTCAACGTCTCGGGCGGCAATGCCTTCGTCGCGGAGTTCCGGCAATGAAGCGCCCCACCTCCCTCACCCTGTTCGCCGGCCATCCGGCAGTGACCCTGCCGATCATGGCTGCCGGCTGCTTCACCCTCTATGCCGCCTATGCGGGTGAGAACATCATCGTCGGCGCCATCGGCTTCGCCTTCATGGCCCGCACGATGAAGGCCCATGAAGAGGCCCGGCTCTATCGCCTATGGCACCGGGCCTGGAACGGCATGGCGGCGCCCGATCCGGCACGCGAGCGGCAGCGCCGCGCCAACCGGCTCGGCCTGTTCCTGGGCGTCGTCGCCATGGCCGCGATGCTGTTCATTGCCGGCAGCGACGATCCGCAGGCGGCGCTCATCGGCACCCTATTCATCGGGGCGGGCGGCATCGGGCTCGCCATGATGCTGCGCGCCCTGTGGCGACGGCTGCGTCGTCCCAAACTGGCGAAGGCAACGGCCACCCCGATCGTCACCGCGATCGCCCGGCCGCTGATGCCGGTGCCGTCGCTGCGCGACGCCTATCTCGGCCTGCCGATCTATTGCCGGCAGGTCCTCGGGATCGACGCCTGACCGATCCGGCCTGACCGCAATCCATGGTTGCGGTCAGGCCGGGCATCGGGTCCGCAAGGCATCGGCCCGACCGCTCCGACCAACCAGAACTATCGCGCCACTAAACAGTGAGTTCGCCGCGATGCATTATCAATTCTTTAACCATCACCTTGCTACCCTAGGTAGAACTGAGCCTCCTGGCGGGTGCACGTTGCTTGCAACGTATAAGTGCACACTTCCGCCTTTTCTTGGGCTCAGGCGCAACGAGGGGAAAGGGTCAAAGCCTTCGGTCTCAGGACTGGGGGCGCGGTGATGGCACAGTTCAGTTGGTCGATGCAGATCATTCAGCGGAGCAAAGGCCGCAGTGCGGTGGCCGCCGCTGCCTACCGTGCGGGCGAGCGTCTTCACGACGAGCGGCAGGGCAGAACCCACGATTATAGCCGCCGGTCGGGGGTCGAGCATACCGAGCTGCTGATGCCCGAGGACACCCCCGCCGCATGGCTAGGGGTGGATCGCGAGACCCTCTGGAACAGGGTCGAGCAGGCCGAGCGGCGCAAGGACGCGCAGACGGCACGCGAGCTGCGGATCATGATCCCGCGCGAGCTATCGCCGGATGACCGTATCGCCGTCGTGCGCGACTACATTCGCCAGAGCTTCGTGGCCAAGGGCATGGTCGCCGACGTGGCCTATCACAACAAGACGGCAAGCGACGGCAAGGAGCAGCCCCATGCGCATGTGATGCTCACCATGCGCCCGCTGACCGAGACGGGCTTCGGCAAGAAGTCGCGGCACGATCGCGTGCCCGACCCGACCGGCCGCACCAATGCCGATGGGCGGCCGGTGATGGTCGAGAGCAACGCCGATAGCTGGAACTCGCAGGCCTACTTCGAACGGTGCCGAGAGGATTGGGAGACCATCGCCAACGCGGCGCTAGAGCGGATCGGCTCGGCGGAGCGGATCGACCGGCGCAGCCTGCTGGCGCGGGGCCTGTCGCGCCTGCCGGAGCCGGCGCTGCGGATCGCCTGGTACATGAAGGACCTCTACGGCTGTATGCGCGAACGCTTCGGCCAGTTCCAGTTCGCCAAGCATTACCAGTCCGTCGAGCGCGCCGCCAAGGCGGCGCTGCTGAATCCGGAGACACCCGCCCGCGACCCGGCCCAACTGGCCGCCCGCTTCTACGGCTGGTTCGATCGCCAGCTCGACCGGCTGGCGCCGGAGCAACCGGAGCGAGTCACGAAACGACCAACAACACCCACCCCCGACATGGAGCGATAATCATGACCGGCAATCATTGGACCGATATGTTCGAGCAACCCAGGCAGCATGGTCGGGCAAGCGCACCGCCGCTTACCGTCCAATCCTCGGACGATGATCAGGACACGCCCGATTACGATGTAAGCATTTACAGACCTTGGATCGTACAGCGTGGGCGATCGCGCCCACCGATGATGCTAGAGTTTCGCCGTTATGAGCCTCGTTCAGGACTTTGGTCGGCTTGGGCTATAGCATATCCAATGCTTCTCGGACTTGAATACACAGGCGACTGTCTTCTGAGTTTGGATTTTGGTTCTCAAAAAATAGTGTTGGAGGGGTATGGACTGCAAGATCTTTCTCGACAAATTCAGAATGGGTCGGTCGTCGCAATCCAAGAATACTGCCAAGACTTTTGGAATTGCGACAGAACGAAGCCCATAATTAGGAAGATTAAAAGGTTTATTGATTAGTGGTATGAAGAACGTTACAAGTCATTTGTCGCATACTCCTTAGTTGACGACTGTAATCGCTCATAAAACAACTTCATAGTTAGCCTTCTGTGGGTGTTGCGGCTTAGCATTCTTATTAGACTTGGCTCATCATGCTCAATGACATTGAATTTATTAAACAGTTTTCCGTATTTTTCCTTACTATTCATATTTTTATAATTGATTCGAGATATTTCTTCGCCGATTTCGAACATTCTATGATTTGTTGTCTCGTGAAAATCTCGAACGCTTTCCCAGCCTCCTAATTTAGTGATGTCTCCGAAGGTCCACCCTGGAGTGGCATCATGCACAAAGTCTATTGTTGACATAAACCAACTTATAAGCGTTTCGGGATCGACATATCCTGCTAACCAATAATCGATTTGATCGCTTTTCAAGCCCCAATATCTTCTGTGATATGATTCTATTTCTAGTTCTATTCTTGCTTTGGTTGAGCTAATATCTTTGCTCGTCGGAGGCATTTTTTTAAAAGCGCTTATGTCCTTGACAATGGAAATCTTTATTTTGTAAAGTTCATCATAGCGCACATTGCAGCTCATGATTACGTCTATTCGCTTGTTTCGGATATTAACCGCTGCTGCGGTTCGAAATGCGATCCACGCTACGAAGCATGTTACGCTTCCCATTAGCAAGGTAACGATAGGAGCAAGAAGGATCATCCACCAGCCAGCACCTGATACTGTTCCGCCCATCCGCCCCGCGCTCCGTGCGATTTGACAGCTAGGATGGCGTAAGTGCCTCAGCACCGCAATATGCGCTGCTTACCTCACAACGACGGGCCGCGCCGGCGCTGCCGCTGGCCGATCCATGCAATCTTTATACTTTTGAGAGGAAATTTGCCCAATCATTGTTCCACCCGCTATGATAACAGATTGACCCAATAAACGATCGCCCTCAAGTTTGATCTGAGCCATAGATTCGTTCATGAAAGTCGTAGCTTCAGACAGGCACTTCTTTTCCTTGCTATTCATAGTTTTCTCCTTTTGTAGAAACTACAATATACCAGAAGTATCCTGTAATCGTATGACAGTTTTATTAAAATTGTGTCTCTGATATTTTGCTACGAGCATTCGACTTCCCGCAGCCATGGAACGTCACTTGCCTGCCTTGGCGTTGATCGAGCCCGCTAGCGATCACATCTTGATATTGAGAAGCACCGCCACAACAACACCATCGGCGCAATACACATTTCGCCAAGGGCGACGATGAAGCGCAGGGTCTGCATTACCAAGTGTGCGTGTGTCATCGATCTATCCGCCACATACGTTCTGCCAACGCGCGTTCTTCAGCGCCAACAACGAAGGTGTAAACGCGAGTCGATTTTCCGCTGGCGTGGCCGAGCCATCGGCCAACGGCGGACTCTGGGATTTTCTGGCCGATGGCGTGGACGCCGAACTGGTGACGTAGGCCCTTCGGGCTTGCTTGGGGGCCTTCGATGCCGGCCTTGTCCATCAGGGTGCGGATGCGGCGCCAGCCGGTCTGGCGGCACCAGGGGAACAGGCGGTCGTCAAGCCCGTGGCTATCGGCATGGGCTAGTAGATCACGCATGAAGGCGGCGGGCGCTGGCACGGCGCGATGCGTCAGCTTGCGGCGCTTGAGGGTGCGGAACACCACGCGCCGGCCTTCGGCGTCGATCAGGCGCGGCGTGAGCGCCAGGCCTTCGCTGAGCCGGCACCCTGTCAGATAGAGTAGCTGGGCGAATAGCTTGGTAGGTGCATCCGCCTGCGCGGCGGCTGACAGGAAACGCTTGGCTTCGGCAGGCACGAGGTACTTTCGCTGCCCCTGGGCATCGAACAACGATCCGTCGCTGGCTTCGTACATGGCGGTCACACGCAACTCCACGGCACAGGCTGCGCGACAGAATGGGATATAGTGGTGCAAGCCCGTGGGCAGAGAAAATGAGCAATCCTGCGGGTTTGCGCGTTATCAGCAACCTGTGTATCCGGCCGGCGCTGAATGTTGAAAAGCATGGGTAACATAGAGTTGTCCGGCGGTTCGACCGCAACAGAATATCCCATAATGTAACTCAATCCCCATCGATTCTCGATCGGTGGGGGATTTTTGTCATGATTCAAAAGTGGATCGCTGCCTTATTGGCAATTGGTTTCGGTTTGTCATCGACGGTCGCTCAGGCTCAGAATTGCGCTTCCATTAAAGCGGAGCGCTACGATGCCGACCGCAGCGGCCGCGCGCTGGTAGAGGACAATCCCGGCACGGCTCTGGTGGCGTTTGGCTGCATGGCGGCAGCAAAGAGCCAATATGATCAGTCGCAGAGCGCCAGCGATGCCGCGAGCACCTTTGCAGTATGCGGCGGGTTCGGCTGCACCCTGACCGGCGATACGCAGAATTGCATGTCGGCCGGCACGCGGATCATCTACCACGCGATCCGTGTCACGGTGGCTGATGACCAATTGGAGCGCTACCGGTGCCCGCGATAACGCGGGCATGTGTGGCGCTTATCGGCGGCGTTTGTCTTGTCACTCCGCTGATGGCCCAGATGGGCAGCCTCGTCGCCCAGCGGCAGGCGATGCTCAACGATCTTCTCGGCTTCACGTCGCCGCGTTCAATCGCGTCTGACCGATTGGCCTGTCTATCGGGTGAAATGGCGAAAGGCATTGCGCTTGCGCGCGCGCGGGGATCGTCCGCGATGCCCGATGCGGCTGATTATTGTGTCACGGTTCTTACCCGATCCGCGCGCGACGGAGTGCGCTCGCTGCTTGAGGATGCACGGAGTTCGGGCCCCACGTCAGCGTCCGCTCTGGATAACGGCTTTATGTTAGCATACGCCAAGGGGGAGCCCATACCGGCTGGCCTCCCGTCAATGGCGACGCTGAAACCTATCGCGGAGCGATGCTTGGCCATGGCAGAGCCGAATGTGCGGCTATGTTATGCCACGGGATCGGCGTTTGGCCGGCGGGCCGCTCGGGGCGAATTGGTGATTGTGGGCTAACCTGCGGGCGTTCGATTCGTAGATGCGACGGCGACTTCACGCGCCGTGACACCATGAGCAAACGGCTCGGCAGCATTATGATCGGATAGCGTAATGCCCGCTGCACGGAACTCGGCAAGCTCGTCCAAGCCGGAAAATTCGGGGCTAACTATTCGGGCTGGCGGCGTTGCTATGTATGCGACCGTAGTGGCTCGTTGCGCCGATCGCTCCAAAGCCGTGACCTCGGTACTGGCGACATAGGCCTTCACCGCCTCCAGCGGGTTATCGGGATGTTCGGCGAGTTTGGCGTCGATCTGCGCGTCGGTCAGGCCTTTGGATTTCAGGATGCGGCGTAAGTCGTCGCGCAGGCGATCGTCGAACTTCGACACGTCGCCGCCGTCGCGGATGATGGCGGCGCGCAGCTTCTGCGTGCTGTCGGCCAGCGCATCCCAGCGTTTCTGGAACTCGGGGCTGCTGGCACCATGGGCGGCGGCATCGGCCATCTGGCCGACTGCACCGCCAGCGGCGTTGAGGTCGCCTTCGGGCGTGCCCTTGGCCTGCTCGGCCGCGATGTAGGCTCGGCGCTCCGCCTCGCGTTGGCGGTAGGCAGCGCGTTCCTGCTCGGAGGCAAACTCCAACTCCTCGTCGAACTGGTGCATGTCGCGCATGAGGCTCGATACCTGCGCGCGGCTGTCGGCGGCGAGGTCCGCAACGCGCTCGCCGTCGCTGGTGCGCGCCAGGTTGGCGGTGACGCGGGCTTCCTGAACAGCGTTCTGGCCGAGAGCAACGGCGGCGGCTACATCACGCTTGAGGGCGGTGAGCGCGGTCGCATCGGCCCCGCCGATCTGCCGCTGCAATTGAGTGAGGCCCTGAAGCTGCGCCTTCACGTCGCCGGTGCCGGCGGCGCCACGGGTCAATTCATCGAGGGCGGCTTCAAGATCAGATTTAACGGCGTCGAGCTGGTCGATCAAATCGCGGCGCTGGCTAGCCAGCGGGTCATCCGCTTGCGGATGACCGATCTCAGAAACTGCGATTTGGCCGTCGATAGTTCGCCTCTGCGCGCGGGTGAATCTGCCCCGATTGTAACCCGCCAATGGTTAGGAATTCGTTAACGCTCGATCAGCGGGCCAGATTGTGCCCAGTCGGAAATCAGCCCGTGTAGCGCCTTGGCGCTGATGGTGAGGCCGGAGGAAATCACCCGATCACCGCGCCGGCAATCGTGGATGATGACGTTGCGCTGCGTCGGGATGCCGTGCGAGCGGATGGTGAACAGCCGCACTTCGGTGACGTCCTTCCACGGCACGAACCACTCGACCCGCCCATGGCTGAACCCGACACCCTGCGCGTCGATCGTTAGCTCGGCTGGCCGACGCAACAGCAGCACCAAGCCCGCAAGTACCACTAGGCCAAAGAAGTTAGCGCTGGCGATCATCCATGGATTGTCGTCACGGATGCCGGTGCAGGCGGCTGGCAGGCCGAATAACAGCCCGCCGATCAGGACCGACGCGGACTTCCACCAGGCAGTGTGAAAGGTCAGCGGCAGCGAGGTTGTGTTCCGAGCCTGCATCGATGCCCCCATGACGCGCTGGGGGGTAAAGCTATCACAGGATGGCTGGTCTGTCGTGAGGCTGGTTCCCGTTGCCTCGCGCGCGAGGCGCTCAGGAGCATCGGGCGGTATAACCGACCGCGCACCCCCGAAAAGGCGATGGGCTTCCGTGCCTGCGGCGTGTGCAGCCTCATCCCGCCAAGGCGGCTGACGGCCTGTGTCTGGGCCGCTCAGGCGGTCGCCTTCCCCTTCCTTGTCCATCGCGCATCCCGCGCGAGGCAAACGGAGGAAATCATGACGACAACAACCATCCTGCTCTGCATCAACACCGCCGCCCAGCTTCTGGCGGCGCTCGCCCAACTCATCGCCGCGCTGCGTCTAAGGTGAGGGCGTGAGCGATCCGCGCCGCTAAGCTGATGCTGGTGGAACCGCGACCAAGGCAACTACGTCGCGCGCACCATGAAGGACGCGGACGATCCTGACCTCCTCGCCGGCTTCGACGTAAAAGATGCGATAGCGCCCATGGCCTGCCGAGCGCAGGCCGGGCGCGAGGTCCGGCCGGGCAGCATAGCGCGTGGGATGCTCGGCAATCGTGATCATCTTAGCCTCGATCTCGGAGATGAACGACGCCGCTCTCGGCGGATTATCGACGGCGATATAGTCGCCAATCTCGATAAGATCGCGACGGGCGGCTGGAAGCAGGACGAGCTTGGCCACGGGTCAGTCTTTCTTGGCGAAGCGCGCCCGCAGCTCTGCAAACACGTCTTCGGCCGGGATGCCGGAACCGCTATCAAGGCCCTCTTTGATCGCGGCGCGCAGCACCTCCAAATCCCGCAGTTCGTTGTCGCGCTTGCGTGCCCATTCCCGCAATGCCTCGCGCACGATCTCACTGGTGGTTGCGTATTCACCGTCTTCGACCGTGTGCCGCAACGTGGCGGCCATGTCGGTTGAAACGGTGACGGTGATACGTTCGACGTTCGCCATCAAGCTCTCTCCTCTGCATACTTCATCATACTTATGCTTACCGCATTGCGGCGAATCTGTCGAGCAGAACGGGGCTGGCCGATGCCAGCCCCGGCTAGAATGGAGCTATTGCGCCTCGCCTGATTGACGATCGCGCTCCGTGATCGCCCGCATCACGATGCGACCCTGCAACGGGATCGCGGTGCAGCTGATCGAGAAGCCGCTGCCGTCGCGGTGGGGCCAGGCGGCGCCCAGCTCGCTCCATTTGGCTTTCTTGCCCTCGCCGGTGACGACAAAGATGCGGTGGGTCGGCTTGGCGGTGGTGGCGATGGATTGGTCGGTCATGTTCGGCTCCTTTGGTGTCCGCCGCCGGACCATCCTGCGGCTTGCGTGGGGGAGCACAGGGGGCGGGCCATCGAGCCGAGGGTCACACCCTGCGTTAGCGCCCGAATGGGCATGGAGCTGCACAAGCCGCAGGCGCGGAAGCGAATGGGGTTTACCCGAGGCGGGCCTGACCTAGACGCTCATCCCATATTAGAAGCCGTGGAATGGTCCAGCGTGGCACCCATGGCGTGTTGACCGGTCAAAAACCAGAGCTTGGCATATTAGCCGCGCCAGCCAACGCGTTGTTGCCGACACCAGCCAAAGCGGTGCGTCAGCCCCAAATCCGCTCGATGGAGCCATCCTCGCAAAGAATCTCGTAAGGCCCAAGCTCTCGGTAATCATCATACGGGATGTCCAGCACTAAGGGGGGTGATGGTCGCAGCGGGTCAAGCCGATCCGCCTGCTCAGCCGCCCAGGAGAACCAAGCCGCATCTCTATCCAGTGTGCCATCCTGTACGGCAGCCCTTTCTGCGGCTGCCAAATACGCCCGTACCAACTGGGCACGCTGCCAATTATTGGCGTCGTTCAACAAGGCCTTGTGGGCTTCGCGTTCTTGATTCACCTGATCGCGCAGTTCAGCGCGCTCGTATTCCACGGCCTTCTGCTTGCGCTCGAATGCCTCTTCCCGTTTGCGCCAGACAGTCCGATTTGTTGCTATTTTCCGTGAAGCCGCAATAATCTTGCTGACTTTCTGTTCGAGCGGGCGACTGGCGGTGTCTTTCCACACTCCTAGCGTCGGGTTCCGCCCAATCTCGAAAGCAAGGTGGGTCACTCGCCGCCCGCGTTCGACAAGTCGAATCGGCACCAATTCCCCATCAATTACTATGGAAACGCCATGTTCGTAACTGGTCGCATCGTAAGTGATTCCGAGGCTCTCCGCTTCGCAGACGCGCAGCAGCTTGTCCGCTAAGCCAAGCGCACGTTTACAGTTCGCATCAGACACTGAAATATCAAAGCACAGATTGCGATCTGGCCGGAGCGTGCCCCCCTCACCCGGCGGCAACCATTGATGCAGCTTGGCGGTAGCTTGGATAACAAGATGGAGGTTGTCGAACAATTCTCTGCTGATGACGCCAGACGTGAGCTGATCGCGACCCAGGCCTATGGTTAGAGGGGGATGATGACATAAGCAAGCGCCTCCCGGCGCGATAGATGGTTGCGATGGCCGCGCGGCGTTCGCCGCGCCTGTGGCCACCATGCCTACGGTTCCTTCGGCATTTCGAGGCACGAAGGACGGGCCGTTCAGCCCATGCCTCCTTCGCGCAAAAAAGCAGAACCCTGCTCCTGTTCAGTAGCCTGACGGGCTCTGCTGAGCGATGGTGCGGGCGGTCGGACTCGAACCGACATGCCTTGCGGCGGCGGATTTTGAATCCGCTGCGTCTACCATTTCACCACGCCCGCACAGGACAGACCCTATAGCGGGTCCAGTATATCCTGCAACCGGAAAGGCGAAGCCCCTTCAATCCGCTGCCGCCGCAGGCTTGCGACGCGGCTTACGGACCTTATTCACTTTAGGCTTACGAACATTCACAGCGGCGGCATCAATATTGTTCTTCAAATGCCGTCCGTAAAATTTCTCGATCATTTCAACACTGGTGCGGCAGTTCTTTGCTACTTGATAGATATCAGCCCCCTCCAGAAGCCGCATACAGATGTAAGTGTGGCGTAAACTGTAGCAGGTACGAACATGATCATCGCGATCCAGCTTCAAGTTCAACTCATCGAGCACCGTGTTCATTAGTTCGCGCGGCGTTTTTCCGAAGATCGGGTCGGTCAGCTTCAGGCTTTTGCGTTTGCGGACACGCTCGAATGGAAGCACAGCCCCCGGCATCGATTTGCAGAAACCTACGCCACGCTTGCCGCGCACTTCGATCTCAAGGATGCGCTCGCCTGTCGCTTCGTCCTTCACGACCTGAACGTCACGCAGTTCAAGCCTCGCCGACTCATCGGGCCGAAGGCCGGTGTTCCCCATGAAAAGAACGTAGTCATGAAACGTCTCGCACTCCTTGCGCCAACGTTCCTTGGGAGGGTTCTTCGCCCGCTCGCGCGTGTACTCGTAGAGTATTTTATACTCTTCGGGCGAGAACCAAGCGCGATGCTCCACCTTACCGGACGATTTATAGGCCACCGACATATCCGGCAGCGCATCAATCCACCCCTTCCGATTGGCGGTCTTCAGGACCTGACGCAGCGTCACTGTCTCGCCGTGGAGGGTAGCGCGCGCGGGCTTCTTCACTTTTCCGGTCTTTGGATCGATCCGCGACGATTGGCGGTGAACCCGGTAATCCTGCACCATTCCGGCCGTCACATCGGCTACCGGCGTATCCCCAAAATAGGGAAGCAGATGCACTTTCACATGCATCGACTTCTGCGCGACGTAATCAACGTTACGCTCGCCGAGTGTTATAATCTCATACTCTTTAAGGAAGGCATCCGCCGCATCCTTGAACGTCGGCCCCGCTGCCGCAGCGCGGTTCTGACGGCGGCGACGGTCCATTGTCGGCGCGGGCTCTACGATAATCTGCTGTTGAACTGGGCCGTCCAACAGAGGCGATATGCGCCCACGGCGGCGGTTGCGTTCCTCGACCAGCCGTTCGAGATACCATTGCTTGGCAAACTCGACCGCGAGCGAGAGGTTTTTTTCCTTAGTGGACTCGCGGTGATTGCGACTGCCGAGATAGGTTGAGCACTGCCAAAAGCTGCTGCCTTCACGTCGATAGACGTGAAGCTTGTCATCCATGAAAGTGTGCTTCTCGCTCGTCAAATCCGCCTTGTTCAAAATGTGTAAGACATGTGTAAGGATATCTGATGCGTCTGACTTTGTCAAAGTCATTGATTTTATTAGATTTTTCGCGTTATTTTGTAGACCCAATTCCATTTTGAGTCCGCTGCGTCTACCATTTCACCACGCCCGCACGGGGAGAGCGTATAGCGGCTCCCCTATCCCCTGCAACCTCAAAGGCCGGGATGTTACGGTGGCCGATCCAGCCGCAGGCAGCCCGATGCAACCCTAATCGCCGGCGCCGGTTACGTCACCGTCCTTGAAAGGGAATAACATGCGTAAAGCCTTCATTGCCGCCCTCATGCTGATCGTGGCGGGCCCCGCCCTCGCGCAGCACGGCCGCGATCGTGATGATCGACATCAGGATCGCGGCGACCGCAACCGCTACGACCAGCGCTGGCGGGGCGCGAACTGGCGTGATGGCGGGCGTTACGATTACAACCGCCCCGACAATCGTTACGGCGGCTATGACGCATCGCGCTATTATCGCGACGACCGGCGCTACAAGGAGCGGCGGCTTGGCCGCAACGATCGTATCTATCGCGGTGGCGACGGCCAATATTATTGCCGGCGCAGCGACGGCACGACCGGCCTGATCGTCGGGGCATTGGCCGGCGGCGTGCTGGGCAACGCGCTCGATCGGGGCAATTCGTCATTGCTGGGCACCGTGTTGGGCGCCGCTGGCGGCGGCATTCTCGGAAAGTCGATCGACAGCAACAACGCGCGCTGCCGCTGAGCGGATCGCGCGGCGAGGCGGTCCGGGCGCTTTAACAGAGCGTCGTACCGCCTCGCCCGTTTGTCAGAGGCGCGGCCTAGGCGTCCGCCCAGCGCCGCAGCAGATTATGGTACACCCCCGTCAGCCGCACGACCTCGGCATCGCCCTGCCCGCGATCGGCGGCGATCGACTGGATCGACTGGTCGAGTTCCAGCAGCAATCGCCGCTCGCCATCGTCGCGCACCATCGATTGCAGCCACATGAAGGAGGCGACGCGCACGCCCTTCGTCACCGGCGTCACGCGGTGCAGGCTGGACGAGGGATAGAGGATCATGTCGCCGGCCGGCAGCTTGACGATATGGGTGCCGAACAGATCCTCGACCTGTAGCTCCCCGCCCTCATAATCCTCCGGATCCGACAGGAAGAGCGTCGCCGAAAGATCGCTGCGCACCCGCATCTCGCGGCCGATGCGGATGGCATTGTCGACATGCACGTCAAACTTGCCGCCCTGCGATGCCGAATAGCGGTTGAACAGCGGCGGAAACACCTTGAGCGGCAGCGCGGCGGCGATGAACAGGGGCGTGCGGCCCAGCGCGTCCAGCACCGCGCCGGCCATCCGCCGCGCCGTCTCGCCATCCTCGGGCAATTGCTCGTTGCGCTTGGCCAGCGCCGCCTGAAAGCCGGAGGTGACATTGCCGTCCACCCATTCGGCGGCGTCCATCTCCGCGCGCATGGCCGTCACCTGCTCGCGCGACAGCACGTTGGGAATCGCGATCATCATGCGATGGGGCTTAGCGGCGCGGGGCACGATATGCACCCGTTACGACATGGCCGGGGCGCTACTTTTCCGATACGCGCGCGAACAGCCAAACGCGGATAGCGCTGGCGAGATTGGGCGGATCGGCCTCCTCGATCCGCTCCGCATCGATGCGGGCGACCAAGGCGTTGAGGGGCAGTTCCATTTCCCCGGCGACCCGGCCGAGCGCGTCCCAGAAGATGGGCTCAAGGCTGATCGAGGTGGAATGGCCGGCGATCATCACCGATCGCTTGATCGGGCCGTTGGTGCGGCGCGGCGGCTTGCGGGCGGGGCGGCGGGCCACCCTTCACCCCTCCTGTTAAAAGTGCTCCTGCGGAAGCAGGAGCCCAGGGTCACAGGCGCTGCGCCATCCTGCCCTGGGCTCCTGCCTTCGCAGGAGCACGATATCGTTTGTGAAGATCGGCGTATCGATCAATACATATGCTGGCCGCCGTTGATCGACAGCGTCGATCCCGTCACGAAGCCCGCATCCTCGCCGCACAGGAAGGCCACGCCGCGCGCGATCTCCTTGGCTTCGCCCAGGCGGCCGACCGGCACCTTGGCGACGATCTTGGCCAGCACGTCCTGCGGCACGGCGGCGACCATGTCGGTATCGATATAGCCCGGCGCGATCGCGTTGACGGTGATGCCGAAGCGCGCGCCTTCCTGCGCCAGCGCCTTGGTGAAGCCGTGGATGCCCGATTTCGCGGCGGCATAGTTGACCTGGCCATATTGGCCGGCCTGGCCGTTGATCGAGCCGATGTTGACGATGCGGCCCCAGCCCCGGCTCTTCATGCCCTCGAACGTGGCCTTGGCCATGTTGAAGCAGCCGCCGAGATTGACGTCGATCACTTCCTTCCACGCGGCATAGGTCATCCGCATCAGCGTGCCGTCGCGGGTGATGCCGGCATTGTTGACGACGATGTCGACCGGGCCGACCTCGGCCTCGATCTGCTTGATCCCGGCGATGGTCGCCTCATGATCCGACACGTCCCACCGGTAGGCGGGGATGCCCGTGGCCTCGGTGAACTTGGCCGCCTTTTCCTCGTTGCCGGCATAATTGGCGACGACCGTGATGCCCTTATCCTTCAGCGTCAGGCTGATCGCCTCGCCGATACCGCGCGTTCCACCCGTGACGACCGCAACCCGAGCCATTGGAAACTCTCCTCTATCGATTATGGACGCTAAGCGACGGTGATCCATCCTTGAAGCTCACGCCGGACGGCATGGGCAATGAGATCAATGCCCAAGGGCGACGCATTCAGGCAAGGGATGAGGTGGAAGTTTTTTCCACCTGCCGCGACAAATGATTGCCGCCCGCGAATTTCCAGCTCCTCCAGCGTCTCCAGGCAGTCCGCCGAAAAGCCCGGCGCGAGGATCGCGAGGTTGCGTTTCCCCTCGCGCGCCAACCGCTCCAGCGTCGCGTCGGTCGCCGGTTCCAGCCATTTCGCTTTCCCGAAGCGCGACTGGAAGGCGATCACGATCTCGCGCCCCAGCGCTTCGGAGAGCAGCCGTGCCGTCTTCTGGCAATGGCAGTGATAGGGATCGCCCAGCGCCAGGGTCCGCTGCGGCATGCCGTGGAAGCTGGCCACGATCGCGTCGGGCGCCCAGTCGAGCCCCGCCAGCGCGTCGCGCACCGAGGTCGCCAGCGCGTCGATATAGGCCGGATCGTCATGATAGGGCGGCAGGGTGCGAATCGCCGGCTGCCAGCGCATGTCCGCCAGCGCGGCGAAGGCGGCGTCGTTGGCGGTCGCGGTCGTCGCGGCGCAATATTGCGGGTAGAGCGGCGCGATCAGGATGCGATCGCAGCCGAGCGCCTTCAGCGCGGCGATCCGCTCGGCGATGGCGGGCCGGCCGTAGCGCATCGCATGATAGACCATCACCTCGCCACCCAGCACCGCCTGCAACGCCGCCGCCTGCTCGGCGGTGATGGCGGCCAGCGGCGATCCGTCCTCACGCCATACCTGTTGATAGGCATGGGCCGATTTCTTCGGGCGGGTACGCAGGATGATGCCGTGCAGGATCGGCCGCCACAGGATCGGCGGGATTTCCACCACCCGCCGGTCGGCGAGGAACTCCGCCAGATAGCGTCGCACCGCCCCCGGCTCGGGCGCGTCGGGCGTGCCGAGATTGACGAGAAGCACGCCGATGCGCGGGGGCGGGATGACGGGATGACCGGCGGGCTCGCTCATGCGGCCGGGATCACCAGCGGCAGATCGCGCAGCCGCGCGCCCGTCGCGGCGAACACGGCGTTGGCGATGGCGGGCGCCACCGGCGGCACGCCCAGCTCGCCGACGCCGCCCGGCGCCTCCTGGCTCTCGATCACTTCCACCACGATCTCCGGGGAATCGGCCAGCCGGGGCAGGTTCAGCCCCATGAAGTCACGCACATTGGCCATTCCGCCTGCGAAACCGATCGCCGGCTGCATGGTTGCCGCCAGCCCCCAGATAATCCCGCTCTCGATATTCTGCGCGACGATATCGGGGTGGATCGCCCGCCCGCAATCGACCACCGCGATCACCCGGCGCACCCGGATGCGTTTTTCCTCCACGTCCGCCTCGGCCAGCAGCGCGACATGGCTGCCGAAGGCCGAGTGGCACGCCACCCCCTGCCCCTTGCCCGGCCCGTCCCACTCACCCATCTGCGCCACCCGCTGGAGGCAGCGCGCCAGACGCGGCGCGGCACCCAGATGCTGGATGCGGAAGCTGACCGGATCGACGCCGGCCAGCAGCGCCAGTTCGTCCATGAAGCCTTCGGTGAAGAAAGCGGTGTAACTGTGCGCCACCGCCCGCCCCATGCCGGTGCCGATCGGCAGGGCGGCGGCGGCATGCTCCACCGCCATCGCGGGGATCGCATAAGGCGGGGCGGCGCCCGCCACCGCCGCCGCCTCGGCCGTCGCCCCGCCGCCAATCGAGAAGCCCGGCATCAGCCGCTCCTCCAGCGCCCGCATCGTCGAGGGTGCCGCGATCCGCGCCTTCCACGCCGCCAGCCGTTTGCCGGGGCCGATGACGGCCGCCATCCGCGCCTTGGCCGGCGGGCGGAAGCGATCCCGCATCGTCTCCTCGGCGCGGTTCCAGGTAAGCTGCACCGGCTTCTTGAGCTTGGCGGCGACGATCGCGGCCTGCTCGATCGCATCCACCTCGATCTTCCGCCCGAAGCCGCCGCCGACGAACATCGGATAGATCGTCACCCGCGCCTCGTCGAACCCAGCCGCGCGCGCCGCCGCCGCGCGCGCGATGCCCGGCGCCTGGGTCGGCGCCCACACCTCGAGCCGATCGCCCGTCACCCGTGCCGTCGCGGTCAGCGGCTCGATCGGCGCATGGACGCCGAAGGGCACCGAATAATTCGCCTCGACCCGCCCCTGCGGCACCGCCAGCGCCTCGTCGGCATCGCCCTCGGATGCCATGACATGCTTGGTCGGGCCGGTCAGCGCCGCATTCAGCGCGCCCGCGACCGCCTTGTCGTCGGGCAGGCCCGCCAGCGTGAAGCGCGGCTGCATCCTGTCGAGCGCATGGTCCGCCGCCCACCAATTGCTCGCCACCACCGCCACCCAGCCGGGGTTGCGGAACAGCTTCACCACCCCCGGCACGCGCTCGGCGGCCTTTTCCCCGGCGAACCGCTCGAACCGGCTGTCGGGGTGCGGCGCGTTGCGGACGGAGGCGAACAGCATCCCCGGCAGGCGCACGTCGGCGGTATATTGCGCCGACCCGTCGATCTTGGACGGCAGATCGATGCGGGGCACGGCATGGCCCGAAATATCGCCCTCGCCCACCTCGCGCAGCGGCGGATCGTCGGGCGGCGAGAAGCCGGCGGCCTTGGCGGCGAGGCCGGCGAAGCGCATCTTCTCGTCGCCATGCGTCACGAAACCGGCGGCGGTGTCGAGCGCCTGCCAGTCGACCTTCCAGATGTCGGCTGCCGCCATCTGCAACATCGCCCGCGCCATCGCCGCCGCCTCGCGCAGCGGCTGCTCGAACGCGCGGATCGAGGTGGAGCCCGCAGTGATGACGAAGCCCGATCGCTCCGCCGCCTCGCGCGCCATCCAGCGGGCGGGGCGCGAGAACAGGCTCCACACCTTCTCGTCGGCGGCTTCCTCGAACAGCAGGGTGTTGGCGTAGAGCGGCCCCGGCGGCGCGGGCTCGACCCCCACGGTGCGCCAGTCCGCCCCCAGTTCGTCGGCCAGGATCTGCGCCATGGAGGTCCACACCCCCTGCCCCATCTCCGCCTGCGGCACGACGGCGGTGATATGCCCGTCCTCGCCGATCTTGAGCCAGGCGTTCATCACCGTCTCGCCCGGCGCGGCGGCGACATTCGGCCGATAGCGCCGCGGCCACAGCCCCCACGCCACGACCAGCCCCACACCGGCCCCGCCCCCCACGAGCAGTTGCCGCCGGCTCACCCGCAGCGGCGGCTTGACGGGCTTGGGCGGGGGCTTGGGACGAAACGAACGCGGGGCGGCCATCGGACGAGTGATAGGCGGGTGTGGCGCGTGGGGCTAGGCACAAGATAAGTCCTTGGCGATACTTGCGTGCGGATCGCGCCCGGCTACCCTGTGATCGATGCGGGAAGGGTCGAGATGAGGCGCTGGGGTTCGGGGGCGATGCTGCTCGCCCTGACCGTCGCGTCGATCCTGCCCGCCGGCGCGCAGCAACGCAGCGGGCCGGCGCGTGGCGACATCGTCGTCACCGGGCGGCCGGATCAGGCGGTGGCGAAATGGGTCCGCGCCGAGAGCCCCAATTTCACCGTCTACGGCCGCGACGAAACCGAAACACGCGGGATGACGGCCAGGCTGGAACGGTTTGACCGACGAGTATCTTAGGTCGTGTTGAGGCTGGACCTCGCCGCCCCGCTGTCGCATGGGAGACCGGCGCGCCGGTTTAGCTCAGCGGTAGAGCAGCGGTTTTGTAAACCGAAGGTCGGGGGTTCAATCCCCTCAACCGGCACCAGCCCCCTTGCCCGTCAATCCTTGCCGTTCAGCATCGCGAACGTGTCGGCATAGCGGCCCTCGCGCTCGGCATCGCGCAGCAGCTTCACCCGCTCGACCAGGTTTTCCGGGCCGGCCGGCCGCGCCTTCAGATCGGCGATCGTCTCGGCGATATAGGCGTCGAGCGGCATCGAATTGGGGTTGTCGGCGTGGCCGGGCATCAGATCGGTGGCGACGGCGGGCGGCGCGATCTCGATCACGTCGACGCTGGTGCCGCGCAACTGGTGGCGCAGCGACTCGCTGTAGCTGTGGATCGCCGCCTTGGTGGCCGAATAGGTCGGCGTGGCGGCCAGCGGCACGAAGGCGAGGCCCGACGACACCATCGCCACCGTCGCGGCCGGCTGCGCCTTCAGATGGGGCAGCAGCGCCGCCGTCAGCCGGATCGGCCCCAGCAGATTGGTCGCGATCGTCGCCTCAGCCACGGCGAGATCGACCGGCTCGGCGGTGAGATCCTCGGCGATCATCACCCCGGCATTGTTGATGACGACGTTGAGCGCCGGATAGGCCGCGATCAGGCGGGCGGCGAAATCGGGGATGGTGGCGCCGTCGGCGATGTCGAGCGGAGCGATGGCGATGCCTGGGGTGGCGGCGACCACCGCCTCCAGCGCGGCGCGCCGGCGGCCGGCGATGATGATGCTGTTGCCCTCGGCATGGAGCGCCTCGGCCAGCGCCCGGCCGATGCCCGATCCGCCGCCGGTGATGAGGATGGTGTTGCCGCTGATGTTCATGGGGGGCCTTTCGGTTTCCGGTTGCGCGATCGTCCAGGTAGGCGCGATACTCTCCGTTAGAAAGTAGGCACCAGAAAGTGCGGTACTTACGATGAGGAAACCATGGCCAACCCCGCCCCCGCCGTCTCGCACGATTATCCCGCCGATCTCGATCCCCGTATCGAGGCGCTCGTCACCGAGGCGATCGGGCGCGTGGCGGACAAATGGACGATGATCGTGCTGGAGGTGCTGACCGAACATGGCGAGCAACGCTTCTCGCGCATCGCGGCGCTGGCCGACGGGATCAGCCAGAAGATGCTGACCCAGACGCTGCGCCAGATGGAGCGCGACGGGCTGGTCGTGCGGACGGTGCATCCGGTGGTGCCGCCGAAGGTGGAATATCGGCTGACCGATCTGGGCTTCACCCTGGCCGAGGCGTTCTGCGGCGTGTGGAGCTGGGCCGCCGCCAATCTGGAGCGGATCGAGGCGGCGCGGGCGGCGTTCGACGCGCGGTGAACTTGTGCCCATATCCCACTCCAACTCCGTAATTTCCGTGACATTTCCGCGATTTTCGGCCATGCGGGCGCCCGCTTCGGGGTGCGTGGCTTTGCGGGGGTAGAGTGCTGGACGGTCCGCGATCGCTTCGCCCTGCGTCGGCGCATCCCTTTTCGCGCGCGCTGATCCTCGCGATCGTGGCGCTGGCGGCGCTGTGGCTGCCCGCCATGGCGCGCGCCGTGCCGCTCAAGATCGGCGGTTCCCTGTGCCACGCGACCAAGTCGGCAGCCCTGCCGATCGACGCCCCGCCGCCGCGCGCTTATTCCTGCACCGGTGAGCCGCGCGACTATCAGGATAGGGCGCTGTGGCTCCACGCCGAGACCGCCGCGCTCGGCCTGCCGCCGCGCGGCGTGTCGCTGATGCTCCACCACACCCGCTTCGATCGGATGACGGTGTTCTTCACCTATGCCGACGGGCGCGTCGTGCGGCAGGGGGTGACGCGCGGCGATTACGGCACCTTCTGGCGGATCGGCGGCCATCTGCGCTTCGATGCGCCGTTGCGCGACGCGGCGTTGACCGACGTGACGATGCGCTTCGATCATCTCGCCAGCCATACGCTCGTGCGCGGCCGGATCGTCCCCACCGCGCCGATCGGCACCGAGCTGGCTCTGGTCGCGGGGCTCGTCGGCGGGGCGCTGACGCTGTTGCTGGCGGGCGCGATCTACAATCTGTGCCTGTCGATCGCGGCGCGGCGCCAGTTCCTCCTGTGGCACAGCCTGTGGGCGACGACGGTGTTCGTGTGGGGCACGCTCTGGTCGCAATTCGCTTTGTGGGTGGTGCCGGGGGTGGCGGGCACGACGGCGGCGCAGACCTCAACCTTCCTCGCCGTGCTGGCGATCGCGCTGGCCACGATGAGCGGGGCGACGGCGATCCGCCGGGGCGTGCTGCCGCGCTGGCTGCACATCGGCCTGTTCGCGCTGGCCGGGGCCAATGCGCTGCTGGGGCTGTCGGTAGCGTTCACCAATGCGCCGATCAGCGTCGTCGGCCTGCTGCTGGAGGTCTTCAGCCTCGCCGATATCGCCGCCGTGGTGCTGGCGATCGTGATAGGCTGGCGGCGCGGCAGCCAGGAGGCGCGCGATCTGGCCTATGCGTGGGCGGTGCCGATGGCGGTGCTGACCTTCACGATGTTCTTCGATTTCCGCGATTCCCTGTTCGGCGGCGGATCGCAGATCATGGTGCTGTTCGCCTCCGCGTTGCAGACGGTGTGGCTGTCGATCGGCCAGACCCGCCGCCTCGCCCGCCTGCGCGTCGAGCGCGACGCCGCCCGCGCCGCCGAGCTGGAGCTGAGCGAGCTGGCCGCGCGCGATCCGCTGACCGGCCTGCTCAACCGGCGCGGCTTCCTCGCCCGGGCCGAGGCGATGTGGGCGACGGCCGATCCGGCGCGCGGCCATATCGCGCTGCTGCTGATCGACGCCGACGAATTCAAGGCGATCAACGACCGCTTCGGCCATGAGACGGGCGATACCGTGCTGGTGACGCTGGCGCGCTGCCTGTCGGGCATGGAGGACGCGCGAACCATCGTCGGACGGCTGGGCGGCGAGGAGTTCATGATCGGCGTGGCCGAGCGCGACGCGCCCGCGATCCGCGCGCTGGCGGAACGCGCCCGCGCCCTGCTCGGCGCGTGCGACCACGGCCCGGTCACCGCCCGCCGCCCCGTCACGGTCAGTATCGGCGTCGCCGAGGGCCACCGCGCCACCGGCTTCCAGAAGCTCTACGGCATGGCCGATCGCGCGCTGTATGACGCGAAGCGGCTGGGCCGGAACCGGGTGATGATCTTTGGCCAGGCCAATGCCCAGGCCGAGATCGAGTTCGCGCGCGATCAGCTGGCGTTCGATTTCGCGGGCTAGACCGCGCCCGGCGCCATCAGGCGGAAGCTGCCGGCCAGCCCGCCGATCGAGGAGCGGCTGACCCAGATGTCGAACAGGCCGGGTTCGGCGATCCATTTACTGTCCGATCCCACGAACATCAAATCCGCCCGTTTCAGCGTGAAGCGCACCTTGCCCTTGTCGCCCGCCGCGAGCTCGACGCGGTGGACGCCCTTCAGTTCGCGGATCGGGCGGGTGCGGCTGGCGATGCGGTCGCGGATGTAGAGTTGGACCACCTCGGCCCCCGCCACCTTGCCGGTGTTGCGGATCGCCGCCTCGATCTCCAGCGTCTCGTCCCACCCCAATTTTTCGGTGCTGAGTTTCAGGCCGGAAAGCTGGAAGTCGCTGTAGCCGAGGCCATGGCCGAAGGGGAACAGCGCGGTATTGTCGGTCGTGCGGAAGCGGGTGCGATATTCGGTGGAGGCGTTTTCCACCACCGGGCGGCCGGTCGACTTCCGATCATAGAAGAACGGCTCCTGCCCGCTCTCCCACGGGAAGCTGACCGGCAGCTTGGCCGAGGGATTGACGAAGCCGAACAGCACGTCGGCGATGGCATGGCCCGTCTGGCTGCCGAGGAACCACGTCGCCAGGATCGCGGGCGCGGCGCTGATCGCGCCCTGCAAGGCGAGCGCCCGGCCGTGGCGGAGCAGCACGATCGTCGGCCGGCCGACCGCCGCGACGGCATCGGCCAGCGCCTGCTGCGCGGGCGGGATGCCGATCTCGGTGCGCGATTCCGCCTCGCCCGACATATCCGCCCCCTCGCCCAGCGCGAGGATCACGATATGCGCCTCCTTCGCCGCCTCGACCGCGCGGGCGATGCCGTCCCTGATCGGCGCCTCGATGCCCGAACCGCGCTCGACGGTGAGTTGCGAGGGATAGGCCATGCGGGCGCGCAGGCCGGTGGCGATGTCCACGTTGAGCTTCACGTCGCCGTAGAAGGACCAGGGGCCGAGGATATTGTCCTTGTCGTCCGCGAACGGGCCGATCAGGGCGATGCGCTTCTGGCTGTCGGCGGAGAGCGGCAGCAGATCGCCCTCGTTGCGGAGCAGCACGATCGACCGCGCGCCGGCCTCGCGCGACAAAGCGATCTTGTCGGGCGAGGAGATATGGATCGCCTCGGCCTTCTCGTCGATCGAGCGATAGGGATCGTCAAACAGGCCGGCGGCGGTCTTGACGTAGAGGATGCGGCGCACCGCCACGTCGATCGTGCTCATCGGGATCGCGCCCGATTCCACCAGCTCGGGGATGTAGCGGAGGTAAATGCCGCTCTGCATCGACATGTCGACCCCGGCGAGGATCGCCAGCCGCGCGGCATCGCGATCGTCCTCGGCGAAGCCGTGCGCGACCAGTTCCTGATCGGCCGAGAAATCCGAGCAGACGAAGCCGCGAAAGCCCATCTCGCCGCGCAGCAGATCGGTCATCAGCGCATGATCGGCGGTGGCGGGCACGCCGTTGATCTCGTTGAAGCTGGACATCAGCGCCAGCGCCCCTGCGTCGATCGCGGCCTGGAACGGAGGCAGATGCGTCTCGCGCAAGGTCTCGTCCGAGATGTCGACATTGTTGTAGTCGAGCCCGGCCAGCACCGCGCCATAGGCCGCGAAATGCTTCGGCGAGGCGAGCAGGCTGTCGGCGCGGCGGGTGTTGCGGCCCTGCAAACCCTTCACTCGGGCGGCGGCGAAGAGTTTGCCCAGATAGACATCCTCCCCCGCCCCCTCGACCACCCGGCCCCAGCGCTGATCGCGCGCGACATCGACGACGGGGGCGTAGGTGAGGTGGATGCCCGCCGCCGTCGCCTCCAGCGCGGCGGCGCGGGCGGTTCGTTCGGCGAGCGTAGGATCAAAACTCGCCGCCTCGGCCAGCGGCACGGGGAAGATCGTGCGCAGCCCGTGGATCACGTCGCCCGCGAACAGGATCGGGATGCCGAGCCGGTTCTGCCTGACCGCGATATCCTGCGCCTCGCGCGCGCCCTTCGCGCCGATGCCGTTGAAGAGCGATCCCACGCCGGTCTTGCGGATGATCTCGCCCAGCCGGCGCTTGTCCTGCACGCCGGTCTTGGGATTGGGCGGGTTGAAGGGGCGGAAGCTGTCGGCGAGGCAGCTCATCTGCCCGGCCTTTTCCTCGATCGTCATCTTCGCGATCAGCGCGTCGATGCGCTTCACCTCATTCTGCGAGAAAGCGGCGCGCGGCAGGGAGAGGGTGAACGCGCCGGCGAGCGAGCCGATGAGGAGAGCGCGGCGGTCGAGAGGTGGCGAGGTCATCGACCAAGCAAAGGCCGACCCCGGCTTTCTGTTCCCTTGACGGGCTGAAACGCCCGGTCGCGCTGCGCCGGGCCGTATCGTTGTCGCGGCAGAACGATCGCGGATTTACGCCAATGCCGCATTGCAGCGGAACCGTCGTCGCCGCCCCCGGTTGATCGCTTCACAACCACGACGATGAGGAACATCCATGGCGTCCATCCTGGCCGACATCCCGGAATGGGTGCGCTCGATCCTGATCGTGGCGGTCGCGGTGCTCGTGGCGCTGATGACCCATTATGTCGTGATGAAGGTCGCCGCGCGCGCCGCGCGCCGCACCGTGACGCAGACCGATGACATCATCATCCGCCACATGCACCGCGCCAGCCGCTGGCTGCTGGTGGCGCTGGCCCTCGTCATCGTCCAGCCCGCGCTGAAGCTCGACGGACAGGAACTGGAACTGTGGCGCCGGGTCGCGGGCCTCGTGATACCCGGCCTGATCGGCTGGCTGGCGGTGAAGATCCTGAGCGCCAGCACCGACATCATCCTGTTCAAGGCCGACATCAGCGTGGAGGACAACCTCCGCGCCCGCCGCCGCCGTACGCGCGCCTCGATCCTCCACCGCATCCTCGTCGCCACCGTGATCCTGGCGACCTTTTGCCTGATGCTGATGAGCATCCCCGCCGTCCGCACGGTGGGCGTCACCCTGATCGCCTCGGCCGGTCTCGCCGCACTGGCGATCGGCGCGGCCGCCCAGCCCGCGCTCAAGAACCTGATCGCCGGTCTCCAGATGGCCTTTACCGAGCCGATCCGCCTCGACGACGTGGTCATCATCGACAATGAATGGGGCCGGATCGAGGATATCCGCCTGACCTTCGTGGTGGTCCGCATCTGGGACGACCGGCGGCTGGTGGTGCCCGTCTCCAAATTCCTGGAGGAGAGCTTCCAGAACTGGACGCGCGAGACCAGCCAGTTGCTCGGCGCGGTCGTCTGGTATCTCGATCCCGCCGCCGACATCCCCCGCCTGCGCGAGAAACTGGGCGAGATCATCGCCGCCAACCCGCGCTGGGACAAACGGTTCTTCAACATGCAGGTGACCGACAGCAAGACCGACGCGATCGAGGTCCGCGCGCTGATGACCGCCAAGGATGCCTCGACCGCTTTCGATCTGCGCTGCGACGTGCGCGAAGCGGTCCTGGCCTATATCCGCACCGACATGCCCGAAGCCCTGCCCCGGCATCGCGGCGATCTGTCGCTGCTTCAGTCGCCCGAAGGTTCGCTGTCCACCAGCAAGGCCTGATCCTCACCCATCAGGGCGGAGACGAAGGTCTGCCGCCACCAGACGACATCCTCGCGCTCGACATTGTCCATCAGCGAGCGCCAGCGTTCGATCCGCTCCTCGCGGCGCATGCGCAGCGCGGTCATGATCGCGTCGGAAATCTCCTCCGCGCTGTGCGGATTGACCAGCACGGCGGCCGTCAGTTGCGAGGCGGCGCCGGCGAAGCGCGACAGGATCAGCACGCCCGGATCCTCCGGATCCTGCGCCGCGACATATTCCTTGGCGACGAGGTTCATCCCGTCGCGCAGCGGCGTCACCAGCCCAATCTTGGCGGCGCGATAGACGCCCGCCAGCACGTCGCGCGAATAGCCCTGGTTGACGTAGCGGATCGGCACCCAGTCCAGATCGGCATAGGCGCCGTTGACCCGCCCCGAGAGGCTGTCGAGCGAGGCGCGGATGATGCGGTAGCTTTCCACCGCCGCGCGCGAGGGCGGCGCGATCTGGAGGAGAAACACCTCCTTGCGGGCGGCGGGATGCTCCTTCAGGAAGCGTTCGTAGCCGAGGAAGCGTTCTTCCAGCCCCTTCGAATAATCGAGCCGGTCGACGCCGATGATCATGTCGCGGCCGACGGCGCTGTCGCGCATGTTGCGATAGGCCATGCGCGCCTGTGGGCTGCGCGCCAGTTGCGCGAAATTCTCGGCGTCGATGCCGATCGGGCAGGCCATCACGCGGATGCGCCGCTCACCGAGGACGACATGGTCGCCCTCGATATGGCCGCCCATCTCCTCGCGGACATAATCGAGAAAGGATTGCAGCCACTCGTCGGTCTGGAAGCCGATCACGTCATAGGCGAACAGCGTGCGGACCAGTTCCTCGGCCACCGGCAGGGTCGAAAGCAGGCGGCGCGGCGGCCAGGGGATGTGGAGGAAGAACCCCATCCGCTCGCGCGCGCCGCGACGGCGCAGCTCCTGCCCGAGCGGCAGCAGATGATAATCCTGAATCCAGACGACATCGTCGGGCTCGATCAGCGGCATCAGCGTCTGGGCGAAGCGCTCGTTGACCCGCTGGTATCCGTCGGCGAAACCCCGCTCGAACTCGGCCAGATCGACGCGATAGTGAAAGAGCGGCCACAGGGTCCGGTTGGCGTAGCCGTCGTAATATTCTTCCACGTCCTGCGGCTCGAGATCGATCGTGGCGGTGGTGACGCCATGCTCGCGCTCGAAGCTGATCTGGCCGGTGAACTGGTCGGTCACCTCACCCGACCAGCCGAACCAGATGCCGCGATATTCCTGCAACGCCGCCGACAATGCGACGGCCAACCCGCCCTGCGCGCCCGAATGGGAGCCGCGCGGGGCGGAAACACGATTGGAAACGACGATCAATCGACTCATCGGATAGACGTCCAGGGTTTACTCAACATCGCGGCGCAGTTGATCATGCCCACCAGCGAATAGGTCTGCGGGTAATTGCCCCACAGTTCGCCGGTGACGGGATCGATGTCTTCGGACAGGAGCCCGGACGACGTACGGCGGGTCAGCATCTCTTCGAACAGGGCGCGCGCGTCGGCGCTGCGGCCCGTCGCCTGCAAGGCTTCGATCAGCCAGAAGGTGCAGACGTTGAACGCGGTTTCGGGCAGGCCGAAATCATCCTCGGTGGCGTAGCGCAGCATGTGCGATCCGCGCCGCAGCCCCTCCTCCACCGCCGCCAAAGTGCCTTGGAACCGCTCGTCGGAGGGCGACAGGAAACGCAGGTCGAGCAGCTGGATCAGGCTGGCGTCGAGATCGTCGCCCGAGAAGGTCGCGGACATGCGCCCCGTCTCCGGCCGCCACGCGGCTTCGATGATGCGCGCGCGGATCTTGTCGGCGCGGTCGTTCCAGAAAGCCTGCTTGTCGAACAATTGCAGCCGCTCGGCGGCGTTCGCCAGACGGTCGCACGCCGCCCAGCACATCGCCGAGGAGTAGGTATGGACGCTCTGGCGGGTGCGCAGCTCCCACAGGCCGGCGTCGGGCTGATCGTAGAAGGCCCAAGCGCGCTCGCCGACCTTTTCCAGCGCGACGAAATCCTCGACGCCGGAGACGCGATAGAGCCGCTGGTCGAAGAAGGCCTGCACGTTGGACAGGACGATCTGGCCGTAGGCGTCGTGCTGGATCTGCTCATAGGCCTGATTGCCCACGCGCACCGGGCCCATGCCGCGATAGCCCGCCAGCCGTTCGGCAAAGCCCTCTTCCAGCTGCGCCTCGCCCAGCACGCCGTAGAGCGGCTGGATATGCCCGCCCTCGGCCTGATCGACGACGTTGCGCAGATAGCCCAGATACGCTTCCAGCACGTCGAGCGCGCCCAGCCGGTTCAGCGCCTGCACCGTGTAATAAGCGTCGCGAATCCAGCAGTAGCGATAGTCCCAGTTGCGCTGCGACCCGTGATGTTCGGGGATCGAGGTGGTCAGCGCCGCGACGATCGCGCCGGTCTCCTCATGCTGGCACAGCTTCAGGGTGATGGCCGATCGGATCACCACATCCTGCCATTCGAGCGGCACGGCCAGGCCGCGCACCCAATGCTGCCACTCGGCGGTGGTCTGCGACAGCATCTGGTCGAGCGTGGTGGCGACATCGGAGGAGAAGCTCTCGTCCGGGCCGAGGAAGAAATGCAGCGGTCGCTCGAGGCGGAAGCTGCGCTCGGTCTCGATCATGCCGACCGGGCCGGTGGTGGTCAGCCGCATCGAATGGCCGCCGAGCAGATAGCGCAGATGGTTCGACCCGCCATTGTGCGGCGAGCAGGGGCGGCCCCAGTCGCAGGTGGGGCGCAGCTTCACGCGGATGCGCGGGCTGCCGGCGATGGGCCGCACGATGCGCGCGAAGGCGACCGGGCGATAGGAGCGGCCGAGCCGCTGGTGACGCGGGCAGAAGTCGATCACTTCGATCGCGTTGCCGGCGGTATCGCGGTGGCGGGTGACGAGGATCGGGGTGTTGCGGATATAATGCTGCTCGATCTCGGCGCCATTCTCCAGCTCGATCGACCAATAGCCCGCCTCCGGCTCCTCGCCGCCGATCAGCGCCGAGAACAGCGGATCGCCGTCCACGCGGGGCACGCACGCCCACACGAAGCGCCCCTGCCGATCGATCAGCGCACTGACCTGGCAGTTACCGATGGGCCAGAGGTCGAGGTCGGTCATTCATGGTCTCCCAGTGCCGCGCGCAACCAGGCGAGCGTTTCGGAGACCGAGCCTAGCGCAAAATTCGCCGCCGTGTCGCGGTCTGGCCCAACGAGAATACCATGGCCGCCCAATTCGCGCGCGGCGACGAAGGCGGGCTCGTCGGTCAGGTCGTCGCCGATGAATATCGGGACGGTTCCGGCCATCGCCGGATCGGCCATGAACCGGCGCACGGCGCTGCCCTTGTCGTCGCCGGCGGGGCGCACCTCGACCATCATCTTGCCGGGCTGGAGCACGCCGCCGCCCTGTTCGGCGATGGCGGTGGCGAGCGCATGGCACGCCGCCTCCGCCTCGGGCCGCAGGCGATAATGCAGCGCGACGCCGAACGGCTTCTCCTCGATCACCACGCCTTCGTTGGCTTCGGCCAGCGCGCGCGCCTGGACATAGGCGCCGGGCAGCCAGGCGGGCGCATCCGGCGCGGCGCGGCGCCCGTCGGCCCAGCAGAATTCCAGCCCGTGGCTGCCGCTGACCGCCGTGCGCAGATCGCCGAACAGCCCGCCGATCTGCGCGATCGACCGCCCGGTGATGATCGCCAGCCGCCCGTCGAGCGCGCGCAGGAGATCGCGCATCAACAGCCGCAACGGCTCGTCGACGACGACCGCGTCGGGCCGGGGTGCCATTTCGACGAGCGTGCCGTCGAAGTCGAGAAACAGGCTCGCACCTGCGAGAAGATCGGCCGGCGGGGGCGCGATCCGGTTCAAGGATTGCTGCTGCATGAACGGGTAGAAGGCTCGAACGCTGTTGATCGTTCCGCCTGTCGCACGTTTTGGTAGCAATTTGCCACGCAGCGGAGCGCTTCATCGGACAGGCGGTGCGATTTGCCGCAACGCACAATGACACCGCCTGCAATCGCCCGGTCATGCACCGCGTTTAGCGCGCTTGCACCCCGCGCCGCCGCGATGCGAAGAAGGCCCATGACCGTTCGATATCTTGCGCTGGCCGCGATGGCCCTCCTCTCCGGCTGCGCCGGCCGCCAGACGCCTTATCGCGCGGCGGCGCCCGGCAGCGTCGCCGTGAAGCTGATCGCGCTCAACGACTTCCACGGCGCGCTGGAGCCGCCGAAGAAGTCGATCGCGGCGCCCGCCAGGGCGGGCGGCACGGTGGAGGTGCCGGCCGGCGGCGTCGCCTATCTCGCCTCGGCGGTGGCGAGCCTGAAGGCGGCCAACCCGAACAATGCCGTCGTCGCGGCGGGCGACATGATCTCGGCCTCGCCCCTGATTTCCGCCCTGTTCCTCGACGAGCCCGCGATCGAGGCGATGAACCGGGTCGGCCTCGATTACAGCGCGCTCGGCAATCATGAGTTCGACAAGGGGCGGCAGGAACTGTTCCGCATCACCCACGGCGGCTGCACGAAATACACGTCGCGCACGCCCTGTCAGGTGGACAAGGCCTATGCCGGCGCGCGGTTCGGCTATCTCGCCGCCAACACGCTCGACGAGGCGGGCAAGCCTTTGTTCGCGCCTTATGCGATCAAGCGGATCGGTGGCGCGAAAGTGGGCTTCATCGGCCTGACCCTGAAGGATGTCCCGCTGATCGTCGACCCGGCCGGCATCGCCGGGCTCAGCTTCCCCGACGAAGCCGCGACCGCCAACGCGCTGGTGCCCGAACTGCGCCGGCAGGCGGTGGATGCGATCGTCGTCCTGATCCATCAGGGCGGGCGGGTGACCGGCGGCTACAATGGCTGCGACGGGCTCGATGGCGACATCAAGCCGATCCTCGCCAAACTCGATCCCGCGATCGACGTGGTCGTCTCGGGCCACACCCACCGCGCCTACGTCTGTGATTACGCGGCGATCGACCCGGCCCGCCCCTTCCTGTTGACGAGCGCGGGCAGCAACGGCACCTTGCTGACCGACATCGACCTCACGATCGACCGCAAGGCCCACAAGGTGACCGCCAAGCGCGCCACCAATGTGATCGTGCAGGGCGAAGGCTATAAGGCGCGCAGCGGCGACGTGGCGTTGACCGAGGACTATCCCCGCTTCCCCGCGGCCAAGCCGCTGAGCGATCTGGTCGCGCGCTATGCCGAAGAGGCCAAGGTGGTCGTCTCGCGCCCGGCCGGGCGGCTCGGTGGCGCGGCGCCCAAGCCGACCGACGCGGGCGGCGAGAGCATCATCGGCGATCTGGTGGCGGACGCGATGCTGGCGGCGATGAAGCCGGCGGGCGCCGAACTGGCCTTCACCAACCAGGGCGGCATCCGCGCCGGGCTGGAGCCGGCCGCCGACGACAGCCTGAACTACGGGCAGATCTTCTCCGTCCTGCCCTTCGGCAATTCGATCGTGGTGACGGGCCTCACCGGCCGGCAGATCCTGGCGGTGCTGGAGCAGCAGTTCGACGACAGCACCGCGCGGCCGACGCCTTACGTCCTGCTTCCCTCCGCCAACACGCGCTTCAGTTACGACCTGTCGAAGCCGCGCGGATCGCGGGTCGTGACGGTGACGGTAGACGGCCAGCCACTGGTGCCCGACCGCACCTACCGCGTGGCGCTCAACAGCTTTCTAGCCAACGGCGGGGACGATTTTCCGGGCTTCAAGGCTGGCACCGACACGCGCACCGGCATGAACGACGTCGACGCGCTGGAGCGATATCTCGCCGGGCCGAATCTGGTGATGCCGCCCGTCGCAGACCGGACGACCGAGGTGAAATCGAAGTAAGCGAGCGGCAAAATCAACCGGGGCAGCCGCACCGCCCCGGCCGAGATCGGATCATCGAGTTCAGATGGGCGATACGCCGAGGAACTTCAGCAGGCCGAGAACCAGCAGCAGCAAAGCGATGGCCGCTATGATGCCGCCGACATTGAAGCTGCTTTTCTGAACGACGACATTCTCGTCACGATTCACGTCGGCCATGATGATGTTCCTTCTGGAGTTTGGTGCGATAACGTTACGAAGCCCGCGCTCGTTCCCGGATAACAACCGCCGGGCTCTCCCCGACCGTATTACTCCACCCACACGCTTCCCGTTGCAGCCGCCGCAGCAACCTGTATCCCGTCACCATCGCGCCGCGCGACGAGTCGGTTTGTTCGCGCGGCCCAAGGGAGTTGCCTGCGTGAACCATTTCAAGACCTTGCTCGCCGCCGCGTCCTGCGCCGCGCTGGCCGTTTCCGCCGCCCCGATGATCGCCGCCGCCGCGACCGCCACCCCCGCCGCCAAGCCCAAGCTTGGCACCTTCGGGGTCGATCTGACCGGCATGGACAAGGCGGTGAAGCCGGGTGACGATTTCTACAAATATGTGAACGGCGGCTGGGACGCGCGCACCGAAATCCCCGCCGACAAGGCCAGCTACGGTGGCTTCATCATCCTGCGCGATCTTTCCGACACCCGCACCCGCGAAGTCGTCGAGGCTGCCGCCAAGGGCTCGTCGAGCGCGCAGGCCAAGAAGGCCGGTGATCTCTACGCCAGCTTCATGGACGAAGCCGGGATCGAGGCGAAGGGCGCCGCGCCGCTGAAGCCCGATCTCGCCCGCATCGACGCGATCAGGACGCCCGCCGATCTCGCCGCCGCCTTCGCCAACAACAGCCGCGAAGGCATCAACGCGCCGATCCGCGTGGGCGTCGGCATCGATGCCAAGAACCCGGATGCCTATGTCGTCAGCGTCGGCCAGGGTGGGCTCGGCCTGCCCGATCGCGATTATTATCTGGTGCAGGACAATCCCAAGTTCGCCGCCGCCCGCACCGCCTATCAGGCGCATGTCGCCAGGATGCTGACCCTGGCGGGCATCGCCGGGGCCGACGCCAAGGCCAAGGCGATCTTCGATCTCGAGACGCAGATCGCGCAGGCGCAGTGGAGCCGGGTCGAGAGCCGCCAGGCGGAGAAGCGCTACAACCCCATCCCCACCACGCAGATCGCCACGCGCTACACCGGCTTCGACTGGGCGACCCTGCTCAAGACCAACAAGCTCGACACGCAGCCGCAGGTCATCGTCGGCCAGCCCAGCGCGATCGAGGGTATCGCCAAGCTGACGCAGAGCGTGCCGCTGGCGACGTGGAAGGATTATCTCGCCTTCCATCTGATCTCGGCCCGCGCGGACGTGCTGCCCAAGTCGTTCGTCGAGGAGGATTTCGCTTTCTCCAAGGTGCTGAGCGGCACCCCGCAGCTGAAGGACCGCTGGAAGCGCGGCGTCGATTTCGTCAACGCCGGCATGGGTGACGCGGTGGGCGAACTGTACGTCGCCAAATATTTCCCGCCCGAGGCCAAGGCCAAGGCCGACGAGCTGGTGAAGAACATCCTCGTCGCGATGAAGGGCAGGCTGGAGAAGGTCACGTGGATGACCCCGGAGACGCGCACCAAGGCGCTCGCCAAGCTCGCCAGCTTCCGCCCCAAGATCGGCTATCCCGACAAGTGGGAGGATTATTCCGCCCTCCAGGTCGCGCGGGACGACGCCTATGGCAACGAGAACCGCATGGTCGCGCTCGACTATGACAAGGATGTCGCCAAGCTCGGCAAGCCGGTCGATCGCGGCGAGTGGCACATGACCCCGCAGACAGTGAACGCCTACGCCAATCCGGTGTGGAACGAGATCGTCTTCCCGGCCGCCATCCTCCAGCCGCCCTTCTTCGATCCGAACGCCGATCCGGCGGTGAATTACGGCGCGATCGGCGCCGTCATCGGCCACGAGATCAGCCATCACTTCGACGATCAGGGCCGCAAGTTCGACGCCACTGGTCGCCTCGCCGATTGGTGGACGCCCGACGACGTCACCCGTTTCAAGACCTACACCGACCGCGTCGTCGCCCAGTACGGCGCCTATGAGGTGCGGCCCGGCGTGAAGGTGAACGGCAACCTCACCCTCGGCGAGAATATGGCCGATCTGGCGGGCGTGACCGTCGCCTACGACGCCTATCAGGTCTCGCTGAAGGGGAAGAACGCGCCCGTGATCGACGGCTTCACCGGCGACCAGCGCTTCTTCCTCGGCTTCGGCCAGGTGTGGCAGAACAAGACCCGCGACGAGGCGCTGCTGCGCCAGGTGACCACCGATCCCCACACGCCGGGCATGTTCCGCCCCTATGTCGTCCGCAATCTGGACAGCTGGTACAAGGCGTTCGACGTGCAGCCGGGCACGAAATTCTATCTGACGCCCGAACAGCGCATCAAGGTCTGGTAATCCCGGCAAGCCCGCCACCGCACCCCGGTGGCGGGCTTCCTTTTAGACCTTCCCTTTCGAGAACCGACACCATGGCCGAGCCCGACGCCGAACGGCATGCCGAGAAGATGCGCAAGCGGCAGGCGGCGCATCGCCGTACCGTCGCCGCCAAGACGGTCGAGAAAGGGCTGGTGATCGTTCACACCGGCACCGGCAAGGGCAAGACCACCGCCGCGCTCGGCATGGCGGTCCGCGCGATCGGCCACGGCATGAAGATCGGCGTGGTGCAGTTCGTGAAGGGCGCGATGGCGACCGGCGAAAAGATGGTGTTCGACGCCTTTCCCGATCAGGTCGAGTTCAAGCCGATGGGCGAAGGCTTCACCTGGGACACGCAGGACCGCGCCCGCGATATCGAGGTCACCCGCACCGCGTGGGACGAGGTGAAGCGCATGATGGCCGATCCCGCCTACGACATGGTCGTCGCCGACGAACTCAACATCGTGCTGCGCTATGAGTATCTGCCCGTCGACGAGGTGCTGGAGGCGCTGGCCGCGCGCCCGGCCAAGACCCATGTCGTCATCACCGGCCGCAACGCCCCGGCCGCGCTGATCGAGGTGGCCGATCTGGTGACCGACATGAGTCTCGTGAAGCACCCGTTCCGCGAACAGGGCGTGAAGGCGCAGGCCGGCATCGAATTCTAGACCAGAGCGGAACCGCTCAGCTCCGGTAGCGCAACGCCTCCACCAGCAGCGAGAAGGCGGCCGAGGGCTGGCGGCGGCTGGGGTAATAGAGGTGGTAGCCGGCGAAAGGCGGGCACCAATCGTCGAGCACGCGCACCAGCCGGCCATCGCGCAGATGATCGGTCACCTGATCCTCCATCACGAAGGCGAGGCCGAAGCCCGCCGCCGCCGCGCGCACCAGCATCGGCACGTTGTTCGAGGTGAACTGCCCCTCGACCCGCACCCGCACCTCGCGCCCGTCCTTCTCCAATTCCCACGCATACAGCCCGCCCGAACTGAGCATCCGCAGGTTGAGGCAGCGGTGATCGGCCAGATCCTGCGGCACGCGCGGCGCCGGCCGGCTCGCGAGATAGGCCGGCGCGCCGACCACGACCATGCGGACATCGGGGCCGATCCGCACCGCGATCATGTCCTTGGCCAGCGCTTCGCCTAGCCGCACGCCGGCATCGAAGCGATCGGTGACGATATCGGTGAAGCTGGAATCGATGCTGAGTTCGATATGGATGTCGGGATAATCGGCGAGGAAGCGTTCCAGCGCCGGCCAAAGCACCGTCTGCACCGCATGATCGGAGACGGTGATGCGGATCGTGCCGGCGGGCTTGTCGCGCAGCTCACCCAGCGATTCCAGCTCGTTGCCGATACTGTCGAGCGCCGGGCCGAGCGTGGCGAGCAGCCGCTCGCCCGCCTCGGTCGGGGCGACGCTGCGGGTGGTGCGGGTAAGCAGGCGGACGCCCAGCCGCGCCTCCAGCCGCCGCATCGTGTGGCTCAGCGCCGATTGCGAGGTGCCGAGCCGGGCGGCGGCCTTGGTGAAGCTGCGTTCCTCGGCGACGGCCATGAAGGTGGAGAGATCGACGAGGTCTTCGCGGCGCATTCATGAACCATAGATATGGGTTCATGCCGTTTCCAGCGGGTAATCGTAGGCGGGGGTGGCGCCTATCTCCCGGACTGGCGGCCCGCGCCTGCGCCTGATCCGGGGATATCGTCCATGAAATTCGCCTTACCAGCTTTCCTCACGACCCTGATCGCGGGCGGCGCGGAGGCGCAGCCGGCGCAGGCGCAGCCGCGATCGGTCGCGCCACCGGCGATGCAGCGCAACGCGCCCGATCTGGCGGGCTATACCGATCGGGTGCTGTTCGGCGACGTTTGGCGCCGGCCCGAACTGGCGCCGCGCGACCGCAGCCTCGTGACGGTCGCGGTGCTGATCGCGACCGGCCGCACGGGCCAGTTGGAGGGGCACCTCGGCCGCGCGCTCGACAATCGGGTGACGCCCGCCGAGATTTCCGGGCTGGTGACGCATCTGGCCTTTTACGCGGGCTGGCCGAGCGCCGTGTCCGCGCTGGACGTGATCGACAGGGTGTTCCGCGCGCGGGGCATCGAGCCGGTGGCGGCCTCCGCCGCGCCGCTTCTGCCCGTGCCCGCCAGCGATGCCGCGCGTGCCGCGACGGTCGCCCGCACGGTCGGCGCGACCGCGCCCAAGCTGGCGGAGCTGACGAACGACGTGTTGTTCGCCGATCTGTGGCGCCGCCCCGATCTCGCCCCGCGCGACCGCAGCCTCGCCACCATCGCCGCGCTGGCGGCGGGCGGGGATGCCGACCAATTGGCCTTCCACCTGCAACGCGGGATCGAGAACGGCCTGACCCGCGCGCAGATATTCGAGGCGCTGACCCATCTGGCTTTCTACGCCGGCTGGCCCAAGGCGATGGCGGCGGTGACGGTGGCGACCAAGACCTTCGCGCCCGCCGAGGCCGCCGTACCGCCGCTTACCATCGTCAAGCCGGGCACCGATCCCGCCGCCGGGCCGGCCGATCGCTTCACCGCCGCGGTGGAGGTGACGGCGCCGTTCAAGGCGAGCGGCGATGCGCGGCTGAGCGGCGCGACCGTCACCTTCCAGCCGGGCGCGCGCAGCAACTGGCACAGCCATCCGCTCGGCCAATTGCTGATCGTGACCGAAGGAGAGGGCTTCGTGCAGGTCGAGGGCGAGGCGGCGCGGCGCATCGGCGCGGGCGATACCGTGTGGACCGCGCCCGGCGTGAAGCATTGGCACGGCGCCACCCCGACCAGCGCGATGCGCCATGTCGCGGTGGCGGAGGCGAAGGACGGCACGTCGGTCGCCTGGGCCGAGCCGGTCACCGACGCCCAATATCGCGCGGCGAAGTGATCGCGCGCCGTGCGAAGCCCATCCCGTCAATCGAGACATGAAGCGGAAACAATCTTGACTGTCGAACATTGTATATCGATAAATATAACGCTCGTCATTCATGAGCGGATCGCATGACTTCATGCCACGCATAGCATCAATTCCGCGTGATCCTTTGGCACCGGGCGGCGTTATTGGCTCGTTCGGTCACACATCGCATCTGCGGTGGGAGAGCGCCTGCCGGCTGCTTTCTTTCCAGTCGAAGGAAATTCCGTCTTGTCCTCATCGGGCGATCTCCACATTTCGCGGCGCGGCGTGATCGCGGCCGGAACCGCGGCGGCCGCGCTGACCGCCGTGCCTGTCACCCAGAGCGAGGCGGCCCCCGCCGCCCGATCGGCGCCGCCCGCGCTGCCGATGAAGTTCGTGGTCAACGGCAAGCGCCGTGAGCTGACGCTCGACACGCGCACCACGCTGCTCGATGCGCTGCGCGAGCATCTGAAGCTGACCGGCACCAAGAAGGGCTGCGATCACGGCCAGTGCGGCGCCTGCACGGTGCTGGTGAACGGCACGCGCATCAACAGCTGCCTGTCGCTCGCGGTGATGCACGAGGGCGACGAGATCACCACGATCGAGGGGCTGGGCACGCCCGACGATCTGCACCCGATGCAGGCCGCCTTCGTGAAGCATGACGGCTATCAATGCGGCTATTGCACGCCCGGCCAGATCTGTTCGGCGGTGGCGGTGCTGGAGGAGATCAAGCGCGGCGTGCCGAGCCATGTCAGCGCCGACATCACCGGCCGCATGGCGCCGACCAACATGGAGATGCGCGAGCGGATGAGCGGCAACATCTGCCGCTGCGGCGCCTATTCCAACATCGCCGAGGCCATGGCCGACGTGGCGGGGAGCAAGGCATGAAGAGCTTCACCTACCAGCGCGCCAAGACGCCGGCCGAGGCCGCTAGGGCCGTCGCCGGCACCCCCGGCGCCAAGTTCATCGCGGGCGGCACCAACCTGCTCGATCTGATGAAGCTCCAGATCGAGACGCCGGCCCATCTGGTCGACGTGCAGGATCTGAAGCTGGACCGGATCGAGCGGACCGAGGCGGGCGGCCTGCGCATCGGCGCGCTCGTCACCAACACCGATCTTGCGGCGCACGATCGCGTTCGGAAGGACTATGGCGTGCTGACCCGCGCGATCGTCGCGGGCGCCTCCGGCCAGTTGCGCAACAAGGCGACGACCGCCGGCAATCTGCTCCAGCGCACGCGCTGCCCCTATTTCTACGACACCAACCAGCCGTGCAACAAGCGGACCCCCGGCAGCGGTTGCGCCGCGATCGGCGGCTACAGCCGGCAGCTCGCGGTGATCGGCAGCAGCGATGCCTGCATCGCGACCTACCCCAGCGACATGGCGGTGGCGATGCGCCTGCTCGACGCCGAGGTCGAGACGGTCGATGCGGCGGGCCAGACGCGCGCGATCCCGATCGCCGATTTCCACCGCCTGCCAGGCGATACGCCGCATATCGAAAACGCGCTGGCGCGGGGCGAACTCATCACGGCGGTCACCCTGCCGGCGCCGATCGGCGGCGCGCATCTGTACCACAAGGTGCGCGATCGGGCGTCCTACGCCTTCGCGCTCGTGGCGGTCGCGGCGGTGATCCAGAAGGACGGCAGCGGCCGGGTCGCGGTGGGCGGTGTCGCCCATCGCCCGTGGCGGGTCGAGGCGGCCGAGGCGGAGATGCCGCGCGGCGCGGCACCGGTCGCGGCGCGACTGCTGGCGGGGGCCAAACCCCGGCATGACAATGCGTTCAAGGTGCCGCTGGTCGAGCGAACGCTCGCGGCGGTGATGGCGGAGGCGAAGGTCGCATGAAGTTCGATACCCCCGCCGGCACCAACCCGATCGACCAGCTCAAGGTGATCGGCAAGCCGACCGACCGCATCGACGGCAAGTACAAGACCACCGGCACCGCGCCCTACGCCTATGAGCGGCACGACGTGATCGCCAACCAGGCCTATGGCTTCATCGTCGGATCGGCGATCGCCAAGGGGCGCATCGCCGCGATGAACCTGACGGACGCCAAGGCGGCGCCGGGCGTGCTCGCGATCGTCTCCACGCTCGATACGCCCAAGCTCACCCTGTCGGCGATGAACGTCGCCAGCCTGTTTGGCGGGCCGGATGTCGTCCATTATCATCAGGCGATCGCCATCGTCGTCGCCGAGACGTTCGAGCAGGCGCGCGCCGCCGCGTCGCTGATCCGCGTCGATTACGCCCGCGCCAAGGGCCGCTTCGATCTGGAGGCCGCGGCGGCCACCGCCCCGCTCGTCGCCGACGAGAAGGGCGAGCCACCGGTCGACCGGGTCGGCGATTTCGAGGGCGCCTTCGCCGCCGCGCCGGTGAAGATCGACCAGCAATATACCACGCCCGGCGAGAGCCATGCGATGATGGAGCCCTTCGCCTCGATCGCGGCTTGGCAGGGCGAGAAGCTCACCGTCTGGACCTCCAACCAGATGATCGCCTGGGGCAAGCGCGATCTCGCCAAGACGCTGGGGCTGAAGCCCGAGAATGTGCGGATCGATTCGCCCTATATCGGCGGCGGGTTCGGCGGAAAGCTGTTCGTGCGGGCCGATATCGTCCTCGCCGCGCTGGCGGCCAAGGCGGCCGGGCGCCCGGTGAAGGTGGCGATGACGCGGCCGCTGATGATCAACAACGCCACCCACCGCCCAGCGACAATCCAGCGCCTGCGTCTGGGCGCCACCCGCGACGGCAGAATCACCGCCATCGCCCATGAAAGCACGTCGGGCAACCAGCCCGAGGGCAAGCCCGAGGTGGCGATCCAGCAGACCAAATTGCTCTACGCCGGCGCCAACCGGATGTTCTCGATGCGGCTGGCCGAACTCGATCTGCCGGAGGGCAATGCCATGCGCGCGCCGGGCGAGGCGCCGGGCCTGATGGCGCTCGAAATGGCGATGGACGAACTGGCCGAGAAGCTGGCGATCGACCCGATCGAGCTGCGCGCGATCAACGACACGCAGGTCGATCCCGCCAAGCCCGAGCGCAAATATTCGCAGCGCCAGCTCGTCCGCTGCCTGCGTGAAGGCGCCGATCGCTTCGGCTGGGCCAGGCGCAATCCGGTGCCCGCATCGGTGCGCGAGGGGCGCTGGCTGATCGGCATGGGCGTCGCCGCCGCCTTCCGCAACAATATGCTGACCAAGTCCGCCGCGCGCGTCCGGCTCGATGCAAGGGGCGTCGTCACGGTCGAGACCGACATGACCGACATCGGCACCGGCACCTATACCATCATCGCCCAGACCGCCGCCGAAATGATGGGCCTGCCGCTCGACAAGGTGGTGGTGAAGCTGGGCGATTCCGATTTCCCCGCCTCGGCCGGATCGGGCGGGCAATGGGGCGCCAACAATTCCACCGCCGGCGTCTATGCGGCCTGCGTGAAGCTGCGCGAGGCGGTGGCCCAGAAGCTCGGCTTCAACGCGACCGACGCCGAGTTCAGCGACGGACAGGTGCGCGCCGGCAACCGCACCGTGGCTCTGGCCGATGCCGCGCGCGACGCGCCGCTCTCGGCCGAGGATCTCATCGAATATGGCGATATCGGCAAACGCTTCCAGCAATCGACCTTCGCCGGCCATTTCGTCGAGGTGGCGGTGGACGCCTATACCGGCGAGACGCGTATCCGCCGGATGCTGGCGGTGTGCGCGGCAGGCCGCATCCTCAACCCCAAGGCGGCGCGCAGCCAGGTGATCGGCGGCATGGTGATGGGCGCCGGTGCCGCGCTGATGGAGGAACTGGCGGTCGACAAGCGCTTCGGCTTCTTCGTCAACCACGATCTCGCCAGCTACGAGGTGCCGGTCCATGCCGACATCCCGCATCAGGAGGTGATCTTCCTCGACGAGGTGGATCCCATGTCCTCCCCGATGAAGGCCAAGGGCGTCGGCGAACTGGGCATCTGCGCGGTGGGCGCCGCCGTCGCCAACGCCATCTACAACGCCACCGGCGTCCGCGTTCGCGATTATCCGATCACGCTGGAGAAGCATCTCTCCAAACTGCCGGCGATCGCCTGACACCCCGCCCCTGGAGGCCCCGATGACCAACGACACCACCGCGCTGCTGCTGATCGAATATCAGAATGATTTCGTGACGGAGGGCGGTGTCCAGCATGGCGCGGTCAAGGCGGTGATGGACGGCAATGCGATGCTGGCCAACAGTGTCGCCGTTCTGAAAGGCGCGCGCGAGGCGGGCGTCACCGTCCTCCACGCGCCGATCGCCTTTGCCGAGGGGTATCCCGAGATCGGCGGGGAGCCTTATGGCATCCTGGCCGGCGTCGTCGGATCCGGGGCGTTCAAGAAGGGCAGCTGGGGCGCCGAATTCGCCCCGCCGACCGCCCCGATCGACGGCGAGGTGGTGATCGAGGGCAAGCGCGGGCTCGATTGCTTCGCCACCACCAATGTGGATTTCATCCTGCGCCAGCGCGGCATCACCACCCTCGCCATCGCCGGCTTCCTCACCAATTGCTGCGTCGAATCGACGATGCGCTCGGCCTATGAGCGCGGCTACCGCGTCATCACCCTCACCGATTGCACGGCCACGCTGAGCGAGGAGGAACAGGTCGTCGCGACGACCAAGGATTTCGCGATGTTCTCCCGCCCCCTGACCCACGATCAATTCCTGGCCGAACTGGCCTGAGGCCGCGCACCCGGCCCCGCGCGATCGACGGCGCGGGGTCGGGCGGCCGGCTCACCGGCCGGTCGTCGCCAGCAGGTGTGCCGGATAGCGTTCGCCCTCGATATCGATATCGGCAAGGGCGTTGCGGATGTCGCCCAGGTCGCGGGCGCTCAACGTCACGTCCACCGCGCCGAGATTTTCTTCCAGCCGATGCAGCTTGGTGGTGCCCGGGATCGGCACGATCCAGGGCTTCTGGGCGAGCAGCCACGCCAGCGCGATCTGCGCCGGGGTCGCCTGCTTGTCGGCGGCGATGCGCTTCAGCAGGTCGATCAGCGCCTGGTTCTTCTCCATCGCCTCGGGCGTGAATCGCGGCAGGAGCTTGCGGAAATCCGCTTCGCCGATGGCGCTGTCCTTGCCCATCGTCCCCGTCAGGAAGCCCTTGCCGAGCGGGCTGTACGGCACCAGGCCGATGCCGAGTTCCTCGCACGCCTCAAGGATGCCGTTGGTTTCCGGCCCACGCGTCCACAGCGAATATTCGTTCTGGAGGGCGGTGACGGGCTGCACGGCGTGGGCGCGGCGGACGGTGGCGGCGGCGGGTTCGGACAGGCCGAAATGCTTCACCTTGCCCTCGGCGATCAGCGCGCCGACGGTGCCCGCCACATCCTCGATCGGCACGGCGGTATCGACACGATGCTGGTAGAACAGGTCGATCACGTCGACGCCGAGCCGCTTCAGCGACGCCTCGCACACCGCCCGGATATTCTCCGGCCGGCTGTTGAGCCCGGTCGATTTGCCGTCGACGATATCGAAGCCGAATTTGGTGGCGATCACCACATCGTCGCGCACCGGCCGCAGCGCCGCGCCGACGATCTCCTCGTTGGTGAAGGGGCCATAGACCTCGGCCGTGTCGAAGAAGGTCACCCCCCGCTCGACCGCCTGCCGGATCAGCGTGACGCCCTCGTCGAGGCTCAGCGCGTTGCCGTAACCGAAATTGATGCCCATGCAGCCGTAGCCGAGCGCGGAAACCTCCAGGCCGTTCGTGCCGAGGATACGCTTGTCCATCCAAGATACTCCATTGCGCCGCGATCATGCTTGCGGCGGGAGTGATCCATCTGGGGTCGTGCGGCGCGCGGGATTAGGCCTGCTTGGTCGCATGCCGTGATGCGCCGGCTTCATGAATGGGCATGGGCCATCGCCTGCCTTCAATACGCCACCCGATCGCGCCCGCCGGCCTTCGCCTCATAGACCTTGGCGTCGGCGCATTCCATCACCGCTTCCAGCCCCTCGCCGGGCTCGTAGGCGGCGATGCCCACGCTGATCGTGATCGGGCCGACCGGGGTGGGTGGCAGGGTCGCGATCTGGCGACGGAGGCGCTCGCAGGCCTCGATCGCGCGATCCAGCGGCGTGCCGGGCAGCAGGAGCCCGAACTCCTCGCCCCCCAGCCGGCCCATCGTATCGGCCTTGCGCTTGATCTGGAGCGCGGCGGCGCCCAGCGAGCGCAGCACCGCGTCGCCCGCCCCGTGGCCCAGCGTATCGTTGACCCGCTTGAAATGATCCACGTCGAACAGCGCCAGGCTGAACTGCTGGCCATAGCGTTCGGCGCGGTCCACCTCGGCATCGAGCGAGGTGAGGAAAGCGCGGCGGCTGGCGAGGCCGGTCAGCTCGTCGGTGGCCGACAGCATGTAGAGCGCGCGGCTCGCCTGCCCCAGCTTCAGCATCGATCGGGCGCGGGCGAGAAATTCCACCTCGTCCACCGGCTTGCGGATGAAATCGTTGCCGCCGGCGTCGAGCACCTCGAGCAACGTCTCGCGATCGGCGCGCGAGGTGACGACCAGCACGGGGATCGCCGCGCATTGCGGCAGGGTGCGGAAGCGGCGGATGAAATCCACCCCCGTCATCTCGGGCATCGAATAATCCAGCAGCACCAGATCGGGCGGGGTCACCTCGCAGCGCGCCAGCGCCTCGACCGGGTTGGAAAACAGGATCGGCGTGGCATCGCCCAGCTGATCGACCAGCGCCTTCATCAACAGCCGGTTGATGGCGACGTCGTCGATGATCATCACTTCGGACCCGTTGGTCATGACGCCACCGCCATGCCGCCGTTCGGCCGGGTTTCGAGCGCCGCGAGCGTCATCGCCGCCGCCGCCTCCAGCGCCTCGATCGCGGGCAGCAGGGCATCGTCATAGGCATCCTCCACGGCGGCGGCGGCCTCGGCCAGCGGGATCGCGCCGATGCTGGAGGCGGCGCCTTTCAGGCCGTGCGCCTCGGCCCGCGCCCGCACCGGATCGGCCGGGGCCAGCGCGCGGATGGCGGCCGGGCGCGTGCGCGCTTCGTCGACCAGCATGTCGAGCATCTGCGCCACGATTCCAGGGCCGACGGCGGCTGTGAGATCGGCGATGCGGCCATCGACCAGCGCCGGCGATCCCGCCGCGAAGGGCGCCGGCGGCGGCGCCTCGATCGGCGCCCCCTGCCCCGCCCCGCCGATCGCCGCCAGGCGGCGCTCCAGCAGCGCGGAATGGACCGGCTTGGTCATGAAATCGGTGAAGCCCGCGCCCTCGTGGAAGCGGCGCCGTTCGGGCGAGGCATCGGCGGTGAGCGCGATGATCGGCAGGGTCGCGAAATCGCCCCCCAGTGCGCGGATCGCACGGGTCGCGGCCAGGCCGTCCATCTCGGGCATCTGAACGTCCATCAGCACCACGTCGAACGCCTGCCGCTGCACCGCCTCCAGCGCAATCCGGCCATTGGCGGCGCATTGCACCGAATGGCCCATCCGCCGCAGCAGGGTGGAGACGAGCAGCTGGTTGATCTCATTGTCCTCGGTCAGCAGCACCGAAAGCGGGCGGCCGGCGGGGAGGACGGGCTCGGCCTCGATCGGGGTGGCGGCGGCGCTGCCTTCGGGCAGGTCCAGCTCGAACCAGAAGGTCGATCCCCGGCCCGGCTTGCTCTCGACACCCATCACGCCCCCCATCGCCTCGACCAGCCGGCGGCTGATCGCAAGGCCCAGGCCGGTGCCGCCGAACCGGCGCGTGGTGGAGACGTCGGCCTGGATGAAAGGCTGGAACAGGCGATCGGTCACGTCCGGGGAAATGCCGATGCCGGTGTCGCGCACCTCGAAACGCCAGCGATCGCCGCTTGTGGGCGGCACCGCGCGCAGGATGATCGATCCGCTCTCGGTGAACTTCACCGCGTTGCTGACGAGGTTGGAGACGATCTGTTGCAGCCGCGTGGGATCGCCCTGCCGCATCGCCGCCGTCCGCCCGGCGCGATAGTCGAGCGCCACCAGCAGCCCCTTGCGCGAAGCGGCGTTGTGGAACAGGTCGAGGGTGGTCTGCACTAGCTCGCGCACGTCGAAATCGACCGTCTCGGTGGTGAGCTGGCCGCTCTCGATCTTCGAGAAATCGAGTACGTCGTCCAGCACCGTCATCAGCAATTGCGCCGATTGCTCGAGGCTGGCGAAGAAGCGCGCGCGCTCGGCGGCGGGCGGCTCGGAGCGAAGCAGTTCGATCATGCCCAGCACGCCCGTCATCGGCGTGCGGATCTCGTGGCTCATCATCGCGAGGAAGGCGCTGCGGGCCTCGGCGGCGGCCTGCGCCTCGTCGCGCGCGGCGATCAGCTCGGCCTGCGCCTCGACCTCGGCGGTGATGTCCTGAAACACGCCGACGACGCCGGTGATCGTGCCGTCGGCCGCGCGCTCGGGCTGGCCCTGCGACATGACGTGGCGGACGGCGCCGTCGCTGCGCACGAGGCGACCGGCGAAGGCGAAGGGCGTGCCATCCTCCATCGCCGCCTTCACATAGGCTTCGACGAGCGGCTGATCCTCCGGAACGTAGGCGGCGACGCCATCGGGAATGTGGACCCGCTCGACCGGGTCGAGCCCGTAGATGCGAAACACCTCGCGCGACCAGACGACCTTGCCGCTGGCGATATCGATCCGCCAATGGCCGATGCCGGCGATCTGCTCCGCCATCGTCAGCAGCCGATGGCTGTCGGCCAGCCGCTGCGTGGCGGCGGCGATCATCTCCTCATTGGCCTTGCGATGCGTCACGTTGCGCATGCTGGCGACGATCTCGACGGGCTCGCCGGTCTCGGGATCGGCGATCAGGCTGCACGCGGCCTCCAGCCAGGCATAGCTGCCGTCGCGGTGCAGGCGGCGGAAGGTGCAGACCGGATTGCCGCGCCTCTCCAGCACCTGCTGGAACGTCGCCATGACGCGCTGGCGATCGTCGGGATGGACCGATTCGCCCGAGGGCGCCGCGATCAGCTCGGCGGGCTCGAATCCGAGAACCTGGCGGGAGGCGGGCGAGACGTAGCGCAGCGCGCCGTTGGGGCCGATGCGGACGATCATGTCCTTGGAATGGTCGGCCAGTTCGCGATAGCGGTGCTGGCCCGCCACCAGCTCCGCCATCAGCCGGGCGCGATCGGCCAGGATCGAGGCGATCGGCACGGTCGCGAAGGTGGACACCGCCAGAAACAGCTGGAGGAACCAGATGCGGCCGATCGTGTCGGCGAAATTGTGCGCGATCGGCCCATGGCCGGCCACGGTGAGCGGGGTCGCGATCAGCGCCACCAGGATCAGCGCCGCGCCCGTCCCCGCGAAGCGCAGGCGGAAGGCGGCCAGCATCAGCGGCGGCAGGATGACGAACAGCAGCGGGCGCGGCTCCTGCCAGAAGACGAAGGCGGTGATCGCGCCGGTCAGGCCGATGATCGCCACCGCCTCCAGCGCGGCGCGCGGCCGGCCGATCGCGAGCAGATCGGAACGGCGGACCGACAGCAGCAGCGGGGTGAGGGTGAGCAGGCCGAGCGCGTCGGCGATGAACCAGCGCCCCATCACCGCGCCCGCCGCCTGATCGGAAGCGAAGGCCAGCAACAGGCCAGCGGGAATCGCCGAGAGCGCCGGCGCGAGCAGCCCGACGCCGAGGAAACGGAACAGGTGCGGCACCGTCATATGCGTACCGGCGCCCAGATCGAGCGGACCGAGCAGGCGGACGCACAGCCATACCTCCAGCAGGTTGCAACCCGCGATGGCGACGGCGAGCGGGCTATGATCGCCCACTGCCAGATTGGCGACCACGTTGGCGAGGAAACCGACGACATAGAGCGCCCCGCGCTCCGGGCGCGGACTGCGCAGGACGATCGCGAGCGCCCCGGCGTTGGCCAGCCACAGCGAAGCGATACGATGCCCCGCGAGGGTCAGCAGGATACCGCCGAGCGCCGTCGCGAAGACGAATAGCGCCATCGTCCCCAGCCGCACCATCGCCCCCGAACCGGGCCTCGTCCACCGCCGCGTTACGTCCACGTCCACCCGTCCCCTTGGGTCATATCGGTACAGCCGACTAGAGCGGAAACCCTAACGAAATGGTTAACCGTGTCGAAACCATATTGGGTTGGTGCGGCGTTCGGCGGGCTGTGCGATTTCGATTGTTCACCACGCCCCCGATCTGCCACCCACGCAGGCCTTGGGCCTTGGCCGCCAGAGGGGTGAATCGCGTGCGACTGTCGATCGTTTCCAGCCTGTTCGCCGGCGCCGCGCTGGCCGCCGCCGCGCCCGTCGCCGCGCAGAGCTTCACCGCCGCCGAAAGCGCCCAGGTCGACACGCTCGTCGGCGAGGCGCTGGCCGCGACGGGGGTGCCATCGGCATCGGTGACGGTGGTGCGCGGCGGGAAGATCGCCTTCGCCAAGGCCTATGGCAAGCAATCGGAAACGATCGCCACGGCCGACATCAAGACGAAATACCAGATCGCCTCGGTCTCCAAGCAATTCACCGCCGCCGCCATCCTGCTGCTGCGCGACGAGGGCAAGCTCTCGCTCGACGACACAATTGCCAAGTATCTGCCCGGCATCACCGGGGGCGATCGGATCACGATCCGGCAGTTGCTGGCGCACACCTCGGGCCTGCAGGATTATTGGCCGCAGGATTTCAGCTTCGCGGCGATGGCGACGCCGACCAGCCCGCAGGGCATCGTCGATCGCTGGGCCAGGAAGCCGCTCGATTTCGAGCCCGGCAGCCAGTGGCAATATTCCAACACCGGCTATGTCGTGGCGGGGCTGATCGTCGAGAAATTGTCGGGCATGGAGCTGGTGCCGTTCCTGAAGAACAGGCTGCTCGATCCGCTCGGCATCGATGCGATCGATCAGGATTTGGCGACGGGCAAGGGCTATCCGCAGGGCTATACCCGCGCCGCGCTGGGGCCCGTGAAGGTGGAGACGCCGCCGGCCAGCGGCTGGCTCTATGCGGCGGGCGAGCTTTCGATGAGCACGCCCGACCTCGCCAAATGGGATATCGCCCGGATCGAGCGCAAGGGCCTGCCGGCGAAGGACTGGGCCGAGCAGGAGCAGGCGGTGAAGCTCACTGACGGCGCCTCGACCCATTACGGGCTGGGCGTGACGTTGGCGGAGGTGAAGAAGCGGGCGACGGTGGAGCATGGCGGCGAGGCGGTCGGCTTCCTCACCACCAATCGCGTGTTCGTGGAGGACAAGGCCGCGATCGTGGTGGCGGTGAACGCCTGGTTCGGCGACGCGCAAAGCCGCATCGCCGACGGCATCGGCGACATCCTCTTCCCCGATCGCAAGACCGCCTCGACCGGGCTGGACGAGACCGCGCGCACCGCGATGGCGCGCAAGGTGTATGACCAGTTGCGCGAGGGCATGCTCGACCGGGCGATGCTGACCGAGGACGCCAATTACTATTACACGGCCGGGGTGCAGGCGGATTATCGCGACAGCCTGGGCTCGCTGGGCGAACCGACCGCCTTCGCCACGCGCGGGGCGCCACGGCTACGCGGCGGCTTCGTCGTGCGGGGGTATGTGGTGAGCTATGGCGAGCGCAAGCTGAACATCTCGACCATGTCCGAACTGGGGCAGGACGGGCGGTTCGAGCAGTTTCTGGTGACGCCGGGGAGTTGAACGGCCTATAGCGCCGCCAGCACCGCGTCGCCCATCTGCGTGGTCGTCATCGCGCCGCCCAGATCGGCCGATCGCGCGCCGCCGGCCAGCGCCGTCGCCACCGCCACCTCGATCCGGTTGGCCTCCTCGGCCATGCCCAGCGAGTAGCGCAGCATCATCGCCGCCGACAGGATCGTCGCCAGCGGATTGGCCTTGCCCTGCCCCGCGATATCGGGCGCCGAGCCGTGGATCGGCTCGTAAAGGCCCTTGCCGCCCGCATCGAGCGAGGCCGAGGGCAGCATCCCGATCGAGCCGGCGCACATGCTCGCCTGATCGGAGAGGATGTCGCCGAAGAGGTTGCCGGTGACGATCACGTCGAACTGGCCGGGGTTGCGCACCAGCTGCATCGCCGCGTTGTCGACATACATGTGGCTGAGTTCCACGTCCGGATATTCGGCCGAAATCTCGATCACCACGTCGCGCCACAGCTGCGAGGTTTCCAGCACATTGGCCTTGTCCACCGAACACAGCTTGCCGCGCCGCGCCTGCGCCGTGCGGAAGCCGCTGTGGGCGATGCGCGCCACCTCGTCCTCGTTATAGGACATGATGTCATAGCCTTCGCGGCGGCCGGAGGCGGTCTTGCGCATCCCCTTCTCGCCGAAATAGACGTCGCCGTTCAGCTCTCGCACGATCACCATGTCGATCGCGCTGGCGACTTCGGGGCGGAGCGCCGAGGCATCGGCCAGTTCGGGGAACAGCCGCGCGGGGCGCAGGTTGGCGAACAGGGCGAGTTCCTTGCGGAGCCCCAGGATCGCCTGCTCTGGGCGCAGTGCGCGTTCCAGGCTGTCGCAATCGGGATCGCCGACCGCGCCGAACAGGATCGCGTCGGCCCGCTTGGCCAGATCGAGCGTCGCGGGCGGCAGCGGATGGCCCGACGCCTTGTAGGCCGCGCCCCCGACGGGCGCGCTCTTGAACGTCAGCCGATCGCCGCACACCATTTCCAGCACGCGCACGGCCTCGGCCGTCACCTCCGGCCCGATCCCATCCCCCGGCAGCACCGCGATCAGCATGTCGACACCCTCGATAGTCCATCGCCGCCCCGGCCGGCCCGAGTCATCGGGCCGCAGGCGGCGTCGCGGCAGCCCCTTGGCAGATACGAGCCATGTAGGACAGCCCCGTGATCCGACATCACGGCTGTGAAGTCGCGGAGGCTAGCTCATCCTCGAGCCCGGTCCGCCGCTCAATGCAGGTTGGGCCGCAGCCACCGTTCGGCCGTATCGCGATCGACGCCGCGCCGTTCGGCATAGTCCGCCACCTGATCCTCGCCGATCCGCGCGACACCGAAATAGGCCGCGTCGGGGTGGCCGAAGTAGAAGCCCGATACCGCCGCCGTCGGCAGCATCGCGAAGCTCTCCGTCAGGGTGATGCCGGTCGCGTCGGTCGCCTTCAGCAGATCGAACAGGATCGGCTTCAGGCTGTGATCCGGGCAGGCCGGATAGCCGGGCGCCGGGCGGATGCCGCGATATTGCTCCTTGATGAGCGCCTCGTTGGTCAGTTGCTCGCCCGCCGCATAGCCCCACAGATCGGCGCGGACGTGGAGGTGGAGGCGTTCGGCGAACGCCTCGGCCAGACGATCGGCCAGCGCCTTCAGCAGAATGTCGCGATAATCGTCGTGCGTCGCCTTGAAGCGCGCCAGATGCGCGTCGATGCCGTGGCCGGCCGTCACCGCGAAGCCGCCGATCCAGTCGCCCTGCGGTGACACGAAATCGGCCAAGCACATGTTGGGCCGCCCCTCGCGCTTCTTGATCTGCTGGCGGAGCATGGCGAGCGGCACGTCGGCACCCTCGAAGGTGACGATGATATCGTCGCCCTCGCGGCGGCAAGGCCACAGGCCCGCCACGCCCTTCGCCGTCAGCCACTTTTCGGCGATGATCGTGTCGAGCATCTCCTGCGCGTCGGCCCACAGACTCCGCGCGCTCTCGCCGACGATCTCGTCCTCCAGGATGGCGGGGTAATTGCCCGCCAGTTCCCAGGCGCGGAAGAAGGGCGTCCAGTCGATATAGTCGCGCAGGTCGGCGAGATCCCAATCCTCATAGACGTGCGTGCCGGGCTTGAGCGGCGCGGGCGCCTTCTGCGCCTCGATGAAGGGGAAGGCGTTGGCGCGCGCGTCGGCGAGCGGGGCGAGATCGTTCTGCCCCTTGCCCTCGCGGGCGATGCGGACCGCCTCGTAATCGGCCGCCGTCTTTTCGACGAAGGCGTCGCGCTGGGTATCCGACACGAGCGTCGAGGCGACGCCGACCGCGCGGCTGGCATCCAGCACATGCACCACCGGCCCCGCATAGGCCGGCGCGATACGCAGCGCGGTGTGAACCTTGGAGGTGGTCGCCCCGCCGATCAGCAGCGGCATGGTCATGCCCTTGCGCTGCATCTCGGCCGCCACCGTCACCATCTCGTCGAGCGATGGGGTGATGAGGCCCGACAGGCCGATCATGTCGGCATTGTTGTCCTGCGCGGCCTTGATGATGTCCATCCACGGCACCATCACGCCCATGTCGACGACCTCGAAGCCATTGCACTGGAGCACGACGCCGACGATATTCTTGCCGATATCGTGCACGTCGCCCTTCACGGTCGCCATGATGATGCGCCCCTTGCCGCGCGTGTCGGCGTTCTTCTCCTTCTCCGCCTCGATATAGGGGAGCAGGTGGGCGACGGCCTTCTTCATCACGCGGGCGGATTTCACCACCTGCGGCAGGAACATCTTGCCCGCGCCGAACAGGTCGCCGACGACGTTCATGCCATCCATCAGCGGGCCTTCGATCACCTCGATCGGCCGGCCGCCGCGCGCGAAAATCTCCTGCCGCGCCTCCTCGGTATCGTCGACGACATGCGCGTCGAGGCCCTTCACCAGCGCATGTTCGATCCGCTTGACCACCGGCCAGCCGCGCCATTCCTCGGCGGCCTTCTCGGCCACCGCATCGGTGCCCTTGAAGCGCTCGGCGATGGAGATCAGCCGCTCGGTCGGCGTCTCGAAGCCTTTGTCGGGGCGGTTGGGGCGGTTGAGGATGACGTCCTCGGCCGCCTCGCGCAGCTCCGGGTCGATCGTGTCGTACACGTCGAGCTGGCCGGCGTTGACGATGCCCATGTCCATGCCGGCGGGGATGGCGTGGTAGAGGAAGATCGAGTGCATTGCCCGGCGCACCGGCTCGTTGCCTCGGAACGAGAAGCTCAGGTTCGAGAGGCCGCCCGAGATATGCGCGTGCGGGCAGAGCGCGCGGATTTCGCGGCACGCCTCAATGAAGTCCACGCCGTAATTGTCATGTTCCTCGATGCCCGTCGCCACCGCGAAGATGTTGGGATCGAAGATGATGTCCTCGGGCGGAAAGCCGATGCCCATGAGGAGACCGTAGGCGCGCTTGCAGATCTCGACCTTGCGGTCCTTGGTGTCGGCCTGGCCGACCGTATCGAACGCCATCACCACCACGGCGGCGCCATAGGCCATCACCTTGCGCGCCGATGCGAGGAACGCCTCCTCGCCCTCCTTCATGCTGATCGAATTGACGATCGGCTTGCCGGAGACGCACTTCAGCCCCGCCTCGATCACGCTCCACTTGGAGCTGTCGACCATGATCGGCACGCGCGCGATATCGGGCTCGGCGGCGATCAGCTTGAGAAAGGTCGTCATCGCGAACTCGGCGTCGAGCAGACCCTCGTCCATGTTGACGTCGACCACCTGCGCGCCATTCTCGACCTGCTGGCGCGCGACCTCGACGGCCCGGGTATAATCCCCGGCCATGATGAGCTTCTTGAACGCCGCCGATCCGGTGACGTTGGTACGCTCGCCGATATTGACGAAATTGGCGCGGGAGACGGGTTCGGGGGCGGTGGCCATTGGCTCTTTCTTCTTCGTCACCCTGAACTTGTTTCAGGGTCCATCGTGCAACAGGCGCGGCGGTGGGAGGGGATGGCTGGATGCTGAAACAAGTTCAGCATGACAGCCTATTCTTTCACGCCGCCAGCTCGAACGGATCGAGACCGGTCAGCCGCATCGCGGGTTTCGGCGTCGGCAGCGCGCGCGGCGGGGCGCCGGCGGCGGCTTTCGCCATCGCCGCGATATGCCCCGGCGTCGTGCCGCAGCAGCCGCCGACCACATTGAGCAGGCCGTTTTCCACCCACTCCGCGATCAGCTCGCCGGTCTTGGCGGGCAACTCGTCATAGGCGCCCAGATCGTTGGGCAGCCCGGCGTTGGGATAGGCCATCAGCAGGGTATCGGCGATGCCCGACAGCACCTGCACATGCGGGCGCATCAGATCGGCCCCGAAGGCGCAGTTGAGGCCCACCGTCAGCGGCTTGGCGTGGCGGATCATGTACCAGAAAGCCTCGACCGAATGGCCCGAGAGGTTGCGGCCGGACATGTCGGTGATCGTCATCGAGATCATCATCGGGATCTCGCGGCCGAGCTTGTCCTGCAATTCCAGCACCGCCATGATCGCGGCCTTGGCGTTGAGCGTGTCGAAGATCGTCTCGATCAGGATGAAGTCGCAGCCACCCTCCAGCAGCGTCTCGGCCTGATCGGCGTAGATCGCCTTCACCTCGTCGAACGTCACCGCGCGGAAGCCGGGATCGTTAACGTCGGGCGAGAGCGACAGCGTCTTGTTGGTCGGCCCCATGGCACCCGCCACGAAGCGCGGGCGCCCGTCGCGCGCCTCATATTCGTCCGCCGCCTTGCGGGCGTTCTGTGCCGACACGAGGTTCATGTCGCGCACCAGATGCAGCGCCGAATAATCGCCCTGGCTGATGAGGTTGGCGTTGAACGTGTTGGTCGAGACTATGTCCGAACCAGCATCCAGATAGGCGCGGGTGATCTCGTCGATCACGTCGGGCCGGGTCAGCACGAGCAGGTCGTTGTTGCCCTTCTGATCGTCGGCGAGGTCATAGTCGCCGCGATAGTCGGCCTCGCTCAGCTTGTAGGTCTGGATCATCGTGCCGAAGGCGCCGTCGGTGATGAGGATGCGCTTGGCGGCTTCCTCGCGGAAACGGCGGGCGGCGGCGGAGGGGGTCAGCATGGGATGTTTCCTTAGGCCGCCGCTTCGACCGGCTTGGCCACCGCCGCCCGCTTGCCCAGCAGGTGCGAGATGGCGAAGGCGAGTTCGGCGCGGTTGAGCGTGTAGAAGTGGAACTGTCGGACGCCGCCGGCATAGAGCTTGCGACACAATTCGGCCGCCACCGTCGCGGCGACGAGCTGGCGCGCGGCGGGATGATCGTCGAGCCCCTCGAAGATATGGCCCATCCACGCCGGGATATCGGTGCCGCACATCGCCGACATCCTCTTCATGCCCGCGAAGTTGGAAACGGGCATGATGCCGGGGACGATCTCGGTCGTGATGCCCGCCGCCACCGCGCGATCGCGGAAGCGGAAGAAGGTGTCGGGCGAATGGAAGAATTGCGTGATGGCGCGGTTGGCGCCGGCATCCATCTTGCGCTTGAGATGATCGATATCGGCCTGCTGGCTGATCGCTTCCGGGTGCGCCTCGGGATAAGCGGCGACCGAAATCTCGAACGGGTGCAGCTTCAGCAGCCCTTCGACCAGCTCGGCGGCGCCGGCATAGCCCTCGGGGTGCGCCTCGAATTTCGTGCCCGCCACCTGCGGATCGCCGCGCAGCGCCACGATATGGCGCACGCCCGCATTCCAATATTCCTCCGCCACCTCGGCGATGTCGGCCTTGCTGGCGGCGACGCAGGTGAGGTGCGCGGCGGCCTGGATGCCCGTCTCGCGCGCGACCCGCTCGACGGTGGCATGGGTCCGCTCGCGGGTCGATCCACCCGCGCCATAGGTGACCGAGACGAAACGCGGCGCCAGCGGCTCCAGCGTGCGGATCGCGCCCCACAAAGTCTCTTCCATCTTCTCCGTCTTGGGCGGGAAGAATTCGAAGGACAGGTCGAAATCGCCCGACAGATCCGCATAGAGCGGCGCATCGAGCGCGCGGCGGGCCTCTTCGAGCTGGGCAACCGAAATACTCATGCCGATACCACCTTCAATCGTGTTCCGGCCGGCTTCACGCCCAGCCACAATTTCACCGTCAGTGCGCCGCCGCGCAATTCGACCGGCGCGCCGGCCTCCAGCCCCGCCGCCCGCATCCAGCCCGCAAGCTGCGCGTCGTCGAAGCCCAGGCGGGTGTGCGCGTCCTTCACCCGCAATTCCTCCCGGTCGTGCGCGGCGAAATCGACGACCAGCAGCCGCCCCTCGCCGTCGAGCAGCCGCGCCGCTTCCGCCACCGCCGCCTCGGGCTGGGTGGCGTAATGCAACACCTGATGCAGCACCACCGTATCCGCCGCCCGATCCTCGATCGGGAGGGCGTACATATCCCCCTGCCGCAGCTCGGCGCCGGCCACCTCGCCCAGCTTGGCGCGGGCGATCCGCAGCATTTCCGGGCTGCGATCGATGCCGAGCGCGCCCGTCGCCTCGCCCGCGAACAATTCGAGGATGCGCCCCGTGCCCGTGCCGATATCGACCATCCGGCCGACCGGGCGATCGCCCAGCACGCGCTGGATCGCCGCCTCCACGTCCGCCTCGGCCACGTGCAGCGAGCGCATCGCATCCCATTCCGCCGCATGGGCCGCGAACCAGTCCTCGGCCGCCGCCGTGCGATCCGCCCGCACCGCCGCCAGCCGCGCCGCGTCGGCCGTCACCCAGGCATCGGCGACCCGATCGTCCCACCCGTCGATCGCCGCGAACAGAGCGCCGTCCGCCACCGCCGGGCCGAGCCGCAGGAACAGCCAGCTGCCCTCCTTGCGGCGATCGGCGAGGCCCGCGTCGCCCAGAATCTTCACATGGCGCGAGACGCGTGGCTGGCTCTGCCCCAGCACCTGAGCCAGTTCGCTGACCGACAGCTCCATCTGCCGCAACAGCGCCAGGATGCGCAGGCGCGTCGGATCGGCAAGCGCACGGAAGACGGCGAGCGGGGCAACCATAGAAATTGAGACATAAAGATGTCTTTATATGCGGTCAAGCGACTTGCCCGGTGGCGGGGGCTATGGCAGGCAAATGGCCATGACCAAAACCCTTTCGGCGCGTAGCTTTTCCGCCGTAGCGGCGCTCGCGCTCCTTTCCGGTTGCGCCACCGTCGGCACCGATCGTCTGGCGGAGCGCGATCCGCTGGAGAAGTTCAACCGAGGCGTCTGGGGAGTCAACCAGGCGGCCGACAAGGTGCTCATCAAGCCCGTCACCAGCGTCTATCGCGCGGTGGCGCCGAAGGTAGCGCGGCAGGGCGTGTCGAACGCTTTCTCGAATCTCAGCGAGCCCTGGTCGTTCATCAACAACGTCCTCCAGGGCAAACCCGATCGTGCGGTGCGCACGCTCGGCCGCTTCGTCATCAACACCACGATCGGCATCGGCGGCCTGTTCGATCATGCCAGCAAGATGGGCCTGAAGCCCGCACGCGAGGATCTCGGCCAGACGCTCGCCGTATGGGGCGCCAACGGTGGGCCCTATCTCGTCCTGCCGCTGCTCGGCCCGTCGACCATGCGGGACGGCATCGGATCGGGCGTCGCCTTCTTCGCCGATCCGTTCGTGATCGCGCTCAACAACAGCGGCCTGACGCGCACACAGAGGCTGGCGGTGCGCGCGGTGCAGATCATCTCCGCCCGATCCGACCTGATCGAAAGCGGCGGCGACGCCTTCCTGCAATCGAGCCTCGATCCCTATGCGGCCGCGCGCTCGGCCTATCTGCAAGGGCGCCGCGCCCAGATCCTCGATCAGGAGGATGCCGGCGGCGACGACGACGCGATCGTGCCGACCGAGGCCGATGGCGGCACGCCGGCCGGCGCCGACGAACCGATCGTGCCCAGCGCGGCGGACGGCGGCAGCGCCGCCCCTGCCCCGGCCCCAGCCCCAGCCCCCGGCGCCGACGACCCGATCGTGCCGACCGCCGCCGATGGCGCGACCACGCCGGCCCCGGCCGCCGAAAACGTGCCGACGCCGGTGGGCGATGCCGCCAAGACGCCGCCCGCCTCGCCGCCGAAGCCCTGATTTCCGGCCGCATTGCGCGGGATGGATCAACGGGTTACCCTCGCGTCAAATGCACCCGCCCCGTGGCGGGACAGGGGAACCCATGACAAAGGGATCATATTGATGCGGAAATTGACCGCTCTGGCGCTGGTGATCGCGCTCGCGGGCTGCTCCAAACAGGCCCAGCAGAACGCCGCCGCCGACGCCAGCAACACCGCCGCCGAA